>DATEJK010000023.1:0-8341 GCA_035278025.1 Terriglobales bacterium | reverse complement strand
GCTTTTCTCCACCACCGCTGCCTTAAGGCTTTGCAAACTGGAACTGGTACGACTTCGGCTCATCTCCGCTCACCTGCCGCGTGTTGTACTGCAGCAAATACTTCAAGTGTCCGTCATCTTGCGGATACGATTTGCCCTTGCCGTAGGGATAGACGCCCATGGTGTGAAACGGCAGAGGAGCTACTGTGTTGGCGTCGGCGGCATAGAAGTCCATATCCTTCTCGTAGCCATTGGCCATGAAGAAATAGTCGCGCTTCCACCCCGCCGGCAAAGATGGCAGGCGGCTGGCGTCAAAGTCGAGCGCCACCTCCTCCCCGGAGCCGAACACCACGAAGCGGTCGTCCGCCTGCGTGAGCAGCGGCAGAACGTCGCCGTAGCGGGTATAGTCCCCGGCCTCGTGAGCATAAGGCCCGGTGGGGCTGACGTCGTCGTACACGAACTTGATGTCGCCGGGCAGGCTCTGCGTCACCTGCCGCGGGTAGCCGTGATAATCGAGCTTGGCACCCACCAGCGGCAGGGGCGTGACACGGGTGGATATGCTGCGGTCGTCAGTGCGGTCGAACAGCATCTGGTCCCAGTAAATCTGCAGGTTGGTATTGATGCGGATGCGGCGCGTGCCCGCTGGCAAGCGCCCGCTCAGGTCAGCCACCATGGTGCGCGGCAGACCCGCCGGAAAACCCATGTCATCCAGCACCCGCACCCATTTGCCGTTAGCCGTCTGCGCCTCCACGTAGGGCGCCACCGGCCGGATTCCCGACTGGTAGGCGGCGTACATTCCGTTGGCGCTGAAGTAGTCAATGTAGCCGGTGGCCAGCAGGCGCAGCGGTCCCCCGCCAAAGGGTTTGCCCAGGTCCAGTTCCAGCGTGTGCGGTTCGGCAAAGCCCATGAACGGAAGCAGCTTGAAGCCGGTAACGTAGCGGTGATCCTGCGCCAGCAATTTCGGCAGCACGTTGCGCTCGTGCCCATCCCAGGCGCCGGCCGGCGGCTGCGCATTGTGGCTGGCAACTACCCTAAACGCCGGATACGGCGGATTGCTCAGAAAGCGTTCATTGGGATAAACCTGCACGCCCGCGGGATGGTCAACGGCCAGCAGCTTGGCCTGGTCGAAGTAAACCACCTCCTCCATCGGCTCCATGAAACGGAAGCTGAGCTTGCCATTGCGGGAGCGCACGCGGTCGCCATCGAGCTTTACGTACTCCGTCGGCCGCGGAATGTTGCGCTCGCCCGGGCCTACCCAATGCCCCACCACGCCCGCGCCGATCATGTCGGCGACAAATTCGTAATGTGATCCATCCCAGGCGAACAACGCCGGACAGGAACTTCCACGGCGGTCAATTTCCAGGATGTTCTTCTGCGCGTTGGCGGCGATCTCCACCTCGTCCTGCACCACGCCTGTGGGCCAGGTCATGCGCACCACGTCGGCGCTGGTTTCCAAGCCCAGGCCGGCGATGATTTCCGGCGCGTTCTGCCCCAGGTAGCCGGAGCCGCCCTGCACTTCAAATTTCTGATGCAGGGCTCCGGCGAAGACCTCCACTTTGGTGCCAATAGCACTCTTGTTGTCGTTTAGACCTTTGAGCGCGATGCGCAGCCAGTGGTTGTGATTGCCGCCCTGGTTGCGCAGCAGCACCAGCGGGCCATGATTTTGGGTAATCAACAGGTCGGCGGAGCCGTCGCCCCAGAAATCCCCAGTGACCAGCGCCTGCGGGTTCTTCAGCTGAATTTTATCTAGGCCCACTTCGGAGCTCACATCTCGGAATCCCTTTGGCCCCTCATTGCGGAACAGGCGCACCTCGCCGCGCCCATCTTTGGTTTCGCCCACGGCAGCCAGGTCAATCCAGCCATCGTTGTCATAATCCAGCGCGGCCACGCCGCGCGCCTGAAGCCAGCCAACCTGGGGCAATTTGACCTGCTCCAACTTTTCACCCTGCAAGTTTCGCCACAGCGTCAGCCCCGGTGCCACCAGGTGTGTGAATGCCAGATCCATCCAGCCGTCTTTGTCGAAATCGAACACCGCGACGCCCGTGGCTGGGTCGGGCATGGTTTCCAGAAAAGGCCGAAGAGCAAGGAACTTGCCTTCGCGCGGATTGGCATAGATCGTCGTACGTGAGCCCGTCAACACCAGATCGATGGCGCGGTCATTGTTGAAATCCGTGCCTACGGCAGCCGTGCCCGAACCGCTGCCGCTTAGGCCGGTCGCGTCGGTTGCTTCGCTGAAGGTGCCGTTGCCGTTATTCCGCCACAATACATTGGTGGTTGGCACCGTGGCGCTGGCGGGCATCCTGGGATGTTCCGGCGTACGCGTAATGTACAGATCGAGATCGCCATCATGGTCGTAATCAATAAATGTCATGCCCATGGGCAGCCCGCCGGTCTGAATGCCAGCTGCTTTTGTGACGTCGGTGAACTTAGCGCCTTTTTCGTTGTGATACAGGGCGACGTGGCCATTGAAACCGACCGCCAGGTCAGTGTAGCCGTCGTTGTCGTAATCGCCCGCCGCACAGCTGTTCGCCCCGGCTTTCGGATCGAGGCCCGTGGCCTCGGTGATATCGGCGAATTTCCCTTCTCCTAAGTTGTGGTAGAGGGCCATGCCGCCCTCTTTGCCGCCACTGGCTACAAAGATGTCAATTTTGCCGTCATTGTCGTAGTCCAGCAGGCAGGCGCCCGGGCCGGTCAACTCGGCAAAGGTTTTCGGTGCGGCGCCAGGACGGCCGGCAACCGCCAATCCTGACTGCCTGGTTTCATCAACAAAGCGCACAGGAATCTGTGCCGGCACGGCTTCCACGGCGGCCGACGAACTCTCCGCCAGCGAAAGCGGCCCCTGGTCTCCGTAAGCCACGCTCATGGCCGCGCCCAGCTTGGATTTGGTGATCTGCTGGAACTTGGCCAGCCGCACTCGCGCTTCCGCCATGTTCCCGGATTGCTGGTAGGCCCGGGCCAGTCCGAACTCGGCGGAGGCATGGTAGGCGTCCAGATGCAGCGTTTTCTGAAACTCGGCGATGGCCTGGAGGAATTCCTTCAGCTGCATGTACAAGGTGCCCAGGAAGTAGTGGCTGTCGGCGTCCTTGGGTTCAAGCTCGGCGGCATGCTGAAAGGCGTCCAGCGCAGCCTTGGGCTGGTTATCGCCGCGGTACAGCAGGCCCAGGTTGTACCAGGCGCGCGCGTCGCGCGGCTCGGCCTTCACCACTTCCAGCAGGATTTGCCGCGCCGGCTCGATCTGCTGCAGGTTGAGAAGGGCGATCGCCTCGTTGACCTTCGCCGCTTCCAGCCCTGGGTCGGCTGCACGCGCCTGCTGAAAATATTGCAGCGCTTTCTTGAAGCCCTGCTGGTTCATGTAGCCAACGCCCAGGTTATTCAGCCGGTTCGCCTGAGTGGTTGCGCTGCTCGGAGGAGTTGAGGGTAGGCCTCGCGCGGCGATCAAGCCGAGACCAACCAGCACAAAAAGAACCGCATTTCGAGAAAAAGATGACGCGCTCATGTGGTGCAGGAAGTTTAATTCTATTCCGAGCGCTTGGCGAATTTCCGGGTGGAGACGATGCCGCTCCCTTCTTTCACCGTCACCGTCTGCCCGGCCGCCACGTTGCTGAGCTTGTCCACCTGCCCGCTGGGCCAGTTGATCTCCACCGAATCCGCCTTGGCGTGCTGGCCGAGGCCGAAGGTCAGCACCAGTTCGCTCTGCGACAGGTAGCTGGAGCCGCTGCGCAGCATCTGGTCCTGCTTTATGCCGGCTACGGTTACGTGTGCCACCGCTCCAATGCCGTCCCGATTGGACTTGGTGCCCACCAGCTTGAGGCGCAGGCTGTTGTTGGTAGCGCCGTCATTGCGGAACAGGTAGGCGGGACCGGCATTGGTGGTTACCAGAATGTCCAGGTCGCCATCGTTATCAATGTCGGCATAAGCCGCGCCCCGCGCCACTTTCGGGCGGGCGAACGCCGCCCCCATCTGCTGCGTAACTTCCTGGAAGTTCCTTCCCCCCAGGTTGCGGAACAGATGCGGCGGCTCTTCGAACTTCACCCGCTTCTGCACCTTCTCGATCTGGCTCTCGATATGCCCGTCGGCCACAAAAATGTCGGGCCAGCCATCCAGGTTGTAATCGAAAAAGAAACAGCCGAATCCCAGAGTCAGCAGGCTATCTCGCCCAATCGTGGACTGCGGCGCCTCATCTATGAACAGGCCGTTGCCTTCGTTGTGGTACAGCGAGAGCATCTGATTGGAAAAATTGGAGATCAGCACGCTGGGGTGTCCGGAGTGGTCGTAATCGGCGGCGTCCACGCCCATGCCCGCGCGGGCCACTCCATTCTCACTGTAAGCGATGCCCGCCGGCATGCCCCGCTCCTGAAACGTGCCGTTGCGCATGTTCACGTAGAGCTTGTTGGGTTCAGTATCGTTGGAGACCAGGATGTCGGGCCAGCCGTCCCCGTTGTAATCCAGAAGCGCTATGCCCAGGCTCTTGGAAGTCGGATCGAACAGCCCGGTTTTGCGCGTAACATCTTCAAACTTGCCGTGGCCCAGGTTGTGCCACAGCCGCAGGGAAGCCCCCTTATACGACTCCGGTGTGCAATAGGATTTGTGGCTGCCGTCGAGCGTGCAGTAGAGGTCGCCCTTCTCCGACCACTGCACATAATTGGCTACCACCAAATCGAGCAGTCCGTCGTGGTCGTAATCCACCCAGGCCGCACCCGTGGAAAATTCTTCTGGCCCCCACAGTCCCGCCGCCTTGGTCACGTCGCTAAACGTGCCGTTGCCATTGTTGTGGAAGAGGTGGCTCTGGCCGAGCGCGGTAACAAAAATATCGTCGTAGCCGTCGTTGTCGTAGTCGCCCACCGCCACTCCCATGCCGTACATGGGCACGGCCAGCCCAACACGCCGGGTCACATCGGTGAAGGTGCCATTGTGGTTGTTATGGTAGAGCTTCAGCGTGGGAACACCGGGGCCGATCTTGTGTCCGGGAAAATCTTCGGAATTGATCAGCAGGACGTCGGGCCAGCCGTCGTTATCGTAGTCAAGGAAGGCGCAGCCCGAACCCAGGGTTTCCGGCAGCCACTTCTTGCCGAAGGCGCCGTTGTTGTGGATGAAACGGATGCCCGCCCTTGCCGTTATGTCGGTGAAGTGAATGTGCGATTTGCTCTGCGCCGCGGCCAAGCCGGCCATCAGCAACGTCAGCGTGAGCCCCCCAAGAATACGTGGGCCCAGCCGCCCCCGGCTGGGCGCCTCTTTTGCTGCGCCTCGCTCAGCCCCCTGGTCGCCATCATTCGAAATCAGCTCTCGGATCACCGTGAAAGCGCACGGCTTCAGCCGTGCGAACAGCCCATAAAAAATTGTTTGGGCTTTAGCCCCTGCGGCTCTCCTCACCGGCCGGCTCCCGCCGCGGAACCCTCATAGGTGTCATGCGAGGCCTGCTTCAGCAGCGCCAGCGGCACCGACACGTGCTCGTGAATCGCCTGCCGCTCGTTGTTGTCGTCAGGATGCAGCTGCCGGTAGGGGCCGGTAATCGTCTGTTCCGCCTCGTTCGCTTTGAACCGCAAATAGCGCACCTGGTGAATGTGCGCGTCCTTGGTATCGCCCAGGCCCGTATAGCAAAGCATGAGGTTGTAATGCGCCATGAGATCTTCGGGGTCAATCGCCAGCACTGAGTTCAGCACCTTCACCGCGTCCGGATAGCGCCGCTGCAAAAACAGGATGCGCCCCAGGTCGTTGAGAACCACGCGGTCCCGCGGATACTGTACCAGCACCGCCCGCAGATGTTGTTCCGCCTGGTCGTAATGGCCTTCGTCGCGCAGCGTTTCGGCATAAAAATAATGCGCCCGCGCCAGCCGTGGAGCAAGGCTCAGCGCTTTCTTCAGCACCGTGCGGGCCCGGCTCAAGTCGCCCTCCTGCAGCGCTGCCCGCCCAATGTTCACCCAGCCGTCCGGATTCCTGGGGTCAATCTCGGTGATCTGCTGGAAAGCCGCCGCCGCTCCCTTCAAGTCCCCCTGCAGCAGAAGGCCGATTCCGTAGTCGTTCCAGCGCTGCCAGTCAGCTCCCTCGAGCGCCACTTTGGGCTCGGCTTTGGGCGCGCTGTGCGAGACCACCGGCAGCGTTACCTCATCCTCGGCCAGGGCCACGACGGGCAGGTTGGGGATCATTTGTTCCTTAGCTGAGACATCATGCGCCGGGCCATCCAGCAGGTAGTGCGTGTCATCGTAGTCGGGCGTGTGGTCAGGGGCTTGCCTGGGGTCGGGCACGCCGGTAAATGCGAACTGCGTAAACCACCAGGAGAACTTGCGGTAGCACAAGCGAGCCTGCAGCGTGATCTTGTTGCCCGCGTTCTCCGGGATGTGTAGCCGGTAATGCACCGTGTCGGCCGCGCCCGGCGGAATCAGGTGGACGTAGACCACTGAGCGCGTGGCCCAGGCGTTGCGCTTATTGATGGGGTTGCCGTGCTCATCCACCTGCAGCGAGCGGTAGAAGTGCGCTCCCGGGTCAACCGGCCCTTTGCCATTGTCCTCCACCATGCCGCTCCAGAACAGGATCTGGCCACGGTCGTCGGTGGCTTTCAGTTCCAGCCAGGTATCGAAGGCGTCCACGGTCCCGCCGGGAAAGAAGTGGCCCACCTTTTTGGTGCGCACCACCACATCCACGCGGTCGGTATCGCCGCGGCGCAGGACCGGCAGCACCCGGTTCAGAGGCGCCGTAATCGGCCGCACCTCGCCCACTTCGCCCCGCGGCAGATTGGACGCGGATTCCTCCCCCACCGCAAACGTGGTCGCCAGCTGCGGCGTGCCCGGCAGGGCCACGGCGACGTTCTTCCCCGCGGCGCCCGCTTCGTCCGGGGACAGCGCGAAAATATCCACGTTCACGATGCCGTTTTTCAGGAAATCCTCTTCCACCTGTAACTGCTTGGCATCTTCATTCGCCGTAGGCAGCGCCGTATTGGCCGCCGGGAAGCGGTGGGAATGGATAAAGCCGTCAATGTTGCCCGCATCCTTGGAACGGGTAAGGGGCATGTGACAGTCCTGGCATTCCGCCGGCTTCGACGGATAATAAAAAGAGCGCGCCCCCTGCCCGGAGATGCCGCTCGCCTGCCAGTTGTCGTACTCGTTGAAGCCGCGCTCCCAGCGATAGTGGTTCACCGGAACGTCCAGGTGCACTTTGTGGCAACTGGAGCAGAACTGCGCCGTCTGGCTGCGCATGAACGGCTTCAGGAACACCCGCCGGTGCGGCTCCGGATTCAGGTTCACCAGGAAATCGTGCAGCGTGCGAATCACTGGGTTTTTGCTGGCGGCCAGCGCGTGCAGCCTGGGATATTCCAGGTAGAAGTCGCCGTTCCCCATCGTGCTCTTCACGCGCGCGATGGAGTGGCACATCATGCAGCCCAGCCCCGCCTGGGCTTCCGGGGTGTGAATGATCTTGCGGATAGGCGTGTCCATCATGCCGCTGTAGAGCACGGCTGGGTCGTGACAGCCCCCGCACCACTTTGAAGGCCGCGTGCCTACCACGTCCTGCATGTACTCAATGCTTTTGCGATACCACTGGTTGTTAAACGACGAGAAGTGGTGCGCCGAGCTGTACCACTCGCGGTAAATATCCTCATGGCAGCGCTTGCAGGAATCAGACTCCATGAAGAACTTGCTGGGAATCTTCTGCCCGCCATAAACCTGCGCCGAACTAGGAAAAAATGGCCCTGTGGGACCGTCGCCCTCGCCGTTCATGGTGGCCGGCGCGTTCGGCGGGTTCTGGATGCGCAAGCTGCTTCGCCAGTTCACATTGCGCTGATACCAGGCGCCCGCGCTTAGCCCGGCCAGCACCGCCAGCGCCAGCACCGGTCGCACCATGACCGCGCCCGGCAGCGACTGAAGCCAGCCCCGCCTTCCCGCCCAATCAGCGAACAGCAAGGCCACCGCCGCCAGCACCAGCACAATGTGCAGGTAAAGCCAGTTCCAATCCTCGCGCGGCGTGCCGGTATAGATAAGCACCAGCCCGATGGCAGCGCCTCCGGCCAGCAGCAGCCATCCCGCTCTTCCGGTCAAGGTTTGCGCCCGCAGTCGCCGCCACAAAAACGGCACCAAAAGAACCGCAAGCACTACCCCCGCCAGGGTGTGCAGCAGCACTACCCCGGCATAAAGCACGTTGGGCTGGGGAAAGGGATATAGGTACGCGGCGGAACCCACCAGGAGAAGCAGTAGTCCGAACAGCAGCTTGTGGCTAAACGGATGGTCCGATTGCGGCATCACTCGCTCTGCGGTTTGTCCTCGTGCTAAGGCGCGCGGCCCTTCAAGCGCCAAGTTGATAAGAATCAGAAGTTGCGCCGGCCAGAGACCCCACTCCGCTGGCCAGCATTACAGGCGGGCGTAACTTTAATGGC
>DATEJK010000022.1:0-3076 GCA_035278025.1 Terriglobales bacterium | reverse complement strand
TTGTAGGAGTCGGTGTTGCCCACACGCTCGTCGTTGATGATGCGCAGATTGCCGCCAAACTGGAAGGTGTGCCGGCCTTTCGTCCAGGTCACATCGTCCACAAAATTCTGCATGGGCACGATCACCCGGGAGGTGGGGGTTTGGCCGTTGAGGTCGTTAAGGCCGCGGAAATTCACGAAGGGCGAATTCTGCAGGCCCACGTTGTCAAAGCCTTCCCGAATGAAGCCGTAACGGAAATTGTTGATCAGGTTGTCGCGCAAGATGGCGGTGTAGCCAGCCGCGATCCCCTTGCTGTTGTTCAAATAGGTCAGGTTCGGGGGATCTCCCGGGAACTCGGGGCCGTCGTTTCCCAGGCCGGCGACGCTGTCGTTTTGCAGATTGCCGCGCAGGAAAAGCCGGTGATTTCCGTTCTGAGTGAGGTTGTAATCCAGTTTCACGATGTAGGTGTCGCGCTTGGCGGGAGCGCCGGCGGTGAATTGGTAGCCGCGAAAGTTAAAGCCATCACCCACAATGTCCGTGTTGGGCATGGGATACTGCTTGAAAATCTGCATCACCGCCGAATTCGGACCCGGTCCCAGCGGGCATGTGTTTATAGGATGGCTCGCCGTCACCGTGCCGCACGTCGGGTCCATGCTTGCAATCTGGGTAGGTGACAGGCGCACCACGCTGCCCGTATCGCTGATGTAGCTGATGAACCCGTTGCGCAAATCCGCGCTGGGCACGGTGCGCACGATGGAGGTGTTCTCCCGCAGACGCTGCCCTTCGTAGGTGGCGAAGAAGAACAGCCGGTCCTTCTTGATGGGCCCGCCGAGGGAGCCGCCAAAAGTGTTGCGAATCAGCTTGCCGGGAATGTTGGGCTGGCCAGAGCCGAGTTGCGCGTTCTTCACGAACCAGTCATTGGCCGTAGTAAAAGTCGGACGATGGTATTCGTACAACGTGCCGTGGAAGTCATTGGTGCCGCTCTTGGTCACCATCACCACCTGGGCGCCCGAGGAACGGCCCTCATCGGCGTTCCCCCCGGTGGTGGTAACGCGGAATTCCTGCAGCGAGTCCAGGGTGGGGCGCAGCGCCCCCTGGAAGGCCTGCCCCAGGACAGGGTCATTGTTGTCCACGCCGTCAATCACAATATTGGCCTGGTCGCTGCGCGCGCCGGCCACGGAGCCGCTGCGGCTATCTTCGCTGCTCGGCATCCCCTGTTCGTTGTTGCCGGTGTAAGTCACGCCCGCCTGCAGGCTCAAAATTCCAGTCGGGTCCCGGCCTTCAAAGGGCAGGTTTTGGATCTGGGCATTGTTGAAGGCGTGCCCCAGGGTAGCATCGGTTGTGTTAACCAGGGGCGCGGAGCCCGTTACCTCCACCGTGACCGCCTGAGCCGCCACCTGCATCTGCAAATCCAATGTGGCCGGCGTATTGACCATCAGAGTTACCTTGTCCTGGGCTAGTGTGGCGAAGCCGCTGGCCGCCGCCGACAGCTTGTAGGTAGCCGGCAGAACTTCGAGGAACTGATACAGCCCCTGCGAATTCGTCTTAGTTGTGCGAGTGTAGCCCGTCTGCGAATTAGACAGGGTTACCGTCGCCCCGGGGATCACCGCCCCCTTGGGGTCGGTTATGGTGCCGCGCAAGGATGACGTGCCCGTCTGGGCGCACAGGTAGGAACTTAGCAAAGCAGCGACTGCCAACACGGAGATGAGCTTAGCGATGCGCATCCGGCGCTCCTATCAATTTTGGTGACAAAATGGGGCCCTGGGAGATTTGGCCTGCTACTTTGCAATTGAGTAACCCAAATTTGCTTGAGGATTAAGCAGCCAAATCCGAGGGCATCAACAACTTAGATTTGTTAGTTGTGAAGGGTACACCAATTTACATAGGGTCGCTACAGGTTTTGGTAGATGAAAGGGGTAATGCTACTGGTCCGGCCGTCTTGGTCTCAAATTCGACGGACGGCGACGGCGGTCGCGACCGTATTAAAATGCCAACCCGTAATGCCTATGAAAACACTGCGTCTGTTAATTGCCCTGCTTTCCCTGCTGGTGACCGCCAGCGCACAGACTCCGCCTACCTCCGGCGCACAACAGTTCGCCAACATCGGCAACCTGAAGCTCCAGAATGGGCAAGTCATCCGCGATTGCCGCCTGGGCTATCGCACCTTCGGCCAGCTCAACGACGATAAATCCAATGCCTTGCTCTTTCCCACCTGGTTTGGAGGGCGCACCCAGGACCTGGTCGAACTGATCGGCCCGGGCAAACTGGTGGACAGCAGCAAGTATTTCGTGGTGGCGGTGGACGCCTTGGGCGACGGCATTTCCTCTTCGCCTTCCAACAGCCAGGCGCAGCCGCGCATGAAATTTCCCCAGTTCGCCATCCGCGACATGGTGGAGAGCGAACATGAGCTTGCAACACGAGTGCTTCACCTTACCCACGTTCACGCCGTGATGGGCATTTCCATGGGCGGCATGCAGACCTTTCAGTGGGTGGTCGCCTACCCGGACTTTATGGACAAAGCCATTCCCATCGTAGGCTCGCCGCGCCTTGCCCCTTACGACCTGCTGCTGTGGCAAACCATGATTGATGCGGTGGAGCAGAACCCTTTGTGGAAAGAAGGCAATTACACCCAGCCGCCGGTGCCGCGCGAGGTGGAGCAGATCAGTGACTTGGCGCTCTCCACCCCCGAGCACTACAACCGGGAGATGACGCGGGAGAAGTTCTTCGATTCGCTCAAGAAGCCGGCGGACACCCACTTCGACAGCAACGACCGCATCCGCCAGGCGCAAGCCATGATGGGATTGGACGTGAGCGCGCCCTTTGGCGGTTCCATGCAAAAAGCTTCGGCGGCGGTGAAGGCTCCCATGCTGATCATCGTGGACGCACACGACCACATGGTCACCCCCGGGCCTGCGCTCAGCTTTGCCAAGCTGAAGGGCGCTCAGACCCTGGTGCTGGAGAACGATTGCGGGCACCTGGGACCAGGCTGCGAACAGGCAAAAGTGGCGGCTGCTTTGGCGGAATTTCTGGGAAAACGGTAGTTGGAAGGTTGGTAGTCAGTAGTTTGGATCTCAGTTCCTCACCAACTACCAGCTAC
>DATEJK010000021.1:0-8794 GCA_035278025.1 Terriglobales bacterium | reverse complement strand
GGCAACGGTCCAGGCGGCAATGGTCCTGGCGGCAACGGTCCAGGCGGCAATGGTCCCGGTGGCAACGGTCCGGGTGGCAACGGTCCAGGGGGCAATGGTCCGGGTGGCAACGGTCCGGGCGGGGGTCACGGAGAACCGCATCTGGACACGATCACGGGGTTGCACTTCGATTTCCAGGTGGCGGGAGAGTTCCTGGTTGCCACGTCGCCCGATAGCAAGTACGTGATTCAGGCCCGGCAACAGCCGTGGGGAGATTTGGTTGCAGTCAACACCGCGATCGCGGCAAAGGTGGATGGCGACCAGGTGGGAGTCTACGCCCGCGAGCCAGCATTCCTGGTCGTGAACGGCGCGCCGGTGGGGGAACTGGATGTTGAGAAACGGCTGCCGCATGGCGGTTTGCTGCAACGCCATGGCGGAACCGTCAATATCCGCTGGCGCTCAGGCGGCAGCCTCACAGTCACCCAAGTCGGCGACTTCCTGAATTACACTTTTCTCCCCAGTGCGGCGGAAACGCCGAAACTATCGGGGCTGCTGGGCACGGGTGACGGCTCAGGACACAACCTCGTCGGCCGGGATGGGACCATGATCGGCCGTCTCGACTCCGATTTTGTGGACAGACTCTACAAGCAGGTCGGCAACAGCTGGCGCATCAAGCCCTCCGAGTCGCTGTTTCACTACTGGCCCGGCGAAAGCACAGCCAAATTTACCGATCTGAGCTTTCCCCATGAAGATGCGGGCAAGTCCCCGTTCTCCTCGGCCGTGCGCTCCAAGGCCGAGGCCATCTGCCGGGCTGTGGGCGTGCGCCGCCAGCCCACGCTGGACAACTGCATTTTCGATGTTGCCATTACCGGCATGCCGGCCTTCGCTGTGGCCTCGGTCGGGATCCCTGAGAACAGACCAGGCGCCTTTGGCGGGGGTGGGACGACCGCGGCCAGCGCTACGTCCGCCTCTTCTTCACCCGCGCCTGACCAGTTTGCCATTAAGATGGGCGACACGGTTTCGCCCGATCATCCGGCGCGCGGCGCTGGCGTCATTACTCATGCCGGAGAAAAGCAGGTTTACTCGTTCTCTCTGACGGCGCCGAGCGATATTTATGTGAGCGCGGGTCCGTGCTCGGGTGTGGCGCCTAGTTTTGAGGTCCGTGCCAGCGACGAAAGAATTATAGGCGGCCGCATCGGCTGCGGAGACTTCGGCCCGGTTAACTTGCCCAAGGGCGGCGCCTATCGCCTCATCGCAAGCGCCAACGGAGCCGCGGCCCGCTACAGCTTTACCCTGCGCCCGGCATCCTTCGATCGATATTCGATCAAAGTTGGCGACATGGTCTCGCCCGATCACCCGGGCCGGGGGGCAGGCACTATCAAGGATTTGGGACAGAAGCAGTCCTACTCCTTTTCCGGCCAGGCGGGCGAAGTGATCTACGTGGCGCTTGGCCCGTGTGAAGGCGCTCAACCCAGTTTTGACCTGCGCGCCCCAGACGATAAACTTCTCGGAGGCGTGATCGGCAACTGCTACGCCGATATCGGGCGCGTGGTGCTGCCCGCAACCGGCACCTATCGCTTAATTGCTTTCACGGATAAGTCCAACATTTCCTCCCGCTACAGCTTCTGGATACACCCAGTTCCTCCCGACCACCATTTTTCGGTGCGCCTGCCTTTCACCGTTGGTCCGGGCGTTCCTGCTCGCGGGGCCGGCCACGTCACTGCTGCGGGCGAGCAGCAGTTCTATGACTTCACCGCAAGTTCCGGAACCACGGTACACATTGAGGGCAAGTGCGGCGGATCTTGTCCCAAGCTCGATATCAGGGCAACCATGCCTGGCGATACAAGTGATCATCTTTTTTGGGATTTGAATTTCACTCACGGCGACTGGACGTTGGCCGCCGGCGGAAAATACACGATCCAGGTTCGTTCCAACAGATACGTGGGCGATTACAGTTTCAGCGCCGCGCCAGGGCAGCCGCAACGCCACTGATCGGGAAAGCTTGTCGTCGGAGGACTTGATGGGCACGATTTGCGAACATTGTGGGGCCACACTCGGGGAAGGAACTGCGTTTTGCACGGAATGCGGTGCGCGGAGCAGCGCCAAGCGTGAAGCGGTCGGCCCGCGCCGTTTCTGCACGAAGTGCGGCTCAGCCATCGCCACGGGTGCGAAATTTTGCACCGGCTGTGGCGCTCCCTCTGAGGCTTCAGCGACCCCAGCGGTTGCGACGCGGACGGACGTGGACCAGCCAAAGCACTCGGTGGCCGGTGGTCCGGCCTCCGGCGGGGGGACTCAACCGGCAGCCCAAGCCGTCCCTGCACCCGCCAAATCGGTGTCGTGGCTTCCCAAAGTGGTCATTGCAGGGATCGTGATTGTGCTCTTATTCGCAATTGCAACTACCATGGCCGTCATTTACGTGGTGCATCGCGTCAAGCAGAAAGCCGCCGAGATTGAAGCGTCATCCAGTGTTGCCAGTCTGAAAGGGGCGGCAGGCGCAGCCTCGGGAAGCCCTTCCAAGCCTTCCCATACGGCTGCCCCCCGTTCCAGCAAGCCGGCGGCGCCGTATGGATGGATGCTGAAGGATGGGAAGCTCGTGCCAGCGCCGCCGCCACGGTCATCTTTATCTGCCCCTCCGGTTGCCGCGCCCTTGGTGCCGGTTTCTGCCACGGGAGACAGAGCGCACGATTGGGGCCTGAAGTATGAGCGGACGCAAAACGGCCCGGAAGCGGACCTGGTGGTACGCACCGGCGACATCAACAACCTCGGTTTCGGCTGGCCGCAAGGTTTCGATCCTTTTTCCGGTAAGTCAACGCCGCCCCACCGATGGCCCGATGTCAACAACATTCCCGAGGGCGCTCCCGACGGGACGGACCGCATCATGATAGGTACCGCCGTAACCGCCAGTGGGGGAGATGGCTATAGTGGCGCGCTGGGAGATTGCGCCATTGAAAAGCAGTTGGCGGCTAAAGGGCCCGTGCCAGCAGCAACCACCGCCAGCCTGGAGGCAGGCTGTAAACGCATGCGCCAGTTGACCATGCCCGCGCCCATCGTACTCAAGGTAGACGCATTGCCTGCCAAAATTGATGCCGTGGTCGTGCAAATGTTCGTGGACGATTTTCAGCCTATGCCCATGCACTCGCACTTTCAGGTCAGCTTGAATGGCACCCGGATTCCCAGCTTCGAGTACGCCATCAATGCCCTCGACCAGACTGGTCCCATCGGCAAGCTATTGACTCTGAGGCTGCTGCCGGAATACTGGCCCTTGCTGAAATCGGGCACGGTGAAGCTGCTGTTCGACGACCCCACGACTCAGGTGCCGGATGGATATGCGATTGATTTCGTTCGCATTCTGGTGAACCCGCACCAATTCAAGTATCAGGTTTCACTGGCCGCCACCGTAACCGATGCGGACAAGCACACACCTATTTCCGGCGCCACCGTGAGCGC
Source organism: Terriglobales bacterium (assembly GCA_035278025.1). Classification (GTDB taxonomy): domain Bacteria; phylum Acidobacteriota; class Terriglobia; order Terriglobales; family Acidobacteriaceae; genus JAICWP01. The sequence continues at coordinate 5,368 of DATEJK010000021.1, read as the reverse complement.
TGGCCTGGGGTCGGCCGCTACCGATCAACAAGGAAAATGCCAGTTAAACGGATTGCCCGCGGGATTGGTGGTCGCCACCGCGGCCGCCCCCGGCTATGACGAGAATTCCGTTCCCGTGGACCTGGTTTCAGGCCAGACCGGAAATGCCGAAATCCAGCTGCACCGCCACCAGGAGGGCACCGCCGACCTGGAGCGCGCCATCCAGCAGACGGGTTCCGCTACCGTCTATGGGATACATTTCGATACCGACTCCGCCAAGCTCAGGCCGGACAGCATGCCTGCGCTCAACGCCGTGCTGGGCTTGCTCAACAATCATCCCGGTTCGCGCTGGGTCATCGCCGGGCACACCGACAACCAGGGAAACGCGGCACATAACCAGACGCTTTCGGAGAATCGCGCCGGCTCGGTGATTTCATGGTTGAAGGCGCACAGCGTGGATGCCGGCCGCCTGGCTCCCCAGGGTTTCGGCGCCACCAGACCGGTTGCTGACAACGCCACCGCCAACGGCCGGGCGCTGAACCGGCGAGTGGAAGTTGCACCCGCCAAATGAACGATCGCGCGTCGCCTGCAGAGGTTGCGGCGGGGAGTTGCTAATCCAAACCATCCCCCCGTCTAGTCGGGTCCCGACGCGATCGGAGAACCTGAATGCCACAACAATGCACAGGCCAACCACGATCCTGGAGCGCGAACCTCTGAACGGTTTGAGGGTTATTTGAGGGCTTGCCAGCCGCGAAAGGCGGTCTTTTGTAAAGGCCTGGGTGCCGAAACCCATAGGTACTGCCTTCTTGGGCCTAGCTTCTGGAGCACAAAAATAGCCCTCCCAAAGAAAGTTTTGCTCCGCTGGGTAGGGGCCCGTCATCAAACCTTCAGCCTCTCAAAACGGAACCTTAGAAGGTGTTTTAGGAGTAGAGTAGAGAATAACTTTGGCCGGTATGGGGTTCTTGCCTTCGGGACCTGCCGGCCCGCCTTGAGGTTCGACTTGCCAGGCGATTCCTCGCCGGCAGCGGGAGTGGGAAAGTATGAAGCACCGCATTATCGCGCTGATCACCATTTGCCTGTTTGCTTCCAGCCTTTTTGCCGCCAACAAGAAGGATCAGGTTCCCAAGGAGGTTCAGGACGGCAGCCTCAATGATGTCTCCGCCATCGGCCATCGCAATGTCGGCTGTAATAAAGGGGTGGGCAACTGGTACAGCATTGACTCCCAAGTTAATATGGGCCGCCAGTACGCGCAGCAGGTGGAGTCCTCGGTCAAGCTGATCAAGGATCCCGTCATTGGCGAGTACATCAACAGAGTCGGTCAGAACCTGGTGCGCAATTCTGACGCCAAGGTGCCCTTCACCATTAAGGTGATTGATTCCGACCAGGTCAACGCCTTCGCCCTGCCCGGCGGATTCTTCTATGTCAATTCCGGGTTGATTCTGGCGGCCGACAATGAAGCCGAGCTGGCCGGTGTGATGGCGCATGAAATCGCCCATGTGGCCGCCTGCCACGCTGCCCGTGAGCAGACCCGGGGCAATTTGGCCAATATCGCTTCTATTCCTCTTATCTTCGTGGGCGGCGGCATTGGTTACGCGGTGGAGAGCGCCGCCGGACTCGCTCTGCCGGTTACCTTTATGAAGTTCTCCCGCGGCTTTGAAGCCGAAGCCGATTACCTGGGCGTGCAATACTTGTACAAAGCGGGTTACGACCCGCAATCCTTCGCCGCTTTCTTCGAGAAGTTGGAGGCCCTGGAGAAGAAGAAGCCCGGGTTCCTCGATAAGACCTTCGACAGCCACCCGCCCACCCCGGCGCGGGCCGCGCAGACACAAAAAGAAATTGCGAAGATTCTGCCCGCGCGCAACGAGTACGTGGTGGATACCTCTGAGTTTGAGGATGTGAAATCCCGCCTGGCGCACATCGAGAACCGGCGCAAGGTGCAGAATCCGAACGGCAAGCCCGAGCCCAGCCTGCGCCGCACCCAGCAGCCTGGCGAGAATACAGGCGGCAAGGACAGCCCGCCTGTGCTCAAGCGCACGGGGAGCGACTCGCAGTAATTATCGCGGCACCCGCTGAAACGGTTCGCCTGCGGGAATGAAGGTTACCCGCAGGCTTGGGAAAAGTGGCCGCAGCCAGCGCGCGCAATACTCCATTCCCGCTTCTTCCGATACTTCATGCCCGAGCAGTATCAGCGCTTTGTGCCGGCCCTCGGCGGTGGCATCGCGCACATATTCCACCGTCTCCCACTCCCGCGACTCGCCCGCCACCAGCACCTGCACGTCATCGCGCTCCAGTTCTTTTAATTCTTTGTCCTCGCCCGAGGCTCCCGGCAGGTAAGCTACGTCGGTGACGCGCAGCAGCGGATCGCCCACAATCCTTATGGAACGCGAATTCAGCCTTGCCTGCAACTCTGCTGCTAATTGGCCCACCGTGGTGGGCGGCAGCGTAAAGATATTCTGATCGTACGGCTGGCGGTATTTTCCCCATCCCACCGCTTCCGTAAAACCCTCAATAACGCCGTCCGGCTTGCGCCAGTGCCACTCGTCGTGGAAGCGCCAGATCACCAGGTGGTGGTCGCGGATGTAGGCCATCTTTTGCTCAAATACCGGATCGCCCTTTAAAAACGCGGTCTGATCCAGGTGGTTATAGAAGGTGGGCTCGTGGGTAATGATCAGGTTGGCGCCCCCGGCCACTGCTTCCCCCAGCACGTCGTAAGTATCCATGAAGGTGGTGACGATACCGGTCACCTTAGTGTCCGGGTCTCCGGCCTTGAAGGTGTCTACCGTGTTGGGGTCCATCGGTGCCCCAATCTGGGTTTTGATTTTGTCGATTACTTGCCGGGCCGTCAGCTGTTTCTGCGCGCATGCTGGCCACGCGCTGATTAACACCACAGCAAAAATCAGCTTCGTGGTTCGACGTTCAAAAGAGGAACACATGCTTGGCATTGTAGCCAAGCCCGGCTGATTTCACGAATGTTGTCCTGAGCCGGGGATGTGAGATAAAGCCCGGGACAGAAGTCTTTAGGTCGTGCCGCCGAAAGGCCGAGCCAGTGCGGCACAGACGATTATTCATCCCACCGTAACTTTTTGCCCTTCTCTGCGGTTAATCTCTATGGGGCAGGGAATACCCCTGCGGGGAGAACCGTTGAAGGCTCCCAAATTGGAAGCTGAGGACGAACGGCAGCTCATCACGGCGGCGCAGCTTGATCCGAGCCGCTTCGGGGAGCTTTACGAGCGCAACTTCGACCTTGTTTACGCATTCGTGGTCCGCCGTGTGCGCAATCGCGCCGAGGCTGAGGACGTCACCTCCGAGGTCTTCCGTCGCGCCCTGGCCAACTTGCGCCGCTTTGAGTGGCGGGGCGTGCCCTTCGCCGCTTGGCTCTACCGTTTAGCCGCCCATGCCGTGGCTGACCGCGAGCAGCACGCCGGACGCGAAACTGAGTTGCCCACGGCCGCCGAGGACATCCCCGATCCTGACCCGGTGGCCATGCGCCAAGTGGAGGAACGGGCCACCCTGTTTCGCCTGGTCGGCGAGTTACCGCCTGACCAGCAGCGCGTGGTGGTTATGCGCTTTGTGGAGCAAAAGAGCATTCACGAGATCGCCCAGCACCTGCGCCGCAGCGATGGTGCAGTCAAGCAGTTGCAGTTCCGCGCCCTGGAGAACCTGCGGGCGCGCATGAGGAGGGCCCATGCCTAAGCGCTCTCTTAGCGACCAGCTCGATCAGGCGGTACAGGCGCTGCTCGCCCGCCCTGACGCGCTGCTGCCTTCGGCGGAAGCCGAACTTGCGCCCCTCCTAAGTGTGGCCGCCGGCCTCCGCGACCTCCCCCGCGACGAATTCAAGCTGCGTTTGAAATCCGAATTGCAAAGGAGCCCGTCTATGGCTACTCAACCCAAGCCCGAAGCCGTGAGTTACATTCGCGAAGGTTTCCACACCATTACGCCCTACCTAATCGTGCCGGGTGCGGCGGAATTCAGCGACTTCCTGAAGGCCGCCTTCGGCGCCAAAGAGCGCCTGCGCGTGCCCCTGCCGGACGGCTCCCTGATGCACGCCGAGGCGGACCTTGGCGGCTATGTCATCGAGTTCGCCGACTCCAATGATCAGTTTCCGCCCCGGCCCGCCGAACTCCATCTCTACGTAAGTGATGCCGATGCCACCTACGCCCGCGCGCTGGCCGCCGGAGCCACTTCGATCTTTGCGCCCGTGGACCAGGACTATGGCGACCGTGAGGCCTACGTGAAGGACAAATTTGGCAATCAGTGGTACATCGCTACCCCCATCAGGTGGACTCCTCCCGCCGGAGGCCCGCCCGCGGTCCAGCCCGTGTTCCATCCCCGCGGCGCCGATCAGTTTATGCAATTTCTGAAAGACGCTTTTGATGCGGAGATTCTGGGCGATGTCCCCCGCTCGCCCGAAGGCGCGGTTTTGCACGTCACCATGCAAATCGGCGACAACACGCTGGAGATCGGCGAGGCTCACGGCCAGTTCCAGCCCGTGCCCTGCGCCCTGCATCTCTACCTTCCCGATACCGACGCGGCCTATGAGCGCGCCCTGCGCGCCGGAGCCACTTCTACTGAAACGCCCAGTGACAAGCCTTACGGCGATCGCAGCGCCGGCGTGAAGGATGCCTTTGGCTTCCAGTGGTTCCTCGCTACCCACATAAAGGACATCGCGCTGCCGCTTCCCGTCCGCCGGCTTGATTTCTTCACCCTCCGCACCGCCAACCTGGAGCGCGCCCGCCGCTTCTACGTTGACGTGCTGCAATTCCCCGTGCTCGACGAGAAGAAGGGCGAATACTTCCGCATCGCCATCGCCGGCGTGCCGGTTTGTGTTGATTTCGACGCCGGCTTTGCCGGCCAGCAACCCAACCAGATCGGGGTCACCGTTACCCATCTGGGAATGGCACGCGAAGGTCTGCGCATCAGGAAAATTCGCTTCACCGAAGTCCAGAGAGCAAACGAAACGTGGCTGAGTATGAAGGATCCCGACGGCCATGAGATCCTCTTCATCGAAGAAAAGTGATTCTCTCCTGTAAACTCACCGGCGATGGTCACCCTCACCATCGCCGGGGCGGTTGCCGCCCTCATCTGGGCCTACCTGCTGCTGGGGCGCGGCGGCTTCTGGCGAATCGGAAAGATGATTGCGCCTGTGGCAGCTCCAGAACCCGGCTGCCGCGTTGCCGTCATTATTCCCGCGCGCAATGAAGCTGCCGTCATTGTCCGCAGCATCGCCTCCTTGCTCGAATCGGCGGGCGAATCGCTCCACATTTTTCTTGTGGACGACTCCAGCAGCGATGGCACCGCCCAAATCGCCCGTCAGGCCGCCGCCTCTATGGGCAAACTGGCCTCGCTCACCGTCCTGCAAGGCCAGCCGTTGCCGCCTGGCTGGTCGGGC
>DATEJK010000020.1:0-19721 GCA_035278025.1 Terriglobales bacterium | reverse complement strand
ATTTTATCGCCATCGGGGCCGCTGCCCGGCTTTTCCTCTGCCGCCGCCGGGTCGGGTTGTAAGCCCAGCCGCCGCAGTACGGCAAGCGCCGTGTATTCGATATACGGGCGGCCTTGGCGATTTTTCTTGACCCGATTTCTTTCCTCGTACCGTTGCGGGTATCGCTTTGCGAATTCAGCGGCCAACGCTTGCGCATTCGTGGCCTTGGTTTCGTCCAGTATCTTGCAAATCAGCTTAAAGTCTTCCTCCGATTCCGATTTGCCGCCGCTGGCCGGGGCCGCCGTCGGTTTCGCCTCGGTATCTAACCGCGCTTGCAGCGCCGCAATTTCGTTATCGCGCTCGAAAATTTCCTCGCTACCCACGAATGGCTGCACGTCGCCGGTAAGCGTCACAAATTTTCCGTGGTCGTAAATTTCCACATGGGCCGTTTTCTTGCCAAGCGCGTTGCGCTTGCTGCGGACGATAACGTGCCAGCCTGTGCCACTGCGCGACAATTCCGTGTACGAGTTAAGGCCGTCGATTATGTCAAGCGCCCATGATTCCGTGTCGCCCGATTCCGCTTTCCGCACATGGTCGAAATCCACAACCGTATAAGGGTCGCCCGTGGTAAAGCAGAATGCCACGCCCCAACCTTTGTGCTTAGCGGCCTCTGCCAAGCAAGCGTCAAACGAATTCCACGTTTCTGGTTTGGAAACGTCGGCATTCCTGCCGTCTACTTGCTTGGGGCATTTATCCGCCGCGCTGCATACCCATTGCCGCAGCGTGCGTAATTCCGCCGGAATATTGAAGGCTGTGGTCATTCCGCCACCTCCTTTTGCCGCTCAATCCACTTTTCGAGGTCGCGCCGGGCAAACATTTTTTTGCCGCCGCGCCCAGCCCGCACGAATGGCAGGCCAGCCAAGACCCAGCCGCGAATGACGCCGGGCGTCACCCCAACCAGCGCCGCCGCATTGGCGGTATCAAGCAGCAGGGTTTCGGATTGTGAAAAAGCGCTCATGCCGCCGCCACACCGGCTAACTCAGTCGCACAGTCGTCGCACTGGTCCGCGTTAGTAAGGTCAGTGCCGTGCTTGCCCTCGTCGTTGCACTCGCCGGGGGCCAGCGCCGCCTCGGCCTCTTCCGCCTCGGCCTCACCTTGCCGCGACTCGAAAGCCGCTTTTTCCTCAGCCGCTTTTAACTCGTGCCACTTACTTTTGGCCATTGCACAGCGCGTGCGCCACGCCTCGGCAACCTCGTGCAATGCTGGCCATGCGCACAGTGCGGCATAGTGCTTGCCCGCCTCTTTCCCGAGGGCGTGCCACGCCTCAAGAGTGGCCGCCTCAGCCGACCGGGTATCCCACTCGGACTTGCGTACCTCGCTTTGCGTACCCCACTCGGCCACAACCTCGGCTTGCCGCGCCTCGAAAGCCGCTTTTTCAGCCGCAACCTTGGCCTCGTATTCGGCACGTGCGGCCTCGCACCTTTCGCACTTTTCCTCGGTACGCACTTGGTGAATACAAGTTAGCGGCCCTTTAGCCGCACGGTTAAGTGCGCGTATATGCTGCAACCTTTCCTTGTCCTCGGTGTACTCAGCCGCCGCTAACTCGCCCTCGTGGCTTTCCAAGTACTCAGCCACGGCCAACGCCGCAAGGTCGGCGGGGTGCATGCCCCGTGCCTTGGCCAGCCTGTAAAGCGCCAAATCTTGACTACTGGTAAGCGGCAGCCGGTACTCGGGCACCGGCTTTTCTTTGGGCGTGGGTAGGTTGGGCTTTTCTTCAACCGGCTTTTCCTCGGGCGTGGGCGTGGGCAAAGTGGTAGCGGCCCGGCTTTCCTTTAACTCAGCCGCTTGTATTTCCCCGGCCAGCCTTGCCACAGACCAGCAACCAGCCTCAGCTTTGGAAAGCCACTCTTGCCGCCGGGCCGCCCGCGCCACCTCAACCGCCGCCCTCTCGGCGGGGGTTTCCGCCGGGGCAAAGGGGCGCGTTACGCCCTTGAGGGCCGCACGAAAATGCGAAAAGGTGAGGTTAGCGTATGCACATACATACGCTTGCGGGTACGCCCGCGCTGTGTTTACCCACTCTTTAAAGGTCTGGTGGCTGTACTGTGGGAAAAGCCTTTCGGCCTCAGCGTAAGCGGCTGAGTCAACCTGTAACTCGGTGCCCGCCAGCAACCAGTAAGCAATATCAAATTGTTGTGCTTTGTGCGCTTGCGCTAACTCAGCGCCCCGTGCTTTCCACTCTGAAATGTGCATTTGCTTTCACCTCGCCACTATCCCAGCGCCGTGTTACCCCTACAAGTTATTGTGTAATTGCAACATTACAAAAGGCTTGGTAGCTGGGGTTTTTTCTGCTATTCTGTTTGTGGCGAGGTAAGCGCAGGCGTGGCGTGGGACCCCAAAGAGATTGGGCGCAAGGGCGGCGCTGTAGGCAGTGCCGCACAAAAGGCAGCAGCCCGCCGGAATGGTGCCAAGGGCGGTCGTCCGCGAAAGCGGCCCGGCCCTAACGCTACCCGCGCGGAGCGGCTGGCGTATGCCGCCCAATTCCTTGTTTCAGCAACGGAAAAGTATCTGGAAGCAGCCAAGATATTTCCCGACCCTGACCCTTTCACTGACCGCCAGCTACGCGCAATCCTGCTAAGAAAGGGCCGCCGTGACCTGTGGCTGAGACTAAAGCGGTTGCCGAGGCCGTATAATGGGCCGCCGCGTACATACGAGGAATACCTTGCACAGATGAAGCGGACGGGCGTTACCAAGCCGTCTAGTCGCGAAAGATGGGAAAGCCTACACGCTGCCGGTAGCGTGTGAATGTTGTGCTTATGTTGTGCTTAAATTTCCCGAAAGTGGCAGCAACTACCAGCAGGTATCAGCCGCTAATCATGCTGGACAATCAACGGTTTACTGATTCCACAGGGGTTGCCGGAAGGGCTGTACATTTTCCTAAGTCTGGTGCGTCTGCCAATTCCGCCACTTTCGCATCCTGCAGCGCCTGCAAAATTATACCGCCGCGCCGGCCGGCACTACTCGTGACTACGGTGAGGCAGTGTGTGTAAGACTGGCCCTTTCCAGGCGCGAAAGCCTGCCCCAAACACCGTCAGACGATTGCATGTGCCGCGACGGTTAGCTCTGGCGTGGGGCCAGGAATATCACTGCAATCGGGGCGTGAATGGTGTACTAATGGGCGGGAAGTAACCGCTCCTTTTAAACTATGCCTGGCGCAGAGGCAGGGCTGTATCTGACCCGCCTCCCCCACGCCGCGAAGCCAGCAGGTGGGTGCGCAAGGAGCGTCCTATGCGGATCAACAGCAAAGTGGTTGTGGTCACCGGCGGCGGCAATGGGATCGGGAGCGCCCTGTGCCGGCGGTTCGCCTCGGAAGGGGCGCGCGCCGTGGTCGTGGCCGATGTTCAGGCGGCGGCCGCCGAGCAGGTGGCAAAGGAGATCCGCGGCAAAGCAATCGCGGTCAATGTTACCCGGGAGGCGGAAGTAGTCCGGCTGGTAGAGCAGGTAATAAGGGAGTTCGGAGCCATTGACCTGTTCTGTTCCAACGCCGGCGTGGGGGCGAAGGGAGGAGTGGAAGCAGCGGATGACGAATGGTCGCGGAGCTGGGAAGTGAATGTGATGGCCCACGTGTATGCAGCGCGCGCGGTGCTGCCGCACATGCTGGCGCGTCACGAAGGATATCTGTTGCAAACCGTTTCCGCCGCGGGCCTGCTCACTCAGTTGGGATCAGCCCCCTACGCGGTGACCAAGCACGCCGCTCTGGCGTTGGCCGAATGGATTTCCATCACCCACGGCGACCAGGGCATCAAGGTTTCGGCGCTTTGCCCCCAGGGTGTCCGCACCGGCATGCTGAAGCGCGCCGAATTCGGCGGCGGCGCCTTCCTGCTGGAAAATGCGCTGGAGCCGGAACAGGTGGCGGAGGAGGTGGTAAAGGGCCTGGCGGAGGAGCGTTTTCTGATTCTGCCGCACCCCGAGGTGGCCGAATTTTTCCGCCGCAAAGCTACCGATTACGAGCGCTGGCTGCGCGGCATGCGCCGCCTGCAGGCCAACACGCCAATGCTGAAGGCTTCCGCCTGAAACAAGGGAAGAACGGATTGGGAAATGCCGGGACAGCCCGCCTTCGCTCCAGAAATTGAGATTATGGACTCACCTCAAGCTGGGTGTAGTCTGAACTTGTACACTGGCTTCGCCCCGGGCGAAGCCGAATGCCCGCACCCCGCGGCTGGCAAGGGAGTTTCAGGATGCCGGACGCCTCCGCTATCGAACAGTTGTGGGCGGGATCCCCGGAACAGCTGAAGGCCGCTTTTTACGCTGCCGGCGCCACCACAGCGCAGCGGGTCGGCGCGGTGGAAGCGGCGCTGCGCAGCCCTGTGGGTCCGATGTTGCGCAAAGCGGCAGGGAAGTGGATTGTGGAGCGCCTGCCCATCGAGGAACTGGTTCCGGAAAAGTATGCGAGCTGGCGGGTGCTGGTGCAGGATGCCATGCAATTCACCGTCTGGACGTTATCGGCCGGCCGCCTCGCGCCCAAGCTGGTGGAGCAGTGGCAACTGCCCACAAATACTCCTACCGAAAAGCGTCTGTTGCTGCTCATCGCCAAGGTGCCGGGGTTGCAGAAACTGGGGCAAGTGCTGGCGCGCAACCGCCATTTGCTGCCGCCGTTGCGCCGCGCTCTTGCAGAGCTGGAAAACAGCATCAGGGACGTGAATCCGGCGGAGGTGCGCAAAATCATTCTCCGGGATCTGGGCCCGCGGCTGAAGGAGAACCAGGTGAAGCTCAGGCCGGGAATCTTCTCCGAGGCCAGTGTGAGCGCCGTGACACGTTTTACCTGGTGGAATCCTGAACTTGGCCGCCGCGAGCGCGGCGTCTTCAAGGTCCTGAAACCCTACATTCCTGTGTGCTTTGCCGAGGACATGGAGCTGCTGTCGCGGCTGGCGAAATATCTTGGCGCCCGCCACCGCGAATACGGCTTCGGGCGGCGAGTGCTTACGGACACGTTCTGCGATGTGCGCGAGCTGCTGCAGCACGAGGTGAATTTTGCCCGCGAACAGGCAACGCTCCAGGAAGCTCGGGAAATGTATCGCGGCGTCTACGGAGTGCGCGTGCCGCGCGTCATAAGCCCGCTGTGCACCTCGCGCATTACCGCCTTGACGGAAGAACCTGGCAAGAAGATCACGAACGCGGCGCGCCGCCTGCCGATGTGGCGCCGCTTGCGGCTCTCCGAGCAGCTGCTTGAAGCTTTCATTGCGGTGCCCATATTTGCCGCCGAGCGCCGGGCCCTGTTTCACGCCGATCCTCACGCCGGCAATCTGCTCTATGACGAAAAAAGCGGCGAGCTGGTCATCCTGGATTGGGCGCTCACCGAGCGCGTCACCCGCGAGCAGCGGCGCCGGCTGGGACTTCTGTTTGTCATGTCCGCTTTGCGCGATCCAGCCGGCATGCGGCAACAGATTGAGGCGCTGAGCCGCAAGCGGCGCAAAATCGGCGCCCGGCAGGCGAGGATCATCCGCGAGTGCGTGGAGCGCTTCATCGCCAGGCTGCCTCTTACCCGCCTTCCGCAGGCGGTGGACACCACCGACCTGCTGGAAGACATCGCCTTTAAAGGTGTTCGCCTGCCCGCGCCCTTGATCATGCTGCGCAAGGTGTTGTTCACACTGGATGGCGTCCAGCACGATCTCGGCGCAGGCGACGTGGGCATGGTTTCCATCATGGCGCGTCAGGGTCTGCAGAACTGGCTCACAAGCTGGTCCAATGTCGGGTCGCCGCTTTCGTGGCGTGATTGGTTGGGAGTGGAATGGAGCACGCTGTTTCTGGGCGGCAGGCTGTGCCGCCAGGCCATGGACGCGGCGCGCTCCGCTATCGCCTGAATCACCACATAGGCATGTGAAGCACCCGCTTCTCATTCCTCTTGCGATGAGGCGGCTGTCCGGAACCACAAGTGGTATTCAATACCTTCAGGGCTATGCCGACCGAAGGAGAACGCTCAGCGATTTGCGACTGGGCATGGAAATCACTGGTGCTGGTTGGGCCGCTTTCGGGTTAGCTTCGCTCGGGGCTGCTCTAGCTTTGCTCTTCACCCGTTCAGGCCTGGGCTCAGGTTTTCGATTGCCGTTCTGGCCTGCGGCTTTGTGCCGCCCGCAGCCGGCGCTCTTCAGCATTTCTTTCAGGCTTGCCTGCAGCATTGTTTCCAGGCGCTTAAGGTCGGGCGCGGCATGGGCATCTCCGGTGAATCCAAAGTAGGTCATGCCGTTGTAGCTGAGCACGGCGCAGTTGACCGCCATCTGGCCGCCGATGGGAACATATGGGTACCAGCTGATCATTTTGTGGCCCAGCAGGTAGAGCGGAAACTGCGGGCCGGGTACATTGGTGCAAACCATGTTGAAGGGAGTTATAGGCAGTTTTCCCGCAATCGGCCCTGCCACCGCCTGAAGCGCGGTAGGTACGATGCCAATCAGTCCACCGGCCACGCCCACGATTTCGGCGATGTGCGCGCTTTTTAGGAATTCCATTCGTTGGTGCACCGCGGCCAGCAGTTTGCGCGGGTTGCGAATTCCCAGAGAGACGGTTACCGGCAGCAGGGAAATGCGGTTGCCCAGGTCCTGCGAATTGGCGCCATTACGCACATTCACCGGCACCATCATGCGGAAACGGCGCCCGCTGACCGGGTCGCCGTGCGCCTGCAGGTAGCGGCGAACGGTGGCGGTAATGAGGGCGAGAACCACGTCGTTGACCGTGCCGCCCCTCGAGTTTTTAATGGCCTTGATGTCCGCCAGGGGAACCTCGGCCCAGACGAATTTCTGCGGCCCCTGGCAGACCACGTTAAAGCGCAAGGGTTCAGTGGGCGTGCCCAGTTCCGGCAACAACCGCAGGAACTCGCTGGCAGGCCACTGGTTGCCGGAAGCCATGACCTTTTGCGCCAGGGTCACGGTCTGCTCCTGGGCGGAAAGCAGCCGTTGCACCAGATCAGCATAAGTGCTTACCCAGCCATCCAGCAGCAGAGCCAAGTCACTTTTTGGCGGCGGCGCCTGGAAGGGACGCGGCTTCCTTGGCAGGCGGTGCCGGACCGGCGCCGGATCCATTAGCACGCTCATGATCCCGACTCCGGCAATACCGTCCGCCAGGCAGTGGTGGACACGGGTCAGGATGGCGGTGCGGTTGCCTTCCAAGGGAAACACAGTGAAATCCCAAAGGGGGTGCTCGCGGTCCATGCGCCGGGTCAGAATTGTGCCGGCGGCAGCCTGCAACTCGGCCATGGTGCCGCGTTTGAGCTTCATCTCCCGGACGTGGTTGCGAATGTCAAACCCGGAATCGTATTCCCAGGTGGGGAGCCCGATGTTGAAAGGAGCGGCCACCACCCGCTGGCGATAGCGGTGAATAAGCGGCAGCTTGGATTCGATGAAGCGGCGGCAGGAAGCGAGTGGAATCCGGCCTTCGAATACATTCACCGAGGCAATGTGAAGCGGCGCGCCCTCCCGTTCTAGATACAGAAATATGGCGTCGCCCCAGGAAAGACTCTCAACCTCGTGCTGTTGTGCCATAACAGCCTCTTTTATTATTCAGGCGAGTGCGCCACAGCCGAACGGCCACCTAGTTGCCGAGAGCATGGGCGCCAGCAAGATCCTGATCTGCTGCCCGAGCCTCAGCTTAAGAAAAATGAGACCGCGCTTCAGTGATACATGACCCCCACCTTGGTGATGCCGCGACGCCGCCTTCGGGGAGCGCTCTATGGCCAAAAATCTTCTGGGAACGCCACCGGCCGGTGAAGTGCAGGCGGTGCTGACTGAAAACTGGATGGGAACGTCCAGAAGCGGACCTTAGGCGAGCGCTTGCGGCGCAAGGCGCCGCCTAGGCCGGTGTCGGGCGGCGTTTTCGTTTGGGTGGCTTCTTCAGGCGGGCTTCCAATTCCGCTACCCGCCTGCGCAGCGCGGTGAGTTCCTCGTTGGCGTCGGGTGGCTGGGGTCGGGAAGCTCCGCCCAGAAAGCGCTTTACGGATTCCACCGGCGAGAGCAGCGCCGACTGCATGTTGCCGATGCGGTCCTGTACCGCGTTCTGCACTGCCTGATAAGTATCAAAGGCGGACTTCAGGTACCACATGATGAATTCCTGCCGCGCCTGGTCGGAGGCGACAATCAGTTCGCGCAGCAGTTCCAGCGGCAGACCGGTGGGCCTTTGCTTTGCGTCTTCCGTGATGATCTGGGTAAGGGTGACCCGGGTCAGGTCCTTGCCCGTTTTGGCGTCCTCCACCCGCACTTCCTTTCCCTCGCGGATGAGGGCGGCAATGTCCTCGAGGTTGACGTAGTGGCTGCCGTTGCTGTCGTACAAGCGGCGGTTCCCATATTTTTTGACGACGACAGCAGCCGGTTTCATGGCCATACTTCCTTATGTGCGGCGCAACAATCCTGACCCATCTATGTTGGCACAGCCGACCCCTGATTGTATACCGGGTTATATGCTGCAAAGCACAATCGAGCCGCCGGCTGCCGCCAAAAATGCAGGTATAAAAAGGGAATAAACGTCCCAATTTGGGACGTATCCTGTGCTGCATCGCAAAAATCAGTTGTCAGCCATTGACATGGCGGAGAAGGGGTCCTACCCTAAAGCTGATGCTGCAGTGCAGCATAGGGAGGCAGGTTATGCCAGCAGTTGCCAAGTTTGAATCTTCCCGGGCTCATCCTCGGGAGTCGTCCTTCGTTACCCTGCTGTCAGGCTGGATGCAGCAGGGAGTCAACAGCTTTTTCGCCACGCAAAGAATTCTCCTGGATTTGGCCATGCGGCAGAATGCCAGCGTGATGCACCTGCTGCGCGAGCGGCTGGCTGATCCCCATCATTCCCCGGCCGCCATCCTCACCGAACTGGCGGGCGAGGGCATGTCCAACTTCATTGAAGCGCAGAAGGTGTTGCTCAACTTGGCGCAGGAGCAGAACCAGATCGTGATGAGCGGGGTCAAGGAGCGGGTGGGCGGCTCCGCGCCGGCCACCGCCATGACCGACCTGCTGCGGCGCAGCGTGGCCACCTTTATTGACATGCAGCAGGATTTCCTGAAAATTGCCGGCAAGCAGACGCACACCTGGATGGAGGCGGCCAAAACCGGCAAAGCCTTCGATGGCGAGCGTTTGATCGAAATGGCGCGCGATGGCATGGAAAACTTTGTTCACGCCCAGAAGAAGTTCCTGGACGTGATTGCCGAAGAGACCGGCAAGGCCACCAGCGGAAAACATGCCAACGGCGCAGGCAAAAAAATGAAAAAAACCGAAATTGCCGAACTGGCGCGGCAGGCCACGGAATCGTTCCTGGAGGCGCAGAAGAACCTGTTCGAAGTAGCCGGCCGCCAGATGAACGCAAACCTGAAAACCGCAAGCAAGACCATGGAGCTGATGCGGCCTCTCCCGCTGATGCCCTTGGCCGAGCTGACCCGGGAAGGTGTGAAGAGCTTTGTGGATGCCCAGAAGGAGCTGATGGGCGTCATGTTGAAGCCGCAGAACGAACACAAGCACGCCAGCAAGCCCGCGCGCCATGCGCGTCGTCCCGCCCGTCCCACCAAGGGTGAAGGGATGGCCCGGGCGGCCGCGGTTTAAAACGCACCTGTAGTTCCTCTGATCGTTCGGGGAATGTGCTGGCGTACCCACTAAAAGGGGGTGCGCCAGCCTTCCTTCCAATGTCACTTCTTGACGTGGCCATGGAGGCGCAAGTCGCGTAGCGTTTTACCGGCATTGGGTGTAGGCTGTTGCCGGTGCCACGGCGAGAGCCGTGCCACCCGGGACTTCCTCCCGCCCGCCCCCATGCGGCTTGTGGCCGCGTGATTCCTGGCAACCTGGGGCTCTAACAGCAGTTCTGACATTCTGCACATGGCTGCGGGGCGTAATCATATCCGACACCGGGCTGAGGCAAAGGTCTCCCTCTGGACCGAAGCCCTGTTCGCCGCCGAGTTGCTCCTCCTGCATGCTACCCCGGTCTATTACGGCTTGGGCGTGCCCCACGGGGACAAGTCGGGAGTGGTGGTCATTCCCGGTTTCCTGGGCAGCGACCTGTATTTGCTGGAATTGCACGCGTGGCTGAAGCGCATCGGCTACCGCCCCTTTTATTCCGGGATTGGCGTTAATGCCGAGTGCCCCAATCTGCTGATCACCAGGCGCCTGAACGACACCATTCGCAAGGCCCGCAAACAGACGGGGCGTCGAGTACACGTCATTGGCCATAGCCTGGGCGGAATTATTGCGCGCTCGGTGGCTGGACAGAGACCGGACGACATTGCCTCTGTAATCACGCTGGCCGCGCCCTTCCGGGGAACAGTTGCCCATCGCAGCGTGCTGCGGGTGGCGGAAGTGGTGCGCAAGCGCATCCTGGAAGAGAACGGGCCCGGAGTCTTGCCGGGCTGCTACACCGGGCGCTGCACCTGCGATTTTCTGGACTCCCTACGGCGGAACATTCCAGAAGATGTGCTGGAGACCGCCATCTACACCCGTGACGACGGCATCGTGGACTGGCGAACCTGCATCACCAAAGATCCCGAAGTGAACTTCGAGGTCCACGGCACCCATGTGGGCATGGCGTTTAACCCTTCCGCCTACATCATCATTGCTGAGCGCCTGGCCAAAGCGCAGGTGCTGGCTTAGGCTCCAGCCCCAGAACCCTTTCACCGCCGAGACGCCGAGCAGAACATTTCAAAAAGTTAGAAGTTAGAAGCTAGAAGTTAGAAGCTAGAAGCTAGAAGCTAGAAGCTGCCCCTCACTCGTAGCGCACGGTTATTCGTTGCGCACCGCCAGCAAGGGATCAACCCCCGCCGCCCGGCGTGCCGGCACATAGCTGGCCAGCAGGCCCACCACCGCCAGGAGGACAGCCGTAACCAGAAAGGCCAATGGGGTCGTAGCGCTGATTCCGTACAGCAGGTTGTTGATAAAGTGCGCCAGCACAAAAGCCGTCGCCAGCCCGATACCCAGGCCAATGCCGAGTGTGGCGGCGCTCTGCCGTAAAATCATGAGCGCCACATCATTGGGCTGGGCTCCCAAAGCCAGGCGAATTCCGATTTCGCGCACCCGCAGTCCCACCGTGTAGCCGACCACGCCATAGATACCCACCGCGCACAGCAGCACGGCAACCAGCGCAAAAATAGAGAGCAGGCCGGCACTGAAGCGCGCCGCCCACAGAGCCTGATGGATGACTTCTCCAATGGGCCACACGTTAGTAAGCGGCAGGTTGGGATCAAGAACCTGCACCTGTTTGCGTACCGCGCCCAGTAAAGTGTTGGGATCGGAACCGGCGCGGAAGAACAGCGTAATGGCCGGGCTGGGATTCTGAATAACCGGCAGGTAGATGTACGGACTGGGATCTTCGCCCAAGGTGACATACTTGGCATCGTGAGCCACGCCGATGACCTGCACAAAATCGTTCTCACCATAAAACTTGAAGCGTTTCCCCACCGGATCCTGATCGGGCCAGAAGCGATGGGCAGCGGCCTGGTTGATGATGGCCACCTTGGGACTGTCTTCGCGCACGGCGGAGTCAAAGTCGCGGCCGCGCATAAGGGGAATGCCCATGGTTTGCAGGTAGCCGGGAGCCACGTCGTCCACAATGACCAGTACGCCATTGCGGTTGGAGCTACTTTCCTGGCCCTCGGGGAAAACGCTGCGGCTGAAGCCTCCGCCAAACAGGGGAACGTTGGAAGCCAAAGTGGCGGCTTGCACGCCGGGCATGTTCTGTACCGTTTCCAGGGCGCGACGCTGGAACTCCTTTACCCGCGGCGGGTCGTAATTGAGGGAGCCCAGGTCAAAGGACAGCATGGCCAGGTTGTGAGTGTTGAAGCCGGGATCGGTTTCCTGAGCATTGCGCAGGCTGAGAAGGAACAGGCCGGCGCCGACCAGGGCAACCAGGCAAAGCGCGACTTGGGCGACGATGAAAGCGTGCCGCAGGGCAAAGCGGCGGCCGGTGAAAACTTCGCCGCCAGCGCGCTCCTTCAGTTCCAGCACCAGGTTGGGGCGGGTGGCCTGGAGGGCAGGGGCCAAACCGAAAATCAAGCCCGTGCCCAAAGCGATGCACAGGGTAAACAGCAGCACTCTGCCGTCGAGGGCCAGGCTCAGATAGCTCTGCTCCAGGAAAGGCGGGCGAAACTGCCATAGCAGGTTGCGCCCGAGCACAGCCAGGCCAATTCCCAGCGCGCCGCCGGCAGCGGCCAGCACCGTCGCTTCGGTGAGCAGTTGGGCCACAATGCGGGAACGCGAAGCTCCCACCGCCAATCGAATGGAGATCTCGCGTTTGCGCCCGGCGGCACGCGCCAGCAGCAGGTTGGCGATGTTGGCGCAGGCGATGAGCAGCACCAGCCCCACCACGGTCATCATCAGCATGCCGGCGCGGGTAAACAGGCCGCGCAGGTTGGGGTTGATGGCCGATTGCAGCAGGGGGAGCGCGGTGAGGTTGCGCCCCGTGTTGGGCACGGGAAACTCGCGCTCCAGGTCCGAGCCGAGGGCCTGCAATTCAGCACGGGCCTGCGCTTCCGTGACGCCCGCCTTAAGCCTTGCTACGGCAGAGGTATTTAGGAAGCGGCGGTCGTTAAACCACTCCTTGTTCAGGCCGGAGAGAACCTGGTCATGCATGGACATGGGCACCCACATATCGGGGCCGCCCAGGATGGCGGTGCCCTGAAAACCGCGGGGAGCCACGCCGATAATGGTGAATCCCTGTCCGTTGAGCAGCACGTTCTGTCCGATCACGTTGGGATTGGCCGCGAACTTGCGTTCCCAAAAACCATGGTTGAGAACGATGACGGGACCGGCGCCGGCTTCGCGGTCTTCATCGGGGCGGAAGGTGCGCCCCAGGGCGGCTTGGACTCCCAGCACGTCGAAGTAGTTTCCCGAAACCAGGTTGGCGTTGAACGTGTCAGGGTGGCCATTGATGGTCATGCTGACGGTGCCGAAGATTTCCAGAGCCACTCCGGAAAAGGACTGCGCCCGGCGCTGGATGTCCTCTCCATTGGGATGAGAAACTGGCAGGAAATTATTGAAGCCGCCGCGGTTGCGCTGGTCGGTGGTGAACAGCGAGAGCAGATGCTCCGCGTCGTGCACCGGGATGGGATTGAAAAACACCGCGTTGACCACGGTAAAAATGGCGGTGTTGGCGCCGATGCCCAGCGCCAGGGTAATGACCGCAACCGCCACAAATCCTGGAGACTTGCGCATGGTACGCAAGGCATAGCGAACGTCCTGGCCAATATGGAGCACCGCTGCCTCCTCACACCTAGGAAAGGGACGAATCAGGAGCCAATCGGGTAGCAGGCCCGGGAAGTTTACAACCGCTCAGGCTGCAAGACCAACCTTGCGGCTGGGCGGCAGCGATGGTTTGGCTCCGGTTTGCGCTATTTGTGGCGGATGTCCACAGGCGCGCGGGTCCGGTCCAGGGGGAACACATGCAGGTCCCATTTAACCGGCACCGAGGTGGGGAAGTAGCAGGTCCTGGTGTCGCAAGCCTGGTAGGCCAGCTTTCCCGCGATCACGATAGTCTTTCCTTCCTTGTCCAGAGAACCAAAGAACGCCGAACCCGAGTTCACCTCTATGTCCTGCGAGATGCGGAAAATACCTTCGTATACCGGCACCCGCTCCTTGATGGCAGGCAGGTAGAGAATTTTTGACCGCGGGTAAATCGCCGGCTTGAGTTCGATCGCCTGCTGCGAGTCAATCAACAGCTGGATTGGTTTGTATCCTTGAGCGCCGGGCGCATATACATGTACGTCCGGCGGCAAGCGCACTTCCGCAACCAGCGTGATCTGAGTTCCGGGCACCCCGGAGCGATCGGACTGTTCGAGCGCCAATTGAAGATGCGGCGCTTCGAGGTTTCCAGTTACTTCCTGCCCCAATTCCGGGAAGAGCCTGGCAATCAGGTCGTTTCCTGTGAGCCGGTCGCGGTATTTGGGATCGAAGAACTTCTCCCGGATCACGCCGCTGCTATCAATGAAAAAATATCCTGGGCGGGCAAAGCCCTTCTGCATGCCCGTGGCTTCCTGGTTGAGAACGCCATAAGCGCGGATGGTTTTGGAGTCCGGATCGGCCAGCATGGGGTAGTCCAGCTTGTGGCGCCGGGTAAAGTATTTGAGAATCTGCTGGCTGTCATAGCTGATGGCCGCCAGCTTAATACCCTTTTTTTCGAATCTTGGGAGTGCGCTTTGCAGCTGGACCAGCTGCCCCTTGCAGAAAGGTCACCAGTCGGCGGAACGAAAAAACAGAAGAACCGTGCCCCTTTGTCCCTTCAGCGTATCGAGCGTCTGGGTGTGCCCAAACTGGTCGGGAAGGGAAAACCCGGGAGCCTTTTGTCCCACCGGCAATCCGATGGACATCGGCTTCAGGGAGGCTACGCGAATCGTATCGCCATCTAGCGTTCCGCGAATGGTTACGCTATCCCCCAGGTGACCCGCAGCCGGCGCCTGCGGCTCCAGGCTATACATCACACGGTTGGTATCGTCATACAAAGACAGTTTGGCGCCCGGCGCCCTGGTGGTGCACTCGGAGGACTCGGCGAAGGCTTCATCAGCGTCGCAGCTGCTGTACACGATCGTGCCTGACCAGGCTCCGGAATTGGCAGTGCGGTTCTGTCCGGCGGCCAGCCCGGCAGCAGCAAACAATAATAATGTGCAGAAGCAGTGCCGTTTCATGTGGCCGAAAGCATACACGCTTGTTCCCTTGATGCAAAGCAACAGTCAGCTCCGGATGTCGCTAGTGGCGCCTCATTTGAGCGGGCCTTCGAGGATATAATCACCCGAATGGGCAGCTCTCCTATACGTGCCGAAGAGCACGCGCGGGCGCCACAGCCGCATCCGGCGCATCTGCGCATTCATGCCGTCAATGTCTTCGTTCGCGATCAGGATGTGAGCCTGCGCTTCTTTGTGGACCAGTTGGGGTTCAGTCTGGTAGGAGACGTCCGCTTTGAGTCCGGGGAGCGCTGGGTGGCAGTCGCGCCTCCCGACGGCAATACGGTCTTGTCTCTGGTCGCACCCGCGCCCGAGTCCAAAGAGCACAGCCTGATTGGCCACTCGGTGCACGTGGTTTTCGTCACCGATGATTTCGTGGGCAAGTATGGCGAATGGCGCAAGCGGGGAGTCCGCTTTCAGTACGCGCCGCGCCTGAAACGCCTTAAGTATGCACGCCCGGGAGCCTTGGATTCGGGCAACGGCTCGGCTGCTTCGCAATCGCAGGAGCCGCTGTGGGGCGGGGCGATGACCCACTTCCGGGACCCCGACGGGAACTCCTTTGCGCTGGTGAGCTATGACGAGGAGAGCCGCGCGGTTGAGGAGCAGCGCCGGGCGGCGGCGGCAAAATTGGAAGCGGAGCGCCGTGCAGCCCAGGAAATGGAAATCGCCAAGCAGGTGCAGACCAGGCTATTTCCTCAGATCTTGCCACCCCTGGCCACCCTCGATTACTCAGGCACCTGCATCCAGGCGCGGCAGGTGGGCGGCGACTATTATGACTTCCTGGATTTGGGGCGGGAGAGGCTCGGGCTGGTGATTGGCGATATTTCCGGCAAGGGTATCGCTGCTGCTCTTCTGATGGCCAACCTGCAGGCGAACCTGCGCAGCCAGTGCGCCATCGCCTCCGACGAACCACGACGTTTCCTGCAGATGTTGAATCGGCTGTTCTACGAGAATTCGACTGATAACGCTTATGCCACTCTGATCTTTGCTGAATACGACCAACCTCGGCGCCGGCTGCACTACGCCAACTGCGGCCATCTGTGCGCTCTTCTGCTGCGGCAGGATGGCGCTGTAGAGCGCCTCCACTCTACCTGCACGGTTCTGGGGCTGTTCCCGGAATGGGAGTGCTGCACCCGGGAGCTTCCCATGTCTTCAGGAGACACGCTCGCCTTATACACCGACGGCGTAACCGAATCCTTTAACAGCTGGGGCGAGGAATTCGGGGAACAACGACTGATCGACTCGCTGCAGCGACATCGCGAGCAGCCATCGCGGCTCTTGATCGCTTCCATCGTCAACGAAGTGAACCAGTTCAGTCCGCGCGAGCAGTTTGACGACCGTACACTGATCATCGCCAAATGCCGTTAACCATGAGCCGTAGCCGGCCGCTAGCTGTACAAATCCCTTTCCGACAGAACGGGCTGGGCGGCGAATTCCGTGCCGCTTCTGGCGGCCGCGCCAAACATGGGACCGCGAGCCGGAACAACCGGGGCAAAGGTCATAAACCCGATGGGCTTGGGCACATCGTCATAGATGGCTTCCATTCCGCCACGACGGAAATAGGCTTCATGCCAGAAGCCGGTGCCGCCTGAATCGTTCAGAAAGCTCTGCCACCACTGGCGGTGCGGGTCGGACCGTGTCCACTTCAGCAGGGAGTCGGGGTCGCGCCAGTATTGGCGCATGCCCACATGCATGGGAAAGAGGGAATAAATGACGTTTTCATGGCGGAGCAGGCCTTCGGGCTGGGCCGTGGCGGAAGAAGAAATTCTAGGCCCAAACCCGAGCAGGGTTTTCATCCCGGCCAGGCGATTCACCCGCATTCCGAGGTAAATCACCACCAGGTCAGGGTAGCCGGAGAGGTCCACGGTACGGCGTTCAACGCGGGTTGGCATGGGTAAAGGATTCGCCATCGGCCCTGGCTGTCGCAGTTTTCTTGAGTCCGGTTCGGGAGCTGAGTAGCCGGCTTGCAACTCTCTCTCGTCCGGCAGTACTCTAACCGGCCATGCGCGCCGTGATCGTGTGTGGATGGCTGGTTTTGCTGGTTTCAGGGAGCACCCTACCTGCCCTTGGGGTAGACAAGCTGCCCAAAAAGGAAGCCCCTACGGAACGGGCCTGGCAGACGTTGACCGATGGGGTGAACGCAAAGAAGTTTTCCGATCGCGTCATCGCCTTGAAGGCCCTGGCGGACCTGGGTCCCAACCCCAAAGGCGTTCGCCTGGTCTCAGCCGTTTTGAAGGACAAAGATCCGGACCTGCGGGCGCAAGCCGCCGCCACCCTCGGCGAAATGAAATCGCGGGCGGCGATTCCGGCGTTGCGCAGGGCTCTGGACGATGAAGCGCCTCAGGTCAGCTTCGCGGCGGCCAAGTCTCTATGGCAACTGGGCGACAACGCCGGCCGTCGGGTGTTGCTGGATGTGCTGCAAGGCGACAAAGAAAGCAAAGATGGGTTCGTCGCCGGTCATATGCGCGAAGCCAAACGCCAGCTCAAGGACAAAAAGTCGCTGGTTGCCATGGGGGCGGAAAAGGGCGCCGGTGAATTTTTGCCCGGACCCCTGGGGCTGGGGGTGGGCCTGGCCAAGCAACAGTTTTCAGGCGGAACCGACCCGGCACGGGTCGCGTGCGCCGATCTGCTCTCCCGCCGCCCCGATAAGGCCACTATGCTGGCACTCAAGGCAGCGCTGGTGGACCGGGATTGGTCGGTGCGCGCGGCCGCAGCCATGGCCCTGGGCAGGATGGGTCGGCCCGGCACGCAGCAGTGGCTGGAATTCGCTCTGGACGACACTAAGCCGGCGGTTCGCGACGCGGCCGCGGTAGGCATTCTGCGCATGAGTTCCCGCCGAGCCGGCGCTTCTAGGTATGCCGCCCTGCAATAGCTCCCGGGCCACGGCAACAATTACCTGAGTAGTGTCCTCTAAATGCACAATGGGACGTGCAGCCATGTGGGCAAGCTGGGTTTCGGCAACTCTGCTTGTCGTGGGTGCGGCCGCACAAGGCCGCCCACAAGAGCCTGCTAGCCAGCTGGTGCGCCGGGTTATCGCCCATGAAGTGCAGGCGGAAAAGCAGGATCACAGCTACTGGATGTTCCGGCTGCAGCAGTCGCAATCGGGCAGCGAGACGAAAACCGAGGAGGTCGTGGAAACGCCGCACGGTTGGCTGCGGCGCCTTCTGGCCGTCAACGGTCGCCCGCTCACAGCGGATCAGCGGAAAAAAGAGGATGAGCGGCTCCACAAGCTCCTCACCGATCCCGCCGAGCAACGCAAGAATCAGGAGGCTACCCGCAATGACGTGCAGCAGGCGCAGCAACTCCTGCAAATGCTGCCCGACGCGTTCTTGTATTCCTACGCCGGAAGCAAGGCCGGGATAGTAAAGCTGAATTTCAATCCCAACCCGAAGTTTCATCCCCAATCCCGCAAGGCCACCGTATTCCACGACATGGTGGGATCACTTTGGCTGGACGTTACGCAGCAACGGTTGGCCGGAATTCAAGGGCATTTAAATCAGAAGGTGAAGTTTGCCGGCGGCCTGCTGGGCTATCTCGATAAGGGTGGCACCTTTGACGTCAAGCAGACCCAGATTGCTCCCGGAGTGTGGGACGTGACCTACATGAATATCCAAATGAATGGTAAGGCCCTCTTTTTCAAGACCATCGCCGTGCGCGAAAAGGATATCCGCTCCGATTACCGCCGCGTCTCCTCCCGCCTGACTCTGGCGCAGGCGGCTAAACTGCTCAACCGACAGACAAACACACTGGTTTCAAAACGGTAGACGGGTTGGACGGCGGTCAGACAAGCTACAAAAATTGTGCAAAACGCTGTGGAAAAGCGGGGAAGGCATTCCCGCGCAGCGGCAAACGGAAAGGGCTCAGCAGATTGCGCGTCTAATGATAAGCGTAATCTGAGGGCAAATATGCACCAACAAACGGCGTTGACTTTTTTTGTCATTGCCCTTACCTTCACTTGCGTCGACGGCTGAAAGGGTTGGTTAAATCAAATTGGCCAGTCCGAAGTAAGCTGGGTGATTAGCCAGGCGGGGCAACCCGCAGGGCGACCGGACCTGAAAAAACCGACGGCTCTGCGAGGAGAAGTCGGGGTTCGGAACCGCGAAAGCGGTGATCGCGTCAGGGGCTGCGATGGTGCACGTATCCACGCTGCCGGCTCCCTCGCAAGAGCTGGTGGCTAGAGCGTAACCAATGTCGCAGCCCTTTTAATTTTTGTGCGGTAATCCTCCTTTGCCCACAACCAGAAAATCTTCAAGGGCAGATTAGCCGAGACAGAGCAGGTTGGTAGCCGGTAGTTAATACCTGGTACGGCTTGCCCTCCCCAACTACCAGCTACCATCTCCCAACCACCAGGCTTCTCAGAACTTCCACATCTGGATGATGCTGCCGCCGCGCTCGAAGCTGACCTCGTCCATGAGTTGGCGGATGAGAAAGACGCCCCGGCCGTGGTCGTTGTAGACATCCTGGACCACAGGCTTGGGGACAGCGGAGAAATCGAAGCCGGGGCCGGGATCGGTGACCACAATCAGTATGTGGCCGTCCTCATTACAGCTAAGCTCACATTGCACCATCTTCGAGGGGTCGTTCTGGCAGCCGTGCGTTACGGCATTGGCCAAAGCTTCCTGTACGGCAAGGCCGATGGCCATGCTTTTCTCTTCTTCGACCTTCAGGCTCGCCAGGCACGCCAGAACAGCGTCCGTAGCCTGGGCGATTTGCTCTGCTTCGGCAGGGATGTCCAGACTGAGCTTTCGCCGTAAGCCGGAGTGGTTCGCGCCGGGAGTGGGGGTGGGAGACATCCGTGGGCTTAGGCGAAGGAAGCCACAGCCGCATCGGCGTCCGCAAAGACCTCGAACAGGTTGAGCAGTCCCACCATGCGCAGCGTCTGGACGGCAAATTTGGAGGGATTTACCAGCTTGATGTTGCCGCCGCGCTGGCGGGCGGAGGCCAGCGACTTCATGAGCACGCCAATGCCGCTGGAATCAATCATGGGGACTTCGGCCAGGTCCAGAACGATGCGGGTGTCGCCGTTACTGAGCGACTGGTCCAGGGCCTGGCGGAACTCGTTGACCGCCGGGCCCAGGCG
>DATEJK010000019.1:0-60912 GCA_035278025.1 Terriglobales bacterium | reverse complement strand
ACGGACCCGGCAGCGCGGCAGCAGGCGGACTTGGATGCCCAGATGTGGCAGATGATGGTGGACCACATGCAGGGCATGCAGAAGATGATGGCGGAACACAGCGGCACGATGGGAGGAGGCATGCACCACATGCATCACCCGGGAGCCAAAGGCACACCGCCACCGCCGCCGGCCACGCAGCCGCAATGAAAGGGATTTTGTTCTGGACCCTGCAAACAAGCGGACCGGAAATTTAAGTCTGGCCATTCCGGTCCGCTTTTTAAGTTAGCCGCTTAGCCAGTCTGTCTTCCTGGGTTCGCTGCTACTTCGCGGATAGCATCTCCAGCACACGGTCGAAGTCTTCCAGCGACTTGTATTCGATCACGATGCGGCCTTTGCCGTTGCGGTCCTTGATCTGTACCCGTACTCCCAGGCTGCGCTCCATTTCCATTTGCGCCTCGCGGACGTTGGGATCCACGAAACGTTCCTGCTCTTCCTTCTTTTCAGCGGGATGTTCCAGCCCGAAGACCAGTTGTTCCAGGGCGCGCACGGAGAGGCCCTGCTCGACCACTCGCTCGGCAAGCTTGTTGATCATTTCGAGGGAGTCGAGCGAGAGCAGCACCTTGGCGTGCCCGAAGCTGAGCTTGCCCTGTTCCACCAGGGTCTGCACCGGCGCCGGCAGCTTGAGCAGGCGGATGTAGTTAGAGACGGTGGCGCGGTCAATGCCGGTGCGCTGCGCCATCTGCTCCTGGGTAAGGCCGAATTCCCTGCCCAGGCGGTCAAAAGCGCGCGCCTGCTCCATGGGATTCAGGTCCTGGCGCTGCAGGTTTTCGATGATGGTGAGTTCCATCGCCTGCTGGTCGGAGACTTCGCGCACCACCGCCGGGATGGCGGTTTTGCCGGCGCGGCGGGAAGCTTCCCAGCGGCGCTGGCCGGCGATGAGCTGGAAACGGCCGCCGCCAATAGGTCGTACTACGATAGGTTGCACCACACCGGTACTGCGGATGGAGGCCACGAGTTCTTCCATCGCGGGTTCGTCCAGATGCAGGCGCGTCTGGTAAGGATTGCGGTCGATCAGGCCCAGGGGAAGCTCGCGCATCTGGTCGTGGGGAGCCGCAGGCTTGGGCGCAGGCGGCGCCACCACGGCCGGGACGGCAGCGGGTGTTGGCGGAAGCGGCGCCGATGCTCCGGGCGGAGCCACCGCCGGGCGCGGCCCTCCGGGCAGCAGCGATTCCAATCCCCGGCCCAGGGCCTTGCGTTTGTCGGCCGCAGGAGCGGGCGTAGTGCTCGTAGTGCTCATATGATAATCTCCTGTTAACTCAGTAGTTAATAGTCAGACTGGTTCGGGCTAGTCGCCGTGCTCGACGGCGGGTTGTGCTTCCGGCGTCTGGGCGGCCTGGATCACCGCTTCGGCAAGGGCCGGAGGAGGCAGGCTGGGATAAGCCTCCTGCAGGGATGGTGTTGGCTCGCCGGCGGCCCCGGCTGCGGCTTCAGGGCGAGCGTCGGTCGCAGCCTCGCTCCCGGCGACTGGTGCTCCGGGCTCGATGCCACAAGCTCGCGTATCAGCGGCTGCAGGCGCCTGGTTAGCGATGGCCGCGGCTGGTTCCGATTCTGAAACGGTTTGCGCTGAGAGAACGGCTCCCGGCTGCGGATCAGCTGCCGGGCCATCCGCCGCGGTCCGGGTTTGTAGAGTGGCCGCGGGAGAGACTGCCGGCGCTGTTGTGGCGGGCACAGTTTCCGTTGCCGCTTCCGGCTGCTGGGCGGCTGCCGCCGGCACTGCCGCTTCTGCTTGCTGCCGCCGCGCCGCTTCCGTGTGCAGGATCTCCTTCGCCAGGCGAATGTAGCTCTCAGCTCCGCGAGAGCGGACATCGTAGACCAGAGCCGGCTTGCCGTGGCTGGGAGCTTCCGCCAGGCGGATATTGCGCGGAATCGAGGTGCGGAACAGCTTTTCGCCGAAGTATTTGCGCAGTTCCGAAGCCACCTGCTGGGCCAGGTTGGTGCGCTCGTCGAACATGGTAAGAACCACGCCCTCGATATCGAGCAGTGGATTGAAGCTCTGCCGGATGCGGCCAACCGTATCCAAAAGCTCGCTGATGCCCTCAAGGGCGAAGTATTCCGCCTGCATGGGGATGAGCACGGAATCGGCGGCCACCAGAGCGTTGAGGGTAAGCAGGTCGAGAGCGGGCGGGCAGTCGAGCACGATGAACTGAAAGCGCTCGCGCAGTGGCGCCAGGGCGTCGCGCATGCGGAATTCTCGACGCTCGGCGTCCACCAGTTCGAGATTGGCGCCGATCAGGTTCTTGTGCGCTGGGATCACCCATAACTGCTCCAGTTCGGGTTTCTGCAGCGCCTCTTCGGCGTTGCAGGCGCCCATGAGCAGGTGGTAGGTGCTGAGCCGCTCAGGATCCCGGACGAAGCCCAGGCCGCTGGAAGTGTTGGACTGCGGATCGCAATCCACCAGGAGCGTGTTCACTTCCGCTGCGGCCAGGGAAGAAGCAAGGTTGATGGACGTGGTCGTCTTGCCCACGCCACCCTTCTGGTTGGCAACCGCGATTACGCGTCCCATAAGATGTTTTGGAGAAGCCGGAGCTGAAGTGAGATTAGCGCGGTACAAATTTCGATTGCAATAACGAATTGGCGAAATGGTAATAATTTTGTGCAAAAGCAGGTGTGAAATGTGGTTCCGCATTGCGAACGGGTGTTCCACGTGGAACATCGTGCCTCTGAATTGCGTTGAGCGCGCCGTTCCCCTCTATGTTCCACGTGGAACTTTCGGGTCGGCGCTCAAGGCACCGCTGGGGCGGTTAGCTTTGGTGGGTTACAAACCGGAATAAGCGAGGCGGTGGCTCCGGGCCGGGTGGCATCGGTCAAGAGTTGGCAGCCCTCATCGAAAGGGGAATCCCCCGGCTCCCGCCGAGGAGCACAAGGCAGGCGCACCGGCAGGTAGCAGCGCGCTTCGCATTCGTGCCTTCGAGGAGTTGAAATGTTCCACGTGGAACGCTTTTACCGGTGCCGTCGAAACTTCGGCCTCGCCCCGGATGTTTACCAAGTTGATTCTCCAGGCAGATTCTCCCACATGTGCCCGTCAATTCGCTGGTTGGGATTTCACTCGGGCAATCCTGTGCTCGAAGAAGGCGGAGTGCTGGTCCACTTTTTACACTCCTGGTTCACTCTCCATGGGGTAGAAATTGAACCAGGCAGGCGATTCACTCATTCAGGCTCGTGCCGCATGTTCCACTTCACTGCTATTGATATCCCCTTTGACCGGAATAAAGAGGTTCAGGGGCGTGCCCTTTGGCCACTTGTTACTGCCTGGATTCTTGCCTGCGGGGATACCGGCCGATGAGGAGGACCCGCTGGCGAGATTCAGGTACCGGTACAGGGGTTTCCCAGGCGAAATCCGCCACAAGCCGGGTTGCGGACTGCACCTGACGTTCTCCTATAAGCAGTGCCAGCTTCCCTGCTCCCAGCTTGGCGGCGCTGGCGCGGACCAAGGATGCGGCAGTGGGCAGCGCCGCTTCGAAACGTTCCACGGCACGCATGGTAACCAGATCGGAAGGATCAATTCCCTGGGGCGCTCCGTCCCGTTCCTTGGCGATGAGAGATGAGTCCAGGCGGCCGGTAAAGACAGTTGCCCCGCCCCAGCCGAGCGCGCGGATGGTCTCCGCCAGAAAGACGGATTTCTTGCGATTGGACTCGACCAGGGTGAGGCGCAGTTCGGGCAGATAGATCTTGAGCGGCAGTCCCGGAAAGCCCGCGCCCGCGCCCAGGTCCAGGGCGTGTGGCGGCGTCGTTTGGGGGGAGTGAGCCGGGCGCGAGCCGAAAGGAAAGAGATACGCCGCCAGAAAAAGCGATTCGCCAAAATGGCGGCTTACGATGCTATCCGGCTCGCGCACCGCAGTCAGATTGACGCGGGTGTTCCAGCGCAAAAGTAAATCTACATATGTAGATATACTTCGGAGCTGCTCAGGGCTTAGCGTCGCCGGTGCAGGCAGCGCACGGGCGCTAAGGAACGGCCGCAGCAATTCGGCGATGCGGGCCAGGTCCATTGCTGTCTGGCAAATTAAATCACGAGTTTAGCCCCCTGGGGCGATTGCGCTGTTCTCCTGCTCCGCAATCGCCGCCGGTAGGAATCAGAACTGTAAACCGGTGGAACAAACTTGCACTGCCCAGGAGCCGCTTGATGCCAGCCGGGTGCCAACCACGCACTTGGGCCCGCAAAAGTGGGAAACCACCAGCAAAGTTGAAGAAGCGGGTACCCGCAACACCCGGTTTGGCGCAAGATGAACTCCTGCGCGAACCAGACCAGTAACAAGTGGAGTGGCGGCCAGACTTCTCACCCCAATTTGGCGCATTGGAGGGCTGAAGGGTGAGACGCCTGCGCAGGGGAGGCGAGAAAACCGGGGCATAAAAAGTGGAGCAGAGCCGGCCTCGGAGAAAGGGTCTTGGGGCGTTGGCAGCTCCAAAACAGTTCGCTGAACCCTGCCAGTGGACCAAACCTGTCATTTCGAGGTCTGCTTCACGATATAGCCGGAGTTCATTAGAATAGGCGACGGAGATACCACGAACCAGGAATGACAACTCCCAACTCCAGCCCGGAAGCCGCCGGCCAAGGGAAGCTCTACATCACGATTGCAGGACTGCCGCTTACCATCGCGCTGCACTGGCCGTTCCACCGCTCCGGCGGGGGGGCGGATTATTTTGTGCTGCACGGCGATATTCGCCTGGAGAACGGCGATGGCCTACACGTGCCGGTGGCCGTCAACCTGACGCAAACGGTGCGCGAGGCGCTGCCCTCGTTCGATCCGCCTGATATCGAGGCGCCGGTTATCAATGCGCTGCGCAAGGAGGTGGACAACCGGCAATTGGAGTTTTTGAAGTCGCCCAAGCTGTTGCCGGTTCCCTTCTCCAGCCGCTTTTATGACCTGCGGCGTAAACAATGGGCTTTCCAGCACGCCAGCGACGCCGAATTGAAGGACTTTATACGCCGGAAGGTCTATTGGGAGCACCAGCTGGCCGCGACCACGGGCCCGAGCCGGCTCGCGGCCCCGGTGGACGTGCTCTACCTGGGGGCCACGCCGGAGCGGATGCTGGAGGCGGCGCGACATCTGGGGGCGGAGGGCTTGATCCGTTTGCAGAACGGAGACGAATACGCGGAGCCCACTGAGGCGCTGCTGGCTCAATCGCAGCGCATAGAAGCGGAAATGCGCCAGGCGCACCACGAACTGGAGAAGAAGCACGCCTTCGAACGCGGATAAGCGCCGCCAAAGGCCGCTGATTGCCCGCGCAATAGCATAATCGGTTCCGTGGCGTCTTACCTCCAGCCACGGCATGTGCCGCAAGGGCTACCAGACCGGAAAGCCGCTTCTTCTCGCTAACGCGATCTCGACCGCTTGGAACGGGCTGGAACCTTGGCGCCTTTCCGCCGCGCTTTACTCAATCCGATAGCGATTGCCTGCTTGCGGCTCTTCACCGGATGCTTGCCGGAGCGCATGTGGTGCATCTCGGTGCGGACTTCGTTCTGCGCCTTACGTCCGTATTTTCGCCCGCGGGAACGGGAGCGGGACGTGGAGCGATGGGAACGCGAACTGCGCGACGATGCCCGCCGCGAATTCCTGCGTGAAGAGGAGCGGCTGGATCTCGCGGTGGAGCGGTGCGACCGCGAGCTCCGCCGGCTAGAACTGCGCTTGTTTGCCATATTGACCTCTCCCCATCAGACGCCAAGCCCGTGCTACGGGTTGGCACAGAAGCGTGCCTATAGTTTCAGAATCAACGGTGACGGCTGAGAATCTAAGAGCTTGGAAGAAGTTGGGAAATGTGGTTGAAGGCTTTCAGGCGTCAAAATTTCCAGCAAGGCCATGTGAGGCCTGGCGTGTTCTGATTACTGAACATTTATTACGCTTCGAAATAGCTCATGCGGAAGAGGAGGGGGCATGGAACTGCTGGCATATTTGCGCAAACTATACACTTATGACCATTGGGCAAACCACCAGGTAGCGGGCGCCTTGCAAGCGGCGGAGCAGCCATCGCCCCGCTTGCTGCGGCTGATGGCGCACATAGTGGGAACAGAATGGACCTGGCGCAGCCGCATCCTGTCCGGAAGCAAGAAAATGGCCGTGTGGCCCCAGCTTACGGCGGAGCAGATTGCCAGGGAGGTGGAAGATGTGGCCAAGGCGTGGGAGGTCTATTTGAGCCAACTCACTCCGCTGAGTCTGCAGGAGCCGGCAGCCTACACCAACTCCAAGGGCGAGCATTTCAGCAGTGAGGTGGGCGATATCCTGATGCACGTGGTGCTGCACTCCGCCTATCACCGCGGCCAGATCGCGGCCGAAATGCGCGCCAGCGGGCTGGAGCCGGTGTACACCGATTTTATTCATGCGGTACGGCAGGCGAAGGTGAGCGGATAGGGTCTTGCCGCCGCGTGGGCTGGCCCCCCGCTGATTTGATGTGAAGTCCCCGCCGCCCGTATACTGTTGGCCCTCATGAAGGTAATCGCCATTATTCCGGCGGCGGGACTGGGGACGCGCATGGCGGCGGCGGAAACGGCGCCGCGCTCGGCGGTGGGGAAAGGCCCATCCAAACAATTTGCCGAGTTGAACGGCGTGCCCATCCTGGTGCACACGCTGCGCAAGTTTGCCGCCAGCCCGCGAATAGCCGAGATCTATGTCGCCTTGCGCAAGGCGGAAGGGGACAATTTCCGTCCCCGCCTGGAAGGGGAGCGCCTGGGAAAGAAGGTGCACCTGGTGGAAGGAGGAGAGCACCGGCAGCAGTCCGTGGCCAACGCCCTGTCCCGGGTCCATGCCGCCCCCGACGACATCATTCTGGTGCATGACGCGGTGCGCCCGCTGGTAGATGAGGAAATCATCGAAAACGTGATCCAGGGGGCCGAAAAGCACGGCGCGGCCATTGCCGCAGTTCCCGCCGTAGACACCGTCAAGCAGGTGGAGCGCAGCGCTGAGAACGCGATCATCACCGCCACGGTGCCGAGGGAGCGGGTGGTGCTGGCGCAAACTCCCCAGGGATTCCGCTTCAGTGTGCTGAAAGAAGCCTTCGACGAGGCAGGCGCCGACGGATTCGTGGGCACTGATGAGGCTTCCCTGGTCGAGCGCTCCGGCCACGCCGTGGCGGTGGTAATGGGTTCGGCGCGTAATCTCAAGATCACCACGCCCGCCGACCTGGAATTGGCCGAGTTCTACATGTCGCGGCCCGCCCGCCGGGCGGTGGGCTAGCCCAGCGATTAGCAATTGGCAATTTTGGCAGAGGCCGCTGAATTGGACGGGTTAGATGCTAAGTGCTAAATGCTAACCGCTTCGTTAGCGTGTAAATCTGCAGCCAAGGTGGGCGCGTGAGAATCGGATACGGCTGGGACTCGCACGAATTCCAGGCCGGCATTCCGCTGAAGATCGGCGGGGTGCACCTGCCCCACAATCAGGGCCTGGCCGGGCACTCCGACGGTGATGTGCTGCTGCATGCCTTGACCGATGCTCTGCTCGGCGCCATTGCCGCCGGTGATATCGGCACCTATTTCCCGCCATCCGATCCCAAGTGGAAGGGCGCGGACTCGGTCACCTTCCTGGCCGAGGCGATAAAACGGGTAACGCGCGCCGGCTATGCCGTGGCCAATGTGGATTCCACGCTGATCCTGGCCGAGCCCAAGATCGGTCCGCACGCGGCCAAAATTCAGGCGCGGGTCGCGGAATTGCTGAAGGTGGCGCCCTCGGCGGTCGGCATCAAGGCCAAAACACCGGAGGGCATGGGCACGGATAACGCCGCCATCGCCCATGTTGTGGTTCTGCTGATCAGGGAGAAAAGAGATCAGGCACGCCGCCTTTCCGCCGCGGAGGCGGTGCCGCAGCCGGAGATTGACCGGGTGGTGAATGACCTGGTCAAAGAAGTGCCGGAGGAAGCCAAAACCGGCAGCAAAGTGCGGCGGTAGCCGTGGTCGTAGCGCTTTAGGCAGAGGCGGTTGAGGCAAAGGCAGGCGGGCGGCGCATTCCACGGGAGAGCTGTTGCAAAAGGCGCGTCCGGCGCGGATTTTCACAGTTGACATTCTCTTCTACCCGGAGCTTAATAGCTCGCACAGGTTCTCACCCGTTTTCGCGCAGTCATAGTGCGGGAACGGCAGGCCTGCTCAGGAGCGAAGATGAACAAAGCCGATTTGATCGACAGAATTGCGGCTGGTTCGCGCATCAATAAGACCCAGGCCGCCACCGCCATTGACACGATGGTGGATAGCGTAACCGGCGCTCTGCGGAAGGGAGACCGCGTAGCCCTGGTAGGTTTCGGCACGTTCTCCGTCTCGCAGAGAAAGGCCCGCAACGGGCGCAACCCGCAAACCGGCGCGGTAATCAAGATTGCCGCCCGCAAAGTGGCTAAATTTACCCCGGGAGCCGAACTCAGGAAAGCGGTCAACAAGAAATAGCAGAGATGATTTTAATGGAGCGGCAGGGGGTCGGCCCTGCCGCTTTTTTGTTTCTGCCAGCTAAACCCGCCGAGAGGCTGCCGACTGCCGACCGAGGAGGGATCAAGGAAAGGGGCATCAATGCGCCCATCCCGGCGTGAGTTTTTAAAGGCAACAGGAGCTGCAGCCCTGGTCTGGTGGCGACGGTCTCTCCAGGCCGCCATATCGCCCGCCACCCCGGCGAGCGAAAGCAGCCGCGCGTGGGAAATCCGCGTGAACGCCGCCCGCGCGGTACATTCCTTTGATCCCGACCAGGCTCTGGGTAGTTCCATGGACATCCTGCCCTACGGGATTGTGGACAAGGTGTACACCGAACCCATTATCCAGGAGTGCCTGTCGGCGGGATGGGGACCGATCACGTACCGGCAAAACACCGAGTTGCAGATTGCCGCCTGGCACTGGAACCACAACGGAACCTGGAGCGACCCGGCTGGGAAGAGCGGCTATTTCACCGGCCATTCGCAGCCTGCAAACTTTCTACGCCACTCCTATGGTTATCCCCTGCCACGCCGCGGCAACACCCGCAACGGAGGGACGGAACACGGCTATTCGCGGCTGACGGACGGTGATCCGGGCACGTTCTGGAAAAGCAATCCCTATCTAACGCGCAGGTTTACTGGGGAAGATGACGACCTTCATCCGCAATGGGTGGTAATTGATCTGGGAGCCGTGGAGCGGATCAGTGTACTGCGCATTGACTGGGCCGAGCCTTACGCACGCCGCTACGAAGTGCAGTACTGGACCGGCGAACACGCCATGGATAAGCAGACGGAAGGGAAGTGGGCGGCATTTCCCCAGGGAACCATCAGCAATGGGCAAGGCGGTACGGTTACTCTGAAGCTCACGCCAACGCCGGTAAGGGCCAAATTTCTTCGCATCTGGATGACCGAGTCATCCGGCACCTGCGGCCCGCACGGCTCGCCAGACCCGCGCGACTGCGCGGGATATGCTATTTGCGAGTTGTCCGCCGGTAACCTCGATGACGCCGGCGAATTCGTGGACCTGGTGCAGCACCGTCCGGACCAGGGCCAGACTGCGACCTACTGCTCATCCATTGACCCCTGGCATTCGGCTTCCGACCTTGATATGCATGCCGGCGACCAGACTGGGTTCGACCTCTTCTTCAGCAGCGGCATCACCAATCACCTCCCGGCTATGATCCCGGTGGCCATGCTCTATGGCACACCGGAGGATTCAGCGGCGCAAATCGCTTATCTCAAGGAGCGCGGCTACCCGATTTCCTATATCGAAATGGGCGAGGAGCCCGACGGGCAATACATGCTGCCCGAGGACTACGGTGCGCTCTATCTGCAGTGGGCAACGGCCATTCACGGTGTAGATCCTGGGCTGAAGTTGGGCGGTCCGGTGTTCCAGGGAGTGAACGAAGATATCAAGGTGTGGCCGGATGCACAGGGGCGAACCTCGTGGCTGGGGCGCTTTCTCGATTATCTGAGGGCGCACGGGCGAATTGGCGACCTGGCATTTGTGTCATTCGAGCACTACCCGTTTGCGCCCTGCGAGATTACCTGGTCGGACCTGTATCGTGAGCCACAACTGGTCACCCACATCCTGCAGGTCTGGAGGGACGACGGCTTGCCGGAGAACGTGCCGCTGATGAACACGGAGAGCAACGTTTCCTGGCAGCTGACGCAGCCGTTCACCGAGATTTTTTCGGCGCTGTGGCTGGCGGATAGTGTGGGCGCATTTCTGACCGCCGGGGGCGCGGTTTACTATCATTCTCCTATCCAGCCTGAGCCGCTGCGGCCCGGCTGCTATGGCTGGACCACTTATGGAAACTTTGTCGCCGACCACGATTTGAAGATCCGCGCCCACACCGCGCAGTATTTTTCCGGCCGCCTGATCAATCTGGAATGGGTCAAGCACGGCGCGGGGATGCATCGCCTTTTTGCTGCCGGATGCGAGCTCAAGGATGCGGCTGGGCACGTGCTGGTCACCGCCTACGCAGCGCAGCGCCCGGATGGAGAATGGTCGCTGTTGCTGGTGAATCGCGATCAGTCCAACGCGCACCAGGTAAAACCCACGTTTCAGATGCAGGACGGAGCCGCGTCAAAGTTCATCGGGCCGGTCAGAATGGCAACTTTCGGCAGCGAACAGTACGTCTGGCACTCCGATGGTCCCAACAGCCATCCCCAGCCCGACGGGCCGCCCGCGGTTTCCATGGTGACCGCCGACGCTGAAGCGAAGTTTGTTCTGCCTAAGGCATCCGTGACAGTGTTGCGCGGGAAAATCCGATAGAGCTTAGGTTTCGAGGGAGACGGCCGCGGCGCACCGACCATTACCAGCGCCGCGTGATGTACATCACTGACCCACAAGCCTGCCATTCTTTACAAACCAAGCAAGCGCATGTCAGGTGTGGGCAAGATCGGGCTAGGCGTTCTGTTGCTGATTCTGTGTGTGCCGGCAATCGCGCGATTATCGCAGCATACGGGACTTTGCGGGCAGCGGTTTAGCGTTTCAGGGTGGCTGATGCGGGTGTGTCACCACCGCCCTTCGCGGGGCAGGCAACGGCATAGTTCGCGGAATCCAGATGAGCCGCTCAACGCTGTGGCCGAGCAGCAGAGTGGAAAGGACCCCACCGGCAGTGCAGCCGGGCCCGCGGCCATCGTTTACCCGGAAGTTCCCACTCCTGCATTCATTCTCCCATGCATTGGCGCTGATACGGCTAACGTCGTTTCCGATCCCGCAATCCTCTGTACTTTCCTGATCTGATTCCTCATTGCCCCAAGGCAGCGCGAGGCAGCCGTATCGCCAATTCGTTGACAGTTTGCATTGCTGCAAAACCATTCATGGAGCTGGATATGAATTCTCTAAGCCACGATGAAGCACCGGAGTTGGAACCGAACACTGTACAACGGAACAAGCTGTTGGAAGGGCTTGAGGGCATTGCTTATCCCATTGAGAGGGAAGCAGGGGCCATCCTGCTTTGCGAAGGCGAGACCGGAGGTATTTTTCTCCTGTGCCGGGGCAAGGCCAGATTGACCATGTATTCGCGGACCGGAGAAAAGCTGGCCTTCCGTACGGTGGGTCCCGGCTATCTTCTGGGTCTGCCGGCAAGTATGCGCAAACAGCCATACAACTACACAGTGGAGCTGCTGGAAGATTCGCAGGTGGCCTTTATCCGCAACCAGGACATCCCCACCCTACTGCGGCGGCGCAGCGACCTGTGTTTTCGAGTTGTGCAGACGCTGTGCCATGAGCTGCGGCGGTTGCAGCGAGCGGCCCTGCCGAGAGCCCGGCAGGCGCGCCGGGCGGTGCTCAAGGTAATCGAACCTCATGGAGAGACTCCGTCCAATGATAGCGGCATGACTAATTGATCAGCCCGCCTGGGCTACAGCCTGCAGCGGTCGCCACTGCAGGCTGTGCTCAGGGAATGGCCAGCAATTTCTTGGGCACGTTGTAGCCTTCCACACGCAGTGCCGGCGCCGCACCCCCCAACTCCGAAGATTCAAAATGGGCTTCGATCGTGCGTGACTGGTGCGGAAACAGGGTGATGTCGTTATCGTCGTAGGTGATGGGCAGGATCTCGTTCCCATCCATGCCCCTGGTCACTTCCGCCCGGATAAAGAAGGCGATGTGTCGGGACTTGTTGGTGAGTGTGATCCTGGCCGCGCGCTGGTCAGTGCCGCTGGAAGCCACTGCCACTTCCACCGGGGTGGGGGGCATGCGGTTCAGCACCGTCAGATCGGCCCACTTCACCAGTTCGGTGGTGAACTGTTTGTCATTACTCGCCGGTCCCAGGTCGTCGTCCGTGGTGGATTCCCAATAAACATTCTCAGCCAGGGGAGAGCCGTCGGCGGCCGTCAGATCGCAGCGCACAAAATAGGTTGAGCTGAGGCCGGGGAGGCGAGGAATCTCCAGCGCGGTGTGCGAGGAGTAAGCCGGCACGCTGATATTCGCCGCTTCCTTCACCACTTTCCGCGTTCCATCAATGTTGAAGAAGGCGACGGTGGCCTTCACGTTCTGCAGCGGCTGGCCGGTCTGGTTAACAGCGTAAACGTGAGCCGTGGAGCGGTCGCCGGGAGCGTAGTAATCCCAAACAATGCTGACCGGCTGCAATCCCTTCTTGGCGCCGAAATAGCCCCCGCCCTGCTTGAAGTAGTAATCGAACAGGTGGCCGAAAAAGGAGGGCCAGGGATTGGCCATCATCCAGTGCATCAGCATCTTGCGGTTCGACCAGTGGGTGGCGTAGGTCTCATATTGGGCGCGCACATCTTCGTAATAGGCGGCCTGCGCCTTTTTCTCCAGATCCTCCACATTATCGGAAGGTCCGTAGCGGTGCTCGAGGGCGCGGCGTATGTTGGCCAGCGTACTATTGCCCTCTTCATTGCCGCCGGCATGGAAAAACCAGTACTCGTTGGGCGGCCAGAGCTTGTCCGGAGGAATGAATTTCTTCAGGCTCTCGAGCGGGGGAATGGTTTCATTATCGCCTTCTTCGGCGGAGGAGCCGCGGGCGGGGCCGTACTTGTCGCTAAACCAATAGTAAGGCGGCCGCCACACATAGGGGCCTTCCATGTGGATGCCGCTCCAGAAGCGATTGCGGTCGGCCACAGTATCCACGATGTCGTCCTGCCAGTGCAGCTCCCTTTCGATCTGGTGATAGTCGTCGAGCACCGGGTCGGGAGGGAGGCCGTCGCTGCCGTTGGCCCACATCACCACGGCGGGATGGGAGCGCAGCTCATACAGACGGGCACGCAGGCTGGCCCGCGCCACCCACTGGTCCTCAGCGCTCCAGGTGTTCCAGTGCTCCCACTGCATGCAGCACATCCAGCCCAGCATGATGGGAACGCCTTCGCGGTCGGCGCGCTCGATCATGGTGTCGTCGGCAATCTTCAGTTCCCAGCGCACCAGGTTGAGGCCGAGGTCCTTGATGTAGAGCATCATGGCGGCGTCGCGCGCGGGATCATTCTTGAACAGCAGGTCTGGGGAGTAGGCTCCGCCGCGGATGAGATAGTCGCGTCCGTTGATCTGCATGTAGAAGTTGCCGCCGCCGGTACCGATATTGGGGAAGCTGTTGTCGTTGTCGCGTTTTTGCGTGATCTGGCGAATGCCGAAGTCAATGCCCTGCTCGTCGGAGGTGCTGCCGTCGAGAACGAACTCCAGCTTCAGGTGGTACAGGTTGGGCTTGCCCCAGCGGTAAGGCCACCACAGGTCGGGATCGGGAACCGAGAGTTGCGCTACTTCCTGGGGCGTGAAGGAGACCTCGGTGGTTTCAGTGCGAACCAGCGAAACCGGTTTTTCGAAGCTAATGGTCTGCTTGCCGGGACGAGTGATTTCCCCGCGCAGAACCCCGGAAACCGGCTTATTGCTGTGGTTGGTTAAGTCGCAATAGACGGTGAGCACGGCGGGAGCCGTGGCCGGCAACGGCAGAACCGTTTTTACGTAGGGGTGGCGGATGGTGACCGCGCCGGTGGCGCTGAGGAACACGCGCTTCCACACTCCGGCGTTGCGATCGGGAACATAAGGAATATTGATGTGGTGAGCGGGGTCGTGATAGCCGATGTATTTCCAGTTGATCCAGTCCAGCCAGCTGTCCGCCAGTTCCACCGGGTGGTCGCCCACTACTACGCCTTCTTCACTCAGCAAGCCTCTTTCCGGGGTGACCTTAACAGCCAGCACATTCTCGCCACCGGGATGGATCTCTTTGCTGACATCGAACTCGAAGCGGTTATACATGCCCACCACTTGCGAGTTGTTAGCGATCTTTTGCCCATTGAGCCAGATGTCAGCGCGGTAGTTGATGCCCTTGAAGGTCAGGGTGTAAACCTGCCGCCCGGCGGGCGCGGTGAAGGTGGTGCGATACCACCAGTCCTGCTTCCACAAATCACCCGGCTTCGCGAGATTCATGCCGTAATAGAGGTCCTGGTACACGCCGTCGTCTTCCAGCACCTGCAGAACGGTGGCGGGCATGTGGCGCACGGCATACCAGCGCGAGGCGTCGAATGCAGGCTGCGAGACCTGGGCATCAGCGCTGGAAACGTTCTGAGCTGAACTCATGCGCCAGCCGGTGGCCAGTTCGGTGATGTCGGGAGATTGGGCGGCCATAGCAGGAAGAGCCAGCAGGACGAGGAGGAGGACGCACCGGTAGTTTCGTTTCATTTCTTTTGTCCGCTAAAAGTGAATTGTTCGAAATAGATCGAAACTACTTTAGGCCCGCCCGGGCGCGGGCGCAAGAGCGTTGCCGCCAGGCAAAGAAAAAGGCCGCGAGTAACCGCGGCCTGGAGGCAAAGCTACCAAGTCTAGCGCTGCGGCTTGGTCGGTGTCTTGCTGCCGGCAGGACGTGGGGCAGAAGGCAGGCCGCCCTTAGCAGCCGGGGTTGGCGGTGGAGCGGGTACGCCGGAGACCGTGTTGTACTGGTCCACGATGGCCTTGGTCAGGTCGGTGGAAGCCCCCGCCCACAACACCGGGCTATTCTGGTTGGAAACATCGAGCACCAGGGCATAGCCGTTGTTTTTGGCGTAATTGTCGAGAATCTTCATCATCTTCTGGCCAACCTGCTGCAGAATGTCGTTCTGCTGC
The DNA here is from genome assembly GCA_035278025.1 of Terriglobales bacterium. Lineage (GTDB taxonomy): Bacteria > Acidobacteriota > Terriglobia > Terriglobales > Acidobacteriaceae > JAICWP01. The sequence goes on along the minus strand of DATEJK010000019.1, from coordinate 45,935 downwards.
GATTGGAAATCGGACTGGGCGTCCTCCAGATTGCGCTGCAACTCCTTCTGCTTGCTCTCGATGGTCCGGACCAGGTTGGCTCGGGCCATGTCGTTGAGTTTGTCGCCTTGGGTGTTGAGCTGCTTCTTGAGGTTATCCACCTCGTCGTTCATACCCTTGAGCTCAGCCTGCTTGGGCTCGAATTTCTTGGACAGGGTCTGGAAGTCGCGCTGACCCTCGTTGCTGGCGAGAATCGCCTGCTGCATGTTGATGATCCCGATCTTTCCCAAGGTGGAAGTGGCGCTCGCCGGAACCGAGGGGGCGTCGGCGGCCGGCTTGGGGGCAGCACTGCTGCTCTGTCCCAGTGCCATCACCGACAGAACAACCACTGCTAACGTGAAAGGTGCGAACTTGCTTTTCATTGGAAAGTTTGAACTCCTTGGAAATCATTTCCGGGAATGAGTCGAAAAAGCAGATTGTCAATGGAGAGGGATTTCATCCCGTCTGCTCACGCCGAAATGTCCGCTGTTTGACCTCGGCAATCCAAAAGGTTTTCCCGGCCTTAGTGGGACTCATTATATGGTCACTGCCGCCCAGCGTCAAACCCGGAACTCGCTTGCTTAGAACGTGGTAGCAACGGTAAAGCGGAAGGTCTTGCGGGGCTCGCGCAGCAGGTAGCCGGGAGAAAACCCCAGGAAATTGGCCCCGGAAATAGCCTGCTGGTAGGTGAAGTCGCCCGCCCCGCCGGCGGGGAACATGCTGCGGGTGATGGGGTTGGGGGTACTGGCAAACTCATTCAGGCGCAGGGCATTGTAGGCCCAGTAAATGCGGAACGGAGCATTGATGATGGGCATCATCACCTGCAATTCAAGGCCGGTGGACAAGCGGGGTATGAAGTTGGTCCCACCCAGCACCTTGAGTTCTTGAGAAAATTGGAATTTCTGGCCGCCGGCGCACTGGAAAGCATTATTCAAAGTGGGACAGCCAAATACGCTGCCGTTCAGCAGGGCAAGTTCCGGAGCCGCCAGCTTCAGCTGCGACGGCCGGGTGATGCCGTCAAAGCCGACGTCGGCGAAGGGAGCCAGAACCACCGGCCCGACGATAGGAATGCGGTACTCGAGGTTGCCGACCAAACTGGTGTCGCCACCAGGGAACACGATCTGATTGACGGGGACGGGCACGGTAATGTTGCCGTACCGCGGATTGCCGGGGTTGCGGGGAACCGGGGAGCCATCGGGATTGACCAGCGGAATATTGACCGTGGTGGGCAGGAAGGTAACCGGCGAAATGGAGCGAATGTCAAAACCGCGCAAATCCTGTTCACCGCCCATGTAGAAGCGCTGGAAAGGCGGGGCTACCAGCCCGCCGAAGCCGCTCAGGAACGCTCCCTGCAAATTGAAGCCAATCACGTTGCGGCGGTGATTGACGGGTATGAACTGCTTGTAATTGATGATGGGCTGAATGGAATTAACGGTGCCGCCCAGCCCGGAAATGGCAGCGGCCAGGTAGATCGAATGTCCGTGGGTAGGCCGGGTTGGATTGTCAATGGTGTTGATGGAGAAGTTGGGCAGGACCTTGCTGGTCACGATGCCCTTGAGCTGATTGGGCCCGGAGAATCCGCTGTAGGCGAGGTTCTCAAACAACGCCGTGGAGGCATCGCTGAAGGTCTGAATGGTGGCGATATCCCAGGAATAGGTAATGCCCACTCGCTTGAAGGAGCGGTGCAGGGGATAGCTTGCGGATACCGTGAATCCGGTGTCGTTCTGGGTGAAGTTCTGCAGGTTGGCCAGGAAGCTTTGCGGCAGATTGAGCCGCTGTCCGGTGAGCAGCTCTTCCTGCTTGGCCTGGTCGTAATTGATCTTGTTATTGAAAACGCTGAAGCCCATCTGCAGCGGGCGATCGAACATGTAGGGCTGGGTGAAGCCGAACATCAGGCTGCGCATCAGGTTGCCGACGCTGGCCTGCAACTGCAGGGTTTCTCCCAGACCGAGGAAGTTGTTGGTGGTATAGCTCAGACCAACGAACGAGCCTTCCAGGCCGCTGACCCCGCCAGTGAGCTGAATGCTGTTCTTGCCCTTCTCTCTCACCTTTAAAGTCAGATCTACGGTGCCCGCCTGCTCGTCCAGTTTGCGCTCCGTAGCCTCTTCCGGCTTCAGAGCTTCGAAGTAATCGAGCTGGTTAAGGCGGAGCAGACTGAGTTCCCACAGGCGCGTGTTGTAAACCTGGCCTTCTTCAATGGCCAGTTCGCGACGGATGACCTTGTCGCGGGTGGTGGTATTGCCCTGGAATTCGATGCGGCGAACATAAAACGGCTTGCCTTCATCCACGTCAATCACGAGATTAATAAGTTTCTTGTCCTCATTAATCTGGGTATCGGGAACGGAGGTGAAATTAATGTAGCCAAGCTCCCCATAAGCTTTGCGCAGGTTATCCAGGCCTTTGCGCACGTTGTCGGTGTTGAAAATGTCGCCATCCTTCATGGGGAACAGACCGCGCAACGCCGCCGCATTCTGTACCGCCCTGTTGTGCTTAAAGGTGATGGAGCCCAGGCGATAGCGGTCGCCCTCAACGATGGGCATGGTGATGTCCACCACCTTGCCCTGCCCCTTCTGGATAAGAGGTATGTGGATGTGGGAATGGGTATCGCGCAGCTTGGTCTGGGGGTCCTCAACGATCGCCTTAAAGTAGCCCTTCTCCTGATAGGCCTGGCGAACGCGCTCGGCGTCCTCATTCAGCTTGCTGGAGTCGTAGGTTTTGGAAAATATGTTCTCCAGGAAAATGGAATGGGGAATGCCGATGGGCCTCAGGTTCTTCATGGCATAGCGCAGTTCGCGGTTCTTGAGTTTGCGATTGCCCTCAAAGCGGATGTTGCCCACCTTGACCTTGGGTCCCTCTTTGATGACAAAGGTGACGGAGACCGCGGCGGGGGGGATGGGACGCACTTCCGTGCGCACGGTGGCGAACTGGCGGCCATGCTCGGCCAGCATTTCCTTGATGACCACGGCAGCCTTGGTCACCTTGGTAGGATCGAACTGGCTCTCCACGGAAAGACCCACCTTCCGCTCCTTGAAGCGATCGAGCAGGTCGCTCTGTGAAACCGAGTTCAGGCCGGGGTAGGTGATTTCACGGATGGTGGGCTTTTCCTTAACATACACATGGATAATCCAGCCCCTTTTCCCGCGCTCGCGCTCAAAGCGCAGATCGTCAAAGTAGCCGGTATTCCACAGGGAGTTAAAGTCGCGCTCCAGGGCGGCCTGGTCATAAACGTCGCCAGGGCGGCTAAAGATATGGGCCCGAACCGTATCCGCCGGAATGCGGCGATTACCGTGGATCTCGATGGCCTCAATGAGGTTCTGCTGGGCGCTGGCGGAAATCGCCAGCAGCGCCAGTAGGCAGATGCAGGTCAGCAACGAAGTGCCGATCGTAGCGAAATCTGGCCGTAGCCTCACCCGGCTACACCAAGGTCCCATGCCGGCGTGCCCGTCAGATTTGAGTTCTGGGCCAGGACACCCGGACAGTGCTGGCGCAGGGCAGTTGTGGGAACTCAGAATGCGGCTACCTCAGAGGCTTGTAGTCTGGAAAGCTGCCATTCTATACGGTCCAGCGTTGCTCAGGCAAAAAGCGTGACTCCAACACATGGGAGTCAGGACTCTGGAGTCAGTCTTTTTTCCAACCCGTGCGGTTCTAACCCGGCGATAAGTTGGAAGTTTTGGCCTTGCTGACGAGAAGACGTTTGTAAAGGGAGATGGTTACATGGTTTGGCAGTTAGCTGTGTAAGGGTTCCACCTCCACCAATGCAGAGTAAAACGTTGCGCCTCCACCCATGTCTGTGAGGCGCTCGGAGGTGAGCACGTTGATGCTGGCGCCGCGGGGCGAGAGCTTGGCCCAATTGAGGCGAGCCGCAACCGTACCCGGCTGAACCGAACCATTTACCCGTGCCCGCAGGAAGGCCTCGCCGCGGTCGTTGAAAACGCGCACCTGGTCGCCTTCCTGGATGCCGCGCGCCTGTGCGTCGGCAACACAGAGTTCAAGCACCTCGGGATCCTCCATCTTCTGCAAGCCCGGCAAGTTGGCGAAGGAGGAGTTGAGAAAATTGTCGGACTTGCGTGCCAGCAATTCGAGGGGAAATTGACGGGCAGGCTCCGAATGACGCGACTCGCGAGGGGGCGCAAATGCAGCCACCGGGTCCAGCCCCAGTTTGGCCATTTGTTCGCTATAGAACTCAGCTTTGCCGCTGACCGTACCGAAGTTGCCTTCTGCAAACGGAAGGAAGGGCTTTGGTTTCAGTGATATTGGTGGAGAGACGGAGCTTTGCGCAGTGGCTGGACGAGCAGAATCAAATTTCAGGCGACTGTGTCCTTCCCTTTCCAACTGCCGGCGATCAATCTCTCGCAGCAGAGGGCTGGGAGACTGAAGCGCGGCATCCATCATTTCATCCGCCGTCTCGCGGAAACAGTCGTCTTCAAATCCCATGCGTCGGGCCAGGGCGCGAAAGGTGTCTACGTTGGAGCGGCATTCGCCCAGAGGTTCAATCGCCGGCTGCGAAATCTGCAGATAGTAATGTCCGTACGCGGCTTGCAGGTCCTTGTGCTCAAAAAATGTGGTGGCGGGAAGCACGATATCCGCGTAGTCGGTAGTATCGGTGAAGAACTGCTCATGGACTACGGTGAACAGGTCCGGTCGAAGCAGGCCGCGCACCACCAGGTTATGGTTGGGGGCAACCGCCGCTGGATTGGAGTTGTACACGAACAGCGCCTTGACCGGCGGTTCCGTCAGTTGGGTGAGCGCCCTGCCCAATTCCACCATGTTGACGGTGCGCGCCGCCCGGCCGAGAGAGCTCTTGTACATCAGGTCGGGTCGCTGCAGGGCGTCCTTGTTCAGTTGGAAGGCGCCGGAAAGAGAGAGCTGCAGGCCGCCGCCGATATCCTTCCACGAGCCGGTAAGGCAGGGGAGCATGCACACAGCGCGCACCGACATGCCGCCGCGCTCGGAGCGCTGCACCCCATAGTTGAGGCGGATGGCCGCGGGCCGGGTGGTAGCGTATTCGCGCGCCAGCTTGACAATGTTATCGGTGGAAATTCCTGTCCACTGCGCCACCCGCTGTGGCGGATACTCCTGCACCTTGCGGCTTAGCTGGTCAAAACCCAGGGTATAGCGGGAAACGTAATCGGCGTCGTAGAGCTTTTCGTTGATAATGACGTGCATCATGCCCAGTGCCAGCGCGGCATCGGTGCCCAGGTTGATGGGCAAATGCCAGTCAGCGCAGCGGGCGGTCCGGGTGAGGTACGGGTCAATCACCACCAGCTTGGCGCCCTGGCGGCGCGCCTCCTCAATAAAAGGCCAGAGGTGGACGTTGTTGCCGTGGATGTTGGCGCCCCAGGCAATGATGTACCTGGAGTGGCGGAACTGTTCCGGCTCGGTACCCAGCTTGATGCCAAGCACGGATTTCAGCCCTTCTTCGCCGGCAGCGGAGCAGATGGTACGCTCCAGTTGGGAAGCGCCCAGGCGATGAAAAAACCGTCGGTCCATGGAACCGCCGTTGAGCGCGGCTATGTTGCCACCATAGCTGTAGGGCAGGATGGCTTCGCTGCCGAATTCGCGTGTAATCTGCCGGAACCGGCTGGAAATCTCATCGAGCGCCTGTTCCCAGCTGATGCGCTCGAACGCCTTTAAGGCGTGCGCGCCGGCGCCCCCGCGTGAACTTTGCGCCCCCTTCGCCCCCACCCGCCGCATGGGGTAGAGCACGCGCTCAGGCGAGTAAACACGGTCCAGATATTTTGCTACCTTCGCGCACAGAAAACCGCGGGTGATGGGGTGGGCCGGATCTCCCTGTACTTTCACAGCCCGCCCGTCGTCCACGGTAATGAGGACGCCACAGGCGTCGGGGCAGTCGTGCGGACAAGCGGCGTGGACCACGCGCTTCATGGCAGGAATTATTTCACCACAGAGGTACACGAGGCACGTAGAAAATGTAATTCAAGGCTGTTGCTTGAGCAGACGCTCGAATTCAGCGATCTGCACCCGGTTGGCTTCCAGCACTCCCGTATAACCACTGCAGCTCATGGAGAAGAAATTGGCGCCGGCGCTGAACGTGAGCAACCGCTGAGAGCCATTGAAGAAGGTGGCTGAGGCGATTGGGGCTGGCAGACCCTTGCGGCGGGCTGAAAAACCCTGGCGGCGGCCATTCGCAAAATCCACCAGGCTCTGAAGCTGGTAGTGGTTATCAATGTCAAACTGCCGGGTCTGACCGCTTCCTTTTTGCGCTACCCGAACCAGGGTAGCAGTGCTCAACGGAGCGCAAAGAACAGCCGGCTGGTTGCGATTACAGCCGGCAAGCGCGAAGGCAAGCAGAACAATAGGCAGAATACGGGCCGTGGGCACGGAAAGAATGATACGGCAGGGGTGCGCGGTGCTCAAAGCAGCGCGCGCCGTGATTGCCGATATCGGCTCGAGCGAGGGCGGGCTCTTTTCCCGACAGAAAGGCCGGTACAACTCCACCGCCACTAAGGGATTTGGACAAAAGGAGGATGCATTCCACAACTGCTGCCCAGCATGCTTCCCAGGTCCAGGCGGAAGGCCTCCACCTCGGGGGTAGAGGCTGCCGCGGGGACTAGCAGGTTATAAGACGCGCCGCAACAAGGGCAGCGCACAGCGTCGCGCAAGGTGCGAGCCACCACCGTTCCTGCAAGTTCGAGTTGTGGTTCGTCAAGCATCGAAGGTGAAAAAGCAATCGCATTGAACAAGATCGGCATCAGCTCTCCTCAGAATGGACGCAAGCGCGCCACCGCCTTGCCGACGGCGCTGGACAAGTGAAGTACTGTGCCCAGGGGTACGCCTCGAATCCGCCGGCGCCCCACCGCTGCCATCGCCATGGAAGCAAGGCAGCCACACTGCGCGCAGTCGGGATTGCCGCCAAACTGACAGGGCGTGATCCTGGTTTTCAGATCGGCGGATATGGTTTCAGTAATACCAGCGAAGACGCATTCCCGGGGCGATCGCGGAGGCTGCAGAAATTCGGCGATCGTTTCCTGGGTCATGTCGAGCTTGGAATAGAGCGGAGCCAAGCGTTGCAGTTCGGCCACCACAAACGCGCGTTCCTGGGGCTGCAAAATCTCAAGATCGGCTGCGCCTTTTTGCGGGGTGAAGAAACTGAACCACACCGCGGAAATCTCCTGCCGGGGAGTCCAGAAATCGAGAAACTCCCGCAGGTAGGTAGGGCGGGACAGCATCTGAGCGGTGATGGTGCAGTGAATAGTAATGCGCTGCCCGGCAATGTTTTTCAGAATGCGCTCGTAAGTAGCTGGCTGCCGCCGCTTGTCATGCTCGGGAGCCAGCCCGTCAATGGAAACGCAGATTTTCAGACGGGGCATCGATGACCAGCTCTGGGGCATGGCACGAAAGGCGCTGGTGACCAGCTGGGTGTAAACGCCGCGCTTTTCCAGTTCAGGGAGTAAGACCTCCAATTCACGGTACCGGACCAGGGGGTCGCCGCCCACAATGGAAAGGTGGAGCGGGCGATGCTTATCCACCAGGCGAAGCACACCGGCGATCAGCTGGTCGCCTTTCTTGTCTGCCAGTTGCCGCAGAGTCAGACCGCCCCCCAGGTGAGCCTCGTCATAGGCATAACAGCCCGGGCAGCGTAGCGGGCACTCGCGGGTAATTTCGATCGAAAGCAGGGGTTTGTAGCCGGTGCTGATTCTTCCCCAGGCTTGAATTACGTCTTTGCGGTCCACGGATTGCTCCTTGCCAGAGCCCAAGCAATGGGTTTCCCGCTCGCCGAAATTGGTTTTGGGAGCGGAAGTTTTCCGCAGGTCAACAGCCGAAGAGCTCTAGCAGAGATAGACGCAAAGCAGTGGTAGGAAGTTAGTAAGTATTCCGTTGGGGAGCCGCGATGGCCTGCGTAAATACATCCTGATCGCGATGAATGAAAGCGCTGGCTCTCTCAAGATGCCGGCGAGCAGAACCACCTGCGCAAAAAGAACGGCAGCCATGCAGGTACGAACGGTAGTAAGCGGCAGGTCAACATAGGGAGAGACGACAATCACCAGGATGCAGAGCACCAGGATCAACACCATCGTCGCCAGCAACCAACGCTTCATGTATTTCACTTAGAAATGAAAAACGCAGGCTTGGGTTGCACATCCGTATTTGACTTGAAGCGAAAAACGCAGGCTTGGGTTGCACATCCGGGCCTGACGCAGCGCCGCAAGCCAGCCTCAACCCGATTACTTGATCTCCATGACCTCTTTTTCCTTGGAGCGGCTCATCTCCTCCATCTTCTTGATTTCGTCATCGGTGAGGCGCTGGATTTCCTCCAGGGAACGGCGTTCATCGTCTTCGGTGATCTTCTTGTCCTTAAGCGCCTTCTTGATGAGCTCGTTTCCGTCACGGCGGATGTTGCGGACGGCAGTGCGGTGTTCTTCCAGGATTTTGTGCAGATGCTTCACCATGTCGCGGCGGCGCTCCTCGGTGAGGGGCGGGACGGGCACGCGAATGATCTTGCCGTCGTTCATGGGATTGAGCCCCAGGTCGCCCGCGCGAATGGCCTTTTCAATGTTGGCCAGCGAACTGGGATCAAACGGCTGCACGGTGATGAGTTGGGCCTCGGGCGCGTGAACTTGCGCGATCTGGTTGAGAGGCATGGGAGAACCGTAGTATTCCACCTGCACGCTGTCGAGCATGTGTACGGAGGCGCGGCCGGTGCGTACCGCGGCCATCTCCCGGCGGAAATCGTCCACTGCCTTATCCATTCGCCCTTTCAGGCCGCCATACGCTTCCTTCAGCCCGGGAATCGCCGCCATGGTTGCTTGCGCCATCGTTTCAGCCTCGTTTGTGGTGTAACCGCCAAATTATAAACCCTGGAGCTGCCAGGCCAGCCGCGGCAGGGGAGGCAAGGGTAGTGAATTTAACATCTTACGACCGGAGACAGGGCTGCTGAGGCGGCCGCCGGAAGGCATGTCACTGCGGTAATCAAGACTTTCCTTCGCGGGCAGGGTTATAACCCAGCGATATTCGCAGTATGGGGAAAGGATCACATATGACTCGATTGGGGAAAACCGTGGCTGCGCTGGCGCTTGGCGCTTCGCTGGGGCTGAGCACAGCGGCAGTGGCGCAGACGGCACGGGATGTGAAGCACGACCGTCGTGATCTGCGGCAGGACCGCAGGGATCGGCGGCAGGATAACCGCGACCGCGTTCACGATCGTCGCGATCTGGCCCGGGACCGGGCGCAGGTTCGCCGTGACCGCAGGAATGGTAATTTTGCGGCAGCTCATGCTCAGATGCGCGATGTCCGTGCTGACAAGCGCGATCTGCGGCACGACCGTCGCGATATCCGCCATGATCGTCGTGACATCCGGCACGATCGCCGCGATGTGCGCCGCGACATTCACGGTAAGTAGGGCCGAACGCAGGGGAAGCACCAAAGGGGGCTAGTCAGGGTTCGACGGGAGAGCGAGCCAGGATTGGCTCCCTTTGTAAATGGCTATTGGCGAATTCGGATTGGACGATTTGCGCAACTCCCTTTAGAGCTCCACCTTCCGCAACAACTGATAAAGATGCGCCCGTCTTCCTTCCGCCGGAACTTCCCAAGTGGCGGAGAGCGGGCAAGCTGACGTATGCTCGGGGCGTGCAGCGGTCTTCTGCCCAGTCTCCCACCCTGGGGCTCACCCTGGGGCTGGTCATCACATTGCTGGCGGTGGTGGCCTACTCGTGGTACATCACGCTGCAAATTCGCGGCCTGCGCGAGCTGCAAAACAACTTGGCCGACCGCAACCGCAAAGACTCATTGCAGCTGTTGCGAATTCAGGACGACTTGAATTCTCTGGGTCTTTCCATGCGCGACATGCTGGACAACGACGAGCCCTATCCGCTCACCGCCTGGTCGGCACAGTTCGCGCGCGTGCGCTCCGACCTGGACGACGCCTTCCACCGGGAAGAAGAGCTGGCGGTGGCGCGGCGCACGCCGGAGCAACGCGAGTACATGGGCAAATCGCTGGAGCAGTTCTGGAACGCGGTAGAACGGACCTTCGCTCTCGCCCAAGCAGGCAAGGAAACGGAGGCGCGGGAGCAGATCCGGCTGACGCTGCAGGCGCGGCAGGCGGCGCTGAGCACAGCGGTGGCCCGTCAGCTGGTGGAGAACAATGAAAGCGAGCAGCAGGCGGCGCAGCGCGTGGGCGAAATCTACGATCGCGTGCAGCGCCAGGTGTACATTTTCCTGACCGCCATCCTCACCGCCATCCTGCTCACCAGCCTCTACGTGATGCGCTCCAACCGCCGACTGTTTGCGCAGTTGGCCGCGCTTTCCGGGCAGCGCAGCGAACTGGCGCAGAAGCTTATCACCATGCAGGAATCCACACTGCGGGAAATTTCCCGCGAGTTGCATGATGAATTCGGGCAGATTCTGACCGCGGTCGGCTCCATGCTGGAGCGCGCCAAAAAGCACGCGCCCGAGGGATCGCCGCTGCGCGCGGAATTGCGCGAAGTTTCTGAAGTAGCACAAAGCACACTGGAGAGCGTGCGCAGTCTTTCCCAGGCCCTGCATCCGGTCATGCTGGACGAGGCGGGACTGGAGAGCACGGTAGAGTGGTATCTGCGCACGGTGGAAAAGCAAACTGGGATTGACATATCCTACGAAAAATCAGGAACCCCATTCACGGTGGATGGCAGCGCCGGGGTGCATGTATACCGGATATTGCAGGAAGGGCTCAACAACGTGACGCGGCATTCAGGAGCGCGGCAGGCGTGGGTGCGCCTGCGGTTTGAGCCCACGGCGCTGCAATTGGAAGTGGAGGACCACGGCAAGGGACTGAAGAACAATGGTACGCGGCCGGGCATCGGCTTGGTGGGCATGAGGGAACGGGCGGAATTGTTGAGTGCGAACCTGCAGTTTTCGCAACCGGCGGAAGGCGGGACCCTGGTGCGGCTGCGAGTCCCGCGCGACAAATGTGAAAACCATGCCTGAAAAAATCACAGTCCTGCTGGTGGATGACCACGCCCTGGTGCGGCGCGGCTTCCGCCACATGCTGGAGGACCATCAAGACATTTCGGTAGTGGGAGAGGCCGGCAATGGCGAGGAGGCGGTGCGCTTGGCGCAGCAGTTAAGGCCGCGGGTGGTGGTGATGGACTGTGCGCTGCCGGGGATGAGCGGACTGGCAGCCACGCGCAAAATCCTGGAAATGCCTCCGCGCAGCGGATCGCGAACGCCCGCCCTGCTTATGCTCAGCATGCATTCGGAAGAAACGCTGGTGCAACAGGCGTTGGCCGCAGGCGCCCGCGGTTACATTCTGAAGAGCGCCATGGACCTTGACCTGGCGGCCGCGATTCGCAAGGCGGCGGCGGGAGAGACCGTGCTCGATCCGCAACTGTCCAGGAGTTCGAGCCTGCGCGGAGAGCGCGCTCCGGGTCTAACCCAGCGCGAATTGCAGATCCTGCAGTTGATCGTGGACGGCAGATCCAACAAGGAAATTGCCGACCAGCTTGAGCTCAGCGTCAACACCGTGGCCGTGCACCGCGCCAACATCATGGATGCGCTGGGAATCCATAAGACCGCCGAACTGGTGGTTTACGCCATCCGCAACGGGCTGGTGAATATTCCGTGAACCGGCGGTCGTTTCTTCAGGGGCTGGGCGGGCTGGCGGGCGCCACTGTGTTTCCTTCGCAATTATGGGCTGCGTCTGCCGCATCCGGTTCCGGATTTCGCCTGGTGGATGTGACCACCCGCGCCGGTATTCATTTCCTGCACAACTCCGGGGCCTTTGACGGTAAATTCCTTCCGGAGACCATGGGCTCCGGCTGCGCCTTTCTCGATTATGACAGCGACGGCTGGCAGGACATCCTGCTCATCAACGGCATGGATTGGCCCGGCCACAAGCGGCAGCGCACCACGCTTCGGCTCTACCGGAATAACCGCGACGGCAGCTTCAGCGACGTCACCCGCAGCGCCGGGCTCGAGGTGGAGCTGTACGGCATGGGCGTGGCGGTGGGCGACTACAACAATGACGGCCACCCCGACATACTGATCACCTGCGTGGGACAAAACCGCCTATTTAAGAATACGGGGCGAGGCAAATTTATTGACGTGACACGCGCCGCCGGCCTGGGCGGCCGCGAGGCTTTCAGCACCTCGGCGATGTGGTTCGATTACGACCGCGATGGGCTGCTGGACCTGGTGGTATGCAACTACGTGAAGTGGTCGCCGGCGCACGACGTTTTTTGCAGCCTGGATGGCAAGCACAAATCGTATTGCACGCCCGAAGCTTACCGCGGCGAGACCTGCTGGCTGTTCCACAATCGCGGTGACGGTACTTTCGAAGATGTGACCGCGACCAGCGGCATTTTCGACACCAGTTCCAAGTCCCTGGGCATCGCCATGCTGGATTACGACCAGGATGGCTGGCCGGACCTGCTGATCGCCAACGACACCCAGCCCAACAAGCTCTACCGCAACCAGCGCAATGGAAAATTTGAGGAGATCGGCGTGGAAGCCGGGATCGCCTTCAGCGCCGAGGGCAAGGCTCGCGCCGGCATGGGCGTGGATACCGGAGATTTCGACGGCTCGGGTACACCGGGAGTGGCCATCACCAATTTTGACAACGAAATGATCGGGCTATTCCGGTTGGGCGGGCAGCACACGTACGAGGACGTTGCCCTGCAGGCGGGCGTAGGGTTGCCTTCACGGAACACGCTGGGCTTCGGGTGCCTGTTCGCGGACATGAACCTCGACGGCGCTCTGGACCTGGTTGTCGCCAACGGGCACATTGACGAAACCGTCCGTAACATTCGCGGCAACGTGGGCTACGCACAGCCTCCTCAGCTGTTCTTGAATGACGGCAAGGGGCGCTTCCATGACGTGGCGGCACAGCTGGGAGCTTCTTTTGAGCGGCCGAAAGTGGGGCGCGGACTGGCCTGCGCTGATTTCGACCGCGACGGCGATCTGGACCTGCTGATGACCACGAACAACAGTTCGGCGTTTCTTTACAGGAATGACCAACTGGCCGGCAACCGCAGCATCCGCTTCCGCCTGGTGGGAACAAAATCGAACCGCGACGCCATTGGCGCGGTGGTGCGAATCTACGCCGGCGGGAACAGCCAGTCTCGCATGGTAAAGGGTGGTTCCAGTTATCTTTCGCAATCGGAGCTGCCGGTCACCTTCGGGGTAGGGAAACGGGACCGCATCGAGCGCGCCACCATCCAGTGGCCCAGCGGCCGCAGCGAGGAATTTAAAAATCTGGCCGCCGGCCGCGCCTACGAGTGCCTGGAGGGGCGGGGCATCACGCCCGCGGATAGCTTCTAGTATTTTCTTAGTATTGCCCCGATTTTTCCCAGCGGTTAAATTCCCGCCAACTTGCTTGCGCTCAGCACTGAGCGCCGTGAGGATTCCCCAAAGTCCCGGCACTGGGGAGCGCCGGGAAACGTCAGGACGACCCCAGCCGGCTGGGCCGCTGGCTGGGGTTGCTTTCTCCGGCTGAGCTAGACGCAAGCACCGCAATAGTGGGGACCAACAGAAACCAGTTGCACCTTCCGGCTGCGGCCTGCGCAGCCGCATTTCGCATCATGGGAGTGCACCCTTGTATCTGCGAAACCGGCATTGCTTCGTTCTAACCATCTTGTGCTTCCTGGCTGTACCGTTCACCGGCCCGCGGCTTGCCGCCCAGCAAATCACAGGAAACATCCGCGGTATCGTCACCGATCCTTCCGGCGCCGTGGTGCAGAACGCGAGCGTGGCGGCCACCCAGGCCGAAACCGGCCTCACGCGAACGGTTAGCACTCGGCGCGACGGCACTTACCTGCTTTTGGAGTTGCCGGTGGGCCACTACCGCCTGGAGGTTCAGGGCCAGGGCTTTCGCAAGTATCTGCAGGACGGGATCTCCCTGAATGTGAACGAAACCGCCACCGTGCCGGTGCGCCTGGCGGTGGGAACGGAAAAGCAGGAGGTCAACGTCCGCGCTGATGCGCAAGTGATTCAGGGTACGGTGACCAGCCTGGGCAAGGCCGTACTGTCGCAAGAACTGCTCAGCCTGCCTCTGAACGGGCGCAATTTTACTCAGTTGGGCGTGCTGCAACCCGGGGTAGTGCCGATCACCCCCGGACTGGCGGAAGCGGGCGGTTCACTGCGCGAAGGCCAGGCCTACGCCGTGAATGGGCAGAGGCCGGAGTCGAACAACTTCCTGATTGACGGGGCTAACAATTTCAGCAGCGTGGACGGCGGATTTATCCTCAAGCCGCCCATTGATGCCATTGCTGAATTCCGCATTCTGACCAACGGCGCCGACGCCGAATTCGGCCACAGCGCCGGCTCCACCACCAACATCATCACCCGTTCCGGCTCCAACCGCTTTCACGGCGCGGTCTGGGAATTTCTGCGCAACGACGCGATGGACGCGCGCAACTATTTCGCGCAGCAGGTCGAGCCCTTGAAGCAGAACCAGTTCGGCGGCACTCTGGGCGGGCCCATCCGCAAGGACAAAACGTTCTTCTTCGCCTACTACGAAGGTTTTCGCAACCGGCAGGGAGAAACACGGTCGGCGACCGTGCCCTCAGCCCTGGAACGGCAGGGAAATTTTTCCCAGACCATTGACCCTTCAACCGGCAAGGTTGATCCGCTGATCAACGAGTTCACCGGACAGCCCTTCACGGGCAACCAGCTGCCGTTTATCAATCCCATTGCGCAAAATTTGCTGCAATTCTTCCCTTTGCCCAACAGCGGCACCAATACCTTCACCACGACCCAGTCGCTGCGCCTGGGCAGCGACCAGTTCGGCGTGCGCGTGGACCATTATCTTTCGCCAGCGGACACCCTGAATTTCCGGTACATGTTCAGCAACAGCAACACGCTCGACCCGCTTTCCACCGCGGGCGCGAACCTGCCCGGCTTTCCGGTGGGCGAAGACCAGCGCGCGCAGAACTTTGTCGGCCAGGAAACGCATGCCTTTTCGCCGGCCATGATCGGGGTGGCGCGCTTTTCCTTTGTGCGGAACAAGTTTCTTCTGGATGAACACATCAATCACACAGTTCCCGGCGCTCTGGGGTTTCAATACCAGCCTACTTTACCCCTCGCTGCGGGGCCGCCTTTTATTCAGGTGAACGGCTACGCTTCTATCGGTGATCCCATCACCGGGCCCCGCCAAACTTATCAGAACTCGTTCGACTGGTCCGGGTCGCTGACCTGGATCCATGGCCAGCACGAATTCAAGTTCGGCGGCGGCTTCCAGCACAATCAGATCAACGTGCTGCAGGGCATCGCGTCCAACGGCTTTTTTGTCTTCGCCCCGTTCCCCGTCAGCAACTCCTTTGCCAGCTTTCTTTTCGGGCAGCCGGTGTTCTTCCTGCAGGGCGGAGGGGACTTGTCGCGCGGCCTGCGCGGCAACAGCAGCAACGCTTACGTCCAGGATACCTACAAGCTGACGCGCCGGCTGACCCTGAATATGGGTTTGCGCTACGAACTGCCCTCGCCTTACACCGAGATTCATGACCGACAGAACCTCTTTGTGCCTGGAGCGCAGTCGCGTGTGTTTCCCCAGGCTCCGGCGGGACTGCTTTATCCCGGCGACCCGGGCGTGCCCGGCGGGCTGATTCCTACGGAAAAGAAGGCATTCGCTCCACGCATCGGCCTGGCCTGGGATCCCACCGGCAGCGCGCACTGGCTGGTCAGCGCCGCTTACGGCATTTTCTACGAACCCTATTACACCGGGGTTGGGGGACCGTTGCAGGACCCGATCAGCGCGCCACCGTACCTGCAGACCCCGCAAGTCAATCTGCCCAACTTTGCCAACCCCTTTGGAAACACCAACCCGTTCGCGCCCGGTTTCTCGCAGCCCATGACCCTGCTGGTGCTCAACTCCCGTCTGCCGCTGCCCTATGCCCAGGACTGGAACTTGAACGTGCAGAAATCATTCGGTCAGGACTGGCTGTTTCAGATCGGTTACGTAGGCACCACTGGGGTCAAGCTGCCGCGCTTTATCGAAGGTAATCCCACGGTGTACATTCCCGGGCAGTCGAGCGAGAACAACGTCAACCAGCGGCGTTTGTACTCGGGATGCACCCTGGCCAGCCCCAACAACTGCGTGTACGGTTCGGTGGGCGAGATCGCCGGAGTCGCCAATTCCTCCTACAACGCTCTACAGTCCAGCCTGCGCAAGCGCTTCAGCCATGGGCTGTCGTTCCTTGCGTCCTACACCTTCTCCAAGAGCCTGGACGATGTTTCCTCTTTCAACATTACCGGCTCCGCGGCCAGCCCGGTGGCCGGTGAAAACGATTTGCCGCAGAATCCATTCAACCTGGCGGCCGAGCGCGGGCGCTCCATGTTCGACGCGCGCCACCGCTTCGTGCTGAGCTATGAATGGAGCCTGCCCTGGTGGAAGCAGGGCCACACCTGGTACCAGCACGTGCTAAGCAACTGGCAGGTGAACGGCATCACCACCTATATGAGCGGCACGCCCTTCACCGTATTTGACTCCCAGGACGTGTCGCTGGTGGGCACCGCGCCGGAGATTACCGGTTTCTCCGCCAACCGTCCCAATCTGGTGGGCGACCCCAATTCTGGGCCCCACACGGTGCAGGAATGGTTCAATGTGAACGCCTTCCAGCGCCTCAACCCGGTAACGCAAGCCGGCCAGTTCGGCACTGCAGGCCGCAATATTGTGCAGGGGCCCGGGCTCCAGGAGTGGGACTTCTCGGCCTTCAAGAACATTCCTTTGACAGAAGGCAGACAGCTGCAGTTCCGGGCGGAGTTTTTCAACCTCTTCAATCACGCCAATTTCCGACTGCCGGACAGCGACATTAGTTCGCCCACCTTCGGCCAAATTCAGGAAGCGCTGCCGCCCCGCCTGGTGCAGCTGGCGCTGAAGTTCCTGTTCTGACCGCGAACTGGGCCGGCTTTTTCTTCCAGGGTTGGTAAAGCGCTGCCTCGGCCTCGGGAGACGGATGGAGGAAGAGAAGCCGCTTGCTAACCTGGTTGCAGTTGGCCGGAGTATGCGCCCGCCCTATGGCGTAACAACAACCAAGTTCAAGGGAATCTGGTGTTGCACGGGCCCAGATACGGCATTAACCACCACGTTGTAGGTAACCTGTGTTGGTGCGGGCGGCGGTGGCGGCGGGGGCGGCGAAGACGATGGAGGAGGCAAACTGCTGCTGCCGCCCCCACCGCAAGACGGCTGGAGCATCACGGTGGCGAGTAAAACCATCAACAACACGATAATCAGAAAATTCCTGTTCCATCCGCGACGCGATAATACGACCACCGCGCCGGGCAAAAGCAGGGCCAGCAGAAGTTGTGCCTCCGCAGCTGCCGCGGGCGGGCGCAGAGCCGCGCTTGTTTTCGCTGTGGTAATGGTCACTATTACGCTTGATTGTCCGCTGTTTGGAGTCACGGCGGGCGGCGAAAACGAGCACCTGCTGCCCGCGGGCAGATTGGAGCAGGAGAAGGAGACAGGATTGGTGAACGAAGGCCCAGAAGGTTGAATGAATAGCTCATACTGCGCTGCCTGGCCGGGGTTGACAAAAGCGTTCCAGTTCCGTGGCGTCATCCCAAAATCCATGACTGTCACATCGGCAAAGGCAGAATGCGAGGGGAGACCAGGAGCGGTGGCAGTAAGGGTTACCAGGGAAGTGAACGAATTTGGGGGGTAGTCGGGCATGTCGGCGGCCACAGATACTGCAACCGTGACCGATAGCGGACCGCCATTGAGCATGATGCTGCTGCCCGGCGACAGGGAGCAGGCGGTGCGATAGTCAGCGCTGCATGAGAGATTTATGGGCCCCGAATAAGCGTTGGCGGCCGGCGTGAGCGTAAATCCGACATTTGCACTGCTGCCCGGAACCGTGTTTAGCGTGGGTGTATTCGCGGTGATGACGTAATCGGGAGCGCTTCCTACGGTGAACGAAACGGATGCGGTTTTGGGCGAAGGTTGGCCACTCGCCTCAGCCTTCACAGTAATGGCCGAGGTTCCGGTTGGAGCGCTCGCAGGCACGCTGACGGTGACGTTCACGAAGGTACCATCCACCGGGATGGCGAATGGCGCCGTAGCTGAAGGGAAGAAGTTGCAGGTAGCGCCAGGGGGGAGGTTGGAGCAGGATATATTGATGGGTTCGCCGACCACATTGGGCCCAAGACTGCTCAAGGCCACCAACAAAGGCGACGAGTTACCCCCTTGATTAGCAGCGAGCGTGCTGGGTTGCACGTTCAGCGAATAATCTACAACGCTAATCTCCATCGGCGCGGCTGTCTCCACAGTGGCGTTGGGGTCGGTGCCCGTGCCTTGCAGCACCAGGGTGGAATCCTGAGGCGCTGTCCCGGCGGTGACCGACAAGGAAAACGCCGTCCCCGAGGGCATTGGGGTCACTGTCATACCGGTGCAAGTGCCGAAACTTACGTTGGAAGGGCACTCAATGTCCACTGGACTGCTGTAGCCGTTGTAGCCGGTAATGATGCCGTTGATTGTCCCCGTCTGGCCGGGGAAAAGGTAAACGTGCGGAGTGGTGATTCTAATCTGGTACGGAATGTCGTAGGACCAGATACCGCGGCCGTAGGTGCCGGCGCGAAGCTGCTTGACCCCGCCCGACTCGAACATGTGCAACTGCAGGACGGCTACGCTAGGCAGTTGCCCCAGTTCGGTCCATTTCTGCAGGTCATGACTGCTATAGACGCCTACATCCGTACCGACATAGACAGTGTTGCTATCATCCGGATCGATCACGATGGCATTAACTGGAGCATTGGGCAGTTGAAGACCAACCTGCGTCCACCCCAGGCCCTGGTTCGTTGTCTTCGATATATTTCCCGTGCCAAAGCCCATGGCCGTCGCGTAAGCGGTGCTGCCGCTGGGATCGCCTGGATCCACCGCAATGCTGGAAACGGGGTATTGGAAGGGATTCCAAACGGGAGTGGCGGTCCAAGTAGAAGGTCCAAGGTCAGCGTTGTTGGTTACCCAGACGGTGCCCCCAGAAGGGGGAGAACCTTGCGGGTCCCCTTCTGTGCCAACGTAAATCACGGAAGAGCCATGGGTGGTGACTGGTCCTCCGGCGGCAATGGAGCGGATGATTTGGCCTTCGTTTCCGGTGCAGGCTGTGGTGGAAGGCAGTTGGTTAAGGAAGCTGTCAAAGTCATAGCTCAGCGCGGCAAATCCGCTGCCGTCGCTGTTGCCCCGCCATAGGCGGCAGGTGCCCACCATCATGCGGCTGTCCGCCTGCGGGTCAAGAATGAACGGTGTATAGAAAAAGCCATGGTCCCCTCCCACCGTGGAATTGGTAACGATGGGGTCGAAGGTCTGGGCCAGGCAATTGATGCCGTCATTGCAGCGTTGCACGCTGACGTCGGTGTTGGTGGTGAACCAGGTCTGGGGATTACTGGGGTCAATGGCGTTAAAGCCACCATCGCCGCCATTCACCGAGATCCAGTTGCTGCCGTAACTGGTGTCGGTAGCCGGCGAACCGTTGTCCTGGGTGCCGCCCAGTAAAGTGCCGGGGTCCCCGGGAGCGTCGGCAAAATCCACGAACTGCGACATTGAGCCCATGGTGGCGTTCAGATCCTGAAACGGATTCGGGGCAGCGCCGCAGGTGCCGGAGTTAAGCGCATATCCGTTCAGGGCGCGGTAGATGCCGCCATCATTGGCGAAGTACATTATCACTTGCGAGGAGCTCAGTCGCAGAAAGCTGATCCCGTGCTGGTCAGGATGCACGTGGGCCAGCGAACCCAGCGGAGTGCAGCCGTACACGTGGGTAAGATTGATGAACGGCCTGGTCGCGCAAAGACTGTTGCTGGCGGTAATGGAGCACTTATAAAGGTTTACCGCGCCGGCATACAGGTCGGTGCCGGCGCCATTGGGCACGGCAGCCAGCGTTAGGTTGAACCAGCCCTGCTCGGTGCCGCAACCATTCCCCGCCCCGTCGCCGCAGTTGGTGATGCCGCTATCGCTCACCTGCTGCCAGGAGCCACCAGCGTTGGTGGTTTTGTAGATGCCGCCATCGCCGATGTTCCCCCGCTGATCAATGGTGACATACCAGGCGTAAAGCTCTTCCCTGCCCGGGACGGCTGCCATTTCGCCGCGAAAAACGAGGCAGACAGGCACGCCGGTGTTACCGATGGGGCAATTGTGCAGAGCGGTGCCGGGCTGGTTGGCCATGTGGCCCCAGGTGATGCCATCGGCGGAGACGTAATAGCCTTCGAATTGCAGAAAGGCGAAGAACTTGTGGCTGGCGGGGTCGTAAATAACCGAGGTGGCGCCGAGGCCGCGATCTACCCCGAACTGAGTCTGCGCCCAGGTCTGGCCGCCATCCGTGGAGGTGAACAGTCCGGGGGCGTTGCCACCCCCAGCGTTGGTGGCGCCCTCGTCATTGCCGGCGCCCGTGGCCGCCGCGACCACCAGGCTGGGGTTATCGGTGCTGAAAGCGATTTTGGCGAAGGCCAGGCCGGACAAGGCGGAGCCGGCGGAGCTGATAATGGTCCACGTATTGCCCCCATCGGCCGAGCGCAGAATTCCCAGCCCATAGTAAGAATCAATGGAGAAATCGGCTTCCCCGGTGCCCACCAGAACCACATTGCCGGGACCGCTGCTGCTGGGCTGTACCGCCACCGAGCCCACCGCCAGCGTGGCTTGCTGGTCAATCAATGGCGTCCAGGTCACAGCGGCAGGATTGGAGGCCGCGGCATTGGTGGACTTCCATAGGCCGCCATACGCTCCCCCCAGATAAACCGTGTTGCCGGTGGGATCTCCGGGATCAACAACCACAGAGGTGGCGCGTCCCGTGACCGGACCGTAGTTCTGATCGCTCAGGCCGCCCGTTGCGTTGGAATTGATGGGCGCGGGACCCAAAGGCACCCAGCCGCCATAGTTGCTTGTAGAAGCTGTGGAAGGCGTGGCCGTGGTCAGCGCGGCGGAGTAGGCGCTTGTAGCGGCCCCGCCGGTTCTGCCGAGATGGGCCGCGCGTAGTTGCATTTTCTGCTGGTACGCGCGGCGCAGGAATTGGGCGGCTGCACCCGGCTTCCCGGGAACGACCCGGCCCTTACGGAACCACAGTTCGCGGGCCAGCGGATTATCGTGCTCGGGTCCAACCGGTTGGGCAACCGGGGTAGGAAACTGGGCGAACGAGCTTACTGTCAGAAAGAGCACGGTTGCGAGGCAGGCGGCGAAGCGAGAACAAGATTGCCGGCGGGCCCTGGGGGAGACACAACAGCCTGTAATGGACACGGAGAAGGCGCTCCACGAACGATTCGGAATATTGGGGGAGCTGCAAGGGCGCGGGCAAGCAAGCTCGGCGGAATGGGCCTACACGCGCCGTTACACGGCGAACATTCTGTGTCCGCAAGGTGTTATAGGCAAGTAGCAAGGTAGTTAACAGGGTGTTTATTGGAAAAATGTTCCGAAAAGCTTACACACCTGCCAGACGCCCCGCGTTCCTATCGAAGAACACGGTCCTCGAGGGATATTCCTTAGATGCAGGCCTGGCCGCTTCAGGCGAAAAGGGGATTGGCTGCGACCACCCGGCCGCCTGAGGAGATAGAATGGAGGCAGGTGCAAGAGGGCTATGGAGCCGGACTCGGGGCAGAAGGAAACGCGGCCTGCGCGGGGGGTCGTTGGCCTCATTGTAATCGCCATTGCCATCGCGGTGATCGTGATTATGCTTCCCGCGGCACGCTGGTTTTTCCTGATCAGCGTGGCGGTGGGGCTGGTGGTTGCCGGTGGCCTGCATGTCTGGCACAAGTTCCGCCCGCTGAAAGAAGAAGACGTGGATAAGCGTCCACTGAAACTGGATTGAAAGCCACGAAGCTTCTTTTAATCGGGCTAGCCGTGCCGGACGGAATGCCGCTAATTTCCGGGATGTATTCCGTTGACCGCTGTGTGATGACCTGGCGCGCGCGCACTAACGGTCTCTAATAGCCACTCAGTTTTTGGCCCACGGAGGCGAGTGTTTCCAGGGCCGGATTACAGTCCGGCCGGGATGCTCGTGAATGAAGGTCTCCGTGATGTAGCAATTCCAGCACACCGGTTTCATGGTGGTGAACGCCTCCTGCAGGTTCTCCGCCGGCAAGCCATTCCACTCCTTCATCATTCTTTTCTCCACATCGAGCAGGGCCGGGGGATGCTCGAAATGACTCATCTGGATGGGATGGCCGCAGTAGGCGCAGTCCTTACCCTCATACCATTGAGCGGCGATGGTCCACACCCGGTGCGCTTCGGGGTCCTCTTCGATCTGGCACACGCAGGGCTGGGCGCAGTCACGGCGTTCCGGCCAGCGCGAGCAGGCGCTCAGGTGCGCGCGATGGGGATTAGAGCCGGGCGCCAGTACCGCGCCCCAGTTGTCAACCTTGACCGCGGCGGGAAGCTTCGTTTCCGGACAGGTCACCAACATCTCTCCGTGGAAACGAAGAAAATGAGTGCCGGCCAGGACAACCCGGTACAACACAAAGAGGCCAGAGGCGACGAGCAGAGCGAGGAGAACATAATAAACCGGCGTCATAAACGCTCCTGCTCACCCCACCTGCCAGCCCCAGATTAGAAGTGGACGTACATGGAAGCAGTGACTCATGAGCCTCTATTCAGTGATAGATGTCACCACCCTCGCGCTCATTCTGCCACAGGGTTTTCAGTGCGGGCCGTTCGCTTCTTGTGTTCCGGAGGTGGCCGAGGGTTTGAAACCGGCACGCTCCATGCCCCGTTGTACCTCGGGGTTTTTCATGAAGGTGTTCCACACGAAAGCGTTACGGGCATTTTCCGCCATCAGCATGGTGATGCCGGTATCAATGCCGATCACGTCGGGGTCGTACCAGTCCTTGAGGGGATTGAAGGCATTCACGAAGCCGTACTGGCTCCAGGCTTTGGGATAACGATTCCTGATGGTGCGCAGCACCCGCATTACCGGCTGGGGCAGAAAGGGAAGCGACCCGGCGGTCGCGCTGGGCACGACGGTGCCGTCAATGGGGCCCATCTCCGGAGGCCCGCCCCAAACCACGTAGCCGTTTTGTGAGTCGGAGGCGGTTATTCCCCATAGGTCATCGTTGTAGTCGGAAAACTCCTTGCCGAGTTCGAGGCAGAAGCGGTGATGGGCTTCCGTGGCCAGCACGGAGTTCTGGAAGTAATCGGCGTAGGCGTCCCGCTTGCCGCGGAAATCGAACCAGGCCTGCGAATACTGGTGCACGAAGAGAGGAGCAAACGCGCCCACATAGGTCAGCCCGTCATACTCGAAGGTGGTGCGTTTCCAGGCATTCCAGGCGGCCGGCGGCAAGGGGTGGGTAAACGAGCCCATGCCCAGCAGGTACATCATCATCAACTCGCTGTAATAGTCCCAGCGGGAGGGCAGGAAGCCCACCTCCGGCGTCCATCCCTGAGGCAGCAGCGTAGTGTCCTCGGAGAGCCACGTCCAATCCACGCGGTTGAAAATCTGGCGGGCCAAAAGATTGATTTCGGGATGGTGAAAGTATTGGCGGCAGGTGAGTATGCCGCACAGGAGGATGGCCGTGTCCACCGATGAGACCTCGGAATCCCACATCCTCTCCCCGGTATCCACATTAGCGAAGTGAAAAAAGAAACCGCGATGGGTAGAGAGCTTCTTCCACAAGAACTGCAGGGTAGTGAGCACGCGTTCCGTAGCCTCGGGGAGAGTGATGAGGCCGTGATTGTGCCCGATGCAGACAGCGGACAGGCCAAATCCGGTGGCAGCCACGCTGGCCACAACCCGGCTATCGGGCGCGCGCACATTAAAGCGGTCTTTAACCAGTCCGGTTTGGGGGCTGGCCTGCTCCCAGAAAAAGCAAAAATCAGCGTTCACCAGCTCATCCAGGAGCTGGTTGTCATCGGGCGAAAGCGTGGTGGGAGCGGGAGGAGGGGCAAAACAAGGCGGGGAAGCTCCGTTCTGTTGAGTGTCTGCCAGGAGGGGCAGGAGGCCACGGCGGGCCAGCGGCAGGAACAAGCTCAAGCTGGCGGTGCCCCGCAGCCATTCCCGGCGAGTAAATTTTCGGCGGTTGTCGCTCCTTTCGCTCACTACCCCGATTCTAAACGAGCATTGCTCGCCGCGCGCAAGTAGAGCGTGGCAGCTCCAGTGCCATAAGAATTACTGCCGGAGAAGCATGCGACTGCGTGCCCTTCCCCACTCCGGCTGTCGTAAGATGAGGCTAGAGCATGACGCCCAGGAAAAAGCTTGCCTTCACGATCGGCGTCGCCGTCATCGCGGCCGCGGTGACGGCCGGGATTGTGGTCTGGTCTCGCATCCCCAAGGCGAAGCCCGTTACCCTGAAAGGGGCGGTAATCCGGCAGGAATCTGACCCTAATAAGGAACAACCCATCGCCGGGGCTCAGATCATCGGGTCCGCGGGCCTGGCCACGGGCACCGCCCAGTCCGATGCGGCCGGTTATTTCAGCGTGACTCTGCGGCCGGGGGTGAAGCCGGGCGAACTCATCACGCTTAGCTTCGCCCAAACCGGCTATCGTCCCCTGATGCTGGAGGAAGTACATCCGGGCACGCTGATCGTGGCGCGCATGCTGCCTCTCTCCCGCGCTCCCCATCCTGCGCCGGTTCCTACCAGAGGGGTCATAACAAAAGCTTCAGTCGCAGTGCGCTATTCGCAAAAGACCACTTCGGCGTTGAACGTGGGCAGCGCCGTCAAAACCTTCCAGGTAGTGAACACCGGAAATATTCCTTGTCATGGCCAGCAGCCCTGTTCGCCGGATGGACAATGGAAGGCCGCCATCGGCTCCCTTTCAGTGGATGCCGGCGAGGGCAATCAGTTTCGCAATCCCAGAGTTTCCTGCATCGCCGGGCCTTGCCCGTTTACCCGCACCATTAGCAATGACTTCTCCGATGACGGCCGCAGGGTCAAGCTTTCGGTGCTGAACTGGTCGGACACCGCCACCTTCCTTTTTGAGGCCGAGGTGTATCACCCCATGGTCAGTGAGACCATTCGCGATTCGTATCCCGTCATTTTCGGCCAGGCGCTGAACTTCACCCTGCCGCCAGACGCCGAGGGTCCGAGCATCGAGGCCGAGGTCAACGGGAGCGCCATCGTCTTTCCCCTCGGGCCCAACCTGTGTCTGGCTTGGGCAACATGCAACTTGCGAGAGGATAAGGACCAGACCAAGGTGTACAGGTGCGAACTGAACCCGGGCTACCGCTTCCGCTGATTCACCCTTGTGCCAGCCAGGACCGCGAGGAGGGTAGATATTGGGCGGACGAAGCAAATCCCGGGCTACGCCTGAAAACATGCGGCCGTCCCCCCCCGCAAACCAATAGCACGTTAAACGGTTGTTTTAGGGGCCCGGCCGCGCAAGATGGGAAATAATCTCAGGCGCGTTGGGCGTGACCTCGCCGCTCTTAAAGCGATTGGGCCACGGATTCCTTGATGGGCGACAAACGCGCGGTAAAGTGGCGTAAGAATGGCGCCTCGTACGTCACTTGCAGACCGCCCACCTCTTGGCGGCGGCGCCAGACTTCCAGGATGACCTCGACCACATAATCAATGTGGCTCTGGGTATAGACACGGCGTGGGATGGCGAGCCGCACCAAGTCCATTTTGGCGGCATCACCGAACATGAGGGTGCCGATTTCCACGCTGCGGATGCCGCCCTCCAGGTAGAGTTCGCAGGCCAGAGCTACGCCGGGAAACTGTTGTGCCGGGATGTGGGGGAGGAACGCGCGGGCGTCAATATAAATGGCGTGGCCGCCTGGGGGCTGCACAATGGGGACGCCCGCGGCGGCAATGTGATCGCCAAGGTAAGCGGTGGAGGCAATGCGGTAGCACAGATAATCCTCGTGCAGCGCTTCCTGCAGGCCCACGGCGATGGCTTCCAGATCTCGGCCGGCCAGCCCGCCATAGGTAGGATAGCCTTCCGTGAGAATGAGCAGGTTCTTCTCCTGCTGCGCTAGCGCGTCGTTGTTGGTGCAGAGAAAGCCGCCGATATTGGCCAGACCATCCTTCTTGGCCGACATGGTGCAGCCGTCGCCGTAGCTGAAAATCTCACGCGCTATCTCCTTCGGGGTTTTGCTCGCGTAGCCGCTTTCGCGCAGCTTGATGAAATAGGCGTTTTCGGCGAAGCGGCAGGCGTCAAAATAGAGCGGTATGCGGTGCCGCCGGCAAACCGCGCTCACCGCCCGCACGTTTTCCAGCGAGACCGGCTGGCCTCCGCCCGAATTGTTGGTGATGGTAAGCATCACCAGCGGTACCCGCTCGCGGCCCGCGCGCGTGAGCAGCCTCTCCAGCGCTTCCACGTCCATGTTGCCTTTGAAGGGATGTTTCAGCGAGGGCTCACGGCCCTGAGGAATGAGCAGATCCACAGCCTGGGCGCCGACAAATTCAATGTTGGCGCGGGTGGTATCGAAGTGTGTGTTGTTGGGCACAATATCGCCATTACGGCACATCACGCTGAACAGAATGCGTTCCGCCGCCCTGCCCTGGTGCGTGGGAATGACGTGGCGAAACCTGAAGATGTCGCGCACCGAGTCGCGCAGATGATCGAAGCTGCGGCTGCCGGCATAGCTTTCGTCGCCTTGCATAATGGCGGCCCATTGCTGCGTGGACATCGCACCCGTACCCGAATCGGTCAGCAAATCAATAAGCACGCCGTCAGCCGGGAGCTGGAACAGGTTGTAGCAGGCTGCCCGCAGGAGCGCTTCCCGCTGCGGCCGGGTGGTCCAGTGGATTGGTTCCACGCTCTTGATGCGAAAGGGCTCGATGATGGTATGGGTGCGCATGGGACGTCCCCACGCCAGCACACTACCGCCGGCAAAAAAAAGCTGTGACCTGAATCACAGGCCGGCGGACTGCTGGGCCCTATAATCACCGCAAGTGGGGCCCTGCCGCTTCGTCCAGTGAGCCGTTATGCCGGGGACATTTCGCTTTCGGTCGCCAACTGTGGTTCTGCTCCTCTGTTTTGCCGTTCCGGCTCTCGCCCAGCAGGTTAGAAATAACAGAGGCGACATGGGAAACCGCGCGGCCTCCTCCCGGGTGCCGCTGGGGAAGGACTGCTCCCTCGCCTATGTAGGAGCCTTTGTCGCGGACGGAAGCTTCAAGGGCCGCTCCAGACTGCGACTTGGCCAGTTTGTGGGCACCATCGCCGGCCAGCCTGAGGATCAGCCGGCCGCGGTTTCCGCTCCGTCGTCAGATGATGCTGTTCCCGCTAAACAGCGCGTCGTGGAGGATTACGAGCCGGGCGCCCATCCCGTGGAGACCGTCAATGGACGTCCCGTGCTGGCCGATGCGGTGGAGGCCATAACCAGTTTCCTGGAAGAACACCGGGCGGTTATGGACGAGCCTCGCGCCGTCGCCACCGACTCTAGCGGACGTGTGATTGTGGCGGATCCACCTGCCCAAGCGGTGCACGTGCTCGATTTCAAGGGCAAGACTTCATTCCGCATTCAGGGCGGGAAGGACCGGCGACTGCAACACCCGGTTGGCGTGGCGGCGGATAGCCAGGACAACATTTATGTCGCCGATTCCGATCGTGGCACGATTCTGGTCTATGACCACCTGGGCCGGTTTCGCCATTACCTCGGCAAAATCAAAGGTGAAGCTTATTTTGAGCAGCCGGAAGGCGTTGCCGTGGATGGACGCGCCGACAGAATTTATGTGGCTGACACCGCGAGGAATGCGATCTCAGTGCTTAACCTGCGCGCCGAGATTGTGGGGAATTTTGGCGGTAACCGCCGTGGCCCGGGCCAGCCTGAGTTCAACAAGCCCACCAGTGTCGTTCTCTTTCGCCACCAACTCTTTGTGCTCGACTCCTACGGCTCCCGCGTCCAGATCCTGGACCTGCAGGGACAGGTGCTCCGCCAGTTCAGCACGCCCAATGACAACACCTCCCCGCCCGACCATGCCGGCATGGCCGTAGACAGTGCGGGGGACCTCTACCTCAGCGATGAAGTTCAGGGGGTGGTGCGGGTTTACAACCAGGAGGGTAAATTACTGAGGGTTTTCGGACGGCCGGGCAACAAGATAGGGGAATTCAGCCGGCCTATCGGAGTGTGGGTGGATGAGCGCGACCGCATCTATGTGGCGGATTCCAGGAACCATCGTATACAGGTGTTCCAGTTTCGTGCCGGCGGGCAGGCGCCCTGCCGCTAACTACGCCGCCCTGGCCTTCTCTTCTGCGGCAATTTCCGGCAGGGCCGCGCCCGTAAGCCGCCGGTAAGCTTCCAACAGCCGACGCCGCGAGTTCTCCCACTGTAATTCCTGTCGGACCCTCTGCACGCCTGCCTGGCCCATTCGCCGGCGCCGGACGGCATCGCCGAGCGTTTCCAGGATGGCGTCGCCGAACTGACTAGGGTCATCTTCCTTAACGTAAACCGCGGCGTCCCCTGCCGAGTAGCGCGCTTCCGTCAAGTCGAAGCAGACCGTGGCCTTGCCGCAACTCATGTATTCCATCATTTTGGTGGAAGTGCAGAATTGGTTAACAGGTATGGGTGGATCGGGGGCGAGACATACGTCGGCAGCCGAGAGCCAGGCCAGCAACTCATCATCGCCAACGAACCCGGGAAAGAAGACGTAGGGTTCGACCTGCAGTGAGCGCGCCAATTCCTGTAGAGCCAGGCGGCAGTCGCCATCGCCCACCAGGGCGAAGTGAACATCTTTCCGTCCGCGTTCGTGCACAATGTGGCGGGCCGCGCGAATCACCCGGTCAACACCCGCCTTGGTACCCATAATGCCGGCATACACCGCAAGGAATGCCGCGCCGCGCTTCAGTCGGGCCTTTGCGGGACCACACTCAAAGCGCTGGAGATCAGGGCCGTTGCGCACCACCACAATCTTGGCCGCGGGACAGCCGCCGCGAGTGATGGCCAGGCGGTGAAACGACTGATTCGTGACGATCACCAGGTCAGCCAAGCCGTACGAGCAGCGCTCCAGGAACAACAAAAGCCGGTGCAGTCGGCGCAGGTGGCCGCCGAATTTTGCCGTAAAAATGTCCGGGCTCAAATCGTGCTGGTCATAAACGAACTTCTTGCCTAGCCACCGGAGTGGAATTGCCAGCAGGAAAAACAGGTCAGGCGGATTGGCGGCGTGCAGCACGTCTAAGCCGTTCCGCAAGCCGATAACCAGAACCAGGAACGTGGTGGCCAGCAGGCTCCAGACGTACTCCAGGGCGTAGGTGAGCAGGCCAGTTCCTTGCCAGGGCTGAAGGTAGGAGTAGACGCGCGCCCCTTCGGCGAACACGGAGAGCCGCGGCTCTGTTTTCAGCCGCGGGCAGACCACGCTGACTTCGCATCCCGCGCTCGCCAAGGCCGCGGCCTCCTGCCGCACGCGCCGGTCGCGCAGAAGGGAGACATTTTCGATCAGGAACACAACCCGGAGCGAACCCATGGCGGTGGCGCTCTGATGAATGTTTGTGCCGCGAACAGATGAACGGGTAAAGCCGAAATCAGGCGCACAACTGCAAGGCCTCAAAATCCGGGTCCTCGCTGGTGTTCTCTTCTATAGCCTGTGTGTACGCCTGGAGCAGCTTGCGTCCGGCGGCAGTCCAGGTATGGCGCGGGGCGGAGCGCAGGCAGCCGTTGCGCAGGCGCTGCAGCAGGTCGCGGTCCTTGTGCAACATGGTCAGTTGCCGGGTAAGGACCTCCACGTCACCGACGTGATGCACAAGAGCGCTTTGCATGTGAACGCAGATTTCGGTGCAGGCATCCGAGACCAGCGGCACGCATCCGCAGCCCATGGCCTCGGCGCATACCAGGCCAAAGCCCTCCTCGATGCTGGGCAATATCAGCACATCGCTTTGCCGCATCAGTTCCGGCAAATCGTTCCTGTTGCCAAGCACCCGCACGCTGCGGTCCGAAAGCTGGTAAGCGAGCTTGCGGGCGTACGCCGGAAGAAAGTCGCCGGCAATCAGAAACGCGCCTTCCTGGTGCGCGGGAGAACGAAGCCAGGCTTCCAGGGCGTAATGCAGGCCTTTTCGCACCGCGCACACACCGGCAAACAAGACGGTGAGTCCGCGCCCGCCTGCCCGCGGCGCAGCAGGAGGATAGAATATGTTCTCGTCAAAGCCGTATTCA
The DNA here is from genome assembly GCA_035278025.1 of Terriglobales bacterium. Taxonomy (GTDB): domain Bacteria; phylum Acidobacteriota; class Terriglobia; order Terriglobales; family Acidobacteriaceae; genus JAICWP01. Next base: position 15,990 of record DATEJK010000019.1, on the reverse strand, counting down.
TGGTGCAGCAGGCGCTGGCGCGGAAAACCCTGCCGCAAAAAGGTCTGCATCACGAAATCAGATGGGCATAGCAGCCGCTGCGCCTGCCGGTATTCCTCCTCTTCCCGGGCCAGCACCGCGGGTTTCCAGGCATGCTCATGGTCTGGCGGCAATTCCACGTCCAGCCGGGCGCATTCCTCCTGTACCACTCGGTAGGCAAAGCGGGTGTGCGCGTTCGGGCGCTCCAAAACGGCGGGAATGCCCAGCCGGAAGGCCGTGCACAGGGTGCGCAGCGCGCCCAGCGGCCAGGTATGAACAACATCAATCTGGCCGGCCATGCTTTCCAGCCGGCGGGCGACAATCCAGTCGTGCAGGGCGCAGGCGCGCATCGTGCCCAGCAGTTTGTAAGGAATGCGCCACCGGCCGCGAGCCAGGGTGGGTTGCACCACCACATCCCCAGGCAAGGGCCTGTGTAGCACGCCGGGAAAGACGAGCACGTTGGCGCCTGCTGCCGCCAGTCCGGCTACCTGCTGCCAGGCTGTGTAACAGATTCTGCCTGCTCCCAGTTTGTGAGGGAAACTGTACAGAACGCGAACCGGTTTGTTAGCACACGACATATATCTCTACCGCCAGATGGTGACTTGGCCCCAAAGACGCTTCCATTGCTGCTGGTGGACATAGCGCACCAGCGCGAGGTCGCGTTGCACGCCAACTTGGCCCAGGTAGCCGGAAACAAATCCGGCGCCCATTCCGAGCGAGCCCAGCAGATAAGGCCTGGAACCCAGGTGGCGCAGGCACCGGGCGGCCACAAAAAGCGGATGGTAGCCGGCGACATAGGAGCCCTGGCCACGCTTGATCATGTCGCGCCAGCGGCCGGCGCCGCCGGTGGGACGATGATGCAGGGCCACCAAATCAGAGAAGCTTTCGCTGCTCCACCCCGACATGCCGGCCCTGACTTCATCCACCGTATCCCACCCGGCCGCCGCCATGATGCCGCCAATTTCCTCCCAACAGCTTCGGCGATAAATCTTGGTGGCGCCGCGCACATGGAACCGCGGACCCGTTTCCGGCTGCGCCGATCCGTTCGCCATCAGGTACAGGCAGGCACCGCCGATGCCGAGGCGCGGCTGGGCCTGGAAGTGCGCTATAGCCTTCTGGAAAAAGTCGGGTGCGAAGCTCAGGTCGGCGTCCAGCTTGACCAGGAACTTCCAATCGCTGCATTGCAGCGAGTGATAGCCCTCATAAAAGGCGTCCACCACGCCCGCACCAGACAAGCGGCGGCCGCGATTCGGGCGCTCGACCCCGCGGATCCATCGGTGTTGGCCGGTGTATTCGCGCAAAATCGCGGCCGTGCCATCGCTCGAGCCATCGTTCACGATCACCCACTCTGCCGGCCGCAGGGTCTGCGCCAGCATGCTCTCAATCGTCAGCCTGAGCCACATTTCTTCGTCCCGGGCCGGGGTGATGACGACGTAGATGGGTTGCGCCGAAGGCATAGCTGCGGGCCGATTTAGTGATGTCGGGGGACCGGAGCTGGCAGGATTCCCGATGAGGAGGGGTACGCGGTTTCCCCGTGCGGCAGATCCTGCAGACACTCCATGTAAAACCGTTCTGTGGCATCCAGGCACTGTTCCAGCGAGAAGCGCTCCGCGACCCGCTTACGTGCCTGCGCGGCAAGGCGCGCCGCAAACTCCGGCTCGGCAAGCAGGCGGCAGGTTTTCTCCCCAAAATCGTGCGCACAAGCGGGATCGGCCAGCAGCCCGCTCACCCCATCTTCAATCATCTCCGGCCCGGGAAGGTTCCTGGTGAATACCACGGGAACTCCTGCGCTCATGGCTTCGAGCACTACGAGTGGGAAGCAGTCAATGAGCGCTGGGAAAACAAACGCCGCGGCGCGCCGCATGCAGGCTAAAGTCTGCTCGCGAGTCAGTTGGCCCAGGAAGTGGACGCGCTGCGCCAAATTGCCTCCCACCATCTCGCGAACCTGCTGATCAATACGCGGAACTTCTGGCTCAGGCAGGCAGCCTCCCGCATAAACCAGGTGTACATCGGGATGGCGCGCTAAAAATGTCCGCGCCGCCTCCGCCAATACCAGCGAGCCCTTTCTCTTGGACACCTGCCCGGCGTAAAGCACGAATCGCGGCGGCAGTTCTGGCGCCTCGGTACGCGCCGGCAGGGGAGCAATTCCATTGTGAATGACCGCGTATCGCTTCGGTGAAAACCCGAACGCTCTTTGCGTCAGGCCAAGGATGTGGGAGGAAACGCCAATCCAGTTGCAATTTGCCGACAATGTGCGCTTTTCGAAAAACCTGATTCCAGCCGACATCTTCAGCCCGGCCAGGCGGTGCGAAACCGTCGAGCTTTGATGCAGGCGTACGACGGTAGCGCACATCTCAGCGCCAAATGGCAGGAAGCCGGGGTAGTCGGGTACCTCCACCAGGTCAATCCCGCCGGAGCGTGCCCTCGCGCACAGCCAATTCCGCAACCTCAGGCGCGTAATGAGGTTGCCCGCCCAGCGCAGATGGGTTCGCGGCAGGGTAAAAACTGGAACGCCCTGGTCAGAGGTTTCCCCGTAGCAATCACCAATCTCCACCACCACAATGCCGTGGCCGCGCTGGTTCAGCCCGCGGGCGAGCATCTGCACAAAGGCGCCAATGCCGGTGTGCGGCCGGGGCGGGTAGCGATCGCACAGAAGAGCGATCTTCATTGGTTGTCCCGGCAGGAGGCAAATTCCTCTGACCACGTGGTTTCCACCGGGTGCAATTCCTTCCTGGCAAGCTGCTGACTATCAGCCAGAGGGGCGGCAACCGCTGAAATCATGGCCAGCAGCGCGTACCAGGGGACAATCAACTGGTCAAAATAGGAGAGGCCAAAGAATGCCACCACGTGGGCGAACAGTGCGCAACCCAGCGCCCACAGGAAGCGCCGGTCATTGCTGTTCTCCGCGGCTTGCCGTGCCCTGCCCAGATACTTGAAGGCGTACACGATCAGCGCAATAAACAGAAGCAATGGAAGAAGCCCGGCGCTCTCCCCAATCCCGACGTACTGGTTGGCTATATCGTTGGAGAGGTAGCCCCACTCGCCGACGTGGCGGGCTCCCAGCAGCCACCAGTCCCAGAAATGCTGAAAAAACCGATCCACCAGGATATAGCGGTGGTAGCCGGAGGAACCGCCCACCACGCCCGCGCGTTGAATCAGAGCCCAGACAGGCGAGTTCATTAGCACTTGAAGACCAATCACCGAAATCGCCGCTGTCCAGCGCAGCAGGCGCAGATGCCGGCGCAGCGGCCACAAGAACAGGCCGAGCATCGCAGCCAGATAGGCGCACACCGGAGTGCTGGAAACCGAGGCGGCCACAATCACGGCAGCCGCGCACAGGCCCGCGACTGCCGTCCTTCTGTTCCCTTTCCACCACAGGGCGAGGCTGAGAGGCATCAAGGTGGCGCCAAACACTCCCGACGATACCGGGTTACCGAACCCGGCCACAGCCCGCAATGCCCCTAGCCGCCCCCAAAGTGCTTCGCCTCCGTTGCCCCTGCTGCCGATCGCGGCATACATCCTTTCGCCGCTGGCGAGTTCGAACAGCATCATGGCAGCTACCGCCACCCCAACCCAGGTAAGAGTCTGTATCACGCGCCTGGCATCTTCCTTGTCGCGGATTAGAAAGCGGAGCAGGAAATAAATGCCAAATACGTTATAGAGCGCGCCCAGTTGATTGATGAGTGCTGCCGAGGAGTGCCAGAGCAGGACTATATTGAGCCCAGCCACTGCCGCCCATAGCATCAGCGCTTTGTCCATGGTGTTCAGGCCGTTGCTGAGGAGAGACTGCCGTGGCGCAAGTGTCCGGGCCAGCACCCGTATCCAGCCGAGCAGGACGATCACGCGCAGCATGGTCCAGTGGAGTGGGCCGATAAGCATGACTTGATCGAATGGGATAAGCAGAGCGGCGCCCAGCAGAGGCACGATGATGTGCTTGCGAGGGAGCAACAGAATCAAGGCGCCTGCCGCCAGCACAGCACAAAGCACCGCGGGATGAACATAAGCCTCGGGCCCTCCGCCGAATCTGGCGAGCGATGGCATGGCTACGGTCATTGCACCGGAAAACAGCGAATCAATGCGTGGATGCGGCAGTCGCGGTCAGATCGCGAATCATGCTGCCCCAGGAGAAAGAGAACCGCTGATAGCGCCCGCTGGCTGCCTCGTGTATGAGGGGTGCGATGCGGGCTCCTCCACGTGCCGACCTTATCAGCGCCCGGCGCGATAAGTGCAGTTCCTTTTCCGCCACCAGCCGCAGATGCTCGAGTGGGCAGTTCGCAGTGCGCGCGCAGGCCGCTGCCCGTTCCCGCAATTCGGCCATGTGAGCGCCCTTGGCCCGGTAATCAGGGGCGGAGGCTATGGATGTTCTCACCCTTCGTAGAAGGGTATCTTTGCCGCATCCCATCTGCTGGCCGAGGTGCCGCCTGTAGAAAAACAGACGTTCTGTTATAGGAACGCCATAGCTGAAGAGCGAGCCCAGCAGCGCGAGCCAGTAATCATGGTTCCAAGCCGGCGGGATGGGAAGCAGAATGCCGCGGAGGGATGCCCGGAAGGCCATGGCTGCGCCCGTCACTAGGTTGCGCTTGAGCAGCATTGCCACCTGGCGCGAAGGCGTGAATTGTGGTGCTTTGAAGCCTACCGTCTCCCACAGGCTGAACTCCCGCCCGCAGCCGCGTTCGTCCACAATATCAGCATCGGAAAAAACGTATCCGGCATCTGGCTGCTCGGCGAAGGCGCGAGCAATGGCGGCGAGTTTGTTCGATTTCCAGACGTCGTCCTGGTCGGCTAAAACAATAATCTGGCTGCTGCACAACCGGATCGCCTGTTCAAAATTTCTGGTGCAGCCCAAGGCCATGGGATTGCGTACCAGTCGCACGTGCATCGGCGAACCCGCGGCAAACTCCTCCACCAGGGACGCGGTCTGGTCGGCGGAGGCATCATCGCAGACAACCAGTTCATCAGCCGTAGTCGTTTGCCGGGTAATGCTCTGCAACTGCTCGCAGACGTATCGCGACCCGTTGCAGGTGCACATCGCCACCGCTATGGAAAGCCGGCTCATAGCGCGAGCCGCCAGGCGGCTTCCGGAAGTAGTTCGTTCAGCAAGGGCAGAATCTCGTCGCGATAACGGTCGCGGGTAAACACGCGTTTCGCCCAGGTCTGTCCGTTCCGTCCAAGTCGCGATGCCATTTCCGGGTGGCTGTAGAGGTAGTCAATCTTGCAGGCCAGGTCGTGAGCATCGGCGGTGCGATAGAGCAGGCCGTTGCTGCCGTCGTGGATCAGTTCGGCGGTCGCGGTATTGTTGGCTCCAACCACCGGTTTGCCCGCCAACATCCCCTCCGCCGTCGCTCTTCCGAATCCTTCCGTACGGGAGCACACCAGGAGAACGTCGGCACCGCACACTTGCGGAATGGGATCGTCCAGCCGGCCCAGGACGCGGACCCGATCTTCAAGCTGGTTCTGGATGATCAGATGCTGGAGGCGTGCGCTGTAATCTCCATCGCCTTCGCCGATCACTACCAATTCCGCGTCAACCTGCCGCCAGCGAAGCTCCAGCAGCGCCAGCACCGCGTCCTCCTGTCGTTTGTTTTCCGTGATGGCGCCGACAACGACGCAGCGATACCGGCCATTGCGCTCAGCCGGGCTGGCGCCGCTCCGGAGTGAGCGATGCAGGGAACAGTAAACGACTTGCGGCGGCGTACCCCGCAACCAGCCGGTGATTTCGTTGGCGACTGCCTGCGAGGCCACGATAATAAGTGAAGAAAGCTTGTTCATCACGCAACGCGACCAGGTTTTTCCAAATATGAAGTTGAGCCCGGGTTCGAGGCAGAACTCGTGGACGTGCCACACGTGCGGGCGGCCCAGCAGAGCGGCAGCGTAGGCGCCCACGCAAACCGCCACCGTGTTGCTGTAGATGATGTCGCAGCCCCATCGCCATGCCCGCCACCCAATCAGCACCGACATTGCCGCCATATTCAGCATCGCCCTGATCCGGCGTGGCAGCGAAACACTTTCCGGCGATACCCACAAGGCGTACGGCGCAATCATGATCGGCACGTGCAGCTTTTCCAGTTCGGTCAGCAGCGGTCCGCGCGAGGGCAGAACCGCGCAGCAGCGCACTCCGCTTTCCTGCAGGACGTCTATGGTTTCCAGCAGGACCATCTCCGCCCCCGCCAACCGGGAGGAATGCGAAATGAAGCAGACTTTCATGCCCGATTTGTGCGCTAATGCGCCTGGCGGGTAGCGTTTGGCATTGCAGGCAGCGCCGGAGGGTGCAGAATTCGCCATGCCGGACAAAGTGTGGTCCACGCCCGCTGCCGCTCTGCGTTGCTGAAGACCAGAAACATCGCCGCCACCGCATACATGCACAGAGCAGCTCCCGCCGAGCCAGCCAGCCGCCAGTAGCCCGGTCCGATTACCCAACCGCAAGTCAGCCATACTAGACTCGCTGCCAGAAGAGTTCCTCCCAGGGCGGAGCCCGCCGTCGTCATATAAGCGCGGTAGGAGAACGCGCTCAGCCGGCATGTCCAGAGCGGCTGCACTGCCAGGCGCATCACGGCCATCGCCCCCAGCGTACCCAGCGCCACTCCCACCATGCCATAGCGCCGCACCAGCCATAGGCTCAGTCCCAGGTTCAGAATACCTTCCACAAAGTTCAGGCAAGCGTAGGCGCGGTGTTTAGCGATGGCGTAGAGCAGGTCAACTGACGGCGCTTGCCACAAGTCAAAGGTGATGGCGACGGTCAGGATCACCAGGGGCGCGTAGGCATCGAGGTATCCCGGTCCCATCCAGCGCAGGATGAATGGCCGGCCCCAGACGATAAGGCTGAAGCCGAGGAAAGTGGCAACACAAATCGAGACCTTGGTGGCAAAAAAGAAGGTGACGCGCAATTTCTCAGGATCGCCTGCGCCATAAAGTCGGCTGAAGAGCGGCGCGAATACGCCGGTAACCGCAACGGTCAGCACAATGAACTCCTGCGTCAGGGTGCTGGCAATGCGGTAGTGGGTGACCGCAGCCAGCCCTACGAACATGGATATGACCACGGGATCGGCCTGAAACCTCAAGCGGTCGGAAAGCTGGCCGGCAAACGAGAAAATGCTGTAAGAGGCCAGACTGCGGGTCAGCCCGGCTGCTGGCGCGTTCAACCGCAGGCGCAGCCAGGGGTATTTCCGGAGCGTAGCCCCGGCCTGCAGCAGCATGGCCGTCACCCCGCCGGTAAAAGTCGCCCACGCCATAGCCACCAGTCCGTGTCCCAGGAGAAGAACGGAGAGGATCAGGCTGGTGCGCACGGCGAGGGCGACCAGTTCGGCGCCGACCATCAGGTCATAGCGCAGGTTGGCGATTAGAAACCCGGTGAACACCCGCGAGGGGAAACTGAGCGCGGTGCTCATGCCGAGAATCAACAGGATTTGCGCGAACAGGGTGGCATCTGCTCCGCTCCGGGCGAGCCTAGGCGCGCAAGCCGCTGCCGCCCCACTGAGGAGCAGGACGAGGACCCCAACCAGCAGAAAAAATCGCAGGCTGGCCGACACCACGCTGTTGCAGGCCTCGCGGTCGCCCCGTCCCAGGGCCGCCGCGACGTGCTGGCACACCGCCGGCGTCAACCCGAAATCGAGCAGACCGTAGTAGCCCAGCAGGGTGGCTACCAGCGCCCATAGCCCATACATCCGGTCTCCCAACGTGTGCACCACAAACGGCATCATCAGCAGGGAGACGGCCGTGGTCGCAGCGATATTCACTATCCGGAAAGCGGAAGCGCTGGTCAGTTGTCGCGCGGCGGTGGCCATGGGACCTGCGGGGCGCCCGGTTAGGGCAGGGCCGCGAACGGCCATGAATCGGACCCGACAATCGGGCCGGGAGAGTGATTGTAGGCGCCCGCGTCCCAGGCGCTGCAGGCGGAGCGCGGGTTTCCCAGTTTGTCTGCGTTCAAGGCAGCAATGGCATGGTAGGAAAGGTTCGCCCCAGAATCGATGGCCGGCGAGCCAGGTTGGGGGCGCCCTTCGAAATCCACCTTCAAATCAGAGGTGGTCAGCGAATGCGCGCCTTCGCCGGAAGCCGCCCTCCACTGCTCGAAGGTGTAGTAAAACGTGCTCCCGCTTTTCCAGTTCTGCCCCGGGCCGTACACGTTGTGGTCCAGGCCGCGGTCCACGAAAGTGGTGCCGGCGGCCAGCGAAATCAGCCCGGAGCATTTGCCCACAAGGTTGTTTCTAACCGCAATGCCGGTGCCGCTGGTGGCCAGGCACAGCCCCGAAACGCTGGTCCCCCCGAGCATCAGGTTATTGTAGATGGCGATGTGCTCGCCCCCGGCGCAGAACACTCCGTTGTTGAAGTATTTGCCCGCCGGCGTGAGCATCACGTTATTAAAGAAGAACGAATCGCTCACAGCTCCCGTGGCGTAGATGAATGAGGTGGCGTTTACCCCCGGATCGCCGCCGAAGTAATTGTCATAAACCTGCACATCGCGGAAGGTTGCTCCGTTCAATGCATACAGGTGAATGCCATCGTGATGAAAAGTGTTGTTGCTGGTGTCCCAGTTGGCGAAATCGCGGCAGCTGTTGTCGTGAATGCGCGCTGAGAGCAGCGCGTATCCTGCGCCATTGGCTGCAACGGTCATGCAGTGGTTGGTGTTGTCGGAATCCAGCTTGTACATTTCCAGGCTGTCATCCGCGCCGCCTACGGAAATGGTGAAGCAGCCGCTGGCGTGGCTGCAGCTCATGTCGTGCATAGAGACACCGGGGCCGGAGACCGTGAGGCCATCGGCCCCGATATCGTCCGAGGCGAGCGAGTGCACGTAGATGTTGCGCAAGGCCAGGTTCTTGAATTCGCAATGATTGCAAGGCCGCCCATAGAGCGCGGTATGCCGGTCCTGGTGGCCGAGAGCGCTGCCGTTATCGGTTTCCTCCACCACGCCGTTGCTGCCGCCATCCAGCACCAGGTAGCTCCTGCCGCTGAACAATACGCAGGAGCCGCTGCCGCAGGTGGGCACGCTGAGCTTGGCGTTGAATTCCCATTTCAGAGTGATTGGCTGTCCGCTCACTCCGCTGCCACGAAAAGTCAGGTAGTCATAGGCGTAGCCATTGAAGGTGGTGATCACGCCGCACAGGTGTACGGTGGCGCCGGGACCGATCTGGGCGGCCCCGCCGCCCCAGTTGGCCGGGTCATTGAAAAAGCTATAGGCGAGCGCGTTGGCGCAGCCGCTTCCGTCGCCGCGTCCCGCCGCGTTCTGGGCTATGTAGAAATCCTTGGCTGGGCATTTAACGCCGGATGCCAGCATCAGACAAGCAGCTAGAAATACTCGAATCACACTTACCTCACTGAGAAACTGCTACCAGGTTAAGAACGCGGGTTCGATCTAGAATTTCATCCTCCGGGCCCACCTGCCTGCCGGTTTCGGCGATGGTGAAGCGGAAACGCCGAAGCGAACTCAGGTAAGCCAGGCACGCATTGGGAGCGATCCCGGTCCGTCGGCAGACCAGGGGATGTGCTTCCAGGGTGAGCACGCACTGCCTGGCGTGGCGGATGGTTTCACGCGCGCCCTCCAGCACAGGCAACTCTTCGCCTTCCACATCAATTTTGAGCAGCACATCGCCGCCAAACAGGCCCAGGCTATCCAGGGTTATGACGGAAACGCCCCGCTCCGCCGGCGCCAGGAAGCGGGCGTGATCGCCGAGGTCATAGGCGGGAGCCAGCAATTTGCCGTGCCCGGTGAAATTGCTGACCGCCGCCATATGCACCTCAGAGCGGGGGAATTGAGCCAGGTTATGACGCAGCACCTGCTCCACCCTGCGATTCGGTTCGAAAGCCAGCACGCGTCCGATCCGGTCGCACCGCGAACACAGAAGCGCGGTGAACAAGCCGATGTCGGCGCCGCAGTCGAACAGAGTCACGTCGCGGCAAGGAGCCAAAGCGGCGCAGCAGGTTCGAATCAGGTCCTGTTCGTAGGCGAGAATGTCCTGCAGTTCCCAGGCATTCTCCATGCGGTTGATGGGAACAGCTGCGTTGACCGTGGGAGAGAGAGGATAAAGCACCAGGCAGTCGCCCTGCATGCGCTGCCATACCAGCAGCATGCGATGTGCGCCGCGAACGTGGTGGCGCTTCAGAGCTTTGAAGCAACGGAACAGAAAGGGCGGAGGAGCCTGCCGTGCGCCTGCAATAGAGGAGTTTGGATTCATGAATTTTGCCGCGGCCTGTGATTTTGTAAGACGTCAGGCCCGGAGCCTCTTCTCCGGTGCCAATGCGGGGTGGAGCTTGAAAACCGGGGCCGCTCCCGCTGGTGGAGCGCCCAGCCCTCGAGCCCATCCTTCCAGCCCGAGACTCCAGCGCAGGACTCTCCACCATTTCCGGGCGGCCGTCCGCCACCGATGACGCCGGTCGCGGCTGCCGGCCAGCCGCAGCCCGCTGCAAGCCACCATCCGGCCAGCCGCGGCCAACGCTGTTGTCGCCCTATACAGTGCGGCGTAGGTCCGCCCGCGATTGACATTCAGGAACTTCCACACCGACTCCCGCATCAGCACAGCGGGAAACGCCTCGCCGCTTTGCAGGCGTGAACTGCGCCCTCCGTGATGAATCACCACCGCATCGTGCACGTAATAGCTTTTCCATCCCAGCTTCCGAGCCTGGCAGCAGAGGTCAACGTCCTCCGCATACATGAAGTAGGCCGCGTTGAACAGTCCGCTTTCGAGGAACACATTGCGCCGGACCATCAGGCATGTGCCCGGCACAACCGCGGCTGGAACCGGCTCATGTGACTCGCGCTTCACCACGTCAAAACCCCACCAGCGCGGGCAAATGCCGCGGCTGAACGACGAATCCAGCAGTTGATTCAATACCGTTGGCAGGCAGCGCATGCAGTTCGACTGCGGCGAAAGGCCGGGGCTGACAAGTCTGGGACCGACGATGCCGGCGTCTGGCATGCCCCAAAGCGCGTCCAGCATGCGCCGCAACGCCGGGCCCACCAGTTCGGCGTCGGGATTCAGGAACAGCAGGCTGCGACCCGCCGAAAAAGCAAATGCGAGATTGTTGGCGGCGGCAAAGCCAAGATTCCTTGCCGATTGCAGGAAGCGCACCTGGGGAAAGTACCGCTGCAGCATTTCTCCGCCGCCATCGTGGGAGGCGTTATCAATCACTAGGACTTCAAAGCTGACGTCGGATTGTTCCGAGAAGATGCTGGCCACGCACGCACGTAGATGCTCGGCCGAGTGCCAGTTGACAATGATGATCGAGAGTTCGGGCTGGGGACTCATTGTGGGCGGAGGCCTCCGTCCCTGATCTTGACTTCATTCACAGCCGGGTGGAGGTCGCTGACGGCGCGGGTGACCAACATGCAAGCTTCTGGGAATACCATCTGCATAACATGCGCGCTTACGGGCTCATCATTTCAAAAGAGGGCCTTCAGGCCCTGCGAAAACTTCATTTTTCATCCGGAACGGTTCGTATCAGGGCACGCCTTCATCCGTGCCAAGCCCGGCGCTATTCCGAGTCCGGCTTTAGCCGCTGTGGGTGACCCGTAAGATTCACGATTTACGACACCGCCCCGGCCAGCGCTGCGGCCGTATTCGTCTGCGCGCCGAGAGAGTTCCGTATCGTCTCCACCACCCGGGTCTGCTGGCTGGCAGTGAGGTGGGGGTACATGGGCAGGGAAAGCACCTCCGACGCCAGCCGTTCGGAAACCGGAAAATCCCCGGCCTTGTATCCCAGGCGCCGGAATGCGGCCTGAAGGTGGATGGGCGCCGGGTAATGAATGGCGGCGCCAATGCCGGCTTCGGCAAGATGCTCCAGCAGTCGGCTGCGCTGGCGCACCCGTATCACAAACAGGTGGTGATTTGAGCGCGCATATTCCGCTTCATGAGGCAGCACCACTCCTGAGTAGCCCGTAAAGAGTTCGTGGTAACGTGCGGCCACGGCACGGCGTTGCTGGTTCCACTGGCGCAACCGGCGCAGCTTGCTCAGCAAAATGCCCGCCTGAATGGTGTCCATGCGTCCGTTGTAGCCCTCGATGGCATGTTCGTATTTGTGCGCCTGGCCGTGGTCGCGCAGCATCCGTACCTGGCGCGCAACCTCGTCATCATTGGTCGTGACTGCACCCGCCTCGCCGCACGCTCCCAGGTTTTTCCCCGGATAGAAGCTGAAAGCGGCGGCCCGTCCCATGCATCCCACCGGAAGCCATGCCTCGGCGGCGCGCGAGAGATACTCTGCTCCGTGCGCCTGACAAGCATCCTCAATCACCATAAGGCCACGGCTGCGGGCCAACTCTAGGATTGCGTCCATTTCCGCGGGCTGGCCGTACAAGTGCACCGGGATGATTGCGGTCACGCGCCGCCCGCTCCGGCTGCTGATCAGGTTGCCCTGGCTATCCGGATGACAGCGCCTTTCAAGGTAGTCGCGCAATTGCGCCACATCCATATTGCAGGTGCGCGGGTGAACGTCCACAAATTCAGGAACGGCGCCAGCCTGGGATATGGCTTCGGCGGTAGCAACGAAGGAATTGGGTACCGTGAGCACGGCATGGTCCCGGCCAACGCCGCACGCCAGCAGCGCGAAACGCAGGGCATCTGTTCCACTGCTTACCCCAACGCAGTGCCGGGTTCCGCAGAACTCGGCGAATGCGCTCTCGAACTGCAGCAGCATGGGGCCGTTGGTGAAAACGGCTGTGCTCAATGCCTGGCCGACTACCGCCAAAATCTCATCTTGCAGTTCGCGGTGCGGGCTGACCAGATCGAGAAATGGAATTGGAGAAAGGAGTTTCATGGTCGCACCTTTGCGCTGTGGAAAAATGACGAAGAACTCGCGCCGGATTGCCGGCCACGATGCTGTTGGCGGGAATGTTTCTTGTGACTACGCTGCCGGCGCCCACCATCGCGTTCTCGCCGATGGTCACGTTGGCCAGAATGGTTGCTCCCGAGCCGATGGACGCGCCTGTGCGCACGCACGTCGGCTCTACCGTCCAGTCCTGCTCGGTCTGCAGATTTCCGGCGGTCGTGGCGCGCGGGTAAGTGTCGTTGATAAAAACAACTCCGTGGCCGATGAACACGTTGTCTTCGATGGTGACGCCCTCACAGATGAAGCTGTGGCTGGAAATCTTGCACCGGCTGCCGATTTTTGCATTCTTCTGGATTTCCACGAACGCGCCAATCCTGGTTTCGGAGCCCACCTCGCAGCCGTAGAGATTGATGAACCTGGCCAGGCGCACGCCCCGCCCTAGCTTCACGTCCGCGGCAATGCAGCAGTATTCGTTCACAGGTACACCAGTTCCCCGCCTCTGGCCAGCGAACGCGAGGCCGCTTCCAGAAGTTTCACCACCCGCAGCCCCGCATTGCCGTCGTTGATCGGCTTCTTGTTGTCAGCCACGCAATCAAGAAAGTAGTCCAATTCGCTTTGCAGGGCCTCTACTCCCGCGACGTGCGGTATCCAGATATCGCCCGACCGGTAGCTGAGCAGCAGTTCGTAAACCTGCTCCCGTCTGCCCACTTTTACTCCTCTGTCGTAAACCTTGATCTTCTCGTCAGCCTCCAGATCGTTCCACACCAGCATTCTGCGCTCCCCGCCGATGAGTGTGCTCCGCACCTTCACCGGGGAAAGCCAGTTCACATTGATGTGCGCAATCATTCTTTCCGGAAAATAAATGGTAATAAAGGCTACGTCCTCTAATTCGTTGACGTGGCGTTGACCGGTGGCGCTGACAGCCTCCGGCTTGCAACGCACCAGATAATCCATTATGGACAGGTCGTGCGGCGCCAGATCCCACACTACGTTCACATCATGCTGAAACATGCCAAGGTTGACGCGCATGGAATCGTAGTAGTAGAGAGCACCCAGGGTCCCGTTATAGATGAGCTGGTGGATTTTCTTTACCGCCCCGGTGAACAGGAAGGTGTGGTCCACCATCAGCGTCAACCCTCGCCGGTCTGCCAGCTCGATCAATTGCTGCGCCTGGCCTGAGTTGGCGGTGAAGGGCTTTTCCACAAAGACGTGTTTGCCTTCTTGCAAGGCGGCTTGGGCCAGTTCGAAGTGCGTCCGTACCGGAGTAATAATGGCGACCGCGTCAATGTTAGGGGAGCTGAGTATCTCGGCTGCGTCCTTGGTCAGGTGCAGCTCTGGATAAGTCTGCCCCGCCCGTTGCAGCGACTTCTGGTTGATGTCGCAGAGAGAGTCCACGTGTGCGCCAGGCAGACTCCGCAGATTGCGCAAGATATTGGTGCCCCAATAGCCGTATCCAATCACCCCGAGATGAATCCTGCCCCGCGCGGCTGCATCGGTTGCCGGCTCCGGCATCGGGGCGGCTGCAAGCGCCGCCATCTCAGTAAGCGCCCTTGCCGGAGAGCATAACTCCCGGCGTTTGCCAAAGGATTTTCAGGTCCAGCCACAGAGACTGGCGCCTTGCATAGCGCAGGTCCAGTCGCACCATTTCATCGAAGCTGGTCCCGCTGCGTCCGTGTACCTGCCAAAGGCCGGTCATGCCTGGCTTAACCTCCAAAACGCGCCTGCGATGCCAGCATGCGTAGCGCTCGAACTCATAACTCAGGGGTGGCCGTGGTCCCACCAGTGACATCTCGCCCCTCAGCACGTTCCACAATTGCGGCAGTTCGTCCAGGCTGGTGCGGCGTAGAATGCGCCCCACCGCGGTCACGCGCGGATCGTCGGTTATCTTGAAAATGCCGTTTCTGCTTTCAGCCCGTTCGCCGGCTATGAATTTTGCAACGTATTGCTCATGCACCGCGCTGCCGCTGTCCCTGTACATCGAGCGGAATTTCAAAAAACTGAAGGGCTTGCCATGGTGTCCCAGCCGCGTCTGGCGAAACAGCGCCGGTCCTCGCGAGGAGAATTTCACCGCCACGGCCAGCACTGCCAACAGCGGCGACAACAGCAGCAGGGCCGGCACGCTTATGCTCAAATCCAAACCCCTCTTGAGCGCCGCTTCAAATTGCGAGCCTCCCCTCCGGGGCAATTCCGGATAGAGCGTAAGGTCGGCCGCCTCGTCCCCCAATCCCAACGGAGTGGGGAAGACATGGACCGTAAGCCGCATCCGGCGTGCAAGCTCCGCGCCCAGCGAATCCTCCAGCAGACTGGAGAACTTTTCAAACACTGAGCCAAGCAGGGCCGGGTCGGCCCGCTCCAGGTCGGGAAGCAGAATGCCCAGAACTATGCCTTGCCGGTACCAGCCCAGCGCGTCGGTGTCTCGCAACATGCCGGAAAGCTTGGCCACCAGAGTGCCAAACATCGCTGTCCGCGCAAACTCGCCCATCTCCATCCCATCCATCAGCACCAGCAGCAGGCTTCGCTGGGTGCGTTCCACCCGCCGTCGCTCCAGGTAAATCTGGCGCATGAACCCGGCCTCATCGGCAACTCGGGCTGCATCAGCGCCCGGGGATGGCCCGGGCGTCACCGCTTTCCGTCGGAGCATGGCGGGCAGCGATTGAATTGCGGACGGGTGCTTCCTCATAAGAAATCTGGGCCGTTGCCAATTGAGGCGAATCAGTTCAGCAATCACGCCGCTTCTCTGGGCTCGCTGACCTCAGGATTTTTTCCTTGGGTCATGTCGGCGGAGCTCTGGAAATAAGCCTGGCAACCGTGTCGGCTGGGAAAGTCATTGAGCACGATCCCCAGCAGCTTCCCCGGCTCAATTCGCTTGAGCGCTTCTCCTACAGCGGTATTCAGTGCCTTGTTGCGGCGAACCACCAGCACAATGCCGTCGCACAGCCGCGAGAGCACTACCGAGTCCGCCACCGGCAACAGGGGAGGGCAATCCACGAATACCCAATCAAAGGTCCTGCCGGTCTCTGCCAGCACGTGCGACATGCGACGCGAAGCCAGCAACTCCGTTCCCGCCGCCACCCGAGCGCCCGCCGGCATCAGGCACAGGCCCAGGCCGCTGATGCGGTACACAAAATTGGCCACGGGATCGTTGCTGGCGAAGCATTCCGCCAGCCCTGCGACCGGACTGAGCTCCAGGCCAGAACAGCAGCTAGGCCGGCGCAGGTC
>DATEJK010000018.1:0-50327 GCA_035278025.1 Terriglobales bacterium | reverse complement strand
TCCGCCTTGCTGCCGCGTGCCTGCAGCCCTTCCGCCGTGCGCAGCAGAATTTTGCGCGCCTCATCCCGGCGTTGCAGCCGCACGTACACATCCGCCAGTCGCACTTGCAGGCTGGTGTTTTCCGGGTCTATTTCGAGGATTTTCTGGAAGGCGTGTGCCGCCTGCTCCAGGTGCCCGGAGTGGAGGTATTGCTCGGCCACCAGCAGGTACTGCGCCCGGGCATCATTCTGCAAGCCTTGCTGGCCATAGAGTTCGGCGAGTTTAAGCACTGACTCAATGCTGGGCTTCAGCTTGGTCAGCTTTTTGTACATGGCAATGGCTTTGACCGTGAAGCCCTGGGTGCCGTAGGTATCGCCTACGCTCTTGAAGTAGGAGACGGCTTTATCGGTCTGGCCGATGCGCGCGTACAAGTCGCCAATGGTGTTGAGGACAGTAAGGTCTTTGGGATCGGCTTTTACAACTTTTTCGTACTCCGCGATGGCATTCTGCAGCTTGCCCTGCTGAATGTGCCGTTCCGCCGCCGCCAGAACCTTCGTCTTATTGAATCCGAAGCCAAAAGCCATAGAGTCGCTGACTCCGAGCCACACCACTGCCAGATGGAGGTTTCAGGTGAAGCTGGCGGTAAAGTACCACAGTCACCAGCGCGGCCCAATGTTACCAAGGGCACCTAAAGGTACCGGCACGTTTGGGGAAAGGCAGCATTTGGCACTTAGCATTTAGCCCGTCTGCCACGGAAGCGCTTCGACAACCAGCGGAAACCGAAGCCCCAGTTTGGCTCCACCGATACTGTTTCCTGGGCTAAGTGCCAAGTGCTGGAGGCTGATGAGTGATTTCTACCGGCTGTACTTGTTCCTTTTCTTATCCTCGTGCCGCTCCAGGGCGAGCTGAATCAGCCGATGAATCAGTTCGGGATAGGAAACACCGGAGGCGGCCCATAGCTTGGGATACATGCTGATGGCGGTGAAACCCGGCATAGTATTGATTTCATTGACGTAAATCTTTTTGGTTTGAGGGTCCATGAGGAAATCCACGCGCGCCAGGCCGGCGCAATCCACAGCCCGGAATGCGCCCACCGCCATCTTCTGCACCTGCTTAGTTTGCGCCTTGGTCAGCTTGGCAGGAATGATGAGTTGCGAGCCCTCCTCCAGGTACTTGGCGGCGTAGTCGTAAAACTCTTTGCCGGGAATGACTTCGCCGGGGAGGGAGGCCGCGGGCTCGTCATTTCCCAGGACGGAACACTCCAGCTCGCGAGCCTTGTGCTTTTTACCCCCAACCCCCTGCTCGATCACAATCTTGCGATCGAACTCGGCGGCGGTGTTAATGGCCGCCGGCAACTCTTGCTTGTTGTGAGCCTTGGAAATGCCCACCGAGGAGCCCAAGTTGGCGGGTTTGACGAAGACCGGGTACTTTAGTCTGGTTTCCACCAGGCGCTGCACCTTCCGGGGATCGCATTCCCATTCGCGACGCAGCACGGTGACGTGCTTCACCAGGGGCAGGCCGGCGCTGCGAAACAGCTGCTTCATGACGTCCTTGTCCATGCCGGCGGCAGAGCCGAGAACGCCCGCGCCCACATAAGCGATGTCGGCCAGTTCCAGCAGTCCCTGGATGGTGCCGTCTTCGCCGAAGGTGCCATGCAGCACAGGGAAGACCACGTCCACCTTGATGACGTTGTCGGTCCAGCGGCGGGCCATGGCGGCGCCGCCATCGGGTTCAAAGGAAGTCATGGCGCCGGTGGTGGAGTGCACGGGCACGGGAGGGACCACCACGGACTCTCCCTTGGCCAGCACGGCCGCGCCGGGAGTGTAATCGGGGTCGCCGGCCCGGAGATGCCGTTCTTCGTGGCCTTTGCCAAGGTTGTTGCTGCGCAGAAGTTGCTCCGCGCGGGCTGCCGTGACCCAGCGGCCTTCCTTGGTTATGCCGATGGGGACGACCTCGTATTGTTCCTTGTCAATGGCTTGGAGAACGGAGGCGGCGGAAAGCAGCGAAACTTCATGTTCGCCGCTTCGTCCGCCGAAAAGAATGCCTACCCGGATTTTTGTCATGAGAAGGGGTGCTTCCCCCCAGTCTGAATAATGTCGTGCTCCGAGTCAACGCCTAGAGGGCTCACAAAAGTGTACAGGAGGGCATGGTCCAGCGGAATTGAGGAATCAAGCTTGACGATTGCTGAAATGCAAACCCGCCAATGTTCAGGGTAAAACAAAATCGTAAGTTTCAGCTGGTTCGTTTTGATTTTCATCCGTAAATCGTCAATCCTCATCGTCAATTCCAGGGTACTTTGGTGACTTGTTCAACGCCGGCTCCGTTGCCACACTGTATGGGGTTTTTATGTCTCGCATAGCAGTTAGCGTGCTTTGTGCGTTGCTCATACAGCCTGCCTGCGCTCGGCAGCCAGCGCAAACGGCGCCCGTAACCGGGGTTGTCGCACGCCCAAAAGCACCGCCTGCAGCACCAGCGCCGGCCCAAAACGCTCCGCCTCCGGCGCCGGCGGTCAAGCCAGTTTCCGTTGAGCTGCCCAAAATCGTGACCTTCGACCGCACCGCGGGTCCCTTCCAGGCCAACAACCAGAGCTTCACCCTGGTGACACACATCCAAAGTATTGACCGCCAGCCGCACGATCCCGACAGCGACGAAACCGTGGAATGGTGGGAACTGCGCGACGCGGCGGGAACTCCCGTATTCCACCAGCAGCTGGGAGTGTCATTGCAAAATGGGAGCTTTGCGGAGACCGAATCTGTAGGCGCGCGCCAACTCAAAACCAAGCTGGGAGAGGGCATTCTGGTGGATGGCGGCTTCCTGCCTTCCGCTCCCGAGTATAGCGGCTGGTTTCAGGTGTTCGGCCTGTTCAACGGCAAGCTGGTTCCGTTCGGAGCTCCCATGTCCACTGACGGCGAGTTCCTGGGGGAGGCAGAAGAGAGCTTTCAGCCCAGTGCCATGTTTCGCGGCCAGCAGCCGCAAACGGTCACGCGGGACGTGCTCAATTTTCGCGTGTGGACCGGCAACTTCAGCATCATTTACCCCGTCCTGATTGACTGGATGCAAGCCAAGGTACGCCCCGCCTGGACCTGTTACCGGATGACCGCCAAAGGAATGGTTGCGACCTGCACCTACAAGGTTCAGGCTGACGCCCGCCGCACAACCAACGACCTGACGTTTGTCCGAATGTACGCCGAGCCGGAAGAAGGGTTCCCGGTGACGCACGTGGTCATCAAGCCGGGCTCAAAAATCGAATTTCTGGAAGCACAGCTGGCCGTGGATTGGAGCGCCGGCAAGGACGACATCAGCATCGGCGCAGGCAATCAAGCCGATGTCTGGCTGCACGTCCGCATTGACGGCCAGGAAGGCTGGATCCACACGGAAGAAGACTTCGAGGCGGTAGGCTTGCCGCAATCCGGGTAAAACTTCTTTTTCACCACAGAGGACACAAAGGTCACAGAGAGAAGCAGTTTCAAATCCGTGACTCCATCGCAGCTCAACGCTGGATCACTACAATCCACCGGCCAGACTTGGCGAACACAAAATACGGGAAAAGTTGAATTGACCTGATTTGAAATCGGTTTTCTCTGTGTCTCCGTGCCTCCGTGGTGAAAAGGTTCTAAAGGATTTTCTTGCCGAAGGCGGAGAGGGTCAGCTCCACTGCCAGATCGGCGGTGCGGTTGTGCTCGTCAATCACCGGGTTGACCTCGACAATCTCGAAGCTCAACATGCGGGCGTGGTCGGCGATGATTTCCATGGCCAGGTGGCTCTCGCGGTAAGTTGCGCCGCCGCGCACCGGGGTGCCGACTCCGGGGGCGTCCTCGGGGTCAATCCAGTCCATGTCGAGGGAGATGTGATAGCCGGCGGTGCCGCGTCCGGCCATGCGCAGGGCTTCTTCCATGACCACGCGCATGCCGCGCTCGTCAATGTCGCGCATGGTGAAGACTTCCACGCCGGCCTTGCGGATGTTTTCTTTTTCAAAACCGTCAATATCGCGGACGCCCACGATGACGCAATTTTCCGGCAGCACTTTGGGGGAGAATCCGAAAATATTGGTTAACTCCGGTGGCCCCAATCCCATGATGGCCGCGAGGGGCATGCCATGGACGTTGCCGCTGGGCGAAGTGGAGGGAGTGTTGATGTCGCTGTGGGCGTCAATCCAGACCAGTCCGATCTTCTGCTCCTGGCGGCGATAGAACTCGGCCACGCCGGCCACCGTGCCCGCGGCTACGGAATGGTCGCCGCCCAGCACCACCGGAACCTTGCCCGTTTCCAGCGTCTTGAGCACCAATTCCGCGTGCTTAGTGCAGGTGGCGGTGATTTCCTTCAGGTACTTGGCGTGGGGATCGCCCTCTTTTTTCTGCTCGGCAATGGCCACACTGATGTTGCCAGCGTCCTCCACCACGTGGCCCAGGGCCTCCAGTCGGGCTTCCAGACCGGCAACGCGGACCGCCGAGGGGCCCATGTCCACGCCGCGCCGTGACTGCCCCAGGTCGAGAGGCACGCCGATAACGCGGATTTTTTTGGGCACGATAAAGGGGAGCACTGCTTTCAGAACCGCGGGACGTTCCTGCTTGGGAGTGTCGTTCATATTCTTTAGAAAAACCTCTATTCACCGCCGAGACCGCCGAGGACGCCGAGGACGCCGAGATTGTTCTTTAAAAAACCTATTCACCGCCGAGACCGCAGAGCTTGTTCTTTAAAAAAGCCTTTTCACCGCCGAGACCGCCGAGATTGTTAACTCGTTCCGTTCTCGCTAACCGCAGCTGATTTTGTCTGGTCTGGGAAATCATTTACAACCCGCGTGACACCGTCCTTTAGAACTCGGACGTGAAAGTTAATCAACAGACCTACCCTCTTGTTCAAGAGGCGCAAGTAGGAAAGCAGCTGTGCCCGATGAATGGGGGCGATCTCGTCAACCGCCTTGATTTCTACGACCGCCTGACCTTCCACCAGCAGATCGAGGCGGTATCCGCAATCGAGCTGCACTTTCTTGTATATGACTGGTAGCGGTTTTTGTCGTTCCCCTTTAAACCCGGCTTCCACCAGTTCGAACGCCAGGCAGGCTTCATAAGCAGACTCCAAAAGCCCGGGACCGAGGGCGCGATGGACCTCGATGGCTGCGCCAATGATTCGGCGCGTAATCCGATCCAGGTGCTCCTTCTCGTCCATTCATAACCTCGGCGGTCTCCGCGTGCTCGGCGTTGAATAGCTTTTTTACGGGTACATGCGGTAGAGCATGCGGGGGAAGGGAATCGTCTCCCTTACGTGCTCCAAGCCGCAAATCCAGGCCACCGCGCGCTCAATGCCCATGCCGAAACCGCTGTGGGGCACGCCGCCGTACTTGCGTAAATCCAGATACCACTTGAACGCCTCCTCGGGCAGGCCGTGCTCGAGAATGCGCTGCCGCAGCTGCTCGTAGGAGCCGATGCGCTGCGAGCCGCCGATAATTTCGCCATAGCCTTCGGGCGCGAGCACGTCCACGCACAGCGCCAGGTCGGGCCGCTGCGGGTCAGGCTCCATGTAGAAGGCCTTCACCTTGGCGGGATAGCGGTGCACCATGACCGGCTTGTCGAATTGCGAAGCCAGGTAGGTTTCATCCGGCGCGCCCAGGTCGCCGCCGTACTCGAATTTGTTCTCCAGTTCGCCCTTGGCGAATCCCTGCTGCAGGCGCTGCACCGCCTCATCGTAAGTGATGCGGGGAAACGGGGGCGCGACTTGCTCCAGCCTGGAGATATCGCGGCCGATGGTCTCAAGGTCCTTGCGGCGGCGCTCCAGGCAGCGCCGCACGATGGCGCTGATCAGACCCTCGGCCAGTTCCATGATGTCGTCCAGCGTGGCATAGGCCACTTCCGGCTCGACCATCCAGAACTCAGTGAGGTGGCGGCGGGTTTTGGATTTCTCCGCCCGGAAGGTTGGCCCGAAGGAGTACACCTTGCCCAGCGCCATGGCGGTGGCTTCAATGTAAAGCTGGCCGGACTGGGTGAGGAACGCCTGCTCGTCGAAGTAGTCCACGGGGAAGAGCGTAGTGGTGCCTTCGCAGGCGGCGGGGGTGAGAATGGGCGGATCGGTGAGCACAAAGCCGCGGTCGTCAAAGTAATCGCGCGCCGCCTTAATGATTTCCGCCCTTACCCGCAGAATGGCCGCCTGGCGCGGCGAGCGCACCCACAGGTGGCGGTGCTCCATGAGGAAATCCACGCCGTGCTCTTTGGGGGTAATGGGGTAAGGGTCGCTATCGGGCACGCGCTGGACCACCTGCACGCCGGCGACGTCGAGTTCGTAGCCGCCGGGAGCGCGCTTATCGGCGCGAACCTTGCCCTCGACAATCACGCTCGATTCCTGGGTAAGGCCTTTGACGGCGGCAAAGACTTCCGGCGCAACCGCGTTCTTGGCCACCACCCCCTGGATGGTGCCGGTGCCGTCGCGGAAGATGGGAAACAGCAGCTTCCCGCTCTCGCGCAGGTTATAAAGCCAGCCACGGATGGTGACCGCGTGGCCTTCGTGCTTGCCCACGTCAGCGATAGTAGTTACAGGGCCTTCCATTTTGTTTGTCACCGCCAAGACGCCGAGGACGCTGAAAACGCTCTGCCTTCAGGATTTCATTGACCAGTCGCGATGCAGCCCGGGCCCGAGATGCCGGCGCACTTCTATAGCAGCGCCAATAATTCGACGAGTAATTGCATCCAGCCGGTCTCCGTCACTGACCTGCATTTCTCTGCGTTCGCGGCGCTAGGCGGTGAAATCAGTCGCCTGACAGCCGGCGGAACGTCTCCCCCATCTTGGCCGCCACATCCACCTTCTCGTCGCCTTCGATCTCCAGCAGCAGCGGGGGCACGTGGGGACCGGAGCGCAGCAGTTCCATGGCTTCTTTCCAGTTGATGCCGCCCTCGCCCGGCCACAGGTGCGAGTCGCGGTCGCCGGCGTTGTCGTGCACGTGGGTGGAGCGGATGTAGGGCTTCAGAATCTCGAAGGCCTGGCTAACGCCGCCGGCCAAATGCGCATGTCCAAAGTCGAAGCACACGCCCACATCCTCGAAATGCGAGGCGTGAATGAATTCCACCAGCTTATCGGGCGTGGAAAGCTCGTTGGGAATGTTTTCCAGGAGCAGGCGCACGCCCAGGGGCTTGGCAAAGGCGCGCAGGTGCTCCACCGAGGTCATGGCCGCCTCGAACTTGCGGTCATCGAACTCCTCGTTGCCGGCGCCCATGTGCTGCACCAGGAAGTTGAAGGGGATCTGCTCGGCGATCTCCAGGGCGCGCTTGACCTCGTCCATGGCTTCCACCCGGCGCCCGCGGTCGGTTTCGGCAATATTCACCGGCAGCGCGCCGGTGCGCCCGAACTCGTAGTCGGCGTACATGGGGGAATGGACGGAGTTGAGCGGCACCCCCGAGGCGCGGAACCAGTCCGCAATTTCGCGCACGTGTTGCTTGCGGTTGGCATAGTCCAGGTGCGGGCGGGCGGCGAAAATCTCGATGGCCTGCGCCCCGCCGCGCACCAGTCCGTCGAGCAGGCCGGGGTGCAGCCGCTGCTTCACGTACACGTAAGTGGAAATCGCGCTTTGCATGTATTGTCAGTCAAAAACCAGAATCTACCGCCGAGCACACCGAGTACGCAGAGAGTTACAAATTGATTATTTCAGATTGAAGACTAAATTCGCGACCCAGCACCGAATTCAATCAGCAGTCCAAAATGAAAAATTCCAACTTCCTCGGCGATCTCGGCGGTGAACAAAAATTCAATAGCCGACCGCTTTCCCGCTCACGTTGCGCTCGTCGGTGGCGCCCAGGCGCTCCCCGCTTAGCGGATCAACCTCAATGCACTCGCCGTCGCTCCAGTAATCTTCTACTTCGATTTTATGGCCCATGCCCTGCAGCAGCTTGATGGTATCGGGCGAGAAGCCCTTCTCCAGGTACACCGTGTCGGGCATCCACTGGTGATGGAAGCGGGGAGCGTCCACCGCTTCCTGGAGGTTCATGCCGTAATCCACCACGCCCATCAGGATATTGGCCACGGTGGTGATAATAGCCGGGCCGCCCGGCGAGCCCAGCACCAGGAACAGCTTGCCGCCCTTGAGGACGATGGTGGGGGTCATGGCCGAGAGCGGCCGCTTCTCCGGACCGATGGCGTTATTGGGGCTCTGAATCAGGCCGTACAGGTTGGGCGCGCCCGGCTTGGAGGTGAAGTCGTCCATTTCGTCGTTGAGCAGGAAGCCGAGGCCGGGCACGGTCACGCGGGAGCCGAAGCTGTCATTCAAAGTGGTGGTGACGGAAACCGCGTTGCCCTCGGCATCCACCACCGAATAATGAGTGGTGTGCTGCGGTTCGCGAACCGCAACGGGCTGCGGGTGTAGCGCGGCGTAGCGCTCCAGTTCGGTGAATTCCGCCGGCCGTTTTAACTGGCGGCTGTCGCTGGCGTGGTGTGGATCCAGCGAAGTCCGCCAGGCCTCGCCGTATTTCTTGTCCACCAGTTGGGGGACAGGAATTTTGGCGAAATCAGGGTCGCCCAAAAACTCGGCGCGATCGAAGAATGCCCGCCGAAATGCCTCCACCGTCAGGTGAATAGATTCCGCCGAACGGCTGCCCAGAGCGTGCAGGTCATAGCCCTCAAGAATGTTGAGCGCCTCGACCAGCGCGATTCCGCCGGAAGAAGGCGGGGGCGCGCTGAGAATCTCGTAACCGCGATAGGTGCCGTGAACCGGACGGCGCTCTTTAACCTGGTAGCTGGCCAAATCCTGGGCCGTAATCAGGCCGCCGCCCTGCTCGACCGCGGCGGCAATCTGCCGCGCCATTTCGCCGTGATAGAAGTCGTCCGGGTCGGCGGCGATTTTCTCCAGAGTGGCGGCCAGTTCCGGCTGGCGAAATATCTCGCCCGCCTGATAGTAGTTGCCGTCGCGCTGGAAAAGGTGGCGGGAGGCGGGAAACCTGCCCAGCGCCGGCTCGCGCATCTCGTCGGCCTCGGCCCAGCTGAGGGAGAAACCTTCGCGCGCCAGGCGGATGGCGGGCGCCATCACCTGGGCCAGTTTCAGCTTGCCGTATTTCTTTTCCGCGTACACCATGCCGGCCACCGAGCCGGGCACGCCGATGGCTTTGTAACCGATGGTGCTGGCGCCGGCAATGATGTTGCCCTGCGGGTCCAGATACATGTCGCGGGTGGCTTTGCCCGGAGCCTTCTCGCGATAATCAATGAAGTTGGCAGCGCCATCGGCCTGGCGGACCAGCATGAAGCCGCCGCCGCCGATGTTGCCGGCCTGGGGATGCACGACGGCCAGGGCGAAGCCGACGGCCACGGCGGCGTCCACCGCGTTGCCTCCCTGGCGCAGAATGTCCACACCCGCCTGCGAGGCCAGTTCCTGCACCGTGACCACCATGGCGTGGGGCGCGTGCACCGGCTGCATGGCGGCTGTGAGCCGGAGCGGCCCAAACACGGCCGCGAGCGCCAGCAGCACTGCGGACAATAAGTTGCGGTGGAATCTCATGTATGCGGAAGGCGGACCTTTGAGGCTAGCGTAGGGCGCGCACGAGAGTCAAATGATTGGCGAAGAACCAAGTTCTACCGCCGAGACGCCGAGCTCGCCGAGAATCACAGATTGATTATTTTCCAATTGCCGGTAAAAGCGGTGGCCAGCGCTCAAGTCAAAAAGCGATCCTTCTTCAAAACCTTCTTTACTCGGTACTCCCGGCGTCTCGCCGGTGAGCAAGGGTTTCAATCGTCAATCAAACGACCAAAAAAATCGGCGATCAAGCTACGCTTCCTGCCTTGCTTCCCCCAACGTGACGCGCACCTGCATGCGGCGCTGGCCGCGGTAGATGGTGACGGTAACGGTGTCGCCGGCACGGTGCTTGTTCATCATGTCGGAGAGGTCCTGCTGGTCCTGTACGGACTGGCCTTCAATGGCGACAATGAGGTCACCACCCAGAAAAATGGGAGTATTGCCCAGGTAAGCTCGCTGATTGCCGCCGCGCAAGCCGGCGCGATCGGCGGCGCCGCCCGGGATTACTTGCACAATCAGCACCCCATAGTCCGCCGGCAGTCCCATTTGCGCCGCCAGTTCCGGCCCGATGGGAATGCTGCGTATGCCCAGCGACGGACGGCGCACCCGCCCCAGGGTCACAAGGTCATTGAGCACCGCTTTGGCGGTGTTAATGGGAATGGCGAAGCCGATGCCCGCGCTCTGACCCACGCTGCTGGCAATCAGGGTGTTAATGCCGATCACGTTGCCATGAGAGTCAAGCAGGGGCCCGCCGGAGTTGCCGGGATTGATGGGCGCGTCGGTCTGAATGGCATTATCAATGGTGGTGCCTTCGGGTTCGCGCACGGAACGGATAGAGCTGACAATGCCGTCGGTCATGGTGCCATTGAGGCCAAAGGGATTGCCGATGGCGTACACGCGCTGTCCCACCTGCAGGTTGGAGGAATTGCCGAGCACGGCCGGCACCAGGTCGGGAGCGGAAATCTGCACCACGGCGAGGTCATGCGAAGGGTCCGTGCCGACCACCTGCGCCTTGTAGCGCTTGCGGTTGTGCATGGTCACGTAAATCTCACCGTTACGCCCGCTCTGCACCGCTTCCGCAATCACGTGGTAGTTGGTGAGGATGTGGCCCTGGCGATCAATGACGAATCCCGATCCCTGGCCTCCCGAAGGCACGATGCCATAAAAGAAGTCCCAGGTGAGCGCCCGGGAAGTGATGTTGACCACGGCGGGGATGTTGCGCCGGTAGACCATGATGTTGTTCTGCTCGATCGAGTCCACGGTTTCCGGGCCGGCAGCTTCGGTTATATCCACGTGACCGGGACGCGTTACCCAGTTCACTTCCTGCAAGGGGCCGCGGCGGGCGGTGGTGAAGTAGTAGAAGACGGCGGCAAAGATCAGCGCCAGCACAATGGGTCGTAGAAGTCGCATATGTTGTCCTTGCGTAAGCCAGCTTGCTAGCTCGCTAGCTGTCTGGCTCTCCGGCTCACTAGTTAAGTTATGTGGCTTGTTGGTTCGTATCAGGGCACGACTTCAGTCGTGCCGAGAAGAGCCGTTGGATGATCGGCTTTAGCCGCTGCCCAAGTCGCAGCGCCTGAAGGCGAACCTCTCAACCTCGACGACCGGCATGGCTGAAGCCATGCCCTGATACGACACTTTCCGGTCGCAGCCGTAATGGTTGTATACGTCGCGCTACAAAAGCTTCAGATTGGCTGATCAGCCAAGTAGCCCTTCCGCACCAGCCAGTCAGCTAGCCAGCTTGTTTTCTGAGTTCCTGCATTATTGTATCCACCTGGCGCTCGGTGTCGGCAAGCGGGCCGGAATTGTCAATCACGTAGTCGGCGCGGCGGGCTTTTTCCTCGTCGGGCATCTGGACCGCCATGCGCCGCTCCATCTCCTGGCGGGCGGTTTCCACATCCAGGTGAAGTCGCTGGGCGAAGCGCTGCAGGCGAACTTCGCGGGAACAGGAGACAACCACCAGCTTGTCAAAGCGGTGGCTCACGCCCGCTTCCAGGATCAGGGCCGCCTCGACCATGGCGATGGCGTGAGGGTCGCGGCGCTGAATGTCGGCCATCCATTCCTCCTGGCTGGCGATGACGGCGGGATGCACGATGCGGTTGAGTTCTTCGACGCGGGGCGCGGTGGCGGTTCCACCGGCGGCGGGAGGAGCGCTGAAGGCGGCCTGGGCGAGCTTCTGGCGGTTGATGCGGCCGTCGGGCTGAAGAATTTGCCGTCCGAAGTGAAGCACTACCTGGTTGTAGACCGGGCCGCCCGGCTGCATCAATGCATGAGCGATGCGGTCCGCCTGGATCACGTGGGCGCCGCGGGCGGCAAACATCTCGCCTACTACTGTCTTGCCGCAAGCGATCCCGCCGGTGAGGCCGACGCGCAGCACCTCAAGCGCGCTCCAGGGAGAGGGCGGCTTCGCGCAGCCGCGAGCCCCGGCGCAGGCGCGCCGCCTTCACCGTGTTGGACATGAGCATGGCGATGGTCAGCGGCCCGACGCCACCCGGCACGGGGGTGAGAGCGCCCGCCACTTCCGCCACTTCGGGATGAACGTCGCCGACCAGGGTGCTGCCGTTCTTGGCGAAGGCCTGCTCACGCTTTTCATTGCCCTTAAAAAGATGGTCGAACTCCGCCCGGTCGGTAATCTTGTTCATGCCCACGTCAACCACCGCCGCTCCCGGCTTCACGAATTTGCGGGTGATCATGCCGGCGCGTCCGATGGCGGCCACCAGGATGTCAGCCCGGCGGCACACCCCCGGCAGGTCGTGAGTTTTGGAATGGCAAACGGTCACGGTGGCGTTGTGGTTGATGAGCAGCATGGCCGTGGGCTTGCCCACAATATCGCTGCGTCCCACCACCACCGCTTCCTGTCCGGCGATGGCGATCTGGCTGCGCTGCAGGATCTCGATGATTCCGGCCGGCGTGCACGGCACCAGCCCCGGCCGCTGGGTGGAGAGGAAGCCGACGTTCATGGGGTGAAAGCCGTCCACATCCTTGGCCGGATCCACCGCCAGCAGCACCGCCTTGGCGTCCACTTGCGGGGGCAGGGGAAGCTGCACCAGGATGCCGTCAATTTCATCGCGCTGATTGAGTTCGCGCACCAGGTGCAGCAGTTCGGCCGTGGTCACCGACTGCGATGGCGCATGCTTCTCGCTGTAGATGCCCAGCTCCTCGCAACTTTTCACCTTGCCGCGCACGTAAATTTCGGAGGCGGCATTGTTGCCGGCCAGGATGACGGCCAGGCCGGGACGCAAGCCCGCCGCGGTCAACTCGCGCGCCTGCTGCGCCACTTCCGCCTTGATTTCCGCCGCGGTCTTATTGCCGTCCAGGATGGTGGCCGCCATGAACTCCTCTTTGCTCCAGGGGGAACTTTGAATTCTAAATCATCGCCTAGTCTGCTACAGAAGAAAGGCTGAGGGCCCGGGGGCAAGCAGGGGAGAGCCAAGGCGATCTCACCCGCCTCCGATTTGGGAAAGTCGCGCAGGATTGACCCACATGGGGAAGCATCTCTGGCGCGCGAGGAGTAAAATTAGGGCGCCATGATCTCCCCAGAGCTGCTGGAAATTTTGGTGTGCCCGGTATGCAAGAAACGCCTGGTCCTGAAGCACGAAGGCGAGAGCCTGCAATGCGGTGAGTGCCGGCGGGTTTACCCCATCCGCGACGGGATTCCCATCCTGCTGGTGGATGAGGCGGTAATCGAGCCGGCGTAAGCGCCAGGAATTGGCATTTCGGGGCAGGGAAACGTGTTTTTTTGTGTCAGTTCGGGAGCGTCAACCCACCCCGACAAGGCCCAGCGTCCTTCCAAGCCCTTGTGATGACGCAACTTGTCGTCCGCAACTCCTTGCTGTTTCAAGGGTTTAAGCCTGCTAGAAACGCTGGTGAAATAAACCCCGTAAACGGGCACGTGCGGCATCAAAATTGCTTGCAACATAGGTGCAGTCTGCGGAGTCTAATTCCCAGTAAGAAGCACGGGTCGGAGGTGATGCCATGACGGACGAGAAGTTCAATGTGACCGAATTGGCGGCTTTGAGGAGCGACCTGTTGCAGGGAGGCATCGATTCCCGCGAAGCTGCGGAATTGCTGCAGGTGTTCCTGATGGGTCGTGGCTACGGAGTTTCCCAAGAGGCAGCCCGGGATGCTGCCAGCCGAGTCGAGGGCTCAGGCTGCTCCCTGGATGTTATTCAGAAGGAACTGGAAACCATAGCGCTGGTGAATTAGCGCAAGTGCATGCGGCGCATGGTCGCCACCCTGGCGCCGAAGTTGAGAGCGGAGGTGGCAGCAGTACTTCTGAACTGAATTTGCACTGATGGCCGGGCCAACCAGCCCGGCCGTTGCTTTTTAGCCGGCTTGGGCTCAGGGAATCCTGCAAACCTGCAGGCTGCCGTTCGCGTACGGGCATTGCATGCCGGCGACCTGACTTTCCAGCACTACCCAATTCACCCCGAACTGCTGCTTGAGTTTCTGGAAGTCATTCAATTTAAAAGTGTTCCAGCCCTTCTCCGCCTCGAACTGGCGCTGCCACTCGGGGGCGAGTTGGGGGAACATGCTGGCCGCGCCGCTGTCCTTCAAAGCGTCAGCCAACATGCTGCGCTGGGCGATGGCGCGGAAGCCGTGCTGGTCTTCGCCCGGGAGCCCCATGTGCTGAGGGTCGAGGGCAAAGTAGGCGTCCACGGGGGTCTGATCCCGGATCCATTCGAAAGTCTGCACCCACTGGTTGGTATTCCTGGTCCAGGGGAACTCCAGGTGGGGCGTATCAGGAAACAGCTGCCGCTGGGCGTACCACATGCCCAAGCAGAGCGGCAAAAACAGGGCCAGCCAGCGCCACACCTGGTTGCGCAGGAGCCATTCGGCCAGCAGCCCGCCGCTGAACACAAACAGGAGAATGAAGACCAGATGCAGGGCACGCATGGGCTGCAGTTCGGCTAAGTTGGCCAGTTGAGGAGGAATGGTGATGACCAGGGCGGCGGCAAAGAAGAGCAGCTGGAAAAGGATGAGCGCCGAACACATGCGGGCCAACACGCGTTGACCATGACGCAGGGCGATGCTGCGGTACCACCAGAACAGAATTGGTGGAGCAAGGATTCCCAGCCACTCATACCACGCCCAGCGCAGCAGGAAGAAGTAGGAGCGGGTGTTGAGAATCTGCCGGTAGGCCTCGCTGACCGGCGGGAAGAGGCCCAGGGGCAGCAGCGCCATCGCGGCCGCGGATGCGAGCTCCCGGGGCGCGGGCTCGCGGCGCTCGATCCAGATGACGAAAAACATGTACGCGGCGCCGAAGACCACCATCAAGGGATGGATCAGCCCGGTCAGGGCAATCCACAGCAGCCCGCGCAACCACTTGTGCTCCACCAGGTTGACGATGGCCAGCAGGATCATGGGAGTGGAGAGGGAGCGCGTGTTTAGGTACTGGTCCATGATGTAGAGCGAGGTGCCGGCGACCGGGATGGTGAGCAGGGCGGCGACGAGGGCCACTCCTCCCCAGACCGCGCGCGGGCTGGAAAAGCACAGCCGGGCAACACGCCAGCAGGCAAACAGCAGCAGAAAAATCGCCAGCAACTGCCAGAGCAGCATGGCGTAATCGAGCGGCAGATGGGAGAGGCGCACGGAGTCGGCGATGAGGTTGGGATAGAGGGTCAGGTGGGCGTGGGAAGCGAAGAAGCCCTGGTTATACGGGAACAGCCGGGGATTGAGGACTTTGAGAACTCCGGGCAGATAAATTTCCGCGTCCTCTACGCCGGGATGGTATCCGGCAACCGCGACCGCGCCCAGGGTGAGGAGCAGAAGAGCGGCAAGCGTCTTAAAACCGAAAGGGGATTTGCGCAAAAATTCCGCCTAAGTGGCCGAAAGGCTGTGGCCGGCGCTGCGGGCATAGTACTTGTTGCCGCCAGTTTCCAGTTTCCGGCCGGCCGGATTGAAAACGCGAAAGCGGCCCAGGCCGGCTTTCTGCAGACCGAATTGCAGCGAGGTGGCCAGCACTCCCAGCCCGTACTTCACGCTGCGGCGGAAGTTGATGGAGGACGCTTCCGGAAAATACTTGGTGGGGCAGGAGACTTCGCCGATGTGGAAGCCGAAATAGACGCACTGGGCGAGCATCTGGTTGTCGAAAACAAAGTCATCGGAGTTTTCCAGCAGCGGCAGCTCCGATAAAACGCGGCGGCTGAAAGCCCGGTAGCCAGTGTGGTACTCGGAAAGCTTGGCTCCCAGGAACCAGTTCTGCACCAGGGTCAGAAGCCGGTTGGAAATGTACTTATAACGCGGCATGCCGCCCCGCAGGGCGCTTCCGCCCAGAATGCGCGAGCCCAGCACCACATCGTAAACGCCATAAGCGACCATGCTGGCCATGGCCGTCACCAGCAGGGGTGTGTATTGATAATCGGGGTGGACCATGATGATGACGTCGGCGCCGGCGCTGAGGGCTTCGCGATAACAGGTTTGCTGATTGCGGCCGTAACCGTAGTTGCGGTCGTGGGCAAAGGTGTGCAGACCGAGCCGTTGCGCCACCTGCAGAGTACGGTCGGAGCTGCAATCGTCCACCAGGATGCGGATGTCAACCAGGTCGGGCAGTTCGCGGACGGTCTGCTCCAAAGTCTGTTCCGCGTTGTAGGCGGGCAACACCACGCAGATGCGCTTGCCGTTGATCATGGGCTCAGATTGCTGCCATAAGCCTCCTGTGTCCAGCCACAAAAGGGCGAGGTGAGTATAGTCCCTGGTAACAGGTCTCTTTGAAGGCTGATGTCTTAGAAGTTTAAGATATTGAGCTGAGAAGATGCAAACGGGTGGCTGGTTCAGGGTGTGTGCCGGCCCTCCGGGGCTGGTGAGGGTAGCCCGCCACTTCAGTGGCGCGTCCGATCACTCAAAATCCAAGTCCTGGAAGGTGGAGAACTGGCCCACTCAAGCCAAAGGCGGGCTTGAGTGGGCCACCCTCCAGTTAAAGGGACTTCAGGTACTCGACCAGGTCATGCTTTTCCTGTTCTGTTAGGCCCAGGCTAAACCGCTGGTCATAGCTGTTGACCACATCCAGCAATGTCTTGAAGCGGCCATCATGGTAGAAGCGTCCTTTATCTTGCGGGAACATGAATAAGCCGCGCTCACGCACGAAGATGCCTGCCAGGTTCATGGTGCGATAACCGTGCGCAGGTGTGCCGCTGGCTACGATGCTGGCTGGAGCACGGTCCGCTTCGAAGCTGTCAATCTTCAGTTCATCGGCGGAGTGCTGGTTCCAGCCCGGCTCGGTCCACAGCGGTTCGCGGTGGCAACTATTGCAGTTTGCCTTGCCGCTGAACAGATCGTCACCCCGCTTGGCGGCAGCAGGATTGAAGTCGATCCCGGGACGTGGTTTCACTGCCGGCAGTGAGAGCTGGTAAAAGTGAAGTGCCGCCAACTTGCCGGTGACCTGATCCTTATCGGGATCATCCACCGAAACGTGGCCAAGCCTGGCAGCGGCCGCGATGGGAAACTGTTCGGCATTGTCGAACCGTTCATCAAAGAAGGTACCAATGCCGTGCAACTCGTCCACGGCTACGAATGCGTTCCAGTAAGTTACCGTGCCCCAACCTCCTGTCCAGGTGTGCAGATTGTGGCCTGGGAGACCGCTGGCAGTAGGAATTAATGTGGCGCCGGGCACATTCCTGCCGGTGACAACACCGTTCGTGACCTGTTCCGGGTTTGTTGCCTTGCCGTCCAGGAACAGCTCGGCGTCAAACTTTCCAGGACCCCAGCTTCTAAGCACGTTGCGAACCTGAGAAGCGGTGATGGTGGAATCGGCAGGAGCCAGCCTCAGCAGGTCAACCAGGGGCTGCAAGTTGGGAGCTGCGGCCACGATGGCGCCGATGTTGAGGTCGCGATTGGCGAGCCCGTCAATGCGTTTGCCGATACCTGGCGCTACGGAGTTATTAACCGTTGAATGACAAATGGCGCAGGTGAAGCCCACCGATTGGAGCGTGTGGTTCTTCACTGTGCCGACCACACCGAGGACGGCATTCTGCTTAATCAACTGCAAGGTCACAGCGGGATCGTTAAGGTTCACCTTGCCTTGCTTGATGGCCATGAACTGGGCAGGGGTGAGCGCTTGTGAATCCACCTTCAACCCAAGCTGCAGGGCTGTAGCGGGTGATAAGGTGCTGACGGCCTTCTGCATTTGCAGTTGCCCTGTCCAAAATGCCTCATCGCCAAAGGAGTCAAAGCGAAAGATTTGTCGCCCTTGCTTGATCAGTTGTTTGGAGTTGGCCTCGGCGCTGCCGAGAAATTGAGAGGTTGACGCCTGTGTCGCTGAGTTTGAGCTTAGTGCCGCAATAGTGACCAGGACAACGCATGTAGCGGCAAGCGGCGGGAATAACGCATGGCTTCTTTTCATCTCCAGCTCCCTTTCCTCTTCGCGAGGTGCTTTTGCCTGTGCCGATAGCTGCACAGGCCGCTAATGAGTTGCGTCTTCGTGCGAGCTGAAGAACAAGAAGAAATTGGAACCAACTTCGATGGCTCTGCCGGCTGCTTCTACGTTGTCCATCACCTTGGATGAGGTAATGCCGCTGCTTCCGTCTGCCGCCGGCCAGTCGCTTTGGCTCATGACCAGGACGGGCCTGACTTCCCACCAAATAGGCAGAGCGTTGACCCGGCTGTTATCTACCACGTGACTGTGATTGGGAGTGGGCACAAACATGGGCATACTGGGTGGAGTTTTCCCAAACGCCAGCAAGGTTGTGGAGAGGTCAACGGAGGACGCGTGCATGGTGCAGGTGCCGGGCACGGGATTATTTGGGTCGGGGCACTGCGTGGTGATGGCCGGGTTCACCGTGGCCTTCCAGGCCTCGGGAATAAAGCCGAACGCCTTAATCAGCGCCGCGCCCAGTGCTGGACCGCAGAACTCACCTGGACGACCGCCGCTGGGACACGGCATGGCATCGTCAGGGTTGGTGTCGTGGTCAACCGAGAACATAGGAATCAGCACGTAGAGATGCGCAGTGTGCCTGATGCTGCCCCCGGTGGGGTCTTGTGTTGGTTCCGTAATCGGCTGGCAAATCGGTATCTGCATTTCATTGGGATCCGACTGCGCCAGGATATGGTTGAAATCCAAGTCCAAGGTCGGCTGATCAACGCAGTCGAAGTTCTGCAGGTAGCTGAAGGTGAGCAGCCTGCCATTGCCAAAGCCGTGGGTCTGATTGTCGGCCAGTTGTGCCGATGCAACGCCCGCCAATGCCAGATACGCGCAAAGTGCGAGTGCCAAGCAAGCATGCTTGTGGAATTTCATCGTCTGCTCCTTTAAACACCAGAAAGTGATGTCGTTTTGGCCGTGGTGCAAGTTAACGAGCGGTCTTCTTACAGAAAAGTCAACAATCGAAGAAGCTGTTCGTTGGCGGGTGTGATGAGGAACAGGAACGGAGAGAGAGCTTGTGAAAAGTAAACAGATTGTAAATACTCTGTCGCGATTTCGTGACGAATCACCTTAGTACCGATGAGATTCGGCGCTTCAGGGTCTGGGCTTAATTGATAAGAACTTAATTGATAAGAAAGGGTGGTCAGGTTTTGGAACTCAGGGGCCAAGGCCCGAATTCAAAGAGGTGGACTGAAGTCCGGGGCTTCCACAAAAGCAAGCGGCGTGGCCCCCTCAAGCCAAAGGCGGGCTTTAGTGGGCCACCCTCCTGTTCTTCGAGATCAGATTTTCTCCGTGCCTCTGTGGTGAGAAGACTTTAAGACTTATTCGTGGCGGAGGCTCTCGACCGGGTCGAGCTGGGCGGCGCGGGCGGCGGGCACGGTGCCGAAGAGCACACCAACAAAAGTGGAGACTGCCAGGGCGATAACCGCCGACCAGCCGGAGATGGGCAACCGGTAACTGGTGAGGAAGCGGACGGAAAAGGGAACGGCCAAGCCGATCATGATGCCGAAGATGCCGCCTCCGAGGGAAATCATGATGGCTTCCACCAGGAATTGAAAGCGGATCTCGGCGCGGGTGGCGCCCACCGCCATGCGGATGCCGATTTCGCGGATACGGGCGCTGACCGTGGCCAGCATGATGTTCATGATGCCGATGCCGCTGACCAGCAGCACCACCATGGCGGTCAGCAGCAAAACCAGGGTGAGGGCGTTGGCGGTTTTGGCGGCCACAGTAAGCACCTGGGTCAGATTGCTGAGCCCATACACCGATTCCGGGCGATGGCGGGACTGGATAACCTTGTGCGCCTGCTCGGTGACCCGGGGCACATCGGCCATGTCGGCAACGCTGAAGTAGATCTGTTTGACCGTGCTCCCGTTTTCGGTGAAGTAGCGGCTGACGGTGTAAGGAATGAGGATGGTGTCCTGGGTAATTTCCGTCTGGCCGAAGGTCTCGACTCCTTCCTTGAAAGTACCTATCACGGTGAAGGGCAGACCGCTCAGCTTCATGGTTTGACCGATGGCATAGTCCTGCGAGCCATAGAGCCGGTTGGCTAATTTTTCCTGCAGCACCGCCACCTTGTTGCGGGCCTGCGCATCTTCGTTGTCGAAAAAGCGGCCGGCTACTACGTTGATATTGCGAATGAAGCGGTAATCGGGGTTGACCCCGAGAATGAGGATTTCGCGTTCCTTGCCGCCACCGATGGGAATGCGGTCATTGAGATTGACCACCGGGGTGGCGGCGACTATGCCCGGCACTTGCTCCTGTACCGCCTGCATGTCGTTGACGGTGAGGGGGTCAGGCGGTTCCGCATTGACGCGCTGGCTGCCGCCTTCGTATTCCGCCCAAACCAGGTTGGAGCCGATGCCCTGGATCTGCCGTAAAAAGTATTGTTTGCCGGTCATGCCGATGGTCACCACCAGAATGAGGGAGGCGGTGCCAATCATCATGCCCAGGGCAGTGAGCAGGAACCGTACCTTGTTGCTGCAGAAGGTGTCGTAGGCGAAACGAAAGATTTCGTCCAGCACCAGAGACGGTTTTTGAGGGTCAGCCACGTGGGTTCTTTTCTTTATGGATGATGCCCGGGGCGCCTAAGCTTCAGGCTACACCAGGCTTGGGTGGCTGAGGTTGTCAACCGCCGCACCTGGGTGCACATACCTTCAGCGGCTTGAATCCGGAGCGCCGGTGAGCCACACTGGATCAAGGCCCAACAGTTCCGCCCCATGGGAAAAGTATTAAATGAGACCGGCGCCTCGCCGGCTGCCTCCGGCAGCCATGCCCCTACGGGCCTGGCCCTGGTGGTCCCGACCTTGCACGAAGCGGCCAACATCGGCCGGGTGCTGGAGCGGATACGCGCCAGCCTGGACCCCTTGGGCACGCCTTATGAGCTTATTGTAGTGGACGACGACAGCCAGGACGGCACGGAAAACATCGTGCAGCAGGCATCCGCCCAGGATGGCCGGATACGCCTGCTGGTGCGCCGCGGCGAGCACGGCCTGGCAGGCGCCATCAGCGACGGATGGAAGTGCAGCCAGGCGGAGGTGGTGGGGGTTATTGACGCCGACCTGCAGCATCCGCCGGAGCTGCTGCCGAAAATGTGGGAGAAGATGCAGGCCGGCTATGACCTGGTGGTCGCCAGCCGCTATGCCCAGGCCGGGAGCATGCCGGGGTGGAACCCGCTGCGGCGAGCCATTTCCGAGCTGGGGATTCTGCTGGCCAAGCCCCTGCAAAGGCGCCCAATCCGGGTGAAAGATCCGCTCTCCGGTTTTTTCCTGGTGCGGCGGCGCTGCCTGGCGGGGCTGGAACTGCAACGGCACGGCTTCAAGCTGCTGCTGGAAATCCTGGTGCGCGGCAACATCAAATCGGCCGCTGAAGTGCCTTTTGTTTTTGGAAGGCGCCAGGGCGGAGAGAGCAAGGCCAGCGTAGCGACCGGGCTGCACTACTTCTATCTTCTGGGGCGGCTGTGGCGGAAGAAGAAGGGCAATTGACGATTGCCGATTGAAAAGCCAATCCACCGCCCGGACGAAGAGAGCGCGGAGAAAATCCAGGACTTCACGCCGGATTACTGATTGAATTGGGCGCACTAACGAGTTCTGTCAGTAATTGGAACTAATCAACCCCATAATTCTTGGCGAACTCGGCGTCGCGGCGGTGAAAACTTGGTTTTCTGCTACATCACGGACCGGCGGCAGTTTGCGGGGAGCCCGAAGGAGCAGCGGGCGCGTTTGCTGGCCAAGGTAGCGGAGGCCAGCCGCGCCGGATTGGACCTGATTCAACTTCGGGAGAAAGACTTGCCGGCGCGCGAACTGGAAGCCCTGGCCGCTGAGGCCGCGCGCCTGGTGCGGGAAGTTGCCGGCCCAAGCCGCACCCGGCTGCTGGTGAATTCGCGCGTGGATATCGCGATTGCGGCGGGCGCCGACGGGGTGCACCTGCGCTCAGACGACTTTGCCGCCAGCGAGGCGCGGGTCATATTCAGCAAGGCCGGAGTGCACGTCCCGGTGATCGGAGTTTCCTGCCATACCCTGGCGGAAGTGCGCCTGGCGGAGTCGCATGGCGCCGATTTTGCGGTTTTCGGCCCCGTATTTGAAAAGTCGGGAACACCCGGACAAGGGCTTGCCGCGCTGCGGGCGGTGTGCGGCCGGGTGCCGGCCCGTGGCATTGAGGCAGCGCTCCCCGCCGGATGCATGCCGGTGCTGGCCTTGGGAGGCGTCACCCTGGAGAATACGGCCGCCTGCCTGGAGGCGGGCGCTGCTGGAATTGCCGGCATCCGGCTTTTTCAGGAGAACGACATTGCGCATGTGATGGAAACGATGAAAACCCGCCACAGAGACAAGGAAGCACAGAGGGATTAATTAGGGAAGATCACCCGCCCGGCAGAATTCGACCTCGAAGGGGCATCGAACCAAGGTGGCCCTCGGAACCCAGGTGGCGTGGCTTTTCGTGATGGCGCTTGCCGTCGCCTGCATTGCCTGGACCGCAACCCACGAAGAGATTTTCAACGAGCCGCGCGACTACTGCCTGAAACAGAGCCGCGAGGCGCGCAGTTTTTTACGCCGCAAGTTCTTCTACCTGTTCACCTGCGAATACTGCTTCAGTCATTATGTGGCCGCCTTCTTCGTGGCCATTACCGGCTACAAGTTGCTTTACCAGGACTGGCGAGGATACATAATCGGCGGCTTTGCCCTGGTCTGGGTAGCCAACCAGTACATGAGCCTTTACGGGCACCTGCGGCTGGACCTGAAAAAAGAGCGGGTGGAGATCAGCAAAGGACAGAAGGAAGTTGAGATCCGCCGAGCGCAGGCAGAGGCCTTGGAAGGGAAGCAGAGCAAACCGGCCGCGTGATCATCCCCGGCTCGACCGCGCGGTTGGGCGCGGCTTCTGAGGCCACAGATTTACGCGGATCCGTCCGCATAGGGTTCGGAGGGCTTAAGACGCGGAACCGAGCAGCGGCAGCAGCGCTGCGCAGGGGTAAAGCAGCACCGACATCTTCCGCTTTAAAGCGCACTGCGCACGAATTTCGCCAGGTAGTACGCATCCAGGTATTTGAAGGGAAACTCGCCGCAACTGTAGTGACCGCAGGGTAAAACCGAAACCTCGTGCCCCAGGCCCCGGCGCCGGCATTCAGCGATGAACTGAAGGGAGAACTCCGGCAGAAAGGTCAGATCGTACTTCGCATATACCACCAGGGAGCGCTTGGGAGAGCGCCCAAACTTATCGAAGTAAGACATGGGGCTGATGGCCAGCCAGACCTGGCGCAGACGTTCGAGGTCAATCTGGCGGTCAATGCCGGCGCGGACGTGGCGCGTGGACTGCCCCGTCCAGACCACGTCGGCAAAATAGGTGGAGGCATGGTTGAAGGCGCAGGCGCTCAACCGGGGCTCGTGGGCGGCGGTAATGAAAGCGTAACAGGAGCCCAGGCTGGTGCCCACAATGCCGAAGCGGCGGTAACCCCGGGCCTGGAGCCAGTCCAGGCAGCAGCGGGTGTCAATCACGGCCTGGCGGGCGGCATCTATGGTGCGGCCGATATTGGCGGAAACGGCGTAATCGGCGCGCTCAATTTCCGGCGGCTTGCGCAGGTCGTGGTAAGGAAGGCTGAGGCGCAGCGCGGCCACGCCTAGAAAGTTGAAAATGCGGCACAGGGCGTTGTGGCTCTCCGCATCGGCGTTCCATTGCGGCAACACGACCACCGCGCGGTCGCCCCTGGCCGGGAACCAGCGCGCGTGAACCGTGTTGTTCTCCGGGTAGGGGGTGACTACCGGGGAGGTGAAGCGCAGGAAAGTTGACGGCCCAGGGGCTGGGGCTGAGGGCGAGTGACGGTCCAACCGGAAATCGCCGGGGATGGGGTAGGAGAAGAATTCATCGCTGTGCGCCAGGATGTGGCGGTTGAGTTCGGCTACCAGTTGCTCAGGATCATCTTGTGCGCAGCCGTTCTGGCACGGCCAATTCTGGGCCCACTCCACTCCCCACTCCAGCGGGCGCACCACGCGATTGTTGTCGCGGGCGTTGAGCCGCGTTTCCCAGGCATACATCCATTGGGCGTAGGGATGGGGCACAAAGTCTAAGGTACAGCAGTCAGCACTGAGCAGTCAGCAAGCAGACCCAGCACTTGGCATTTAGCAATCCGCATTTGGCCCTTTACGATTTTTCTCCAGCGTAAGGCCCCAGTTTTACTGGCTAAATGCTAAGTGCGTGTGTTGACGGGCCGAATGCCGAGTGCTACTTCAATCGTCAGCTAATCCACATACTTCCTGCGCACGCGCTTGGAGATATTGCACAGCACTTCGTAGGGGATGGTCTCGGCGGCGCGGGCGAGGTCCCAGGCAGTAAGGCGCAGGCCGCCGCTGGTGCCGATGAGAGTCACCTCGTCCCCAATCTGCACGCCCTGTATATCGGTTGCGTCCACCAGGGTGATGTCCATGGAGACGCGGCCCACCATGGGGGCATAAGCGTCTCGAATGATCACTTGCCCGCAGGAGGATAGCTTGCGGCTCAAGCCGTCGGCGTAACCCACCGGGAGCACGGCAATGCGCGAACGCCGGCTGGTCACGTAAATGCCGTTGTAGCCCAGGGCGCTACCCGCCGCGTGCTCCCGCAGCGAGATGACCCGTGTCTTCCAGGAGAGCACCGGTTCGACTGGAGGCGGCTGGAAGGAGGCATCGCCGCTGAACGGCAGGTAGTAGCCGTACAGGGAGATGCCCGGTCGCACCAGGTTTTTGCGCGCCTGAGGAAGGCTGACCAGAGCGGCGCTGTTGGCGACGTGAAAATATTTCGGAGAAAAGCCGGCCTGCCGCACGCAGGCAATCGCCTGCTCGAAGCACTCCAGTTGCCGCATTACATCGGCGGCGCCAGCCACCTCGGCGGAGGCCAGGTGAGTGAACACGCCTTCCAGCGCCAAGTGGCTGGCCGCCCGCAATTGGGCAAGGATTGTCGGCAGCTCGGCCATGTCCACGCCAAGACGTCCCATGCCGGTATCCACTTTCAGGTGCACTGGGAGCGGGGCCGGCCCGGCTCTTGCGGCGGCCTGCTGCAAGCGTTCGACGTGCCAGGGTTCCCAGACTGCCGGGGTGAGTTGCTGGTGAACGACTTCCGGCTCATCGCCCTGCCAGAAGCCGGTCATGAGCAGAATGCGGCCGCTGATGCCTGCCTGGCGCAAGTGAAGACCGCCAGCGGTGGAAGTCACGCCGAACCAGCGCGCGCCTTCCGCCTGGAGCGCGAGGGCGCATTCCCGCGCCCCGTGACCATAGGCATCGGCCTTGACTACGGCGCAGATTTCGACTCCTACGCCGGCCAGATCGCGCAGGGCGCGGAGATTGCGCCGCAACGCCCCCAGAGACACTTCCGCCCAGTTGGGCCGCGCATTGCGCATGACGATTCTTGCGGGAGTTCCTGCCCGGAATTATACGGCAGGCTGGAATCACAGCAGCCCGTGATTGCGGTCATGGCGGAAGGTTACGGCGCGCGCCATGCTTCAGCTGTCGGCATCCCCCCGGCGGACGGAAACGCGATGATCAAAGCCCACCGCAAACCCACAGTTCTGGTGATTGACGACGCGGCGGCGGTCAGCACCACGCTGGTCTGGGTGTTACGTGACAGCGGTTATAACTGCACGTCCGTAGCCTCCCGGGTGGAGGCCCTGCGATTGTGCGCCGGCGTGGCCCCCGACCTGGCGCTGATCGAATTGGACCTGCCCGACGGTTCCGGGGTGGACACGGCAAGCGACTTGCGCCGCCGAGTTCCGGGCTGCAAAATGCTGTTGATGTCCAGCGATCCCGAAGCCGGCGACTGCATAACGCGGGCTCGGGCGTCCGGCCTGGAGTGCGAACTGCTTCCCAAACCGATTCCGGTGGAGGAACTGTTGCAACGGGTGAAGGAGGCGCTGGCGCAACCGGCGTGACTGAGCCGGACTTCGACGGAGGCAGAAGATGGCCTGGTTCTCCCGCGCCACTGAGCGCCGCGGCTCTCCCCGGTTCCAGGCGGAAGTGCCGCTGGTGGTCAGCCTGGTAGCGGATGAAGAGATCGCGTCGGTGCGGGCGCTGGCTGACGGCATCTCCGAAGGCGGGCTGAGCGTCAGCAACCTGCAGGGCCTTCCAATAGGGCAGTCCGTCTCCCTGGAAATCCGTCTTCCCATTGCCGCCCAACCCATCTGGGTGGAAGCGGTAGTAACCCACGACAGCGGTCACTACGGGCTGCGCTTTACCTCCCTTACCGAGGAGCAGAGAAATCTCATCCGGCGTTACTGCCGGCTGCAGCCGCGCCAGAAGCGCCGGGCCTAAAAAAGCGTACGCTGAATCCCCGGGCAGCAATCCTTTTTTTTCGTTAAACTGAAAGGCAGT
Organism: Terriglobales bacterium; assembly: GCA_035278025.1. Classification (GTDB taxonomy): domain Bacteria; phylum Acidobacteriota; class Terriglobia; order Terriglobales; family Acidobacteriaceae; genus JAICWP01. Next base: position 24,181 of record DATEJK010000018.1, on the reverse strand, counting down.
CCTTATTACCTGCAGGAAGGAACCGCGCTTCGTGATCATTGGCGTTCCGAAGGAGAGCTACCCGGGGGAACGGCGGGTAGCTCTGGTACCGCTAGTCGTCCCTATTCTTATCAAAGCAGGATTCCAGGTGGTGGTGGAAAGCGGGGCCGGGGAGCAGGCCGGCTACCCCGATGCGCAGTACGCGGAAAAGGGCGCGAGGATCGTTCCGCAGCGAGCCGCCGTCTTCAGTGAATCCGACATCATCGCGCAAATCTTGTGCTACGGGTCGAATGACGTAACCGGCAGTGCCGACCTGCCGCTGATGCGCAAGAACCAGGTGCTCATGGGCTTTCTGCGCCCGCTGGGCTCGGTAGAAGTGCTGCAGGAAATCGCCGACCGCGGCGTGACCTCGTTCAGCGTGGAATTGATTCCGCGCACCACGCGGGCGCAAAGCATGGACGCGCTCTCCTCCATGGGCACGATTTGCGGGTACAAGGCGGTGCTGGTGGCCGCCGATCGCCTGCCCCGGCTGTTCCCCATGCTGACCACGGCAGCGGGGACCATCACTCCCGCGCGAGTCCTGGTAATTGGCGCCGGCGTAGCCGGGTTGCAAGCCATCGCTACCGCCCGCCGCCTGGGTGCCGTGACCTCGGCATACGATCTGCGGCCCGCCGCCAAGGAGCAGGTGCAGAGCCTGGGTGGTCGGTTTGTGGAGTTGCCGGTGGAGGCCAAGGATGCGCAGGATGAGCGCGGCTACGCCCGCGCCCAGGATGAGACTTTCTATCAGCGCCAGCGCGAGCTGCTGGGCCGGGTGGTGCGCGAGAGCGATATTGTGATCACGGCCGCGGTCATTCCCGGCAAGAAGTCGCCGGTGCTGGTGACGCGCGAGATGGTGGAAGGCATGGCGCCGGGCTCGGTCATTGTTGACCTGGCGGCCGAGCGCGGCGGCAACTGCGAGCTTACCCGCACCGGTGAAAACGTGGTCGAGCACGGCGTGACCATCATCGGCGCGATCAACTTCGCCAGCGGTGTTCCCTACCACGCCAGCCAGATGTACGCCCGCAACCTTACCGCATTCCTGCAATACCTGGTGAAGGATGGCAAGCTCCAGCTCAACCTGGAGGACGAAATCATCCGCGACACCCTCGTCACCCATGGCGGGGAAATCATCAACCAGCGCGTGCGCGAGTTCTTTTCCCTGCCGCAACTGGTTTCCCACAGCGCCTCATGAGCGTTGGCGCGAGTTCATCCCGCGGCGCAAGCATTGCGATTTTGGAGGCTACATGACTTCGGTCCTGATTAATTCACTGTTCATCTTCATGCTGGCGGGATTCATCGGATTCGAAGTGATCCGGCGCATCTCGCCCCTGCTGCACACGCCGCTGATGTCGCTGACCAACGCCCTGGACGCCATCGCCGTGGTGGGCGCCATCATCCTGGTCGGAGAACATAAGACCAACTTCTCCGCTTTGCTGGGGACGCTGGCCGTGATTGCCGCCATGAGCAACGTGGTGGGCGGATTCCTGATCACCGACCGCATGCTCCGGATGTTCAAATCCAGCCACCCGGCGAAGAAGCCATGACCACCCAGCCGTTTATTGAAATCGTGTATCTGATCGCCAGCGCCCTGTTCATCCTGGCGCTGAAGTGGATGAGCTCCCCAGGCACGGCGCGGCGCGGGGTATGGGCGGGCGAAATCGGCATGGTACTGGCCATCGGCGGAACCCTGCTGCATCGCGGCATCATTGATTACAAGTGGATCGCCATCGCGCTGGTTATCGGCACCATCATCGGCATTCCCCTGGGCATGGTGAAAATGACCGCGGTGCCGCAGCGGACCGCGCTCAGCCACGCCTTTGGCGCCTTCTGCGTCACTCTGGTCGGCACCGCCGAGTTCTACCTGCGCAGCCCCAACGTGCCCCACTTCATGATGGCGGTGCTGTGCTGCGAAGTGATTCTGGGCTCGCTGACCTTCACCGGCAGCCTGATGGCGGCGGGCAAGCTGCAGGAGGTGCTGCCCCAGCGGCCCATCACTTATCGCGGGCAGAACTTCGTCAACCTGGGGTTGCTGGCCATCGCCGTCGCTATCGGCGTTTACCTGGTTCTGCATCCTGGGGCCAAGCAATTTTTCCCCGCCATGGTCGGCATTCCCCTGATTTTTGGGGTTTTCATGGTGATCCCCATTGGCGGCGCGGACATGCCCACGGTAATCTCGCTGCTCAATTCCTACGCTGGACTTTCGGCAGCGGCCATGGGCTTTGTGCTCGATAGCCGGTTGCTCATTATCGCGGGCGCGCTGGATGGCTCTTCCGGATTCATTCTCTCCGTCATCATGTCCAAGGCCATGAACCGCTCCTTCACCAATGTGCTCTTCGGCGCGTTTGGCCAGGTGCAGGCGGCGGGCGGCGGAAAAGAAGAAAGCAAGCCGGTGAAGAGCGTGAGCGCCGAGGACGCGGCGTCAATTCTGATGTCGGTGAACAAAGTGGTGATCGTTCCCGGCTACGGCATGGCGGTGGCCCAGGCGCAGCATAAGGTGCGCGAACTGTACGATTCGCTCACCCGCCGCGGCGTGGATGTGCGCTTTGCCATCCATCCCGTTGCCGGACGCATGCCCGGCCATATGAACGTGCTGCTGGCGGAAGCCGACATTCCCTACGACCGCCTGGCGGATATGGAGGACATCAACGGAGACTTTCCCCAGACCGATGTCGCTCTGGTGATCGGCGCCAACGACGTGACCAATCCGGCCGCGCGCACTGATCCCGCCAGTCCCATCTACGGAATGCCTATTCTGGATGTAGACAAAGCGAACATTGTGATGGTTATCAAGCGTGGAATGAGCCCGGGCTTCGCCGGCATTGATAATCCGCTCTACTACATGAGTAAAACTCTCATGCTGTTCGGCGACGCCAAAACGTTCGTGGGCGACATCGTGCGCGAGTTGGGCGGAGTGCAGGCGGAAGTAGCACACTCGGCGAAGTAGCCGCGCTTACAAATGTCATTTTGAGCGCAGAGCAGCCGAAGGAACCCTACTACCCACTCGTTTTACAACGACCGTTTCACGGAGTTCTCGTGGGCCTTCACCAAGAACTCCCTCCAACGGTTTCGTGAATTCCAACCGCGTAGGGGTGTTTCGGCTCGGGCGTGCGCGCCCGCTCAACATGACAGGGATAAAATTTTGTGTTGAGAGCAGGCTGCGCAAACTATTCTTTCATGTCCGGCCCCTGCGCCTGGCCGCTGCCGGTGAGAAGAACATTGTCAATCAGGCGGGTGGCGCCGACCACGGCCGCCACCGCGACCAGCGCGCCGCCGCTCACATCGGCCACCGGCTCCAGCGTGTCCGGGTTTACTACCTCCAAATACTCCAGCCTGACTTCGGGTTCTTCGCGAATGACTTCTTCGCCGGCGCGAATCAATTCGGCGGCTCCCCGCTCCCCGCGGTCGGCCAGCGTCTGCATCCGCATCAGCGCGCGGTAGAGCGCCAATGCCTGCTTGCGCTGTTGCGGCGTCAGGTAAGCATTGCGCGAGCTCATCGCCAGCCCGCCGGGCTCGCGCACTGTCGGGGCGACCACAATCTGCAGATCGAAGTTAAGGTCGCGCACCATTTTGCGGATGATGGCCGCCTGGGCCGCGTCCTTCTGCCCGAAAAATGCCACGTCCGGCTCGACAATATGGAACAGCTTGGCGACGATGGTGGTCACCCCGCGAAAGTGGCCGGGGCGGGAGCGCCCGCACAATTTCTCGCTGAGCGCTTCCACAGTCACGTAAGTGCTGCGGTCGTGCCCGTACATTTCCTCCGCGTTGGGCGCGAACACCAGGTCCACCCGTTCTTGGTTCAGCAACTCACGGTCGTGTTCCAGGTCGCGCGGATAGCGGCTGAAGTCTTCTTTGGGGCCGAACTGAAGGGGGTTGACAAAAATGGAGACAGCAACCACATCGCAAATGGCGCGCGCTGCCCGCACCAGCGAGAGGTGTCCGGCATGGAGCGCACCCATGGTGGGCACCAGGCCCAGGCGCTTGCCCGCCCGCCGCACCTCGCGGCAGGCGGCGCGCATTTCGTCAATGGTGTGGAGGACTCTCATGGAAAGCTGACTGGGTGTCTAGCTGCCTGGCTTGGAGCCAAAATCGTAACAGCTAGTTAGCCAGTCAGCCAGAAAGCCAGCCAGCTTACTATCTGCGCATGGCCCGCTTTCTCTCGGCGATGGTTTCGAAGGCCGACTGGGTGTCGCGCGGCAGATGGTAGGACTCGCTATCCGAGGGATAGCGCCCGGCAACCACGTCGTCGCGGTAGGCCTGCACCGCGTCCGTAATAACCGCGGAGACGTCGGCATAGCGGCGCACGAACTTGGCCGGTGCGCCGAAGGTCAGCCCCAGCAGGTCGTGGAACACCAGCACCTGGCCATCGCACTCCGGCCCGGCGCCAATGCCGATGGTGGGCGTTTCCACCTCCGCCGTGATCATGGCTGCGACCTCCCGCGGAATGCCTTCCAGATAGAGACAAGCCACGCCGGCTTTGTCCAGCGCCACCGCGTCGCGCATCAGTTGTTCGATAGCGGCCAGATTCTTGCCCTGGACCTTGTAGCCGCCCATGACGTTGACCGATTGCGGCGTCAGCCCGATGTGTCCGGCTACCGGGATTTCGGCTTCAATCACCCGGCGAATCAGCTGGGCGCGCTTTTCGCCGCCTTCGATCTTTACTGCCTCCGCGCCGCCTTCCTTCACCAGGCGGGCGGCGTTGCGCAACGCATCTTTTTCATCCACGTGGTAGGAGCCGTAGGGCATGTCGGCAATGAGGAGGGCATGTTTCACCGCCCGCCGCACCGCGCGCGTGTGGTGCAGCATTTCGTCCATGGTTACCGGCAGCGTGCTGTCGTAGCCCAGCATCACCTGAGCCATCGAGTCGCCCACCAGGATCACGTCTATCCCGGCTTCGTCCACCAGGCGGGCACTTGGGTAATCGTAGGCCGTGAGGCAGGTTATGGGTTCGTGCCGAAGTTTTTTGTCGTGCAGGGAAGCAGTGGTGATTTTCGGACAGGGCTGCCCGATGGGAGTGATGCTCATTTCGTCCTCCAGTGCACCCCCACATCCGTGGGTGGCGCCTGTACTAACTACGATGCAGCGGCTTCTATTTTAGCCGCAAAGCGGGTGCAAAAACAGCCCCGCGTAATCGCCTGATTCTGAAAGAGAAACTTTGTGGGCGCGGGCGCCCTCGCCCGCGAGCTAACCTCCCAGTTCCCCAACCGCTTCCCGGAAGGCGGCCGTGTGCTGGTCCACATCTTCGGCGCTGGTGGCGGGCGACATCAGGGCCATGTTGTGGAAAGGAGTAAGCAAGATGCCCCGGTTCAGCGCGTAGAGGTGCATAAAGCGCTCGAGTTCGAAATCCATGGCCGCGGCGGCCTCAGCGCCATTACGCGGACGCTTGTCGGTGAACAAGTATTCGGCCCGACAGCCCAGGCGAGTTACATGCCAGGGCAGTTCCCTAGTGTGAATTGCCTGCTCTACTCCCTTGGTGAAGCGCTCTGCCAGCGGAATCATGTGCTGGAATGCTGCCGGCGTGAGCACCCGTTCCAGGGTGGCCCGCATGGCGGCCAGCGATAGCGCGTTGCCGGCCAGGGTCCCGCCAATTCCGCCGGTGTCGCAGTCTTCCAACCGGATGCGCTTGAGGATGCGCTCGCCCACTTCCCCCGTGAAGCCATAGGTCGCCGAGGGCAGCCCGCTGGCGATGGGCTTGCCCAGAACAAAAAAGTCCGGCTCCAGATCATATTCCCGGGTATAGCCGCCCGGACCGGCACAGATGGTGTGAGTTTCGTCAATGATGAGCAGCGTGCCATATTTTCGCGTCAGCTCGCGCAATGCCTCGTGAAAGCCCGCTTCCGGGTGCACGATGCCCACATTGGTCAGCGCGGGCTCGGCCAGGACGCAGGCGATTTCCCGCGTGGCCAGCGCCTTCTCTAGTCCTTCGATGTCGTTGAATTCGACCACGCGCGTGGTTTCGGTGGGATTCACCGGCGGGCCGATGTTGCCGCGGCGGGGTCCGGGCACGCCATCGTTCAGGGTGATGAAGGATTCGTCTACGGTGCCGTGGTAGCAGTAGTTGAACACCAGCACCAGGCGGCGCTGCGTGACCTCACGAGCCATGCGAATGGAAAAGCGATTGGCGTCGGTGGCGGTCAGGCAGAACTGCCAGTAAGGCAGCCCGAAGCGGCGTTTCAGTTCCTCGCCCACCCAGATGGCGTCCTCGGTGGGCAGCATGAAGGTAATGCCACGGCGCGCCTGCTCGGTGATGGCGTGCACCGCGGCTTCCGGCGAGTGGCCGGTCATGGCTCCGGTGTCGCCCAGGCAGAGGTCCACATATTCGTGCCCGTCCACGTCGGTAAAGTGCGCGCCGTGCGCCTGCTTCACGAACACGGGAAAGGCCCCCGCCCACTTCACCATCCAGTTCATGGGCACACCGCTGAGCAGCGAATGGGTGGCCCGCTGGTGGAGTTCCCGCGACCGCGGATGCTCAGCCGCGAAACGCTCCTGCTCCCGCTTCATGAGCGCCTTCAGCCGCGCCCGATCTATGCTGCGCACCTGCTTTGTGCTGGTTTGCATGGTGGCTTCCTGGCTGGTTAGCTCTGTGGCTAACTGGCTTAATAGCTTTAGGTTTCGCCGCCAGCCGGTGAGCTGGCAAGCAAGTTGTCTTCGCCATGTTAACCGGAAGGCGGAGATTACCAAAGCTGTTGTACCTCCCGCAGTTGCCGTGAGGAGCAGACTTTGGCTAACTCAGCAGTGCGGCTCTAGTGCTGGCGTCTCTTCCCGTGTGGGCAGCGGGTAACCGGGAAATGGTTACCCAACCGAAGGTTAGTCCGCATCCCTCCCGCCAGAGTGAGCGCCACTTCCATATATGCACTGGATTGCCTGGATTAGAGGCATTGGCCGTCCGTCGTTGCAGACGGCTCTTAGCTTTGTTCCCCTGCTGGCGACCATCGTCACCACCCTGGTGACCGTGATCCTGGCGCGCGCGACTCTGCGCTATGCCGCCGCCACCGACAAGAGCCTGGATTTGGCGCGGGAGCAGTTTGAACGCGAGTGGGCGCCAGAGCTGCACATTCACATCGAGCGGGGTTCCGAAGAAGAAGCCTCGATTATCATCACCAACCTGGCCAAAAGCTCCGTGCTGCTGCAGTTGGTGCAGATCCGCAAGATTCATGACGCGGTGCCTTTCGCCAAGTTCGCTCTCAACCATCCCCTGGTGGGCGGGCGCAGCTGGATGCAGGAGGTGGGGCACAAGCTTCTGGCCCTGGGCAGCCAGGAGTTCCGGGGCACGATTGCGGCCTCAGCCACATTCTTCTGCTCTGGGCGGCTCTACCGCACGGACTGGTTCCGGTTCGAGTTGGAAGCGAGTGGCCGCAGCATTGTGCGCCTGGTGCCCATCACGGCGGCGGCGAACCGCGCCCGGGTTTTGCAGAGCATGGTGGCAGAGCGGGCGCAGCGGCGGCAGGTGGTGGTGGATGTGGTGGCGGGCACGAACGGCGGCGGCGAGGGCAAGTGACTGCGCCGTGTAATCTCTAAAAAACCCGCCAAATCCTAAGCCTTAGCTTTGTCCGAATTCGGCCGTGTATTGTTCCCATTGCCGGCGGACCTCCGCGATGATTTGCTGGCACTCGGAATCGTTGCGCAGCTTGTCCCAATTCTTATCGCGCCGGAACTGGTTGCCAAGCTGTACCGCTCGTTTCAGCCAGAGAATAGCTTAATCGCGGTCTCCAAGCAGAGCGTACATGCCGCCTTCCCAGTAGGCCTCATCGCCATCCACGATGTCGTGCGGTTTGTAGGTCAATGGCGCGCGCGCGACACAGGCTCGCATTGCCGCCCTGCGCTTGCGCACCGGTTCGGCGTGGTGCCAGTTTGGGCCTGAAACGGAAATTAGGCGTTTCTACTGCCGGCCCCGGTCACTGACGGGGCACCACAGCCGTGTTAGGGTGCAAACAGGTAAGCGCTAACCACCAGCTCATCATCTCTCTCACTCGCGCTTGCCCAACCCCCCGCAAGCGAAGGCGCGATGCGGAAGCAAATCAAGGAGAGATCGTCATGGCTATTGCAAAACCTCAGAACAAGAGGGAAACGACCCCCACCGTTGATAGGGATGAGCGCATCCGCCAACGCGCGTTTGAACTGTTCCAATTGCGCGGTTGCCAGGACGGCCACGATTTCGATGACTGGATGCAGGCGGAGGCGGAACTATCGGGCAAGCCGCTGAAGCTGGCGAACCTGAGGGTGGTCAGATAACGGCTCGGAACGCGGGGCAAAAAGACAGATGATCGCAAGCGAAGGGATAGACCTGCTCGCCTCCCTGAGCGACAGAACTGTTTGGGACGTGCGCGGATAGCGTGAACCCCCCGCGTGCTGGACTAGTTCCAGGCTCCCGATTGTACTTTTGCCTTTCCTACCTGGCGCATGGAATTCCAGTCATAGCGGTAACGGGCGCCGCAACGCAGGCAGACCTGGTAGTCCTGCCCGTCAGCTCCGGTTTGCGGCCAGGAGAAACGATGCGAACAGCGCAGGAACGGCACAATTTGATAAACGAGAGCGAGGAGGGCAAGCATTATCGGCTCCGGCGCCGCAATTTATGGCGATAAGCTAAAGCGATTCTGCGCCCCTGCCGGCGGTGCGTCAAAACGCATTGGTTCCATAGGACGGTGTACGGAAGGACAGTAGGAGCGGCTTCCTGCGGCCACTCGCAGGACAGACGGGCCGCTAAATAGAGCAGAGTACAAGGCTGGGACGCATGGCGAGATGGTTCGTGGCCCTAAATGCCGACCAGGGAATGCTAAGTGCTGCTCTCTTGTACAATGCCCCTTCCGTGTTCCCCATTCCCCGGAGGGTTCATGCCAAAGTCCCGTTGCTGGTTAGCTCTGCTGGTAATCATCCTTTTCACCATTTCCTACTCCCAGGCGCAGCTCGACAACTCCGATAAGCAGCTGGCGCGCGACATTTTCCAGCAGTTGATTGATATCAACACCACCGAGTCGGTGGGCAGCACGACGGTGGCGGCTGAAGCTATGGCCAAGCGCCTGCGCGACGCCGGCTTTCCCGCGAGTGATGTGGTGGTGCTCAGTCCCGACCAGCGCCACGGCAACATGGTGGCGCGCTATCGCGGCACCGGCAAGCAGAAGCCTATCCTGATGATTGGCCACCTCGACGTGGTGGAGGCCCGCCGCTCCGACTGGACCAGCGACCCCTTCCAATTCCTCGAGAAGGGCGGCTATTTCTATGGCCGCGGCACCCAGGACATGAAGAGCGATGACGCCATCTGGGTGGCCGACTTCGTCCGCCTCAAGCGGGAAGGCTACAAGCCCGACCGCGACCTGATTCTGGCTCTCACGGCCGACGAAGAAGGCGGCAACCACAATGGCGTGGACTGGCTCATCAAAAATCACCGCGACCTGATCAACGCCGAATACGTGCTCAACTCCGACGGGGGCGGCGTGAACACGGTGAACGGCAAGCCCTTGTTCGTCTCCATGGACGGCAGCGAAAAGCTTTATGGCGATTACCAGCTCAAGACGACCAATCCCGGCGGCCACAGCTCGCTGCCCGTGCCCGACAACGCCATTTACCACCTTACGGACGCGCTGGCGCGCCTGCAGAAGTACCAATTTCCCTTCGAGCTGAACGCGGTGACACGCGGCTATTTTGAGCGTATGTCCACCATTGAACACGGCCAGCGTGCGGCCGACATGAAGGCCATCCTGAATACGCCGCCGGACCAGGCTGCCATAGCCCGCCTCTCCCAAGACCCGGTATTCAATGCCACCATGCGCACCACCTGCGTGGCCACGCGCCTGGAAGCCGGGCACGCCAACAACGCGCTACCCCAGAGCGCCACCGCCAACGTGAATTGCCGCATTCTGCCGGGGCACTCGCGCGAGCAAATACGCGAGGAGCTGGTCAAAATTTTTGCCGATCCCAAAGTCGAAGTACGCTACGTGGCGAACGACGGCACGGTGATGGACCGGGCTCCCGAAAAGCTGGGCTACGCCCCGGTAAAGCTGCGTTCTGACGTTATGCAGCCGCTGGAGAAGGTGGCGGCCGAAATGTGGCCTGGCGCCCCCGTGATTCCCACCATGTCCACCGGCGCTTCCGACGGGGTTTACACCAACGCCGCCGGACTGCCTACCTTCGGCATCTCCGGAATCGCCATTGATATGGATGATGTGAGGGCCCACGGCAGGGACGAGCGCCTGGGAGTTCAGTCGTACTACAACGGGGTGGAATTTTATTATCGTTTTCTGAAAGCGCTGACCGGCGGGAAATAAAGTTTGCCGGCCTCGCCGGGCACAGGCAAGGGCGCCTGTGCCTACGTACTGCGCCAATGCCTGCTACTTCCACGCCCCCACCAGGCGCCTGATGAGCAGCAGTTCGCCCAGGTGATAGGCATTGTGATCGGCCACCAGCAGGGCTTCGCGCAGGATGGTCTGGCCGTCGCCCCAGGGGATGCGGGCGTACAGGTCGGTCTTGGGATCGGCCACCAGGTCCTGCATGGCCTTCAAGTCGGCGCGAAACTGCTTTACGCTCTTCTCCCAGGCGGCAGCGCTGGCCGGAGCGTCGCTCTGCGGCCAGTAGGCGTCCGGGAACTCCGGCGACACATGCCTGGAGTTGCGGCTGAACTCCAGAATGTCCCACTGGGCGATGCGCATGTGCTCCAGCAGCCGCCACGCCGTGTGCGGCTGGCCTTCCGGTTTCTTGCCGCGCAGGCGCTCGGGAAAATCCTTCGCCGCTTCTTCAAACTTTAGGTGCGCGTTGCCGCCGCGCAGCAGATCGACAAGGTGCTGGCGCACAGACTGGTCGTGAGCGTCCTGCTTCATCATGGATCCTCCATCGGGAGTTGGGAAGCTGTTTGCGGCGCCGGCGCGGGGGTTTCCGGGCGCTCGCCATGGAAGACGCGGCCGATGCCGCGCACTACGCGGCGCATGGGGAGCGCGTCCCTTTCATTCGCTAAGAACATTTCTCCCACCCGGCTGCCGCGGTAATACCAGCGCTTGAGAATGGCCATGTGCTCCGTACGTTCCTGTACTGAAACAGAGCCGGCTGCCGTAAGCTCCGCCAGCGCCAGCTGAACGCGCGATTCCATGGACTGCGACCTGGCCGCCTGTTCCGCCGTTGGCTGCACCGCAAAGGCCACCGGGCCGGAAATGACGCCCGCCCGCACCGGAAACAGCGCTACTGCATTGTCTGTAGCGGCGCGCTGGATTATCACCCCGGAAAGCCGGTCCAGCCGGCTTACGATTTCCGGCAATTGGCTCAGAAGCGGGGTGAGCTTCTCCACGCGGGCGTGTGCCGCCGCCGCATTTTCAAACTGCAGGGCGGCGGACGCCTGCTCGCGCTCCGACTCCAGTTCGCGGGCCAGCGACTGCCCGCGAGAGTCGAGGTACTGCCGCACTCGCGCCACTTCCGCCGCGTACTCCTCGTCGGTGCAGCCCTTGAAGCAGGGCGCCAGGCACATTTTCATCTCCGAATAGATGCATCCGGGAAAGGCGGGGTCGGGATGAAGATCGTCCACGCAGCGCCGCATTTTGAAAAAATCCAGCGAGTCGTTGGCGAATTTCTCCGCGGCGGCGCGGGAAGGAAACGGCCCGTAATAGAGGGAGCGCCCATCCAACCGGCCCAGGCGCGTGGTTATAGAGGCTCGCGCGTATTCATTTTCCAGATGCAGTTTGAGCAGAGGAGCGGGACGCAGGCGCAGGCGCGCGGAATAAGTTTGCGGGAAGCTTGCCCGCAGCAGCTTGTACAGCAGGAATCCTGATTCAAAGTCGGAGCCGGTGAGCGTGTACTCGATGCGGCTTACACGCTGGCGCAGGTTCAGGCGGCGGGTACGCTCTTCTGTGGCTCCCAGCAACCGCAGCAGGCGGCGTCTGAGATTGGTGGTCTTGCTCGCGTAGGGTTCGGAGCCGTCCTGCGGGCCGCGCAGCAGAAACACCGCCGGCGCCGCCGGAACGGAGGCAAAAATCTCCGTGTCCCGCTCGGGAGTGAACTCCAGGCGCTCAGCCAGCATTTACCCATTATCGCCGCAGACAAGACTTCACCACAAAGGACACGAAGGTACACTAAGGACTGACGATTTGAGATTGCAGGCTGAGCTCGACGCGTTACCGGAACGGTGATCAGTCGTCGATCGTAACCGACAATCGGCAATTTTCCCCTTCGTGTCCTTTGTGGTGAGCTTTTACCGGAAACTGGCGCTGCGGAATTTCTGCCGGAAGTCTTCGCCTTCCAGCTTCACTATGCGGCACATTTCGTGCAGGCGGGAGCGCATGCGCTCACCAATGCGGTCGCCCAGGGTCTCTTCCCGGGCGGCGGCGCGCGGCCCGGCCAGCACCCCGGCGGGCTTGTCATCGAAATTGGTGGTAATGATGGTGGTCTTATTGTTGTTATAGCGAGTGTTGAGGATCAGACTCACCGTGTCCCACACCCATTCCGTGGGCTTTACCGCCCCCAGCTCATCCAGGGCCAGCACCTCGCTCTCGAATACCGGACGCAGCACCTCCAGTTCCGTCGCCTGCACGGAGCTGTTATAGGAATTCTGAATTTCCTTCAGCAGCTCGCGGTAGTCATAGAACAGGCACGCAATGCCCTTGCTGAGGATCAATTCCTTGATGATGCCCACCGCCAAGTGCGTCTTGCCCACCCCGATGGGCCCGATCAGAAGCAGCCCGGTGCTGTCCACCGGGTACTCTTCTACGAACTTGTAGGCCGCCATTCTTGCCGGCAACAGGCACTTGTGCGGACCCTCAAATTCGAAGTTGGAGAGCTCACAGTGTTCATAGCGCTTGGGAATACGGGCCTGGGCCAGCAGCCTGTCATTGCGCGCCCGCAAGGTGCAATCGCAGCGCGTCACCCGCCGCTCTTTGCCCGTCGCGACGCTTTTCCAGCCCGTGCCTTCGCAGACGGGGCAGACATCCAGAGAAGCCTTCATAGAGCCTGATTCGACTGTGCACCAGCCGTCTTGCGGGCGCAATACCCGGCGGCAAAGTTTCTGTGTACAACTTGTGGACTAGTTGGGCGTCTTGTGGAAGACGCCGTCGGTGAGGAAACTTTAAGTGCGTAGGACGGGTGCGCTGCCCCAGCCCGGGAAACTACCATTTACCCCTAAAAAGCGGCTGCACGCTGCAGAACCATGCAAGTTATTCAAGGGGTGTGATTTACTAGATTATTCGAAGACGTATGCCGACCATTCCTGTGCTGGCCAGAAGGCGAGTGCTGCAGTTTCATCGCCGAAGTCGTGAATGGAGGATGATTTTTAAGGGTCTCGCTGACACCGATCATCCCATTCTGGCACACATCATTCCCATCCGCCGCTGCAACCTGGCCTGCAAGTACTGCAACGAGTACGACGATTTTTCCAAACCCGTGCCCCTGGAAACCATGTTCCAGCGGGTGGACAAACTGGCGGCGCTGGGCACCACGGTGGTCTGCATCAGCGGCGGAGAGCCGCTGCTCCATCCGCAACTGGACGACATCATCGGCCGCGTCCGCCGGCACCGCGTCATCGCCGGCCTGATCACCAACGGTTATCTGCTCACGGCGGAACGCATTCAGCGGCTGAACCGTGCCGGACTGGAGCACCTGCAGATCTCCATTGACAACGTGCTGCCCGACGAGGTCTCCAAAAAGAGCTTGAAGGTGCTGGACAAGAAGCTGCAGCTGCTGGCGGAGCACGCCGATTTTCATGTCAACATCAATTCCGTGGTGGGCGGCGGCATCCGCAATCCAGAAGACGCGCTGGCCGTGGGCCGGCGCGCGGTAGAACTGGGCTTCACTTCCACGGTCGGCATTATTCACGATGGCGGCGGGCAGTTGCAGCCGCTGGGCGCCCAGGAGCGCGAAGTCTATCGCCAGATGAAGGCCATGGAGAAGGGCAGCTACGCCCGAATCAACTTCTTCCAGGACAATATAGCTGACGGGCGACCCAACGAGTGGCGCTGCCGCGCCGGCGCCCGCTACCTGTATGTCTGCGAGGACGGGCTGGTGCACTACTGTTCGCAGCAGCGCGGGTATCCCGCCAAACCCCTTATGGAGTACACGGTGGAGGACATCCGCCGCGAGTATCTGACCGAAAAATCCTGCGCGCCGCACTGCACTGTTTCCTGCGTGCACCAGGTCGCCTACCTTGATAAGTGGCGCGCTCCGCAACGGCCGGCTACGCCCGCGGCCATCCCCGAACCCGGCGGGCTGGTACAGATCGAGTAGTCCTTCCCAGAATCACAAACCTGCCACAGAGGCGCGAAGAATTTCTCCAGGTCATCCGGCACCCTTGTCTGCCTTGGTAGAAGCCCCGGGCTTTAGTCCGGGGTACGGGCGAAAGAATGTCATGGGCTTTAACCCCCGGGGTTGTCACTCGCGGGCGAGGGCGATCTGCGCCCCATACCTGCATGCGCTTCGGCGGAGTGGGGCCGGGCTCGCGCACGGGAGCGGGCGGCTCGGACTGGGGCGAATCGGGAGGCTCTTCCACCGGAGCAGGCGGTTGCTGCCCCGGTGGCAAAGGGGGATCGGGTTCGTCTTTACCTTGAAGCAGCAAGGTTATGCCGCGCGCCGCCGCGAACGGGAACGGGAGTTGCTACTAGCGCTTTGCGCCCGCTTTTTGCCGGTGGTGGTCCGTGACGAGCGCGAGCGTGAGCTGCGGGCGCGGCTGCTTTCTCCGCGTGCGCTGGTCGAACGTTGGGAGCGCGAGCGTGAGGAGCGCGAAGCGGCGCCCCGCACAGCGGCCGATCGCGAACGCTTGCTTCTGGCGCGCGCCGGCCGCTTGCGGCTGCTGGCGCGAGCTCCTCCCCTTTTTTCCGCGCTTGCCGCCCGCCGCGATGTTTTCCGCCCCTGTGCGCGGGCCGCCGCAGTTTCACGTCCTATGATTTTGTTGAAGTTGCTCTGTTCGCCTCGCGCTGTTTGCTCTTCCACCAACAGCGCCAAGTTGTTGTCGTCGAACTTCTGGAACCACTCGTCCCATTCGATGGGCTCCAGCGAAGTTTCCCCGCTGTAGCCTGGAAAATCGAGGCGGATCATGCCTACGTCCTCCTCGCTGCCTGTGCCGCGCACGCAGGACGGCTGTGCGTCGCGTTCTTCCGCCCAGTTGCGGATCTCATCATGGTCGGTTAGCACCCTGGATTTTCTCGCCATTGCATGCCTCCTGTTGGACTTGCCATTGGGATGCGGACGCGCACGCCGGAGGTTACCTTAAGAAGCTTGAGCTCAGCTGGACACAGTTGCGATGTGCGGGCGCTGCAGGTTGCAATTAGCGGAGTTCAATCAGAAGCGCCAGAATCACGCCGTAAGCCGCCACCCCAAAGGTAAGAAAAGCCACGTAATCGCCGATGTGTCCGCTGTGGATGGCGCGTATCCTGTACACCGCCCCCGCCAGCGGCCGGGTGAGTGCGTTTTTGCCCGGCCAGTAGCGGGAGAGTGACAACCATGCCAGACCAAGGGCCGCGGCGGTGGCGGCAAACGACCAGGCCAATTCCGCTCCCATGGGCGCGTGTTCCTGACCGGCAGAAACGACGGGGATCCAGGCATTTTCCAGAACGCGCGCCTGGTAGGCGTTGCGGTCCTGCATAAGCAATGCGGCGGTGCGGGCAGCGCGGTGAACCCCGGGCGCCAAGCCGACCATCAGGGCCAGCAGCACCAGAGCGGCGGCCGGGGCGAACATGACGGCGGGAATGTTGTGCCCGGCTCCCCGGGTCTCGCGTTCCTCCCGAATATTTTTGGCGCCAGCGGCCTGCGCCTGTTTCCCCTTTCCCATGCCGCGAAACACGCGTCCCCAAACCCGCAATACGGCGCCGGCGGTAAGGGCCGCGGAAAAGAAGAAGACCGCGCGTAACCAGCCTTGACCCATCGAGCGAGCTGTATCCATGATGGCGGACTCACCCACAAAAGTGGCAAAACCCGGCATGGCGGCAAGCCCAAGCCCGCCCAAGAGAAAAACGATGCTGGTGGCGCGCAGTTCGCGCGCGCGTCCGTGGAGTTCCAGTTCATCAACCCTGCCATAGCGGTGCAGCAGGATGCCGGCCACCAGAAACAGAGCTGCCTTGATCATTCCGTGCCCCACTACATACAGAACCACCCCGGCCAGTGCTCCTGCCTTGAGAAGTCCGAAGCCGATGGTCAGCAGCCCCACATGGCTGATGGTGGAAAATGCCAGCAGGCGCTTGATATGTCGCTGCGCGAAGCACATGACCGCCCCAGTGACGGCGGTTATGGTCCCTACGGCCAGCAGCAATTCGCGCAAGGCCCAGCGGTGAGTTGTGAAAGGGCCGTCGAATATGACCCAGTAAATGCGCGCCACCGCATATATGCCCAGTTCGACCATGATGCCGGAAAAAAGCACGCAAACCGGCGTGGGCGCCACCGCGTGCGCGTCCGCCAGCCAGAAATGAAAGGGGATCACAGCGGCCTTGATGAAAAATCCGGCCATGATGAAAACAAAGGCAGTAATTATCAGTCCGTCCGGGCTGCCACCCAGGGTGCGGCCGATCTGCGCCATGTTGAGGGCGCCGGTGCGCCCGTAGAGCAGGCCAATGCCGCTGAGCACCAGAAACGCGCCCACGGTGTTGGTGATGGCAAAGTTCAGGGCTCCCTGCATGGACTCCGGCTCTTCCACCTTGTACCCGCAAAGGGCAAAACCAGAGGCGCTCATCAATTCGAAAAACACGAACAGGTTGAAAAGGTCGCCGGTCAGGGCGAAGCCGCACATGGCCCCCAAAAATCCCAGCATGAGCACGTGGAACAGGGTGCCTACGGTTTCGAAGTAGTGAATAGAAAAAACCAGGGCTGCCAGCACCAGCAGGCTGGTAAAAACTGCCGCGCCGGCGCCGACGGGATCTATAACAAAGGAGATGCCCAGGGCCACGCCCGCACGCGGCGTCCATCCACCGAACCAGTGGATTACCGGCTGCATGCGCGACTGCAACAGCAGTTCTCCGCAGATAACCCCGGTGGCAATGGTGGCCAGGATTGATAAACCCTCGGACCAGCGGCGGGAGAAAAATTTATTCAGGGCGGCAAGAATTGCCGCGGTGGACAAGGGAATGACCACCGGCAAAGGTGCGAGGAGAGACATTCAGCCTTCCAACGCCTTCAATTTGTCGGGGTCGAGGGTGTCGGCGTGTTTGTGCAATTGCAGGGCGAGTGCGAGCAGCAGAGCCACTACCGTGGCTTCCACCACGATATCGGTGAGCATGAGCGCCTGTACCACCGGATCCACAGCCGGCGTGCCCACCGGCACTCCGGCAAAGACGGGAGCGGTGCCGCCGGCGCGATAGCCGATGGAGAGCAGCAGCACATAGGTGGAGGACTGCAGCACCGCCAGGCAGATCACCAGATGCACAAAATTGCGGCTGGTGACAATGCCGTAAAGCCCAATGACAAACAGCCAGGCGGCGACCGCATAAGGGAAAAAGCTCACTTCTCGCCTCGCAGCCGGATCTCCAAGGTCTGTTCCAGAAACGCATACAACAGGAGTACAAAACCGGCGGCTACTTCCAGGCCGGTGGCCAGGTTAATCAGGGCGATGGTGCCGCCGGAATTGATGGTCCCGGTTTGGCCCAGAGCCGCCACATTGCGCAAGTAAGCGCCGCCCACAATCAGGCCGGCCAACCCAATCCCCAGATATCCGGCGGCGCCCACCGCTTCACCTACCTCCACGAGTGTATGCGAGGTGATCTGCTTGAATTTCTTCAGGTCCCCGGCCAGGTAAACCAGCAGGGGCGCGGTGGCCAGGATCACTCCCCCCTGGAATCCGCCGCCAGGCGTGAGTTGTCCGTGAGCCACGATATAGAGACCAAACACGACCAGCGGTCCCACCAGGCCGAGAGTGAGCACCCGAACGGCATCGCTCGGCTGCGGCGCCTGGCGCTCGGGGCTTTCATCGGCGAAATTGTCGTCCCTGTGCTCACCTTTTTCTTCTTCCCGCTGGCGGCGCAGTAGAACGCTTCCACCGATGACCGACATGAACAGGATGAATTCCTCACCCAGGGTATCGAAACCGCGATAGTCGAAGTTCACGGCGGTGACGATATCGGTGACGTGCCGCTCATAGGTGGCCACGCGGTTGAGCACGTCGCCGTAAGGGCCGCGATAATGGCCAACCGCCGGCAGTCCTTTCAGTCCCCACAGATACACACCGGCGAAGGCGGCAGCCGACAGCAGAAAGAAGATCAACCGTCCCCGGCGCTTCATGCGGCTTCCTTTTCCTTTTTGTGCCTGGTGCGTTGCTCTTCCTCGTGGTGGCGGATTTTGGTCAGCGCCAACAGAATCATCAGGGGCAGGGCCACCGCCCCGATCACGATTTGCGACAAAGCCACGTCGGGAGCCTGGAAGATGAAAAACATCAGTGCCATCACCAGGCCATAAAAGCTGATGCCAATGGCCTGCTTAGCTGGGTCGCGCGTCAGCACGACCGCGGTGGCCGTAACCGCAACGAAGCTGAGGATGGTGAACTGCAGAAACATATTTGCCGTCTTATTTGTCTTTTTTCCCTCTGCCCGTAACCTGCTCCAGGCCGGCGATCTTTTCGCCCTCGGCCGGTTGCCAATGGCCGCTGCTCCGAACCCGGGCAGCGCGCGCGGTGGCATGCGTCAAAACGGCGTTCATCAGGAACAGCACCACTACGATCAGGCTCATCTTGATGGCCGCCTGGCCCCAACCCTGTTCGATGACCACAGCGGCCAGCAGAGCCACGGTCGCGACCGTGCTGACGGTTGCCATGTAGTGCAGGCGCTCGAAAAGATTTTTCATGAGCGCGATGCCGAGGCAGCAGACCAGACAGGTCAGCACCGTGGCCCAGACCAGCACCTCCACCGCGACCCCGGCGGCGCTCACAGCCAGCGCTCCAGGAATCGGGCAAACACCAGGCCGCCTCCAAAAGAGAGCAAGGCCAGCGCCAGCGCCAGGTCGTAGAAATTTACCCGGCCCATGCCTTCGGCCAGCATCACCAGAAGCAGGGTGACGATCATGCCCGCCATTTCCAGTCCTACCAGGCGCTCCATGGCGTCGCCGCGGAAGCTGGCAATGCCGCACGGCACCAGGGCAAACAGCAGCACCGCCGACCCCAACAGCCAGACGTTCATGGCTGAACTCCCAGGCGGCGCGCGATTTTGGGGATGGAAGCGGGGGCAATCAGGTGCAGCAACATAAGAGCGCGCTCGCGATCTATGCCTACGACGATGGTTTCGGGAGAAACGGTGGTGAGAGTGATGGCAAGGGCACGGCGAGCGGCGGATTCAGGATCGTTGCCTCCGGCGGGGAAGGGCACCACCCGAAACTGCGCCTCCGATCTTTTCCCCATGAGTCGCCGGCCTAGGGCCCACATGATAGCGGCGGAGCCGGTCAGCACGTACCACGGCTCCAGGGCAAAAAGAGCCAGCCACTTCAAGCGCGGTCGGAACCTGGCCAGGCGCTTGGATTTGACCAGGCCGTCGGCAACGGCGCCAAAGGCCGCGGCAAAGATGCCCGCCACCAGTTCGGCACGCTGTGTCTGGCTGACGAACAGCATCCAGAGTCCCAACAGAAACAGGAATTCGACGCTGGAGAATATGACTGCCTTGAGGACCCGATCCTGCACTCAGACCCCCTCCTCCATGCAACTGTTCCCCGCTCTCACCTAGAAACCGGAGTTGAAGGTCAGGTTGCCCGCTCAGCCTTCGTGCCCGGCCTTCACCTGGCCCCAGTTGAGCAGGCTGACAATCATCACGCCACCTGCGATGTTGCCCAGGGTGGCAAAGGCCAGCCAGTGAAAGTACTGGCTCACCGGCACCAGTCCGGCGAAGACCGCGCTCCAAATTTCACCGCTGCTGGCGATGCAGTGGGCAAAGTGTCCTAACCCGACCACAAAGCTGAGCAGCCAGATGACCATGATCTGCCCTATGGTCCAATGGCTGGCGGTTACCATCCAGGCCACCAGCGCGATCAGCCAGCCGCCAACCACGCCCGACCAGAAGGCATGAGCAGAGGTCTGCGCCGCGATCTGCAAACCGAGCGTGGCCAGGATTTCAGCCACTTTGGGTTCCAGGGCGCCACTCTTGATGGCCAGCAGGCCGAAGCCCAGCGCCCCCACCACGTTGCTGGCAAACACCACGCCCCAGAGGCGCAGGGTATTGCCGATGTGGTTGTGCTCGTCCAAAACCAGCACCACGGGGTAAAGCGTGTTCTCCGTGAACAACTGGGCGCGGCCGATAATCACCGCAATGAAACCCACCGGGTAGAAGAGATAGGAAATAAACTCACCCGGCTGTCCGGCACCCAGCAGGGCCTGCACGATGGCGACTGCCAGCCCGGTCAGTCCCATAGTGACGCCACCGGCCAGCCCGGAGAAGGCCAGGGCCCGGGAGGAGCGATTCAATTCCTCGCGGGCGTTGCGCGATACACCTTCAAAGATTTCGTGGACGCTGCGGCGCGAAGAATCGAGAGTTACCGGCTGCGGCTGCTTGGGCACGCAGATTGGATGCAGATTCGCGGCTCCACTACCGCCCGCCTTTATCCCCCAACCCTGGCTTCAGCGGCCCGCAGCAGCGGAATAAGCGGCCTTGGGCGTCTCGTTCAGCACCAGCCAGTACAGACCCAGCTGCTTGGTCGCCTCCATGAACTGCACGAAGTCCACCGGCTTGCAGACGTAGCTGTTGGCCCCCAGTTTGTAGCTGGTCACCACGTCACCCTCTTCATCGGAAGAGGTCAGGACCACCACCGGCACCAGTGTAGTGCTGGGGGTCGCACGCAAGCGGCGCAGCACTTCCAGGCCATCTACCTTGGGCAGCTTGAGGTCGAGCAGAATGAGCTGTGGCACCGGAATAGGCGGCCGGCCTTCTGCCCCGAACAGCAGTTCCAGCGCCTCGGCGCCATCGTGGGCCACGATGATATCGTTCATCACGTGCGCTTTCTTGAGCGCGCGAATGGTGAGCGCCTCGTGGTCCGGGTTATCTTCCACTAGCAGAATGGCTGCATTTTGCATTTCTACTCCTATGGTTTTATTTTCGCCTCAAGCCAGCGTGAAATAGAAAGTTGCCCCTTTGCCCACCGCCCCTTCCGCCCACACTTGTCCGCCGTGGCGTTTGATTACGCGTTTGACTGTGGCCAGGCCGATGCCGGTGCCTTCGAACTGCTCCTTGGCATGCAGACGCTGGAAAGGCGTGAACAGCTTGTTGACGTAGGTCATGTCGAAACCGATGCCGTTGTCGCGCACGTAGTAGGCAGTCTTGCCGTCTTCTTGCAAAGAGCCGAACTCGACGGTTGGCTCCGGATTGCGGGCGCTGAACTTCCAGGCGTTCTGCAGCAGGTTCTGCAGCGCCACTCCCAGCAGACGGCGATCGCCATGCGTTCGCAGTCCGGTGGCCACATGGAACCGCACTCGCCGTTCCGGATCAGCCTTCTGGATCACCGCCGCGGTGGCAAGCGCCAGCACGCTCAGGTCCACCGGCTCGCGCGACAGTTCGGTGCGCATGACCCGCGATAGCTGTAATAAAGCGTCAATCAGCTGGCCCATGCTCTGGCTGGCATTACGAATGCGCCGCAGACTATCCTGGCCTTCCGCATCCACTTTGTCGCGGTAGTCCTCCAGCAGAATCTGGCTGAAGCCGTCAATGCTGCGCAGCGGCGCCCGCAGGTCATGGGAAACCGAGTAGCTGAACGCCTCCAGCTCGGCCACGCTGTTTTCCAGTTCCAGGGTGCGCTGCCGCAGGCTGTCTTCCAGGCGCTTGCGTTCGGTAATGTCGCGGGCGGCGGCGAACACACCCTCCACTTCTCCCGCCTCATTGCGGAAGACCGAGGCGTTGTACAGGACGTCAGTCACATGGCCGTCGCGATGGCGGATGGCCAGCGCGTAGTCCTGCACCAGGCCTTCGGCAAACACCTGCTGGTAGCCGGCCCGCGCCTTGTCCGGCTCCGTGAAGTAATTGCAGAAGTCGCTGCCCACCAGTTGAGCGCGCACAACCCCGGTAACCTCTTCCGTCGCCCGGTTCACATCCGTGATCTTTCCCTCGGCGGCGATGGTAACCAGGGGGTCCAGGCTGGCTTCAATCAGGGAGCGGGTATAAGCCTCACGGGCACGCAAATCTTCCACCAGTTGCTTGCGCCGGTGAATGTCACTGCAGGTGCCCACCCACTCACGTAAGCTCCCATCTGGCTCCAGAACCGGGACGCCGCGAACGGCGAAGTAACGAAAGTGGCCATCAGCACGACGGATACGGTATTCCGTGTCGTACATGCTGCGTGCCGCCAACGCTGCCGACCAACTTGCCACCGTGCGTTCCCGGTCCTCGGGATGGATCGCGTCCAGCCAACCCCAGCCGCGCACCTGCTCCAAGCTCTGGCCGGTATACTCCCGCCACATAGGCATGTCCTCCACCACGCCATCAGGCGGCGTAGTCCACACCACCTGGGCGGTGGCCACCAGCAATGCTCTATAGCGTTCCTCGCTGCAGCGCAGGGCCTGTTCTGTCCTCTTGTGTTGGGTGATGTCGCGGGCGGCGGCAAAGACCCCGATCACCGCCCCCGCCTGGTCGTGGTAAACGGAAGCGTTGTAGAGGACGGGCATGACGCGCCCCTCATGGTCGCGAATAGCCAGCTCGTAATCGCGCACTCCGCCCTCGCGGAACACCTGCTGGTAGCCGGCCCGGGCCTTTTCTGGTTCGGTAAAGTAATCACAAAAATCGGTTCCGATCAGTTCCTGGCGGGACCGCCCGGTGGCGGCTTCCGCGGCCGCATTCACGTCCGTAATCTTGCCGTCAGGCGCGATGGTGACCAGCGGATCGAGGCTGGCTTCAATGAGCGAGCGGGTGTAAGCATGCTTGGCCTGCAACTCGCGCTCAGCCCGCTCCAGCGAGTGCATCTGAATCTGCAGCAGAGAGTTGAGCTGGCGCAATTGCTGCGAGCGCCTGCCGGCGCTGCCCAGCAGATGCAGCACCAGGTAGAGAAGGCCCGCCTGTAATAACCCTAGAAGCAGGACCATCGGCGCGATTCCCGATTGCGGACGCAGGGCGTGCAGCGCCCGCCACAGGGTGATTGAACCCGCGGCCAGGCTCAGCCCGGCCAGCGGCGGCCCCCAGGAGGGCAGGGTGGCTGACCGTCTGGCATGTTGTCCCCAGGCAAAGGCCACCACGCCCAGGCCCAGAGCGCAGATTGACGCCGCCGTAGGGGCCGCCATGGGCGCGAACTTTCCCCATCCATAGGCGGTGGGAATATCGGCCAGATAGCCGATGAATCCCACCAGGCCCACGGCCGCCGCCAGCGCCCCCAGGTATGCCTGCAGAGTGTTGCGCAGTTTTCGTGGGCGTGCTCCTGTCAGCAGCAAAGCACCGCCCAACAGGAAAAAACTTGCTGCTGTGTTGGGCGCCATCCGCGGGCGGATAGAGGGCGCAAGCCGTCGCGTGGAAAACAGCAGCTCGTCAATCCCCAGATTGAGGCCGAAGAGGTATTCACAGCTGGTGAGCAGGCCCACCATGGCCATTAGCAGCCCGGGAACACGGGCCGCTGGCAGCTTTTCTCGCGCCAATAGCAACAGGGCCAGGCCGCCAAGGGCACAACACAGGCTGGTGTTGTAACGCACCAACTCTCCTTGGATGAGGAGAAAAAGGGGAAGCAGAATGTGGCCGGTGTGCCAGCTGGCCAGGACCAGCAAACCCAGCAGCAGGCTCAGCGCGCCCGTGGCCATCATGACCACCGACGGCCAGCGCGGCGGCTTATCCGGCAGCTGCGGCAAGCTTGAGCCCGCAGGGGACTGCTGATCCCTTGGGACAATCTGTGGGCCAGAAAGGGATTTGCCGTGACGGAATGCGCGCGCCGGAATTGCCATGGCTTACTTCGTTCCTCCGGGGGATGTGCCTTGTGCGTCCAAAACTTCGCGGATCTTTGCCGCCAGCGCCTTCAGCGTGAACGGCTTGTGCAGAAATCTGTTGCCCAGTTCGGCCAGCCCATGCTGCATGATGGTGTTCTCGGCGTAGCCGGAAACATAAAGCACCTTCAGGCCCGGGTGCCGCGCCAGTAATTGCTGCCCCAGTTCGCTGCCGCTCATTTTCGGCATGACCACGTCGCTGACCAGGATGTGAATCTCGCGGCCGCAGCTGGCGGCCAGTTCCAGCGCGGCGGGGCCGTTGGCGGCCGCCAGCACGGTGTAACCGCGCTGCTCCAGATATTCCCGTTCCGATTCCCGCACCGCATCCTCGTCCTCCACCAGCAACACGGTCTC
>DATEJK010000017.1:0-18867 GCA_035278025.1 Terriglobales bacterium | reverse complement strand
CTTCTCTGCCGACGGCGTCCAGCGCTTGTTCTCGGTCGGCGTGAACATTTTGTTGACCGCCGAACCGCTCACATTCACCGTGAATGTTTTCTCCCCCGGCACTCCGTCCACCCCATCCACGGTCAAGCGCACAGTGCGCTCGCCTTCGATAGTGTAAGTGTGGTGCGCACTGGCGCCGTCCATTTTTACTCCATCGCCGAAGTCCCAGTGATATGCGACTGCCGGCGTGCCCTTCTGCTCCGCTTTTGCGACGAAGGCGAGGGTCTCGCCCATTTTGGCTTGCGGTGGAACCTCCGCGGTTATTGCCGGGGCAGCGGCGGAGACGGAAGCATCCACAATCTTGATCACGCGGACCGAATGCGGCGGCTGATTGTCCAATGCCAGCGAGCTATTGTTGATGGCTACCGGCTTCTGCTCATCCAGAACATCAAGCGCCTGGTATTGCCCGCCGGCGGGCAGTTTCAGGTCGGCCATGGTGAAGGCGTGCGACGTGGGCTGCTCGGTCCAGTTGAACACCGTCAGGATGGACTGGTGTGCATCCTCGCGCAGGAAAAAGATGCTGGGCATCTGGTCTTCAGGGCGATAGGTCATGAGGTCCAGGGGGAGCGATGCGCGGCCCAGGCGTGCCATGTTGAGCAAGTCCTGGTTCTCCACCAGCGCCACGCGGTCGGCATCCTGGCCCAGCGTGGGCAGATCGTCGCCGATTTCGTACATCCCGCCGGAAACGGCGGAGAGCACAATGGACACCTTGGCTTCATCCAGCGTAAGTGGCGTCTGCCCACCATGCCACGTGTGCTCGGGTATGGTTTGCCGTGAAACCGAGAAGGCATCGGGATCGCTGATGAAGAAATTGCGGTTCATGTAGTAGCGGGCAGCAATGCCCGGGGCGGCTTCCCGGCTGGCAACAAACGCGTGCCCCGTGTCCAGAGAAATGCGCCCGGTGTCCACAATCCCCACCGGGTTGAGCATGGGGCTGCCGTCCTTGTCGAGGAGCACATGCTCGCCAACCGCCTGACGGATCACATCCAGCCCGATGCGCTGCGCCTCCAGGGCCGTGGTGTTAGGCCGGAAATGGTGGCCTTCCACCGAGCTGTCATCCATAAAATCCATTTTGATGTAACGAATGCCCCAGTCCTTCGTCAGAGTCGTGTAGGTCTGGCGCAAATACTCCTGGGCGCCGGGATTGGTGGTGTCCAGGGCGTAGAGCTGGTCCTTGCTGTCCGTGACGTGGCCCAGGTGAATAGGCTGACCGGCGCGGTTCGCCACCAGCCAGTCTTTGTGATTCTGGAAAATCCAGGACCGCTCCGAGACCTCGAATGGCGCGGTCCAGATGCCGAAGGTCAGGCCCAGATGCCGGACGTGATCGCCAATGAACTTCATGCCCAGGGGGAAATTGGTGGCATTGGGCGTGAAATACTCGCCCCGGGCGTACTGATAGCCTTCG
The DNA here is from genome assembly GCA_035278025.1 of Terriglobales bacterium. Lineage (GTDB taxonomy): Bacteria > Acidobacteriota > Terriglobia > Terriglobales > Acidobacteriaceae > JAICWP01. The sequence continues at coordinate 17,423 of DATEJK010000017.1, read as the reverse complement.
TCAATATGGAAGAACGTATAACCCAGGTGCTTGAGGTTTTGGGCCAGCCACTGGGCGTTAGTGAGGGCGGTGCCCTGGGTGAGGCCGAAATAGTACGCCGTCCAACTCCACCACCCGATGGGGGTGGGCGCGCTTATGCGGGCATGGTGCAGAATGCGGATAGCCTCGCCGTAATTCTCCAGCTGGCTGTGATAGTCAGGGCCGGCGGCGACCATGAGGGGCTCGGCGGGCAGAGATTGTCCCGGTCCCAGCGGCAGGCTCAGATCAATCTGGTCGTCCGACGGCGCATTCTTCAGCGACTCGCCTTTCAGAATTTCCGTGGTGCCGGTAGATTCCACGTCATAGGAAGCAATGCCCGGTTCGGGCGCGGTCTGCGCCTTAAGATGAAAGATGGTAAGAAAACGGTCGGAACTCAGGGCGCCGAGGAACAGGCTTTGGCCGCTCTGCCGGTTGAAGATCAGCTGGCTGCCCACGGCGCGATGCATGCCATTAGACGGCTCGCTAAGGTCCATGATCTTCATTGCGGGGCGGTCTTCGCTGTAGCTGTCGGAGAGGACCCGGTCGGAAGATGCCGGCCCATTCAGGTTTATAATCGCTGCTCCCGCCGCCTGAATGCCGCGGATTTCCTGCACCGTGATTGGCTTCCCGGTGGTGTTGTGGAGTTCCACCCCGATGCTGCCATAGGGCTGGCGGTCATAAAGGCGAAGCAAGCAGACCAGGTCGGGCTGGGCGCTCAGCCCGGTGTGCGTTACGGTGAGCAAGTGTCCGGGTCCGAGGTCATCCACGAAGGTGGTCTGCGCTACCTCGTGCTTGGGATACGCCCCGGCGGGCAGCAATCGGAAATCGGTGACCGCCGCCGATTGCGCATGCAGGACGGGGCTGGTGGCGCCCTGCCGGGTAATGGAATAGGAACCATCGGCTGCCACGCTGATTTCCAGGCTGGCATTGCGCAGCGTGGCCAGGGGCGGGGCCGGGGCCGCGCGCCTTTTCTTGCGGGCTCCCCAGGCGGGAAGGAACAGAACGGGCAGGAAAAGAAGGGCGGCGACCCACTTTCGAATGCTTTCCATTTTCACCTCGGTCCCCGCGAGGGCGGGAGCCCGGCTGGCGTACGGCGGCGCGGCCGACGGCGCCTGGGGCTGGGCTGTCCTTTGTCCCCTGATTGCGGGAAACCCTATCTTTTATCTGAAAATGGAGCCGCCGTCCAGAAGCTTGTGCCCCCGCCGCGGGACAAAGTTTTGCTTGACAGCCGGTGTATATCGAAAGTAAAAGTAACACTTCGTAAAAGTTAGTAATCGAACTCTCGTCTTCCGTGTTCGCCCGGGCATGGGAAGCCGCCCAATTCGATTCCCGGGCCAGGAGCCTTCGGTATGCGACGCGCCTTCCAACCCCGCACTTCCTCTTCGCGTTTGCTGTTGGTTCTGCTTGCCACCCTGAGCCTGACTGCTGCTCTGTGGGCCCAGAAAGATACCGGCACCATCGCCGGCACCGTTACCGACCCCTCGGGCGCGGTGGTGGCTGGCGCCAAGGTCGTAGTAACGGAAGTGGACCGGGGTGGCACCTTTACTACCCAAACCAGCCAATCTGGGGAATACGTGGCCAGTCCGCTGATGGTCGGCCACTATACGGTCAGTGTGGAACACAGCGGCTTCAAGCGCGCGGTGTCCCAGCCGGTGTCGCTGGACGTGCAGCAGCGCGCGGTGTTGAACATCAAGCTGCAACTAGGGCAGGCCAGCGAGTCGGTGGAAGTGACCGGGGCGGCGCCGCTGCTGGAAACCCAGACCTCCGAATTGGGACAGGTGGTGAACGCGCGGCAGGCCAGCAACCTGCCGCTGAATGGACGCAACTTCGCCCAACTGGCGCTGCTGACCGCGGGCACCACGCCCAGCGAACCGGGGGCACGCGATGAGGAGAGCTTCGGTTTCAGCGCCGGGGGCGCGCGCTCGCTGCAGAACAACTTCCTGCTCGACGGCATTGACAACAACTCCAATCTTCCTGACCTGCTCAACGAGAGCAACTACGTCATCCAGCCGCCGGTGGATGCGCTTCAGGAGTTCAAGGTACAGACCAATGCCTACAGCGCCGAGTTTGGCCGCGGCAACGGCGCCATCGTCAACGCCGTCATTAAATCCGGCACCAACCAGCTGCACGGCAGCGGCTGGGGCTTCCTGCGCAACAACTCACTGGATGCCCGCAACTATTTCGATCCCGTGGGTCCCACTCCGCCCTACCAGCAGTACCAGTTCGGCGGCACCCTGGGCGGCCCGGTCTATATTCCTCACGTTTACGACGGCCGCAACAAGACCTTCTTCTTCGTGGACTATGAGGGCCTGCGCATCCACCAGGCCGGCACCCAGACTCTGCTGGTGCCTGACGCCCTGCAGCGTGCCGGCAATTTTGCCAGCCTGCTCGATACGAGCACGCGAACGGGAGTGGACTGCAATGGCCGTCCCACTTATGGCGGCGAACTCTTCGACACACGCCTGACGCAAATCAGCGCCGGCAGCCCCACCGGCTTGTGCGGTGTGCCCATTGGCGGCTACACCGCCGGCGGCCTGCCCACGAACATCATCCCGGCAGGCAAGATTGACCCTTTGGCGGCAAAGCTAATGGCTTTGTTTCCCACGCCCAATGTTTCCGGCAATCCCGCTTTTAACTACATTGCCAACCCGGTGGAGAACACCCATCGTTCGAATTTCGACACACGCATTGACCAGAAATTTTCCGACAAGGACAATGCCTTCATCCGTTTCAGCTATGAGAACCAGCCCCGCGTTATCCCCTCGCCGTTCCAGAACAGCATCGCCGATGGCGGCGGCTTCTTTAGCGGCATTGAGGACAATTCCTACCGCAGTGTGGCCCTGAGCGAGACGCACGTCTTCCGGCCAACCCTGGTAAATGAGTTCCGCTTTGGTTACAACCGCGTGAACTCGCACCGCTTCCAGTTCAATTTCGACAAGGACATCTCCGGCCAGGTCGGCTTTCCCGGCGTGCCTTTTACCCCCATCAACGGCGGCTTGCCCCAGCTCAACTTTGATGACGGCAGCGCCCCCACCCTGGGCAGCCCAACCTTCCTGCCTTCGGTGGAACTGCAGAATACTTATGTCCTCTCCGACAACTTGACGTGGGTTAAAGGCAAGCACACGGTGAAATACGGCACGGAGATTCGGCGCGAGGAGTTCACCATCTTTCAGCCCGCGGAATCGCGCGGCACCGAGGGCTTCAGTAACGGCTTCACCGACAATCCTGCCAATCCCGGCACCGGCGGCTTTGGCCAGGCTTCCTTCCTGATCGGCCTGGCGGATGGCGGCGGTATTAACAACCTGCATAACGTGGATTACCACCGCCCCATTTACTCCTTCTATACGCAGGATGACTGGCGCGTTACTCAGAAACTCACCCTCAACCTCGGCCTGCGCTACGAACTCTTTACCACGGTGAAAGAGAAGTTTAACGAGCAGGGGACGTTTGATCTCAACAATCCCACAACCCCCACCATCATCGTGCCCAAGGGCCAGACCATGCAGTTAACACCCACCTTAGCTTCCCAGATCCGGGTTTCGCCTACCGGCAGCAGCGGCCTGGTTCCAGTGGATACCAACAATTTTGCCCCGCGCATCGGCTTCGCCTATCAGTTGACGCCCAGCACCGTGGTGCGCGGAGGCTACGGCCTCTTTTATGGCGGACAGGAAAACGGGCCCTACTCCAATCCCAGCCCCGGCTTCAACCCGCCGTTCTTTGTGACGCAATCGTTCAACTCGCCCTGCGGGGCGGCGTCGGCGAACCCGGCGCTGTTTGCCTCCGGCAACGATTGCGCCGTGCCCGGGATCAGCAATCTTCCCGGCGGCATCCCCGGTTCCGCCGGCTTTTCCGTAGGTTTCCCCGCAACCTCTCTCACCGACCCCAACACTCCCACCCTGTTCACCGTGGATCCGCGCCTGGTCACGCCCTACATGCAACAGTGGAATTTCGGCATCGAGCGCCAGTTGGGCGGCAACACCATGCTGCAGATTACCTATGCCGGCTCCAAGGGTACCAAGCTGTTCACTTTCTACAACGGCAACCAGGCTGATCCCTCGCCCGATCCCAACGCCGCGTTTGCACCGCGTCGCCCAGTGCCTCTCATTGATACCAGCGTCAGCCTGTTCGCCTCCGATGGCGGCTCCAAGTACAACTCCCTGCAGACTCGTCTGGAGAAGCGGTTCACGCACGGCTTCTCGCTGCTGGCCAGCTACACGTACTCCAACGCCGAAGACAACGCTTCCAACGCCAACCTGGGCTCGCAGAACAACGACGGCTTCCGCTGGTTCAAGCACCCCGAGTGGGAGTGGGGCCATGCCTCCTTTGACGTGCGCCACCGCTTTACATTGAGCTACATCTATGAGCTTCCTTTTGGCCACGGGAAACGCTTCCTCAGCGGAGCCAGTGGGGCCGCGGAACAGATTCTCGGCGGCTGGCAGGTGGCTGGCATCACCACCATCTCCTCCGGCAATTGGTATACCCCTGTGGATGGCAACGGCGGTTTTGCCAACTCCGATGGAGGGCAACTGCCGGATGTGGTCGCTGATCCCAACAGCAGCGCGCATTGCCTGCCGGGGACGTTCTTCAATACCTGCGCCTTTGTGGACCCGCCGCTCGGCTCCTTCGGAAATGCCGCGCGCAACTCCGTTCTGGGGCCGGGTTCCCAGACCTGGGACGCCTCCATCTTCAAGACCTTTTCGGTTACCGAGCGTGCCAAGCTGGAATTCCGCAGCGAGTTCTTCAACTTCCCCAACCACACCAACTTCCTGCTCTCCAAGTCGGGGCCGCAGGAGAGCAACAACTCCACCGTGTTGGGGGCCTCGCAGTTCGGCTTCCTGACCGCCGCTCGCGCGCCGCGGCAGATTCAGTTCGCGCTTAAGTTGAGTTTCTAACCGCTGTCTGAACTCTTTCTTCGGCCGAACCTCTTGCGAGGTTCGGCCTTGGTTTGTGGCGCGGGCGTTCTCGCCCGTCCATGACGTTTCCGGGCTCAGATCTGTTGCCGTCCGGTGCAAACGTCCTGTTTCCTGAGCCTGTACAATCCTCCTGCATGCCCACCACGGTCCGCTCGTTCGCCAAAATCAATATCGGCCTGTGCATCGGCGCCCGGCGGCCCGACGGTTTTCACGAACTGCGCACCCTCTACCAGACCATTGGCATGCATGACCGCGTCACTGTCAGCCTGGGCAGCGGCGACGGCATCGAACTGCGCTGCAAAGTTCCTGGCGTACCCCTGGACAGCACCAATACCTGCTGGCGCGTGGCCGAGCGGGCTATGGCCCGGTGGGGGCAGAGTGGGCGCGTGCGCATTGAGATCGAAAAGGAACTGCCGGTGCAGGGTGGCTTGGGCGGCGCCTCGTCCAACGCCGTGGCCACCTTGCTGGCTCTGGAGCGCGAACTGCAGCGCGAACTGCCCTGGCCCGAGAAGTTCCGCCTGGCCGCCGAAGTCGGCTCCGACCTGCCCCTGTTTCTGATTGGCGGAACGGTGCTGGGAGTGGGGCGGGGGGAGGAAGTCTATCCCCTTCCGGACCTGCCCCCTGCACCCTGCGTGCTCGCCACCCCCGGCATCGCCATATCTACCCCGCAGGCGTTCGCCGACTGGGACTGTGCCCGCGATTCCACAAAATTGACGGCTTCCACCCCCTCCGATAGAATCAATGTGTTCAGCTCAGCGGTTTTTCTGGGCTTGAGCGATTTTTTGTCCCGGCCTGACCAAGCGGCCGGGCGGTTCTTCTCCGGTGTCCCTGCCATGGAGGGCAGGGGCCGGGCCGAGACCCAACTGCTCGACCTTGTCCGTACCGGGATGGCGAACGACTTCGAAAGGGTCGTGTTTCCGCAACATCCCGAACTGGCACAGGTCAAGCATATTTTGGAAGCTGCAGGAGCCAGTTATGCTTCCTTGTCCGGATCTGGCTCCGCGATTTACGGTTTTTTCAGCTCTGCGAAAAGCGCGGAAAAAGCGGCGGCTGCGTTACAGGCCCAGGGAATTCGCGCCCACGTGACCACCACCGTGACGCAGGAACAATATTGGAAGCAGTTGCTGGTGGCCGGCGCTGAAGGCTGAGGGTTGTGCTGCCAGCGGGTTAACTGGCAACGTTTGGGCGGTCGACTAATGGTAGGTTGAGCCGTTTTGCGGGCGTGAGCGCAGCGGGAGCCCGCAGGCGAAATCCTGAGCGCAGCGAAGGATCTAAGATGTGACCGACTGGGCGGTCGACTAATGGTAGGTCAAGTGCCTTTGGAGCACTTTGTCTAGGTTCGAATCCTAGCCGCCCAGCCAGAAAAGCGGTCGTTAGTGGTTCGACGTGGTTCTTATGGCGGCACCGACAAAGCACGAGGGTTGGCAACGCACTTTGACTCCGGAGACGAGACAAGCTATGGCAACCGTGGCCCCCGCAGCCGAAGGTAAAATGCAGCAGTCGGAGCCCAAGGTGGAACGCAAACCGCAACGCGCACGCGTGGACGACAAGTTCAAAATCTTCTGCGGCACCGCCAATCCGCAATTAGCCGACGAGGTTTGCGCATTTCTCGGTCTGGTGCGCGGCCAGGCCCATGTAACCCGTTTTTCTGACGGCGAAGTCTATGTGCAGTTGCTGGAAAACGTGCGCGGCGCCGACGTGTTTCTGATGCAGCCTACCTGCCATCCGGTGGACATGCACCTGATGGAACTGCTGATCATGATTGACGCGCTCAAGCGCGCCTCGGCGCGTCGAATTACCGCGGTCGTGCCCTACTTCGGCTATGCCCGCCAGGACCGCAAGGACAAGCCGCGGGCCCCGATCTCGGCCAAGCTGGTGGCCGACCTGCTTACTACGGCGGGCGCCGACCGTGCCCTGATTGTGGACCTGCATGCGCCCCAGATCCAGGGTTTCTTCAACATTCCGGTGGACCACCTGTTCGCTTCCCCGGTGCTGGTGGACCACTTCAAGAAGCTCGCCCTCCCGGAGTTGACTGTGGTTTCTCCGGATGCGGGTGGGGTGGAGCGGGCCCGGTTTTTCGCCAAAAAGGTGGATGCGCCCCTGGCCATCGTGGATAAACGCCGCGTGGAAATGGATGTCACCGAGGTCATGCACGTCATCGGCGACGTCAACGGCCGCACCTGCTTGTTGATTGACGACCTGATTGATACCGCCGGCACCCTGGTGAAGACCGCCCGCGCCTTGAGAGAGAATGGAGCGCTCAGAATTTTTGCTTGCGCTTCCCACCCCGTGCTCTCTGGGCCGGCGGTGGAGAACCTGGCCAAGTCCGATATCGAGCAGGTCATCGTGACCAACACCATCCCCCTGAGCGAGGCGGCGCGCCGCGAATCCAAGATCAAGGTGCTCTCCATCGCCGGGCTGATCGCGCGCGCGATTCAGTCCATTCACGAGGAGACATCGGTCAGCAAATTGTTCATGTAAGGTAGGACTCAAATTTATGGCAACAGCGACAAAAGAAAGCAACGTATTGGAAGCCAAGCCGCGGCAGAGCAACGGCAAGAACGAAGCCCGGCGGGTGCGCCGCGGCGGCCTGGTGCCGGGAGTGGTGTACGGCGCCAAGAAGGACCCGGTGGCGGTGGCGCTCGATCCCAAGCAGATCGCGCGCATTCTGCAGTCAGCCACCGGCCACAACACCATCTTTGAGCTTGCCCTGGACGGCGAACGCACCCGCGCCATGATCGTGGACTGGCAGCATGAGCCCATCAAGGGATCGTTGCTGCATGTGGACCTGAAGCGCATCGCCATGGACCAGAAGCTGCAGGTGCGAGTGCCGATCGTGCTCAAGGGCGAGGCCGCCGGCGTGAAGCAGCAGGGTGGAATCCTGGAGCAGGTGACGCGCGAAGTCGAAATCGAGTGCCTGCCGGAGGACATTCCCAGTTCCATCGAGGCGGACGTCAGCGAGTTGGTATTCGGCAAAGTAATGCGCGTGGCCGACCTGCTGCACAGCGGCAAGCTGAAATTTCTCAGCGACCCCAACCAGCCGGTGGCGCACATCATTTCCGTGAAGGAAGAAGTTGCGCCGACTCCAGAAGCGGTCGCGGCCGAAGCTGCCGCCGCTCCCGCCGAGCCCGAGGTCATCAAGAAGGGCAAGCAGGAGACCGAAGAAGAGGGCGCCGAGGCGGCTCCGCCCGAAAAGCCCGAGAAGGCCGAGAAGAAGGAAAAGAAGTGATCGCGTGGGAATGGGCTTTTCCGGCGCGCGCCGCGGCGTGGGAATTGAAAGTTTCAAGGTTTCGCAGGTTTCAAGGTTTCACCGGCGACCATAGGAAACCTTGAAACATTGCAACCTGAAAAAAGGCAAGGTGACGGGTAACGCGTGAAACTGATCGTCGGGCTCGGCAATCCGGGCATCGAATACCAGTTCACGCCCCATAACCTCGGGTTCCTGACGGTTGACCGCCTGGCTGAGCGCTGGCGGGTCGAAGTCAAGAATCGGCACTGCCAGGCGCTGACCGCGCGAACCACGTTCGCGGAAGACGCGGTGCTGCTGGTTAAGCCCGAAACGTACATGAACTTGAGCGGGCTGGCGGTGCGCCAGTTGGTGGAGGAGTACGAGCTCAGGCCGGAGCAGGAGTTGGTCGTGATTTACGACGAACTGGACCTGCCCTTTGGCAGCATCCGCATCCGGCCGCGCGGAGGCACGGCGGGCCACAATGGGATGGAATCCATTGTGGGCGCGCTGGGTACGGAAGAGTTTCTGCGGGTGCGGCTGGGCATCGCTCCCGACCGCAAGGTGAAGGATGGCGCCCGTTATGTACTGGCTCAGTTTCGCCGGTCGCAGTACAAAGCTGTGGACCAGATGCTGGACACAGCAGCGGACGCGGTGGAAGCAATTTTGAAAGAGGGCGCGGCGGCGGCCATGAACCGCTTCAACCGCAAGCCCGAGAAGGAAGAAGAAAAAGATTAGCTGCGGATTTTATCGGTGAGTCCGTGGCCAGCTTTTGGAGAAAACATGCAACGTACGTATGAAGTGATGTTTATCGTCCGGCCCGACATGGGCGAAGAGGATCTGGACAAGCTGGTGTCCACGCTGGAGTCTCAGGTTTCGGCTGCAGGTGGAACGGTCAAGAATGTGGAACGCATGGGCAAGCGCCGCCTGGCTTACATGGTCCGCCGTTTCCAGGACGGCATGTACGTGCTGTTCACAGTGGAAGGCGGTGGCGACGCGATTCACGAATTGGAACGCCGTCTGCGCGTTACCGAGCCGGTGATCAAGTTTTTGACCGTGCGCGTGGACAAGGAGCAGTCCCGCCTGGCCAAGCTGAAAGCGCGCCGCAAAGCCCCAGCCCCGCCGCCCGAAACCGGCGGTGAGCCGGCGGCGGCAACGGCATAAACCCGTTTCAAGGTTTCAAAGTTCAGGAGGCTGAGTGGAACCTTGAAATCTTCGAAACCTGTGAAACTTGGATTTTGACTTAAGGAGCAACATGGCTGACGAAACCCAAAGACACCCAGCAACCGCGGAGGCTCCGGCAGTGGCCGAAGCTCCCGCACCCGCAGCCCCCACGCCGGCGGCAGCGACGCCCACTCCCGGGCCGCGCGGCGGGCGCGGCGGACCGCGCGAAGGTGGACGCAAGTATTTCCGCCGCAAGAAAGTATGCAAGTTCTGCGTGGAGAAAATACAGTCCATTGACTACAAGGACTATCGCCTGCTCTCGCAGTTTGTGGCGGAAAGCGGCAAGATTGTGCCCCGCCGCTTGAGCGGCGTATGTACTCCGCACCAGCGGCGGCTTTCCACGGCTATCAAACAGGCACGCAACATCGCTCTGCTGCCGTTCAGCGCCCGCACGTAAGGGCGGGCCCCTGGTCGCCGGCTAATAGCTGCAGCCGAGCCAACACCGGGCGATCTAAGAGCGTTGCTGTCGTTGCACAGAATGTCCGGGCGCAACGCGCCCCACGGAGTCATTCATGGAAGTCATTCTGAAGGAAGATGTACAAAAGCTGGGTTCGCGCGGCGACGTAGTTAAGGTGGCCGACGGATACGGGCGCAACTACCTGCTGCCCCGCAAGCTGGCCATCGAGGCCACCAAGGCCAACCGCGCCGTCATCGAGCAGATGAAGGCGGCGGCGGTGCGCCGCTCCGCTCGCGAAAAGGCTGATGCCGAGGCGCTCTCCACCCAGTTCAATAATCTCAGCCTTTCCTTCCAGCGCCGCTCCGGTGAACATGACCAGCTGTTTGGCTCGGTCACTTCCTCCGACATCGCGGCTGAGATGGAGAAGAAAGGCTTCGGCGTGGATCGCCGCAAGATCCAGTTGCACGAGCCCTTGAAGTCTCTGGGCGAATTCACCATTCCCGTGAAGCTGCACAAGGATGTGACCGCCCACGTGCGCGTGGTGATTGAAAAAGAAGCCACGGAAGAAGAGCAGTAGTCCGAGCCGGGAGCTGCGCTTGCGTGATCACCGGCGGTCCAAGCTCTCCTGACTCGCCGGCTGCGGATGGTCCAGGTTTCGGATGGGGTTCCATGCCGCAGGCCGTCCATTTTTGTCATCCTGAGCAGCGCGATTGAGCTTGAGCGAGGGAGCGCAGCGAGCGGACCTGCTTCCGCCCCTCTGCCCTCCGCTGCTTCCTCCCCAACGCGCTCCTGTTCCTTAGCCGAACACCGCCGTCGGAAATCCTGCGGAACCGACCGCTGGTATAGCGCGTACAATTCACCATGCCATACGCCCAGGAGGCTAAGTGGCGGCTACCAAAGCGGCAATAGGTGTGCCTCACACCGATGCCGAATCTCGCACTACCACGTTGGCGTTGCTCGGCATCGCCGCCGCCATTGCTCTCCTCCATCTGCCCACCAACTCCCGCTACGGCTTTCACCGCGATGAGCTGCAAACTCTAAGCGACGCCCTGCATCTCGACTGGGGTTTTGTCGCTTATCCGCCGTTTACCCCATTTGTGGAACGCCTCAGTCTGGAAATTTTCGGCGTCTCGCTGGTCGGCCTGCGCCTCTTTTCGGTGATTGTACAGGCCCTGGCCATCATAGTGACCGGGCTGATGGCCAGGGAATTTGGTGGAAGCCGGTTGGCGCAAATCGCAGCGGCGCTGGCCGTAGCCCTCTCTCCCTTGCCGCTCTTCGAGGGAACGGAGTTTCAATATTCCACCTTTGACTACTTGTGGTGGGTGCTGATCGCGTACTTTGTCATTCGCCTGCTGAAGACGGAGAACCCGCGCTGGTGGCTGGCCATCGGCGCCGCCGCTGGCCTTGGCTTCATGACCAAGTACACCATGGGCTTTTTTGTCGCCGGGATTCTGGGCGGCATGCTGCTGACCCGCGCCCGGCGGTACTTTCTCAGCCCCTGGTTCTGGGCCGGCACAGCGCTGGCTCTGCTGATTTTTCTGCCCAACCTCATCTGGCAAGTCCAGCACGGATTCATCTCCCTGCACTTCCTCCGGCATATTCACGCCCGCGACGTAGGCGAAGGCCGTGCCAACCGCTTCCTGCGCGACCAGTTCCGGATCTGTGCGAATCTTTTCGCCATCCCCTTGTGGATCGGCGGCCTCATAGTTCTTCTGCGCCGCCCGCAATTCCGGTGGCTGGCCTGGATGTACCTCATCCCGCTGGCGCTGTTTGTAATTGGCAAGGGACGAGGCTATTACCTGGCGCCCGCCTATCCCATGCTGATGGCGAAGGGCGCAGCCGCAGGGAGCCGCTGGCTTGCCTCTGTGCGCCCCCGGGGGCGCTGGGCGATGGAAACTCTCTTTTTCGGGGGTTTGGTGCTGTGCGCCCTCTATATCGGGGCCGTGATTTTGCCCTTGGCTTCGAGTGGCGCCCTCAAGGCGTTCGCTCTGCGAAACAACGACGATCTGCGGGAAGAGATCGGCTGGAACCAGCTGGTTAGAACGGTTGCCGGAATTCGCCAGTCCCTGCCTCCGGAGCAGCGAAGCGACGCCGGCATTCTGGTGGGCAATTACGGCGAGCAGGGCGCTATCGAGGTTCTCGGCCGTCCTTATCACCTGCCCATACCGATCAGCGGGACCAATTCGGCGTGGTTGCGCGGCTATCCGGTGCCGCCGCCTTCTACCCTGATTGTGCTCGGCTGGTCGCGCAAGGGGGTGGAAAGCACATTTACCTCCTGCCGGCTGGCCGGACACAATGGAAACCTTCTGGGCGTTCCCAACGAAGAGAGTCAGTATCATCCCGACATTTTTGTCTGCGGCCCTCCCCGTCTGCCCTGGCCGGAATTCTGGAAACAGTTCCAGGGCTTCGGCTGATCCCCCCGGCCTGCTAAGCTTCTCAGCGGAACTCCCATGCTGCGCCGACTGCTTCTCCCACCGCTTATCCTGTGCGTCGCGTCGTTGAGCGCCGCTCAAGCCAAGCCTCGCGTTCGCGCCATTACCGCCTTCGTGCGCCTCGACCGGGACCACTACCAGTCCCAGGTGCAGGAGGCGGTCGCCTTCCTCCACCGCGCCCAGTCTGCCTACCAGAATGCCGGCTACGAAGTGCAGACCGTGCGCATCACTACCCAGCCCTTCCCTGAATACACGCGCGGCCTCTCCGGCGATCAGCAGTTGGCCTTCTTCCGCGGCCTGGATGCGCTGGCGCAAAAGCAGGGATTCATCGCCAGCATCGGGCCGGCTATGTCCAGCGACCCAGATGACCGCGGGCTCGCGGACTTGCTGGCAGAAGTGCTGGCAAGCTCCAAAAATCTCTCTGGCAGCATCGTGATTGCCGGCCAGGACGGCCTGCACTGGAAATCCATCGCCGCGGCGGCCCGCACCATCAATTACTTGGCCACGCACTCGCCCGGCGGCGGAGCCAACTTCAACTTTGCTGCCACCGCCATGCTCCCGCCTTATGGACCTTTTTTCCCGGGTTCGTACTTCACCGGCGACGGTCACCAGTTCGCTATCGGCCTGGAATCAGCAAACATCGTCCTGGAGGCGTTTTCTCCCGGTCAGGACTTCGGAGCTGCACGAGCAAGCCTGGCGCAAAAGATGACCGCCGCAGTAGCCCCAGTCGAAAAGATCGCCACCACCCTGGCCGCGCGAACTGGATGGAACTACGACGGCCTAGATGTCTCGCCTGCTCCCGGCGGTGAAGCCTCGATTGGCGCTGCCATCGAGAAGCTGACAGGAGCGCCTTTCGGCTCCTCAGGCACGCTCACCGCGGCGGCCGTGATTACCAGCGTCCTGCGCCAGCTCCCGGTCAAGCGCGCCGGCTATTCCGGCCTGATGATGCCCCTCCTGGAGGACAACACCCTCGCCCGGCGCTGGGCCGAAGGCCACATTTCCATTGATGGCCTGCTGGCTTACTCTTCTGTCTGCGGAACCGGTCTGGACACCATCCCGCTTCCGGGCAGTATTTCGACCCGGCAGATGGAGCGCATGCTTTCTGATACCGCCAGCCTGGCGTACAAGTGGAACAAACCGCTCTCGGTGCGCCTCCTGCCCGTGATGGGGAAGCGTGCGGGCGAGCGGACACCCTTTCACGACCCTCACCTGGTCAACACCGTCCTGCAACCCCTGCCCTAGCTGTCGCTTCAGCCGCTAAATGTGCTGCAGAGACGTTCCAGCTCCCGTTTTGGGCCGTTCGGGCCTGCAGGAGCCCCTCTAAAACCCCTATAATTCTGCTCACGGATCATGTCCCGCCCCGTCTAAGCCTATGCAAACCGGTAACAACTCTGGCACATCCGGCTTGCCAAGGACAGGTTCAGACGAGACCATGCCGGCCGATGCGATGGCGGTTCCCTTAACGGTTGGCGAGCGTTCCACCTCGGGTCGCAGACCCGCGGCAGGACAGGGCAGCAGATCCGAAAACCCCAACTGGGGGCACATGGTCGGACAGAGCTTAGGCCGTGTTGACGACACGGCGCTGATCCGTGGGGCGCAACGCGGCGACGCCGCCGCCTTCGAGGAACTCGTTCGCCACTACGATCAGGCGGTTTTGCGCCTGGCTCTGCACCTGACCGGCTCCGAGCACGATGCCCAGGATATCTACCAGGAAGCCTTCCTGAAGGCCTATAAGAACGTGGGCAGCTTCCGCTTCGAGTGCTCGTTTTACACCTGGATTTACCGCATTGTGACCAACCTCTGCCTGGACCACCTGCGCCGGCGGGCGGTGCGCCGCGAAGAGGCCCCGGTGGCGGTGGACCCCCAGGGCGAGCAGTACGACATGCTGGAGCAGGTGGCCGATGGGCGCGCCGGCGCCGATCCCGAGCGCGACCTGATGCGCCGCGAGCTGGGCGGCCGGATAAACCGCGCGCTCGCCAGGCTGACCCCGCGCGAGCGCATGGTTTTCGAGTTGAAGCATTATCACGGGCTCAAACTCCGCACCGTGGGCGAAATTTTGAATACCACCGAGGAGACGGCCAAGAACACTTTGTTTCGGGCCACACAGAAGCTCCGGGTGGCGCTGGCGGACATGAAGTAGATTTCGGAAGGCCCGGCTTCAACCGGGCCGCAAGAACCCCGGAAGGGGATGGAAACTATGAAGTGCGAATGGGTAAAAGCGAACCTTCTGCTGTACACCTACGACGAACTGCTGGACGACGCTCGCTATGAACTGGAGCAGCACGTGGCCCGCTGCGGCGAGTGCGCCGCCGAGCTGGAAGGGCTGCGTCAATTCAAGGGCAGCATGGCGGCCGCTCCCGTAGCCGAGCCCACGCCCAACCTGCTGGCCGCCTCCCGCATGCGCCTGCAGGAGGTGCTGGAGACCGCCGAGCAGCCGCGCTTCTGGCAGCGCTGGACCTTCGACTTGGCGGCGATTTTTGGCCGCTCCCGCTTCTCTCCCGCGCTGGCCAGCGTCATCTTCATCGTCGGCTTCGCCGCCGGCATTGGCGCCACCTACAAAATTGTTTCCGGCAACACCACGCAGGTCGCAAACGTTTCCAGCTCGGCACAACCGGTCGAATCCTCCATTTCCGGCATCCGCGCCATCAATCAGCTTCCCGGCAGTAAAAAAGTGGAAATCAAGTACGACACTGTCACCACGGAGTCGACCGAAGGCTCGCTCGACGATTCCCGCATTCAGCAGCTTCTGCTGTTCGCGGCGCGCAACAACTTCAACTCCGGGGTGCGCATGGATTCCGTGGACCTGCTCTCCCAGCAGCCCCAGGACCAGCGCGTGCGCGAGGCCCTGATTTACGCCCTGCGCTATGACAGCAACCCGGGCGTGCGCATCAAGGCCCTGAACAGCCTGGGCAGTTACGTGCGGCAGGATGTGCGCGTGCGCGATGCCGTGCTGGAGGCGCTGCTTAACGACGGCAACCCGGGGGTGCGCGCCGAGGCCATCCACCTGCTGCAGCCGGTGCGCGCCGACAGCAGCGTGCGCGAAGTGCTGCAGCACCTGGCTCGCCAGGACAAGAACACGTACATTCGCACTGAGTCCCGCGCCTTATTGGCGGAAATGCCGGAGATTGACTGATGCACGACGGCACTAACGGGAGATTTCCTGGCCGGAGCGGAGCCGGCATCTGCAGGCGCTCCGCGGAGAGGAAAGAGGCAGGCAAACTGTGAGGACAATTTCTAAAATCGGGATTCTGCTGCTGCTGGCATCGGCAGCCGCGGTGGCGCAGCAGTCGCGCGTGTACCGCGAAGGCGGCGGGTGGGTGGAAGAGATTACCGGCTCGCTGCCCGCGGCGCGGAGCCTGCGGGTTAGCGCCCAACTGGGCTCGGTGCAGGTGCAGGGCGGGCCGCAGCAGGCGGTCAACTATGTGGTGCGGGTGCGGGCTTATACCTCCTCCGAGCAGGACGCGCGCCGGCAGTTCGACCAGTACCACGTTGAGGCCGCCATGCGCGGCGACCTGGCCGTGCTCGAGGGCCGATATCAGGGCGGTAGGGCGCGCCATTTCTCCGCGGATTTCTCCCTGCAGGTACCGCAGTCGTTGCAAGCCGCCAAGGTGGAAACCGACGGTGGCAACGTGAGCGTGAATGACATCGGCGGCCGCGTGGATGCCTCCAGTGGCGGCGGCACCCTGAAACTGGACCGTATCGGCGGCGATGTCAGCGGCAATACCGGCGGCGGCAGCATTGACGTGGGCAGCGCCGGCGGCAATCTGAACCTGCAAACCGGCGGCGGCGGAATTCGCGTGGCTTCAGCCAAAGGCAAAATTACCGCTCAGACCGGCGGCGGCAGCGTGGTGGTTCTGGATGGCCTGCAGGGCGCGTTCCTGGAAACCGGTGGCGGCAGTATCCAGGTGAAGCGCTGCCAGGGACAGGTCAAAGCCTCCACCGGCGGCGGCAGCATTGACTTAGGGCAAATCAACGGCCCCGCCGAGGTGGACACGGGCGGGGGCAGCATCCATCTGGCTCTGGCCAGCGGCCCGGTGCGGGCGGAAAGCGGCGGGGGCAGCATTGAACTGATGAATCTCAGCCAGGGCGCGCGCGCCGAAACCGGCGGCGGCGGCATTACCGCGCAATTCGTTGCCACTCGTGGCGGCTTCAGCAGTTCCGAACTGGAAACCCCGGCTGGCGATATTACCGTGTACCTGGCGCCTAACCTGCCGGTCACCATTCACGCCGCCGTGGATATGGGCAACGGGCATAAAATCGCATCCGACTTCCCGGAGATCAAGGTGGTCTCCGAGGGCGGCGATTATGGCCCCAGGCGCATCACCGCCGAAGGCAGCTTGAACGGCGGCGGGCCGGTGCTCAAGGTGCACACCAGCTCCGGCGACATTGTTTTCTTACGCAGCACGAGCAAGTAACGTGCGGACAATAAACTCCGAACGGAGAGCTGATATGCGCACACTCGTTCTCAGCACGTTGGCGCTCGCCATGGCGGCAATCGTGGGGCTGCCGCAAAAAGCGGCTTGCCTGCGCCTCCAGCCCGACATGCCCTATGGCCTGTTCGGCGAGGAAAGCGGCTCCTACCTGGGCATTGACACCCGTGACATCACCCGCGAGCTCATGGTCTCCCTCAAGCTCAACGAGGAGCGGGGCGTGGAAATCACCATGGTGGACCAGGACGCCCCCGCCGGCAAAGCCGGATTGCGCGAGCAGGACGTTATCCTCAGCTTCAACGGCCAGCCGGTGGAGGGAGTCGCGGAGCTGCGGCGCATGATTCATGAGACGCCGCCGGGGCGTACAGTCACCCTGGGAATCAGCCGCAACGGCCAGATGATGAGCGTGAAGGTCCAGCTGGCCAACCGCCGCAAGCTTTTCAATTATCCGGCCATGGCAGTCATGTCGGGAGCGCCCAATCCCCCCGGGGCTCCTGAGAACTTCGAGATGCCGGCCATGCCCGGCTTCGATGTGCCCGCGATTGACGTGATCGTGCACTCTTCCGTGCGCGGCGGCCTGATGGTGGAGAACCTGACGCCACAACTGGGAGACTTCTTTGGCGTGAAGAACGGCCAGGGCGTGCTGGTGCGCTCAGTGGAAAAAGGCAGCCCGGCGGAGCGCGCCGGCTTCCGCGCCGGCGACGTGATTGTGAAGGTGGGAAGCGAGCCCATCGCCGATACCAGCGACTGGCGCAACGCCATGCGCCGCCAGCGCAGCGGCCC
>DATEJK010000016.1:0-93782 GCA_035278025.1 Terriglobales bacterium | reverse complement strand
TGGAGGACGGCTACTTAATTAATTAAGCAGCGTATGCCATTTGTGGAGTGGCATTTCTAGTTTTGCACGCGATTACGGGTGTGTGCACCCCGGCATGCCTCTTGGCCGCAAGCATCCCCGTCGAAGCCGTGACGCCCCCATGGTGGAGAACCCGCCGAAGCGGGAGCAGCCGTGCAAAGAACCACTTCCAATCTAGGTGGTAAACGGTTGGAAGTCAATTGATTAGATGCGATGGGGGTTACGGTGGATGCGGAGCAGTTGTCAGTTACCAGTCGCCAATAGAGGTAGCTGGTAGTTGGTCCTGGGAGCCAATGCGAGTGGAAGTACCAACTGCTAACTACCGGCTACCAACTTCCTGATCAACGGATTTTTGACTCCGGACTCCTGACCCCTGGTTCCCGCTTTTCCGCATCCTCTTGCCGTGCAAGTCATCTGATTGATTCGTGGCCGGTAGTATGGTGAACTCGCGTGGCCGTTAGAATAGTGTCCTTGCCCTATGCCAACCCGTTGCCAGGAGAGCCGCTAGTGCGCGCGGAATGTTTACCCTTCACGCTCATTCCGCACACCACCCCTCTGTTTACCGACCTGCTCTACAACTATCCCAAAGTCAGGAAGTTTTATCCCCGCTCACCGGACTTGGCGCAGTGGGCGAGCGAGGAAGCTAAGGCGATCCGCTATGACGCAAGCCGGCGGCAAAAGGTGGCCGGCATTCTGGAACGCCAGAACCGCGCCTGGGGCGCCTCGGCTGAGACCCTAAAAAATCTGGACCGGCTGCGCGCCGGCGCCAGTTGCGTGGTTACCGGGCAGCAGGTGGGGCTGCTGGGCGGGCCGCTGTTCGCCATCTTTAAAGCCCTGGGGGCCATCCGCCTGGCGGAGAGGGCCACGGAACTGGGCGTAGATTGCGTGCCCGTTTTCTGGCTGGCCACGGAAGATCACGATCTGGAGGAAATCAATCACGCCACGCTGCTGGGGGGCGGCGGCTTGTTGCAGCGGGTGATCGCCCCCACCCAGGGAGTGCCCGACGCTCCAGTGGGCGACATCCGCTTGGGAGAGGAAATCCGCCAACCGGTGGAAGATGCGGCGGCGGCCCTGGGCGATTCCGAAATCACCGACTTACTGCGCCGCTGTTACCAGCCCGGCGAAACCCTGGGGAGCGCCTTCGCCAAGCTGTTCAGCGCACTGGTGGGGCGCTGGGGCGTGATCATGCTGGACGCTTCCGACCCCGAGCTACACGCGCTGGCCCAGCCCATTTACCGCGCCGCGATCGAACGCGCCGAAGAGCTCGACCAGGCGTTGCTGGAGCGCGACCGCGAGCTACTTTCTTCCGGCTACCACGACCAGGTGAAAGTTACCGAGCTCTCAACGCTTTTATTCACGATTGAGAATGGATCGCGGGTAGTTATCCATCGCGGCAACGGTGTGGCTCGGCAGGCGGGCTTCCGCATCGGGCAGGAGACGATCAGCCGGGAGGAACTGCTGCGGCGCATCGAAGCCGAGCCGCAGCATTTTAGCGCCAACGTGCTGCTGCGCCCGGTGGTGCAGGACTACCTTCTGCCCACGCTTGCCTATACCGGCGGCCCGGCGGAGTGCGCCTACTTCGCCCAGGCGGCGGTGGTTTATGACAAAGTGTTGGGCCGGATAACTCCGGCGGTACCGCGGTTCAGCGCAACCCTGGTGGAACCCAAAGCCGCCGGGCTGTTGGAGCGCTACGCCCTCCAGCTTACGGATGTGTTTCACGGTCCGGAGCGCTTGCGCGAGTTGCTGGCCGAGCGGGCGCTTCCGGCAGACTTGAAGTCGGCCTTCCAAACCGCGGCCGAGTCGCTGCAGACTGGCCTGGCGCGGATTGAAAGCTCGCTGGCGCGCCTGGATCCGACCCTGGTGGATGCGGCCCAGCGCGCGGGCTCCAAGATGCGCTACCAGCTGGACGGGCTGCAGGGGAAGGCGGCGCGCGCCGAACTGATGCGAACCGAGGTGCTCGACCGCCATGCCACCCTGCTGAGCAATCTACTTTTCCCGCACAAGAATTTGCCGGAGCGGGAAATTGCAGGTGTTTCGTTCCTGGCCCGGTACGGGATCGAGTTACTGGAGCGGCTGTACGAGGCCGCGGGCAGCGGCTGCCCCGATCACCAGGTGCTGTATCTCTAGAAGTTAGCCACTAGCTGGAAGCTAGAAGCCAAGCCAGCTACCGACTACCGGTTTTGCGGTATCATCAGCCTATGCCCAAGCCGGCCAAGGCGTCCTCGGCTTTTGAAGTCACCTGCCCGTGCTGCAACGCGGTGCTGAAGGTGGACCCGGAAACGCAGGCGGTCATCGCCCACACCCCCGCCAAGGTGCCCAAGACCTTCAACGACATTGAAGAGGCGGCGCGCGCCATGAAGGAGCAGGACAGCCGCCGCGAATCGGTGTTTCGCCAGTCGGTGGAGGCGCAGAAGCACCAGGCCGACCTGCTGGAGAAGAAGTTTCAGGAGGCCGTGAAGAGGGCGAAGGAATCGCCTGACACGGGCAAGCCCATTCGCGACTTTGACCTCGACTAAGCGCCTTTTGCTGCTGGGCCACCGGGGCGCGCGCGTGCCCCATCTTCCCGAAAATACGATTGCCGCCTTCGACCTGGCGCTGCAGGCCGGGTGCGATGGCTTCGAATTCGATGTTCGCCGCACCCGTGATCGCCAGCTTGTAGTGGTGCACGACCCTCGTCTGGGCGGCCTGGAAGTAGCCGGCAGCACTTATGCCGAGCTGCAGCAACGCTGGCAGGAGCGAATCGTGCCCCGCCTGCCGTTGACCCAGCGGCGCTCCCTCGCCCACGAACAGCTCGCGCTGCTGTGTCTGCCAGACGTTTTGCAACGCTACCGCGGCCGCGCGTTCCTGGATATTGAACTCAAGGCGCCTGGGATGGAGGATGCGGTTCTGCAGGCGCTGGCCGATCATGCGCCGGAACGATTCCTGGTGTCATCATTTCTGCCGGAGGTTCTGCTGGCGGTGGCGGAGAGAGACCAGCAGGTTCCGCTGGGGTTGATCGCCGAGAATGCGCGGCAATTGACAAAGTGGTCCCATCTGCCGCTGAGCTTCGTGATCCCCCAGCTCAAGTTGGCGACCGGAGAACTGATCGAGGACGCCCATGGAGCCGGGAAGCAGGTGATGGTGTGGACCGCGAATCGCGAGGAGGATGTGAAGCGGCTGGCGAATTGGGGAGCAGATGCAATCGTCTCGGATGATCCGGAGATGCTGGCCAGAGTGGCGACATCGCCGCCGGGAGGCAGGGAAGAGTTTCATTAAGAGAACTCCCTGGATCGGTTATAGGTAGCGCTCAGGCTGACAGGCGGAGAATACGTTACCGGCGAACGGGCACAGGGATGGGGGGTTTCAGCAAAAACGCGGTACGTTCGGCGTCAAACGCCTCACGCTCCGCACCCACTCTGAGCTCAGACCAGCCCAAGGCGCTGCCCACGCGCTGCGCCGCCACGGCTGAGCACTCTTCCGACCAGCACCCATTCAAGGCCACGGGAACCCGGCGCAAGAGCACGTCGGCGAGAGTTTGCGCGTGCTCGCAGGCAAACGCGTTCACCGCTTCCGCCA
The DNA here is from genome assembly GCA_035278025.1 of Terriglobales bacterium. Lineage (GTDB taxonomy): Bacteria > Acidobacteriota > Terriglobia > Terriglobales > Acidobacteriaceae > JAICWP01. Next base: position 90,209 of record DATEJK010000016.1, on the reverse strand, counting down.
CGAGGTGGTGAGTGTGAGGACAGAGAGGCTGGCGCAGGCGCTCATCGTTCCTGGCGAGCTGAGCGATGGCAAGCCGTCCCGGCCCGTGCCAGCCGGCGATAGCGCGAGCGCTTTCGACTGAGATGCCGGAGTTGGGCGCAACTGCTTCCGCCCACCTCAACAGCAGGGCGTCAAAGTCTTCACTGTCGGGGATGAACGCGGTTCCGCGGGGCTCCTGCACCTCAATTCCAATCAGCCGGGCGCATTCGCGCGCCAGGCTGGCGGCGGTGGTCAGTTTGCCGCCAATGACGGAAATCATTTGCGCCACGCCTTCTTGACGGTGGTCGCGAAGAAAGTGCCGGCGTGTAATAGCCGAGAGGTTATCGTCGCCGACGAAGGGGAGCGGACGCACGCCGGCGTAGGTATAGCGGATTTGTTCCGCGGAAACAGCGGCCCGCGGGAAACGCCGGCGCACGGAATCGAGCAGGTATTGTACTTCGTCCGCGCTGGCCTGAACCTGGCTGGGGTCGCCGCGGTCGGGCACTTCGGTTGTGCCCACCAGCACCTGCCCATTCCAGGGGATGACGAAAAATGGCCGCCCGTCCACCGCTTCAATGTAGATGGCAGCCTCAGGCATGCCGGCGAAGCGGGGAAGCACAATGTGAGAGCCACGGACGCCGCCGACCATGGTGGAAGCCTTCAGGCCCGCGGTCTGGGCCACCAGATCGACCCAGGGACCGCCGGCATTGATGATCCAACCGGCTTCGACGCGGGCTTCCCGGCCGCTGAGGCAGTCGCGCAGGCGCAGAGCGCGCGCCTGCCCGCCTGCAACCTCGATTTCCAGGACCTGGGTATGGTTGCGCGCCTCGGCGCCGGCGTCAGTGGCCTCCACCAGCCACTCCGCCAACAGGCGCTCCGGGAACTCACACTGTGCGTCCTCGTAGTGGAAAATGCGCCAGCGTTCGCGGGAATCCAGCAGGCGCTCGAGAGCGCCCACTAAGTCGCCGGCAGGAGTGCGGTAGCGCGCGGCGGCGAAGCGGCGGTAAAGCCACAGCCCGAAACGGACTTCGAGAGCGCTGCGCTGCGCCTGCGGTGCCAGGGGCAGGAGAAAATTGATGGGGCGAACCAGATGAGGTTTGCCCTGCAGCAAGCGGCGGCGCTCGCGCACGGATTCGCGCACCAGGCCGAGCTCGCCGTGCTCCAGATAACGCAGGCCGCCGTGGATGAGGCGGGTGGAGCGGCTGGTGGTGCCGGCGCCAAAGTCGTGCCGCTCCAGCAGCAGCGTGGAGCGGCCGGCCCGGGCGCATTCGCGGGCGATGGCGACGCCGTTGATGCCGCCGCCGATGATGGCGATGTCAAAACGCTTTCCGGCCAGCGGCGCGCGCAGCTCAGGACGGGAACTCACGACGGATTAGATGCTCCATACATTTTCAAGCACCTCTAATGTCGCATCCCGCCGGGTTCGAGGGAAAGTGGCAGGCATGCTTCGCGGGCGGGAGCGTCCGCACTGCAGCAGCAACTTCGGACACGCTGAACAGTACTAAGGCCCCGTCCAACTCGCCGTCCCCTAATCGCCTTCAAAACTTTAGAAGTGAGGGCCGAAGGAGGGCAGACCTGTGAAGCAGCTGAGTATGACATTGATTCTGGCGGGAGGATTGATGCTGGGCGGCGCCGCCTATGGGCAGAATACGTCCAGCCAGAACAATCAGAGTTCCACCAATTCCACATCGCGCCAGAACACACAAACCGTACCACGAACTCCGGAACGGGTGCGCACCAGCCGAACCGACGTTCTGCCGGCGGACACGCAACTCGTTATCCGAACCAACGAAAACATTGATGCGTCACAGGCAGATGTGGGCAAGGCCTACTCCGCCGAAGTGGCGCGAACCATCGAAGATCAGAATGGAAACATTCTGGCGCCCAAAGGCGCGCCGGTGCAGCTGACGATTGCCAGCGTGAAGAATCCGACTCTGGGAGAGTATCAGGCGGAATTGGCGTTGCGCTCCATCACCATCAGGGGCCATCGTTACCTGGTTTCCGCCAATACGGTGACCCAGCAAGGCACCGGCGGGCTGGGGAAAAATAAGAAAACGGCCGAGATGGTAGGTGGCGGAGCGCTGCTGGGCACAGTGATCGGGGCCGTGGCGGGCGGCGGCAAAGGCGCGGCCATCGGGGCGGTGGTGGGCGGCGCCGGCGGAGCGGGCGCGCAGGTGCTGACCAAGGGCAAGCAGGTGAAAGTGCCGGCCGAATCGGTACTGACCTTCCAGCTGAGCCAGCCCATCCAGTTGCAGCGCTGAGGCAGGAGCCGGTTAGAAGCCGTGTGCGGGGTAAACGCTAGGTCCTGCGACTCCGCCGGGCTATCCCGCAAAGCGGGATCGCCCGGCTGCGCTCAGGATGACACAGCTATTGCGGCTTGGGCCCCCTCACCACCTGCACGAAATCCTCAGGCTTGATCCACCTGGCGAACGCAGCCTTGATCTGCTCTCCGGTGAGGGCGGAGTAGCGGGCGGCGGCTTCCACGGGTTCGTCCAGAGGCAAACCCATCACAGCGCGTCCCAACAAGCCGCCGGCAATACCGGCTTCGCTGGATTCTGCCAGGGGGATCTGCCGCAAGATAAGCGCCTTGGCCTGGTGCAGTTCTCCCGAGGTGGGCGCGGTGGTTTGCATATCCCGAAGATTGCGTTCCACGATGGCGCGGGCTTTGGACACGTTCCCAGGATCGCAAGCGTAAGAAACGGTGAAGGCGGCGCGCGTACGGCCAGCGTCCAGGCGGTTGGAAACGGTGTACACCAGACCTGTTTTTTCGCGCAGGTCGCGGTAAAGGCGAGTGGCATAGAACCCGCCACCGAGCACGTGATTGCCCAGTTCCAGGGCGTAGTAGTCGGGATCGAAGCGGTTCATGGGCAGCTCCTGGGAGAGCTCCACCAGGTCCTGAATACGGGAGGGATCGGGAACGTTGGTCGCCGAGGCTTTATTGGGCGGCACGGGCGGCAGGTCTACCTGCGGCTTGGGCCCGTCCGCCTTCCAGGAGCCAAACCACTTCTCGATCTCCGTTTTGGCTTCAGCGGGAGTCACGTCGCCTATCACTACAATGGTGGTCAGGTCGGGACGATAAGCGCGGTCGTAATAACTGTGCACATCCTGGAGAGTGAGGGTGCCAACCGTTTTGGGAGTGGGATGGCGGAGAGCGGGATCGTTCTTGGGCAGCAGTCCAAAATCCAAAGCGCGCTCCGCCAAGTACCCGGGACTCTTGAGCAAGCCGGCCACCGCCTCGGCAGTTTGGGCCTTCACCACCTTGAAGGCCTGCTCAGGCGTGGCTGGGTGAAGTTCATTGTCTGCCAGCAGTTGCACTCCGCGGTCAAAGTACTTCTTTAATACCGATACCGAGAAGCTCGGACCGGCGGATTCCTCCGCCGCAATATCGTCCAGGGCTTTTTGGAAGGCGAGGCGGTCCAGAGTTGTGGTGCCATAAGAAAACAAACCGCTCAAGACGTCCTGTACGCCCTCACGGCCGGCCGGGGTTTCCAGATCAGCCTCGGTGCGAATTTGTCCCACTACGGTCACGGTGGAGCTCAACTTCTCGGGTTGCACGATCAGGCGAATGCCGTTGGCGAGGGTGGTGTCGGTGGGGCTGAGGTCCCATTTCGGAGGCTGCAGCGGGTTGAGCAGAGACTTGGCCCATAGCGGCAGAGGCACCGGCCTGGTGGGCGAGGAAGTGAGCTTCTCCGTGCCACCGAAGCCTTTGCCGGCTGCGGGCGCTCCCGAGGGCTGGGGCTTGAGCGTGGCTATGATGGCCTGATTATTCACCAGATAAGACTGGGCGGCGCGGTTTACGTCGGCGACATTGACCTGTTGCACAGCCTCCACATCTTCCTGGGGGGAAGTGCGGCCCTCTCCGGCTACTGCTTCCGACCAAAGATCAGCTAACCCGGGAATGGAGTTGCGGGCAAACTCGTTGGAAGCAAGTACGGCCCTGCGGGAAGCGGCTACCAGGTCAGTGGGCACCCCTTTGCTGGCGTAGTTGGCGACAATTCGCTGCAAGTCGGCAATGATGGGCTGCGGGTCGGCGGTGGCGGGCAAAACCGCGTAAGCGAAGCCGACACTGGCCTGGCGGTATTCTTCCGCCAGCTCGAAACCGGCATCGAGCGCTTTGCCTTGCGGCACCAGGGCATAAATGTCGCCGCGCTGGCTGCTGAGGACGTCGCTAAGCACGCGGGCGGCAGCAAAATCTTTGCTGTCGGTGCCTGGCATGCGGTAGCTGACAATCGCCAGGGTATAGGGATAATCGCTGGGCAGAGTGAAAGTCTCTGCCTTCACCGGCTGTAGCTTGACGCTGGGACGTGGCGGCAGAGGACGGCGGGGAATGGATTCGTAAAGCGCCTTCACCTGGGCCAGGGTAGCCGTGGGATCCACATCGCCGCTGATGATCAGGATGGCGTTATTGGGGGCATACCAGTCGTGGTAGAACTTCTGCAGCATGGCGCCGGTAGTAGCGTCAAAAGAAGCTTTCGTGCCCAGCGCGTCATGCTCGTAGGGCGTGCCCGCAAAAATATCCTGGTTGAGCCGGGTAAGGAACTTGTAAGTGGGATTGGAGAGGTCGCGGGCGACTTCCTGCTCGATGGCGCCGCGTTCCTTATCCCACTCCTGCTGCGAATTGACTACTCCGCGCATGCACGCCGAATCCAGGTGCAGGACGATATCCAGGTTTTGAGCGGCTACGCTGGAGAAATATTGCGTAATGTTCTGCTGGGTATCGGCATTATCCTCGCCGCCGAGCTGAGCGTAAATGGCAGCCGTCTGATCGGCATTCACACCCTGGCAGCCGCGAAAGGCCATGTGCTCCTGCGCGTGCGCCATGCCCGGGAAACCGGGAGGGGTCTCATTGGCACCCACCAGATAGTTTTCCTGCACCGTGACCACCGGGGCCAGGGTGTTGCGCACGATAATGACACGCAGGCCATTTTTCAGGGTGGCGCGGGTGACATCGGTTTCGCCGCTAGCAGCGAAAGCGGAGATGGTAAAGGCGGCGATGAGGGCGATTAGAAAGAACAGAGAAGCGACGCGCATCCGGGTTGAGGTCATTTTCGTTCTTGATTTCTCCTGGCCAACTAATGAAGACGATATTAAATGTAAGCGGGATGCAGGAAATAACCGAAAGCCAGCCCAGTTCCGCGGATTGCCACAGATATTAGTCTGAAACCGCTGGGGCGCCGGATTGGTTCCAATCTGGGACCGGACGCAGCGGTGGCCGTGCGGCTTATCCCACGGCGGCGCGAGGTGCGCTGGCCAGTTCGCGGGCATAGCGCTTGATTTTCTTCAGTGCGGCGACAATTTCGTGCATGTCTTCTTCGTCGCCCAGCAGGACCGACTGGGGAAGCCATACGGTTTCCCAAGCGGCGCGGTGCGTCTGGGGAAAATCGCGCTTCAAAAATCCGTGTTCCTCTTTAGCCTGTTCGCCGCTGAGCTTTTTGCGGTACTCGCCGCTGCTGAAGACCTCGAGAGCGTGCAGGGGAGGATAGCTGGCCTGGTTGGGAATGCCCTCGGCCATCATGGCCTCGATGAAGCGTTCAGTGGCAGCCCCGGCGAAAGCCTTGCGGTTGTAGTGAAAAATATAGGCGTACTGGCCGTTGCGGGTGCAGCGCATGTCGTGCTTCTGCGGCGTGATGCCCTCGATTTCGCGCAACAACTGGTCGAGCAAGCGGGCGTTCTTGTGGCGGCGCGCGGTCTGCTCCTTCAGGCGCGTGAGTTGCACGTCGAGCACTGCACCCTGCCATTCGCTCAGGCGATAGTTGGAACCATAGATGAAATGGCTATAGAACCACTCGCCGGGCAGGCGGCCGCAATCGTGCACCGAGCGCGCCAGGCGCTCGACCTGGTCGTCGTTGGTGATCACCATGCCGCCCTCGCCGGCGGTCATCAGCTTGCTGGCCTGAAAGCTGAAAGTGCCGGCCTTGCCGAAGGTGCCCACGTGGCGGCCGTTCCACTGGCTGGCATGGGCGTGGGAGCAGTCCTCGACCAGAGCGATGCCGCGGGTTTCCGCAATTTCCACCAGGCGGTCGAGGTCGGCGGGATGTCCGCCCATGTGCACCGCGATGATGGCCTTGGTGCGGGGCGTAATGGCGGCTTCCGCCAGGTCGGGATCAATGCAGAAAGTATCGGGGCGAACGTCCACCATCACGGGCAGGGCGCCCGCGAACAGCACGGCGCTGGCGCTGGCGATGAAGGTGAAGTCGGGCACGATGACCTCATCGCCCGGGCCCACGCCCAGGGCGGCCATCGTGACCTCCAGAGCGGCGGTGCCGTTGGTGACCGCCACTCCATGCTTAGCGCCGTGAAAGCGGGCGAAGTTGCGCTCGAACTCCAGGGTACGCGTGCCAGGAGTGCGCCACCAGACGCGGCTCTCCAATACCTGCATCAGGGCGGCGCGCTCGCGCTCGTCGTACAGGGGCCACTCGGGAAAGGGCTTGCGCTTGGTTTTGGGTCCGCCCAGCAATGCGAGTTGGGACATCGTGACCTCCTGTTTTCGACCCGCTCAAAACTCTATCTCCATGCTGAGTGGGGGTCAACGCCCCAAGGCTGGTGCGGAGCAGTGGTGAGCCGATTCCGGCTTGGCTTGACAGACATTCCCACGAACAGTAAAACGAGGCGTTCATATCGGGGTTCATCATGCAGAGAGCTATTCCGCGGATTCGTGCTGTGGCCTCCGCTCTTCTGATCGGGGCACTGTGTTGTGCCTCGGCACTGGCCCAGGAAGCTAAAATTTACGTCTCTTCGCAGGCGGGCGACCGCCTGGCAGCCAAGCCGGAGGCCCATTTTGCGCCGGGCAGCGGCGTGATTGCGCCGCAATTAAAGTTTCAAATTAACGAGGGAGTGACTTACCAGAGGATTGTTGGTTTCGGTGCTTCGTTCATGGAAGCAGGGCTGATGGTCATCAACACCTTGCCGTCCCAGCAACAGGAGGCGGTACTGCGGGCCATGTTCGATCCGCAGCAGGGAGCCGGTTTTACCGCCATGAAGACGCCCATTGCGGGCACGGACTTCATGTCCGCGGGCCCGTTCTATACCTATGACCCGGTGCCCGAGGACGTGGAGATGAAGCATTTCTCGATCCATCGCGACTTGGGGCCGAATGGGGTGATCACGTACATCAAGCGGGCGCGCAGGTATGGCAAGTTTGTGCTGCAAGCCCCCATGGACTACCCGCCGGACTGGATGTTGTTCAACCCGGACACCAACCAGGATGTGAACCCCAAGTACTATGACGCGCTGGCGCGCTACTACCTCCGATATCTGAAGGATTACCAGAAAAGCGGCGTTTTTATTGACTACCTCAGCCTGTTTAACGAGCCGGACGTTTACACCAAAATTCCGTACAAGGAAATCACGGTGTTGCTGCGCGACCATGTGGCGCCGCTGCTGGAGAACTCCGGACTCAAGACCCAGCTGATGCTAAGCGAGGCTCCCGACCGCGATGACGCCTTCACCAACTACCCCATCCTCATGGACGATCCGGGAGCGCGCAAGCATGTAGCGGTCATGCCGTATCACGGCTATGACTTCAAGGAATACACGAAGATCGGGGAGTTGCACCGACGCTATCCCGATGTGCCGCTGTGGATGACGGAAGTGTGCTACGCCTACGAGGCGGGCACGCCGAAATCGTTTGCTCTGCCGCGCTACGAGTTTGCTGACGGCGACTACTGGGGGCAGCAGATCTTCAACGACCTGGAGAACTATGCTTCGGCGTGGATTTACTGGAACGCGGTGCTGGATGAGAAGGGCGGGCCGTGGTCAGTGTCGTACATTCACGGTAATCCCGATCCAAACATTCAGCACCCGGTGGTGATCATCAACCGGCAGACCCACCAGGTGACCTATACCGGCTTGTATTACTACCTGGCGCACTTCAGCAAGTTTGTGCGGCCGGGAGCGGTGCGGATCGAGACCACCGGGAGCTACCCCGGAGTGCGCGTGATCTCATTCAAGACGCCGGAAGGGAAGGTGGTCAGCGAGCTGATGAACAGCCTTAAAGAGGAGGTCGAAGTTGCCATCGTGGCCAACGGGCGCACGCTGCCCCTGAGGCTGCCGGCGGTGTCCATCACGACAGCGATATGGTAAAGACCGCAACTCCAACTTTCTCCGCCGCGGATCCATGCGGATGGAAGTGCAGAGTGCTTTTTTGTAGAGGCGTAACTTGTTAAGTCTGAAACGGCGATATTGCAAACAGCGTCTCTACCATTCATGAGGGCGGAACGGCGGCGGGGTGTGACTACTCGAGTTGCTTGCCGCGGGTTTCGGGCAACTGCCAGGCAAACAAGGTCGCCAGCAGGAAGGAGCCGGCGCAGAGATAGAACGCCCAGCCCAGTCCCTTCGCCTGGCCGACACGGCCAATCACGAACGGGGCGAGCGCACTGAGGGTGCGCGCTCCGTTATAAGTAAAGCCCAGAGCCCGCGCGCGCAGGCGGGTAGGGAAAATCTCGCTGCCGATAATTCCTGAGCCGGAGAAAAATCCGGTGCCGAAAAACGCGACCAGCGCACCGAGAAACAGCAGCACCCATTCCGCGCGCGCCATAGCGTAAAGCGGCACTAGAAGTGCTGCTATCAATGTATAGAGAATGAACCCGTTACGCCGCCCCAGACGGTCGGCTACCCAGCCGAAGGTCAGATATCCGGGAAACATGCCTGCGAGGTTCAGGAACAGCAGCAGGGCGGTGGTGCTCATCACACCAAAACCGCGTCCGCCCTGGGAGACTGGCAGAGAAAGGTACGGCGGAATCCAGGTGAACAGTCCCCACCAGGCGAAAAGGCCAAAAAAGTTAACCAACAGCAGAGCGAGGGTGTGGCGGGCATAGGAGCGGGAAAAGAGATGGAAGAACGAATCCTCTCTCGCCTGCGCAATATGGGAGTCTGCCGGCCGCTGGAGCGATGACTCGCGCTGCTGCTCCCACATTTCCGATTCGGGCACTTTCTTCAGAATCCAGAACACAACCAGCGCGGGTATGACGCCGACAAAGAACACCGCCCGCCAGTTGGCAAACTGGAGCACGATGCCGGCGACCAGGGCAGCGAGAGCGTAGCCGATAGCCCAGGAACTTTGCACGATGGAGAGTGCCTTGGCGCGCTGCTCGCCGGGCCAGGTTTCGGCCACCAGCGCCGCTCCCGTGTTCCATTCGCCGCCCATGCCCAAACCCAGCACGAAACGGAAGCAGGCCAGCATGAGGATGGTGGTGGAGAGACCGGAGGCGAAAGAGAAAACGGAGTAAGTAAGGATGGTGGCCATGAGCGCGCGCTTGCGTCCGATTCGGTCGGCGATGAAGCCAAAGAGCACGCCGCCGATGCCGGAGGCCAGCAGGGTGAGGGTGTTAAGCAGGCCGGCGGTGCCCTTGCTCATGCCGAGGTCGCGCATGACGTGGGTGAGCACCAGGGCGTAGAGCATGACGTCGAAGGCATCGAGCATCCAGCCCAGGCCGGCGGCAATCAGGGTGCGTCGTTGCCCGCGGGAGATGGTGGAGAGTGAGAAGCTGGCGGCGCCGGCCATGGAGGGGGATTGTACTCGCGGGCGAGGGAGCCCGCCCCACATACTTCTAGGTTTTGTCGTGCAGGAGCTGGAAGTAGCGGCGGGCCTTGCGCACGTCGGCGGCAATCTGGGCGCGAAGCGCTTCCACGGAAGGGAACTTGATCTCCGGCCGCAGCCGGCGCAGGAAAAACAATTCAACTTCCGTTTCCGGGGTAAGTTCCAGGGGATGGAAGTTGAGCAGGTGAGTTTCGATGGCAAAAGACTCCGTGCCGAAGGTGGGGCGGTTGCCGACGTTGGTCACGGAATCAAAGCACTCTTCCGCCACGCGGGTGCGGGTAATGTAAACGCCGTCGCGGGGCACGAGCTCTTCATAGCGGCTTAGGTTGATGGTGGGAACCGTGTATTTGGCGCCGTAACCGCGGCCGCGGCCGGGATTGGAAATGATGCTGAAAGGGCGGCCGAGGAGGTGTCGGGCGTCGCTGACGTCGCCCTCGGCGGCTATTAACTGGCGTATCCGGCTGCTGGATACGGAGTGGCCGCGGATGCACATCTCGGGGTAGACCTGGACCTCAAATCCGAACTCGCGGCCGAACTCGGCCAGTTGCTGCACGTCGCCCCTGGCTTTGCGGCCAAAGCGAAAATTGAAGCCCTCATGCACCTCGCGGGCGTGCAGTTTGCGGTGCAGAATTTCTTCGGCGAACTGGCGGGGAGTGAGCAGGGAAAGGTCGCGGGTGAAGGGCAGGAGCAATATGGCATCGAGGCCGGTGGCTGCCAGCAGGCGCAACTTGATGGGCAGCGGAGTAATCAGGGGCGGCGCCGCGTCGGGATGGAGAATGCGCGCAGGATGCGGGTCGAAGGTTACCGCCAGGGATTGCGCACCGAGTTCGCGGGCGCGGCGCACCACCTCTCCCAAGACGTGCTGGTGAGCGCGGTGCGCTCCGTCGAAGTTGCCGACGCTAAGCACAGTGCGGCCAGATTCGGGGGCAAGCTCCTCGAGATGGTGGAAGATCTTCAAGGCAGTGGTCAGTGGCCAGTGGTGAGTGGCCGGTTCGCTCGTGGTGAGATGATCAACTCCTTCTCTACTCCAGCAAAAGTCTCAGAGACCAGCCATCAGCGACTAACTTCCAGCTATTAAATCTCAAACTCCAGCTTCAGGCCGTCATGCGCCAGGCGCACGTGCGGCGGCAAGGAAGCGTTTGTCGCTTCGTGTGGCAGGTCATGGCAGATATGGGTGAAAAATGCCCGCCGCGGGCGCAGCCGCTCCACGATGCGCACCGAATTCTCCACCGTGGAGTGAGTGGGGTGCGGCTTGTGCCGCAGCGCGTCCAGAAATAAAACGTCTAAATTCCGCAATTGCGCAAATGAAGCTTCGGGGATGGTGCTGAAATCGGTCAGGTAGGCGGCGGAGCCGAAGCGATAGCCGAAAATCTCGGTATCGCCGTGGAGAACCTTCACCGGCTCAAAACGCGCGCCAAACAGCTCCAGCGGACCATTCACGGTGTGCATTTCCACCTGCGCCATGGTTCCGTACCTGTACTCGTCGTCGAAGATGTAGCGGAACATGCCCCGCACCACGCGGGCGACGGTGTCGCTGGCGTACAAGGGGATGCGCTGCTCGCGACGAAAACTGAGAGGGCGGAGATCGTCGAGCCCAAGGATGTGGTCAGCGTGAGCGTGGGTGTAAAGGACGGCGTCCAACCGGCGCACGCCTTCGCGTAAGGCCTGCTCACGAAAGTCAGGAGTCGTATCAATGAGGATTATGTGGCCGTCGTACTCCACCAGCACGGAAGGGCGAGTGCGGCGGTCGTGGGGGTCGGGCGAGGTACACACCGCGCAATCGCAGCCGATGGTGGGCACGCCCATGGAGGTGCCGCTGCCCAGCACGGTGAGTACAGCTCTCATTGCTGTTTGGGCCCAGGCTGTCCCGGAGCCTGAACGCCGCGCGCCAGCGCGTTGGTGACCTCGATGTAGGCCATGTGGAGCTCATAGAGGACGTTCTGCAGAAAGCCTTCTTCCGCCGAGGTTAGATTGCCCTTGGTCTTTTCTCTGAGGATTTCAATGGTGTCTATGGTCTGGCGGGCGCCGAGCAGATCTATCTGGGGGCGCCCTCCCTGCTCCTGCACCAGGCCGAGTTGCAGGAGAGCGGTCATATACAGGGAAGCGAGGAAGCGCTCAAAGGTAATCTGCAGGTCCTGGGCTTGAGCGGAGCCGAGTTCGCGCTTCAGGCGGGCGTCGAGGTCGCGGGTGGACTGAGAGTAAGCGTCCGCTTGAGCCTTTTGCTCGGCAGCGCTGGGCGGAGGCGGTGTTGGCGGCGCGGGCTCCGCCGCTTTGGTCTGCTCGGTGGCCGGTTTTGCTTCGGATGGCGGTTTAGCCGCGGGCTGCTCCTCGTCGGCCTCAGGGCGCAATTCGCCTTCCGAGGTAAAGAGGCGGCGGTCGGTTACGGTGAATTCAGGTTTCTTTTCGGCCATACAATTCGCATCTTTCCAGCTACTCAAAACGTAAAGGGCAAGGATTCAACCTGGGCCCTTGTGGCGCCTAGTTCGACCGCGGTGCCGGGGGCGCCGGCCTCAGTTCTAATGTAACCCAGGGCTACAGCGATTTCTTTCTCCCGGGCTGGAAGCATGGCCGCGCTGGTGACTTCCCCAACATCCTTGCCGCCCGCTTGAACCTTGGAACCGGCGGCGGGCAGCGGCCCTTCCACAATTCGGAACCCAGTAAAACCGCGATGGAGCTTGCCGCGTGCCCGGATGCGCTCCACGATTTCCTGGCCAATGTAGCAACCCTTGGTGAAACTCAGGCCGCGCACCTGGCCGGTCTCCTGGGGCAGGTCGCGTTCGCGGATGTCCTGGCCGTAGCGCGGGATTCCGGCGGCAATGCGGGCCAGCTCCAGAGCTTCGGCGCCCACGGGAGTAGCGCCGGCTTGGAGCAGCGCGTCCCGGAGGGTAATCGCCTGGCCGGAATTTACCCACAGCTGGTAGTTGGATGAGAGCGGGTGATCGCCACGGACCAGGGTGGTCTGCATGCTTCCGCATTGCACCTCGGCCAACTGCAGGGGCTGCAGAGGCGGGACCTCGACTCCGGCGCGGCGCAGAGTCTCCTCTGCCTTGGGGCCCTGAAGGCCGAGCCCGGTAAGCGCTTCGGCGGGCTTGAACTCCACCTGGTCCATGATGATGAAGCGTTTGAGGTGGGAATGGAGCTTTTCCGCCTGAGCGGCGTCGGTCTCAAGCGCAAAGTGATCGCCGCGACTGTAGATATAGAGATCGCCTAGGATGTGGCCCTGGGGATTGAGCACAAAAGCGTAAACGCCGTGGCCGGCGGCCAAGTCCCGGACGTTGTTGCTGACCATGCCGTTCAGCCAGCGCACGCGGTCGCGGCCCCCAATCGTGAAATAGCGCTTCCAACCCAGGTCGTAAACTCCACAGGCCGAGCGCAGGGCAGAGAACTCGGCTGATGGGTTGGAGAAAACCAGGGCGGTCTCGGCGCCGCCGTATTCTCCCCGGCGGAGCCCCAGGCTAGCCAGCTTCTCAGTTGAAGTGGTCGAAGACATGCGAATTCTTAATTATACCGGGGGGAATGGGTCAGGCGCGGGAGCGGGAAGGCAAGCAGGTCCTTCACTGCGCTTCTTCGCTAGCGCTCGGTCGCCCAGTTCAGGATGACAAGGGAGAAGGGCGCCAATACGGCGCAGCTAAAGCTGCGCCCTTCCGAAACTGCGGAGGCTTCTGCGAGCTACGCTGGCCCGGACTGGCGGCGCGCCTGTCCCCACAGGGGCATCACTGGGCCTGACTACTGTAGGGGAGCACGGATGGCTTGGCCGGGAGTGACTCCTTCCACCAACTTGCCGGCGCTGACCACCGGTACGCCGCCCACCAGCACGTACTCGATGCCTTCGGAGTAGGCCACTTTCTCATAGGTGGCTTTATCCATGACGCGCTGGGGATCAAAGAGGGTGAGGTCGGCGTCGGCGCCGACTTTCACCCGGCCTTTGTTCTTCATCATGGGAGCGCGCCCTTCGAGGCGCTGAGCGGGCATGAGGGTCATTTTGCGGAGCGCGTCCATGAGCGAAAGGGCGTGCTGCTGGCGCACGTAATAGCCGAGCACGCGGGCATAAGTGCCGGCGCCGCGGGGATGACCTTTGCCGTTCACGATAAGGCCGTCGCTGGCGATCATGGTCAGCGGGCTGGAAACGGCCAGCAGCGCTATATCCGGGGGAATAGCGTGAATGATGACCATGCCGCCCTGTTTGCGGTACTTCTCGAAAGTCTCCTGCGTAAGGCGCTCGCCGGTGGCTACCCACTGCAGGTCGTGATAACTGATGCCCATGCCCTGCTGCCAGCCGGGAGCGAAAATCGCCGAGCCCAGGTCGGTCATGGCGGCGGTGTAGGGATAGCACTCGGTGGTGACATCCAGCCCGTGCTTGCGGGCGCCTTCCATGGAGGCCAGCATGAGCGGGGTAGAGCGCAGGCCGGTGCTGGAGATGTGAACCACGTGCAGGGACGCGCCCGTGACTTCGGCCGCGGCAAGGGCCTCCTCGAGCGAAGCCATGGGACTGTCGGGATCGTTGCCGTTGCGCAGATGTACGAAGGCGGGAGCGTGATATTCGGCCGCGGCGCCAAACATCTGAATGATCTCCCAGCGGGTAGCCGCCGGCACGTAACCGATGCCGAAGCCCACGCCCAGCGCGCCGCGCGCCAGGCCATGCTCCAGGTCGCGTTTCATTTCCGCGATCTGCTGGGGCGTGGCTACGGTGGTGGCGGCCTTGTCGTGAGGCAGGAAGGTGCCGGAATCGCCCATCAGGCGCATGCGGGTGGGAACGTGACCGATGGTGGCGCCATAGTTGATGAGTGCTTTGCCCTGGCGCTCCCCATACCACTGGTCCGTGTCAGCCACGCCGATTTCCAATTCCAGAGCGGTGGCGACGCCGTCCATGGCCTTGTAACGGTAATTTTCCGCATCCTGCCCGTGGGAGTGCAGGTCAATGAAGCCGGGCGCCACAACCAGGCCGCGCGCGTCAATGCTTTTGCGGCCGCGAATTCCGTCTTCCGTGACGGCGGCGATGCGGTGGCCGTTGATGCCCACATTGCGCAGCGCGTCCAGGCCTGATTCCGGGTCCATTACGCGCCCGTGCAGGATGACAACATCGAAAGCCGGTTCCGAGGCTTGTGATTGGCCGAAAACCGAGATTGCAAGCAGAGAAGTGAAGGCGAGCAGGTATAAGCGCTTCATCATGGCGTGAGCTGTGGAGAGGCATTGTGCTCCAGCGGCGGCACGAAAGGCAATGATTGAATCTGTGCTAGTCCGCGTCCATCCGCGACGGCGAGGGCGGGACTCCAGCTCGCCCGATGGATGGCTTGGGAGGTGGCCCGTTTCCCAGCGATGTGTGACGCATGACCATGACAGGGGGCCATAAAGGCGCTAACGTTGCAGACAGGAGAAAGAAAATGTGCCTGGCGATTCCCGGCAAGATCGTGGAAACCAGCAGGGTTAATGGGGTGCGCACTGGCCGCGTGGAGTTTGGCGGCATCGTGCGCCAGGTTTGCCTCGAATTCGTGCCTCAGGCGGACGTGGGCGACTATGTGCTGGTGCACGTGGGGTTCGCCATCAGCTGCGTGGACCGGCAGGAGGCGGAACGCACTTATGAGGCGCTGAGCGGGATGGGAGTGCTGCAACAGGAGCTGACGCCGCCCGAAATCTGACGCCCCAGCCGGGCCCAATCAAACGCGCCAAGCGGCTGGTTTTAGCGGCCAGGCGCACTCGCATCACCCCCTCCTGTGACCCCCGTCACCGCTGGTTGTGTCCTCACCAAATAGAGTGGTTGCAGGAGGGAAGGGCGCGATGCGGGCACCCGGTTGCTCTCTGCCCCGCCCAGCGCTCGCCCTACAAAGATGAAATATGTAGACGAGTACCGCGACCGGCGAATCGCTCTTGGCTTGGCCAGCGAAATTGCCCGCCGCACCACCCGCGACTGGGTGCTGATGGAAATCTGCGGGGGCCAGACTCACACCATCATGCGCTACGGCCTGGATGAGCTGGTTCCGCCGCGCATTCGCCTGGTGCACGGACCGGGCTGCCCCGTGTGTGTCACCCCGCTGGAGATTATTGACAAGGCCATTGAGCTGGCTTCCCGCCCGCAGGTCACTCTGGTTTCCTACGGTGACATGCTGCGGGTTCCGGGCTCGGATTCCGATCTTCTGCGGGTGAAGGCCGCGGGAGGCGACGTGCGCGTCGTCTACTCGCCCATGGATGCAGTGAAGATCGCCGCCGCCGAGCCGCAACGCAAAGTGGTTTTCTTCGCCGTGGGCTTCGAAACCACGGCTCCAGCCAATGCGATGGCGGTGTGGCAGGCGCGGCGGATGGGCCTGGAAAACTTCTTTCTGCTGGTCTCGCACGTGCTGGTTCCGCCGGCTATCCGCCTGCTGTTGCGCTCGCCCCAGAACCGGGTTCAGGGCCTCATCGCTCCCGGGCACGTATGCACGGTCATGGGCTACCAGCAATACGAGCAGCTGGCGCGCGAATTTCGCCTGCCCATCGTGGTGGGAGGCTTCGAGCCGGTGGACCTTCTGGAGGCGGTTTCCATGCTGGTGGCGCAGCTGGAAGACGGACGGGCGGTGGTGGAGAACCAGTACGCGCGTTCCGTCACGTATCGCGGCAACACGGCGGCGCAGCAGATTCTTCGGCTGGTGTTCGAAGTGTGCGACCGCAAATGGCGCGGCATCGGAAACATCCCGCAGAGCGGGCTCCGCCTGCGCCCGGTGTTCGCATCGCACGACGCGGAGAGAGTTTTTGGTCTGCAGGATATCAGCGCGCTCGAGCCCGCCGAGTGCATCAGCGCGCAAGTGCTGCAGGGATTGAAGCGGCCCACCGAGTGTCCGGCATTTGCCGGGCGCTGTACGCCGCGGAATCCCCTGGGGGCGCCCATGGTTTCAACGGAAGGCGCCTGCGCCGCTTACTACCAGTACCGCGGGCGGGTGGAGCCGGTTGCGAGGCGGGAGAATGAATAGACTGTCAAAAAGCGCGGCCACGCTAGTCTGCCCGGCTCCACTGGCGGCCGGGGAAAGCGTCCTGCTGGGTCACGGCAGCGGAGGACGACTCACTTCCGAACTGATTCGCGACGTGTTTCTGCCCGCTTTTCACAATGCCGCCCTGGCCCGCCTGGACGACCAGGCCATCGTCAGTGTGAACGGCTGCCGCCTAGCCTTCACCACCGATTCGTTTATCGTCAAGCCGCTGTTCTTTCCTGGAGGCGACATCGGCTCTCTGGCGGTTCACGGCACGGTCAATGACCTGGCCATGGGGGGAGCGCAGCCGCTGTTCCTGAGCGCCGCCTTCATCATCGAAGAAGGATTCTCGATGCCGGAGTTGCGGCGCGTCGTTGATTCTCTGCGCCAAGCCGCGCAGGAAGCAGGCGTCGAAGTGGTCACCGGCGACACCAAGGTGGTAGAGCGGGGAAGTGGCGACGGGCTTTTCATCAACACTTCCGGAATCGGACTGGTGCCGCCCGGGGTAACCCTCTCGGCTAATCAGGCCCAGGCAGGCGACCGCGTTCTGCTGAGCGGTCCCATCGGCGATCATGGCATGGCCATCATGGCGCAGCGCGAGGGCCTAAAATTCGAAAGCGCCATCCTTAGCGACAGCGCCGCCCTGCACGGACTGGTGCACGAAATGCTGAAAGTTACGGGCGCGATCCGCTGCCTGCGCGACCCCACCCGCGGCGGCCTGGCCAGCGCGCTCAACGAAATCGCCGGACAGTCGCAGGTTGGAATCGAGTTGGAGGAGAGCGCCGTTCCGGTGCGCGAACAGGTGCGCGGCGCCTGCGAGGTTCTGGGGCTCGATCCCATGTACGTTGCCAATGAGGGCAAGCTGATCGCCATCGTAGCCGCCGACGCGGAAGAGAATGTTCTTCGTTCCATGCGTGGCCATCCCCAGGGCAGGGAAGCGCAGGGCATCGGCACTGTCGGGAGCGAAAATCCAGGCCTCGTGACCATGCGGACAGCGCTGGGCACAGTGCGGATTGTGGACATGCTGGCGGGCGACCAGTTGCCGCGCATCTGCTGAGGTTCTTATGCACGAACTCGGCATCGCCACTTCGGTGTTGCAGGAGGCGCGCCGGGAAGCGCAGCGCCATCCGGGAACACGCTTGCGGAGGATAAGGGTGCGGATGGGTGAGTTGTCGGGCGTGAACCCGGAGGCACTTAGCTTCTGCTTCGAGGTGCTGGTGCGCGAGAGCAAGCTGGAACCGCTGGAGCTTGAGATCGAAAGCTGCCCGCGCCGGCAGCGGTGCCCAGCTTGCGGCCTGACATTTACGGTGGCGAACTACGACCTGACTTGTCCGCGGTGCGGAGGCGCCCCTACGGAATTCGCGGGCGGCGATGAGTTGGAGCTGGCAGCGCTGGAAATGGAGGACTATGAGCGAAGTGCCCCTGAAGCGCAAAGTTCTTAGCGAAAACGAAGGTATTGCCGCAGAGTTGCGGCGCCGGTTTGCCGCCCAGGGCGTGCTCTGCCTGAACCTGATCAGTTCGCCGGGCTCGGGCAAGACAACGCTGCTGGAGCGCACGCTGGAAGCCCTTCCCGCGCGCGCGCGGGTGGCCGTGCTAACCGGCGACATCCAGACGGAGAATGACGCCGCCCGATTACGCCGCTTCGGTTTTCCTGTGCGCCAGATCACCACCGGCGGCACCTGCCACCTCGATGCCCGGATGATCGAGCGGGCCCTGGCGGAGTGGCCCCCGGAACGGTTCGATGTGCTGTTTATTGAGAACGTCGGAAACCTGGTTTGCCCGGCCAGTTACGACCTGGGCGAGGCGGCAAAGGTGGTGGTCCTCAGCGTCACCGAAGGCGAAGACAAGCCGCTGAAATATCCCGCCATTTTTCTGAAATCACAACTTCTGGTGCTCAGCAAGGTTGACCTGCTTCCCTATGTGCCCTTCGATATTTCAGCCGCGGAAGACAATGCCCACCGCATTCATCCCGGGATGGGCGTGGTGCGGCTCTCTTGTCTGACGGGAGCCGGACTCAGCACCTGGCTTGAATGGATCGAAGACCGTCGCCGGGCGCTGCCGGCTATTCGAGCCGAGATGGTGACCTGAATGGTGGTACGCAAGCAAATCGCTGTTTCCGGCATCGTGCAGGGGGTGGGTTTTCGGCCCTACGTTTATCGTCTTGCCCATGAGCGGCAATTGAGCGGCAGCGTGCGCAATACCGCCGCGGGGGTGACTATTGAAGTGCAGGGCGCGGGCGAGGCGGTGGACGATTTTCTCAGGCGACTGCCGGTCCAGAGCCCGCCCCTGGCGCGCATTACCGGGGTGAGCGTGCGCGAGCTGCCTTGCAACGGCGACCGCCGGTTCGAGATTGTCCCCACTGACGGTCAGGAAGGCGTTCGCACTCTGATCTCGCCCGACGTGGCTATTTGCGCCGACTGCCTGCGCGAACTGTTCGACCCTGGCGACCGCCGCTACAAGTATCCCTTCATTAATTGCACCAACTGCGGGCCGCGCTTCACCATTGTCCGCGGTATTCCCTATGACCGGCCGCTCACTTCCATGGGGTTTTTTACCCTGTGCCCGCAATGCCGGCGGGAATACGAAGACCCAGGAGACCGGCGGTTCCACGCCCAACCCAACGCCTGCTGGGAGTGCGGACCGCAGGTGGAACTGTGGGATTGCTCCGGAAAAGAAATAGCCGCTGAAGACCCGATCGGCCAGGCGGCGGAACAGTTGAAGCATGGAGCGGTGGTGGCGATCAAAGGCCTGGGAGGGTTTCATCTGGCCGTGGATGCGACCAACGCTGCTGCCGTGGAACGCTTGCGCGAGCGCAAGGGGCGCGTGGACAAACCTTTCGCGGTCATGGTGCCCAGCTTGGAGGCGGCAGAGGACTTTTGCGAACTGGATCAGGCGGCGCGTGAGGTGCTCTCCTCAGCACAGCGGCCCATCGTGTTGCTGCGCAAACGGCATGCATGTGCAATACCCGATGCCGTGGCCCCCTTCACTCGCGAACTGGGCCTTTTCCTGCCCTACACGCCGCTGCACTACCTGCTGCTGGAGGAAGGGAGGTTCTCCGCGCTGGTGATGACCAGCGGCAACCGCAGCGAAGAGCCAATCGCCATTGACAACGCTGAGGCCGTGGAACGGCTGCGCGGGCTGGCTGACTTCTTCCTGGTGCACAACCGCGACATTCTTCTGCGCTGCGACGATTCCGTGGCGCGCGTCTCCGGCGGGCGAGTGCGCCAGATGCGGCGCTCGCGGGGTTACGTTCCGGTGCCGGTCTTCCTGGCGCAGGACGTGCCCTCGGTTCTGGCGGTTGGGGGCGAGCTGAAGAACACCATCTGCCTGACTAAAGGCCGGCACGCATTCTTGAGCCAGCACGTGGGTGATCTGGAAAACCTGCAGGCATTCCGGTTTTTTGAGGAGGCAATTGAGCACCTGGAAAGGGTTCTGGAAATCCAGCCGCAAGCTGTAGTCCACGATCTTCATCCCGATTATTTCTCCACCAGGTGGGCGCAGCGGCAGCAGAACCCCAGGTTGCTGGGGGTGCAGCACCACCACGCACACATTGCCAGCTGCATGGCGGAAAACCAGCTGGAGGGGCGTGTGATCGGCATAGCGTTGGATGGAACCGGTTACGGCACCGACGGCTGCTTCTGGGGTGGGGAGTTGCTCCTGGCGGAGTACCGGGGATTTGAGCGGGCTGGACATCTGGAATACATTCCGATGCCCGGCGCAGAGGCGGCGGTGCGCGAGCCCTGGCGGATGGCGGTCAGTTACCTCTATCGGCACTTCGGTCGGGGCTTCCTGGATTTCCAGATTCCATTCGTGCAGCAGCTTGACCGTACCAAGGTGAACGTTCTGTTGGCCGCCATGAGGCGCAAGGTTAACTCCCCTCTTACCTCGAGCTGTGGCCGCCTGTTTGACGCGGTAGCCGCCCTGGCCGGGATTCGCCAGAAGGTGAACTACGAAGCGCAGGCGGCCATCGAACTGGAAATGGCTATGGATCCAGGCGCTGCTCCGACGGGGTACGAACTGGAAATCGAGCAGGAAGGTGGCCGGCTGGTCCTCACTACGCGCCTCCTGTTCACCGAATTGCTCGCGGATTTGCGGCAGTCAACGCCCGCCGGAATCATCAGCGCGCGCTTCCATTATGGCCTGGTAAACGCCTTGGCCCGGGCCGCCGAAATCGTAGGCCGGCGCACGCAACTGACTCGTGTATGCCTGAGCGGGGGAAGCTTCCATAACCGTTTTCTGCTGGAACAATTACAGGCGGTGCTGCGCACAAAAGGGTTTGAAGTGTTCACCCATGCCGAGGTACCCGCTGGAGATGGCGGCCTGAGCCTGGGTCAGGCATTGATAGCCGCTCACCGCCTGATTGCTCTATAGTCTCCCTCTCCGGGGCAGTGTGGGCGTTTCACTAACGTAATCTGCGTTCTTGGAACGGGTAGCTTATGAGTACACGTTTCTCCCCATCGCTATGGTAGTATCCGCCCAACCATAGCCCTGTTGCCCGGAGGTTCTATGCCCGGTGTGGTGCTGCAGCCGCTGAACCTTTCCGAACTGCTTGACCGCATGTTCAGCCTGTACCGCAAGAATTTCCTCCTATTTTTCGGAATTATGCTGCTGCCGTCGCTGCTGGCCATGGCGTCGGGAATCCTCATGGCTGTGGTTCGCGCCCCGATGATGGGGCCGCGGCCGGCAGCTCCCGCCATTAACATGACAATTCTCGGCGGGGCCCTGGGCGGATTCGCGGTGGCCATGGTGGCGTACTGGATCGTTTACGCGGTTGCTCTGGGGGCCAGCACCTTCGCGGTCGCCGATGTTTACCTGGGACGAAAGGCCAGCATCGCCGCTTCTTACCGCCGCATCCGCGGACGCGTGGCACGATTGCTATGGCTTATGCTTCTGGTTGCCGTGCGTGTGTTTGGGGTCATCGTGCTGATGTCAGCAGGCCTCGCGTTGCTGATGCCGACCATGATCGAACGCGGCCCGTTGGCGGGGGTGGTAGCCGGGCTGATGGTGCTGGTATTGCTTCCAGCCATCTTTGTTTTGTTTGTCTGGCTGATGATCCGCTATAGCGTCTGCATTCCCATCATGGTTCTGGAAGACGTGAGCGCCGGCCAGGCCATTCGCCGCAGCGTGCAACTCATAAAGGGCAACTACCTTCGCTGCTTTCTGCTGCTGCTGTTGACCGTAATCATTACCTACGTGAGCCTGATGATTTTTCAGGGGCCTTTTTACATTGCCATGATCCTGGCGGCGCGCCATGGGCAGGTGGCGATCTGGCTGCTGTCTCTCAGTTCGGTATCCGGCGCCCTGGGAGGGGCGCTCTCCGCGCCTCTGATCATGATTGGGTTGGTCCTCCTGTATTACGATATCCGAGTCCGCAAAGAAGCCTTCGACCTGCAGTTGATGATGTCTCTGGTGGACCAGGCCGGGGCGCAGCCCGCATCAGGAGCGGTGGCTGCCGCGCCCAGCGCTTAAACATGCCCCCTTTTTACCGGAAATTCTGCTGGGCGCTGCTGCTGCCTCTGGTTTTCGCTACGGCAAGCGGCGCATCCGCGCAGGCGCCCAATATCTCTACTGACCTTCCGGGCTACATTGCCGATCTGCAGAAGTGGTCAGCGGAACTGGCCCAGTTGCCGTCCCATCCCGAGAGTGCTTCTGACCTGCGGCGCTCTGTTCCCCTCAAGCTGGAAGTGCAGGGCGGCGGCCAGCGCTTCGTCATCTTTAACAGCTGGCTGGTGCTGGGGCTGGTTCAGTGGGGAAAAAAAGCAGGGCAGCGAACGGCCATCCAGGAACAGCTTGCACAGCGCTTGAAGTGGGACCTGCAGCAAGCGCAGGCGCTGAGCCAGCCCGCTGAGGCGCCTTCGCCGCAGGTGTCGCGGGCGCAGCTTGCTTCCATACTCAGCGGGCGCGAATTCCGCTTTGTTCGTCCGCCCAGCTGGTGGGACCTGATGTGGGCGCGGGTGTGGCGCTGGTTGGGACGCCAGATCGAAAAACTGGCGCGCCGCCTGCACCTGAAGCCCGCGGTCAGCAACGTGTTTTCCTGGATTCTACTGAGCCTTGCATTCCTCCTGCTGGCGCTGCTGCTGTGGCGAAACCTGCGGCGCGCCGCGCGCGGGCTGACGAGTCTGGGGCTGCAGTCGCCTGCGTCCACCACCTGGGGATGGCGGCAGTGGGCAGACGCGGCCCGAGAGGCGGCTGCCGGCCAGCGCTATCGTGAAGCTGTTCATTATTGCTACTGGGCGGCAGTATTTCGCCTGGAGCACATGGGAGTATGGCGCCTGGACCCCGCGCGTACTCCGCGCGAATACCTGCGCCTGTTGCCGCGCGGCTCACAGCATCGCGAGGCCATGGCCAGCCTGACCCGCAGTTTTGAAATAGTGTGGTACGGATGCCGGCCGGTCACTCCGGCGCAGGCGCAGTCTGCCTTGCAGGAAATGGAGAACCTGGGATGCAACTCGCCCTCGATAGCGGCGACCGCAAGCTACTGATCGGTGCGGCCGCAATCGCGCTGGTTCTGGCGCTGATTGCGGCGCTGGTCGGCACCGAGGGCCCGCGTCCGTCGGCTTATCCCTCCAGCTATTCGGCTTCCTCGGACGGCGCCAAGGCAGCCTTTCTCACCCTGCAGAGCCTGGGTTACAAAACCGAGCGCTGGCTGGATCCGCCACAGGGGCTCGACGCGCAAAACAGCCTTCTGATTCTTGCCGATCCCGCCATTCCTCCCAGCAAAGATGAGCGCCAGGCCCTGCGCAAGTACGTGGAATCTGGGGGAAAGATACTGGCCAGCGGCTTGTCCGCAGAAATGCTGTTGCCGGAAGCTTCCGCCGGCGCAAACGACATCAGCTCGGTGGAGTGGAAGGATTTTCCGGCTCTGATTCCGGGAGCGTTGACCCGCGGAGCCGGCAGCATCACTCTGGTGCCGCTGGCCAAATGGACGGGCACGGGCATGCGCTACATTCCGCTTTATGGCAACGCCGAGGCCCCGGTGGCTGTGGTCTATCCGCTGGGACGCGGAGAGATATTGTGGCTTGCCGCCTCCACCCCTTTGACCAATGCCGGCATTCAGCGCTCCGGCAACCTGGAGCTTTTGTTGAACTTTGCCGGCTCGCCGCGGCGCACGCATATTCTTTGGGACGAATACTTCCATGGGCAGGGACGCTCGCTGGCAGACTACTTCGCGCGTACCCCCCTGCCCTGGGCCCTGGCGCAGCTGGGATTGTTGTTGGCCCTGGCGCTGCTGGCATTTTCCCGTCGCAGCGGGCCGGTGCATCCGCTGCTGCCCCAATCGCGCCTGTCATCTCTGGAGTTCATTGATACGCTGGGCGGGCTCTATCAGCGGGCGCATGCCGCGCGCGGCGCGGTGGAGGTGGCCTACCAGCGTTTCCGCTTTCTGCTGGCCAGGCGCATGGGCATGCCGTTCTCGGCTTCGGACGTGGACCTGGAGGTTGCGGCGCGGCAAAGGCTGGCGCCTGCTGCAGGTCTGGGAGAAACGCTGCTGCGCTGCCGCAAGGCGCAGGACAATCTGGATCTGCAGGACCGGGAAGCGCTGGAACTGGTGCAGGCCCTGCACAATTTCAGCGAGGAACTCTCATTACAGAAGTTAGGAGAACGGGCATGGAAAAAGTAGGCAGCCTGGCCGAACAGGCGAGGGCGCAGCTGGGCAAGGTGCTGGTTGGGCAGGCGGAACTCATTGACCAACTGCTGGTGGTGGTGCTCTGCCGCGGCCACGCCCTTATTGAAGGCGTGCCCGGGCTGGCCAAGACCCTGGCGGTGAAGGCGCTGGCCAAAGTGCTGAAACTTGAGTTTCAGCGGGTGCAGTGCACCCCCGACCTGATGCCGGCGGACGTGATCGGGGGCAACATCTTCAACAGCGCCAGCGGCGCCTTCACCCTGCATCGTGGGCCGCTGTTTACCGACCTTCTGCTGGTGGACGAAATCAATCGCACCCCGCCGCGCACGCAATCGGCGCTGCTGGAGTCCATGGAGGAGGCGCAGGTCACCATTGACGGCGCGCGCCATCCGCTTTCCGATTTTTTCACCGTGTTCGCCACCCAGAATCCCATCGAGTTCGAGGGCACCTACCCGCTGCCGGAGGCGCAGCTGGACCGGTTCCTGCTGAAGATCCACGTGGGCTATCCTTCGGGCGAGGAGGAAATTGCGATTCTGGAACGCTACCAGGCGGGCTTTGACGCCCGCTGGCTGGAGCGTATGGAGCTGCAGCCCATTGACGCGGAGGCCCTGCGCCAGGCGCGCGGGGCAGTGAGCTCGGTACAGGTGGAGCCGGGGATTTTCCGTTATGTGAGCGAACTGGCGCGCCGCAGCCGCGACTGGCCGTCGCTCAGCCTGGGGGCAAGCCCGCGCGCCGGGCTCAACCTGCTGCTGGCCGCCAAAGCCATTGCCGCCATGGATGGCCGCGATTATGTGGTGCCGGACGACGTTAAGCAGATTGCTCCCGCCGGGCTTCGCCATCGCGTGGTGCTGAAGCCCGAGGCCGACCTGGAGGGGGTGAGCGCCGAGCAGGTGGTTCGCGACCTGCTGGCCGCGGTGGAGGTCCCGAAATAATGCTGGGCAGCCTGCTTCCGCAGCCCCGCGTGGCAGTAGCCCGCAGCTGGCGCCGCTGGGGATTCGGCATCGGCCCGCGCCTGGTTCTCCTGCTGCTGCTGGGCCTGCTGTGGCTGGTGCCTGCCTGGTGGGACCGGCGCGCGCTCTACGGACTGCTGGCCTGGGACGTGCTGCTGCTGGGCATTTTTGTTCTGGATCTGCGGCGCTTGCAACGCGCCCGGCCGGAAGCCAGCCGCACCTGGACGGCAGCGCCCGCGCTTTCTACACCGGCCGAGGTGCAAATCGAATTGCGGAACCTGGGCGAGATTTTCTATACGGCGGCGCTGGACGATGTGCCCGCGGCTTTGCGCCGCGCCCCGCCCGCACTGCGTTTGCAGACTGACCGCTGGGGAGAAGCGCGAGCCAGCTATCAGGTCGAACCTTTGCAACGAGGCGATGTGCATCTCGGCCCACTGTTCCTGCGCTGCCAGAGCCGCTGGCGGGTCGCGGAATGCTGGCTGCGCGCTGATTTGGGGCACACGGTTCGCATTTATCCCAACTTGGGCGAAGCCAAGCGGCACATGCTGTACCTACTGCGCAGCCGCCAGATTGAATTGGAGCGGCGCCTGACGCGGCGCCGCGGTCTGGGCAGGGAATTTGAGAGCCTGCGCGAATACCGCGACGGCGATGAACTTCGGGATGTCTGCTGGACGGCCACGGCGCGGCGGGGCAAGCTGATTACCCGCCAGTACCAGGTGGAGCGCAGCCAGGCCGTTTGCCTGGTGGTGGATGCCGGGCGCCTGCTGCGGGCGCGCCTGGGCAAGTTGCAGAAGCTGGATTTCAGCGTGAACGCCGCGCTCACCCTGGCGCACGTGGCCCTCTATTCCGGCGACCGCGTAGCCCTGCTGGCTTATGGCCGGCGGGTGCAGCAGCAGTTGGCGCCGGGACGCGGCAGCCCGCACATGCGCGCCCTGGTGGAGCAACTCAGCCTGGTGCATACCGAGGTGGCCGAGGCTGACCATGTTCGCGCTGCCCGCGTGCTTCTAAGCATGCAAAAGCGCCGCAGCCTGGTGGTGTGGATCACGGACCTGGCGGAAACCGCCATGACTCCGGAGGTGATTCAGGCGGCGCTGCAGATAACCAAGCGGCACCTGCTGCTATTTATCAGCTTTTCCGAGCCGCAAATCATGGAACTGCTGGCTCGCGCTCCGGAGACTCCGCTGAACATGTATCGCGTAATGGCGGCCCAGGAGGTGTCGCAGCGCCGGGAACTGCTGCTGCGCCGCCTGCGGGAGCAGGGCGCCTTTGCCCTGGAACTGCCGCCGGACCAGGTTTCCACCGCCCTGGTGAATCAATACCTGGAAATCAAAGATCGCGGATTGCTCTAGCTTCAAGACGCTGCCTGGCAACGCCCGTACTGAACGGCCTCTCCGCTTTAATCATCTCGCATAGCAAGCGAGACGTAACTCTTTATGTCTCACGTTCCCCGGCCGCGTGATTTACAGGGTCTTGAGCGCCGGAAGCGAGGTACATCACCAAAGCCAATCCCAACGCCGCTCCCAAAGCAAACTTCAGAGGAGCCGGAAAGTTTGAGGGCGAAAGATAACCCTCGATGAAGCCCGCGACCACCAGCATGGGAATGACGCCCAGCACCAGGCGCACCGCCCGTCCACCGGCCTCCACCAGCGAGTCTCTTCGGGGCAGCGTTCCGGGAAAGAGCAATCCGCGCGCCAGCAGCAGGCCGGCGCCTCCGGCGATAAAGATGGCCGGCAATTCCAGCACGCCATGCGGCGCCACGAAGCTCCACAACTGGCGGCTCATGCCAGCCTGCCAGCAGGCGGTGCCGATCACTCCTATAAGCAGGCCATTAAAGAAGAGCATGTAAACCGTGCCCAGGCCGGCCAGAATCCCCATGGCGAAGGTGGCACAGGCCACCGAAATGTTGTTGGTCAGGATAAAGCTGGAGGCCAGCGGCTTGATAGACACTACCGATTGCGTCCACATGCGGTGCTGCTCGATGGTGTCAATCATCCGGCCGCCCAGAAAATAACGCTCAAAGCCGGGATCGGAGAAGCACAGCGCCGTGCCGGCAATGGCCGCCGCCAGAAAAATCAGGAACGCGGTGAGCGGGTAAGCCAGATTTTCCCGAAATAGACGGGGGTAAGTGAAGCGGAAGAATTGTACAATGCCCGCGGCATTGGTCTTGCGCCCCATATAGATCAGGTTATGGGCGCGGCCCAGCAGTTGGTTCAAGTAGGCCGATATCTGCCGGCTGGCGGGATCTTCGCGCACGGTGGAAAGGTCGGAAGCGATCTGGCGGTAGAGCAGGCCCAGTTCCTGCAATTCGGAACGGCTGAGCCGGACCACGCCGCGCCGCCCCGATTGTTCCACCAGCGCTTCCAGCCGCCGCCAGTAGGGCTGCCGCTTTTCAAGCCAGTGCGTGGAGATCACGGGTGTACTCGCCGGACAAGCTTACCATCGAAACCCCGGAACAGATCCCGCTGGAATTTCCTCTGGCAGGAATTGGCAGCCGCTTTCTGGCTATCGCCCTGGACATGCTGATCCAGACGCTTGCCTTCCTGCTGGTCATTTTCGTCGGCGAGTTGCTCGTCCCCACGGTGGCGCGCTTTACCCCCCGCGCCTGGACCTGGGCAGCCGCCATTTTCTTTCTCCTGCTGTTTCTTCTGTACTCCGGGTATTACGCGCTGTTCGAAATTTTCTGGAACGGGCAAACTCCGGGCAAGCGCCTGGTGCGCATTCGGGTGATCGGCGATTCCGGCCGCCCCGTCACGGTCTACGAGGCGGTGGCGCGCAACCTGCTGCGCCTGGTGGACCAGATGCCCGGGCTTTATGTGGTGGGGATTATCTCGGTCTTTCTTACTGCGCGGAACAAGCGCCTGGGCGATATCGTTGCCGGCACCGTCGTGGTCCACGAAAAAGCCATGCAGGAAGTGCAGCTGGATTTCGCCGCCGGAACTGGAGCTTCTGCCGCAACATCCCCCGCGCTGCAGATTTCCGCGGATGAACTAGAGCTGATTGAGCGCTTTCTGCAACGCCGCTACGACCTTAGCCCGGAGGTGCGCCGCCAGAGCGCCGAGCAGATTGCCGGGCGCCTGCGCGCGCGCCTGGGTACGCAGGGTGGCTCAGAAAGCGCCGAAGATTATCTGGAAACTCTGGCCCGCCAGAAGCGCGATAGCGCCAGCTTCAGCCGCTGACGATTACTTTGCGGCTGGAACATTAACTTCTCGCATCCCGTTCCGCCGGGCCAAACCATTCAGCTCCGCCATGTCCTGTTGCTGAATCTTCCCCCACGAGGCCAGCAGGGTCTGCAGCGAGCGCACAGTTTCGTCAAACAGAGCATAGGACTGCGCTGTAGGAGCGGCGTCGGCGCTTTCCACGGCATTCAGCAGCGCGGCCAGCGTTCCGTTGATGGTAGCGAGAGTGGCCGCTCCGCCGCCCATCGGGCTTGCGCCGGCAAGCGCAGCGAGCTTGCCATCCAGTGCGGTGGCAGCCGCAGCAAGCTGCGCGGAATGGCGCTTGCCGGCCGCTTCCTTTTGCAGAGAGCCTAGTTGCTTGCGAACCGCCGCAATGTCGTTATAGGCGCCCATGTCTTTTGCCACCGCATCCGTTATGCGCAGCTCAAGCTGGAGCTGCCGTTGCAGGTCGGCCCCAGAAGTTGAGACTCGCGGATCCACCTTAACCTCCAAAGGCTGACGATAAGTCTTGCCGTCCACCGTGAGCCTGACCTCGTATTCCCCCGGCAGAACCCGCGGGCCCTGCGGCGCCACGGAAGTTTCTCCCACAACCGCGGCCATGCTGTATTCGTGAAACAGCCACGGCGGAGTGGGATAACGCAAATCCCACACAAAGCGATTCTGGCCCGCACTGTTAGCCAGGATTCGCGGCTTCTCGACCCAATAGGGCGGGAAAGCGAGCTGGGAGAAATCTACGGCCGGGGAGAGGTCGCTGCTGGAGAAATGGCGTATTACCTGACCCTTGGCATCGGCGATTTCGAGCACCACGGGGGTTGCCGCCGTGGTCTTGAGGTAGTAGTCAAGGATGGCGCCATCGGGCGGATTCTTGCCCGCCGGGGTCTCCGGGGGCAGGGGAGTGTCGCGGTTCTGGTTGGCACGCACCCGCAGCGCCGCCGCCGGGCGGAACAGGTGCGCATCCGAATTGGCCAGCGCCGCGTCCAACTGCCGCAGCGGCGTGAGGTCGTCCAGAATCCAGAAGGAGCGGCCATGCGTAGCCACCACCAGGTCGTTGCCGTGCACCACCAGGTCATGAATGGGCGCGATCGGCAGGTTCAGCTGCAGCGGCTGCCAGTGTCCGCCATCGTCAAAGGAAATGTAGACGCCGGTTTCAGTTCCGGCATAAAGCAGCCCTTTACGCTCGGGATCTTCGCGCACGGCGTGAACGTAGGCCGTGTCGGCAATGCCGTCGGCAATTTTGGTCCAGGTTTTGCCAAAGTCGTGGGTACGGTAGATGTAGGGTCGAAAGTCGTCCAGGCGATGGCGGTCAACGGCCGCGTAAACGGTGCCGGCATCGAAGGGCGAAGCTTCCATGAGACTGATCTTGCTCCACGGCGCCAGCCCCTTGGGAGTCACGTTCTCCCAGTTCTTGCCTCCATCGCGAGTTAACTGGACCAAGCCAGTATCAGTGCCCGCCCAGATGATCCCGGCTGTAACCGGCGAAGGAGCAATGGTGTAGATGACGCCGTAGCCGCGCTGCATGGCGTTGCTCACCGCCAAGGGCTCGGTTGAGTTTGCGGCGCTCGGCTCCACACCCGTCAGGTCGGGGCTGATGGCCTGCCAGCTCATGCCCCGGTCCTGGGTCCGGAGCAGCATCTGCGCGCCCATG
Source organism: Terriglobales bacterium (assembly GCA_035278025.1). Taxonomy (GTDB): domain Bacteria; phylum Acidobacteriota; class Terriglobia; order Terriglobales; family Acidobacteriaceae; genus JAICWP01. The sequence goes on along the minus strand of DATEJK010000016.1, from coordinate 60,323 downwards.
TACAGCGTGTGCGGATCGTGGGGTGAAAACACCAGCGGCGAAGTCCAGGTGAAGCGGTATTTGCGTCCGGCAATGTCGCTGCCGAAAGCCAAACTGGGCCAGGGCGAAATATCCTGAGACTCGCCCGTTTTCCAGTTGAAGCGGTGGAGTTCGCCTAATGTGCCCCCCGCATAAACAAAGTTGGGATCGCTGGGATCGGGCACGATGTAGCCGCCCTCGTCGCCTCCTACCGGGCGCCAGTCACGCAAGGTGATCTGGCCGTAATCGCTGCGGCTGAGGGTGCCCACGGTGCCGCTATCCTGCTGCGCTCCATACACCTTGTAGGGAAACTGATTATCGGTTGCCACGTGGTAGAACTGCGCGGTGGGCTGGTTGTACCAGCTGCTCCAGGTGTTGCCATCGTCCAGGCTGATGGTGGTGCCCTGATCGCTGGCCACGATCATGCGCCGCGGATCGCTGGGGTCCACCCAGAGCAGGTGGTAATCGTCGCCTCCGGGCGCGCCTTTGATGGAGACGAAGGTCTTGCCGCCGTCGGTGGAGCGGTACAGAGACACATTAGGGATGTAGACGCGGTTGGGATCCAGCGGGTCAGGGGTAACCGCGCCGAAATACCAGCCGCGCTCATGAATGCGGCGGTCGGTGCTCACCAGGGTCCAGTTGGCGCCGCCATCGTCGGAGCGGTAGAGGCCGCCTTTCTGCGGGGCGTCTACGACGGCATAAACCCGCTGGCCGTGCGTGCCCGCGGCCACGGAAACGCCGATTCTGCCCAACTCGCCAAGCGGCAGGCCGTGGCCGGAAATCTCCCTCCAGGTAGCGCCCTCGTCGGTTGATTTGTAGAGACCACTGCCGGGACCGCCCAGCGGGGCGTAGGTGCTCCAGGGCGGGCGGCGCGTGCGCCACAATGTGGCGAAAACAGCGTGCGCATTATCCGGATCGAAGGCCAGGTCAACCGCGCCGGTGTTTGCGTCTTTGTACAGAACTTTCTGCCAGGTCTGCCCACCGTCGGCGCTGCGGAAAATGCCCCGCTCAGGATTGGGGCCGTAGGCGCGTCCCAGCGCCGCCACCAGCACAATGTCGGGATTGTGCGGATCCACCAGAATGCGCCCTATGTGGCGGGTATCGCGCAGGCCAATGTGGCGCCAGGTTTTGCCCGCGTCGGTGGATTTGTAAACCCCGTCTCCGAAGGAGATGTCGGAGCGCATGTCGGCTTCGCCGGTGCCGACGTAAATTACGCTGGGATTGGAAGGCGCAACCGCCAGCGCGCCCACGGAGGCAATGGGGCCGGCATCAAAGATTGGCTTCCAGACACGGCCGGCATCGGTGGTCTTCCACACACCGCCGCCCACGGCGCCAAAGTAGAAGGTTTCCGGCTCTCCCGGAACTCCGGCAGCCGCCAGCGCGCGTCCGCCGCGGAAGGGGCCGATGCAGCGCCAGCGCAAGCCTGCATAAAGGCTGGGATCAATGCCTTGGGCCCGGGCGGCAGGTGGGATCAGAAGAAAAAGTCCGAAAATGGCGATAAACAGGGACAGATTGCGGGTGATCGTGTTGTTGTGCATGCGGGAGAAGGAGAAATATACACCCTGGCGCGCCTCGCCTGTCATCTCCAGAGAATACGGGCCGGGCGCACACGCACAAATGCAAAGGGCGGCTCGCAAGCCGCCCAGGGAAGAACAATAACCTCGTGGGTTAAGATTCCACGCAGGCCCACTCCCGCGGCAGCACCCCGGATTCGCCCGCCGCTTCGGCCGGGGGAATCTCGATTACAGAATCCAGCGCGGTCAAGGCCAGCACCTGGCGCACGTGCCGGTTCAGGTTAATCAGCTTCAGACCCGTCCCCTGCGCATTACACCACTGGCGAATCCGCAGCAGTGTTCCCAGACCGGCAGCATCCAGCGCTTCCACTCCTTGCAGGTCCATGACGAGCACGGCGGCCCGCTGCGTGGTCGCCGCCTTCTGCAACCCCTTCAAGCCTTCTCCAGCCACCATTCTTCCGCTGCACTGCAGAACCACGTTTTCTCCCGAACGTTTTGCCGACAACTGCAACATCCTTCCTCCAGATCTTTGCAAAAAGTGATACGTAGGTTGGGGAATAAAAGTTCGCTTTGATAACGCTAGTTTAGACGTAAAAGAGCAATCGGCGTAAGCCGCGCACCAGCAAAATAACCCCCAACAGGACATGTACCAACAGCAGGTTACAGATGGCTGTGGAAAAAAAAGCAAGGAGAAAAGCGCGACAGCTCCAACTTTGCCCGCAGCCAGGTAAGTTCGCGCCGCGTTTTGCCGCGCAAATCCGGCCCGACGGACGCGACGCGAGGTGAACCGCGAAGGTCAACACGGCTGGTCTATTGGTCATGTATTTTGTGTTGACTCTGTTTTGCTCTTCCCTAGAATGAGTCATCGGCAAGCCGATAAAACATTACTAATGAGTTCTGTTTAAAACAGGAAAGCTGGTTCATGGAAGAGCGTTTCACCTCCGCGCAGATTGTCGAGTTGACCGGCATCACGGCCCGGCAGTTGCAGTGGTGGGACGAGCAGGGCATTGTGGTTCCCGCCCGGGAAGGTCATCGCCGGCTGTATTCGCTCGATGACCTGGCGGAAATCGCAGTCATTGCCGATCTGCGAGGGCGCGGCTTTCCTCTGCAGAAAGTCCGCAAGGTAGTGCGTTTCCTGGAGCGCCAACTGGGCAGCCGCCTTGCAGAAACCGTAAGCGGCGGCTCTGAATACCACCTCCTCACCGACGGCTCCCGGCTGTATCTGGAGACCTCGGCCGAACAGATCGTTGACATGCTGAAAAACGCGCGCCAGCCCATCCTGAGCGTCTGTTTGAGTGACACGGTGCGCGCCATCCGGGCCAGCATTCGCGGCCGCAAGAAAGCCAGTGGGGTTGCTCGTCCGCAGCACGCCAGAAGAAAGACCCTGTGAGCAGGGCGGAGGAGAAATGGTCGGCGAATTAAACGTGCTTACCGAATGGATTCCGGAGCAGATGGGGCCCGGCACCGTGTTTGTGCTGGAAAACGCCGGCGAAGTGGGCGAGAAGGACGATCCCTACTGGGCCGTGCTTGCCTGTCCTGACTGCGGCACGCTGGGCCTGATCACGCGCCGGCAGATTGCCGGACTGCTGCCCGTCATCTGCGGCTCCGAGCATTGCGCCGCCCAGTTCTTCATCCATGACTGCGAGGTCATTCCCCGCAAGCCCTGCTGACACCTTCTCACCACAAAGGACACGAAGGACCACGAAGGATTTCAAGCAATTTTGAGAAGTTAGCAGGAGCGGCGGGATTGAATTCCTTACCAGCCAGGCTCAGAGCAGTTTGAATTAAATCCTTAGTGATCCTTCGTGCCCTTTGTGGTGAAAGGGTTTTGCGCCATCGGGATGGGCACCTCTTCCACAATCTCAATACCAAAGCCTTGCAGGGCGGCCACCTTGCGCGGATGGTTGGTGAGCAGCCGGATGCGGCGCAGCCCTAAGTCGGAAAGAATTTGCGCGCCGATGCCGATTTCACGCTGCGTTTTGCGTTCGCTTTCCGGCAAAGCGGGCAGGCGCACGTCGCGGTGGAAGGAAAGCAGCGTCCGCTCTCCCATCCGCTCTACGGAGAATCCTTTGGAAGTCTGGTGCAGGTAGATGAGAGCCCCTACTCCCTGCTCGGCGATCATCTGCAAGGAGCGGTCAATCACGTTGCGGCACTCGCACCAGGTGGCGCCGAAAACGTCTCCCACCAGGCAGTGGGAGTGCATGCGCACCAGAACCGGTTCCGAGGCATGCTCCAGGTCGCCGCGCACCAGGGCCACATGAGATTCGCCGCCTTCCACTTCGCTCTCATAGGCGACCATGCGGAACTCGCCGTGAGTGGTGGGCAGCAGGGCCTCGCCCAAGCGCCGGACGTAGCGTTCATGCTGCATGCGGTAGCGGATAAGCTCGGCCACGGTCAGCATCTTTAGAGCGTGCTGGCGGCAGAACTCCACCAGGTCGGGCACGCGCGCCATGCTGCCGTCGTCCTTCATGATTTCGCAGATAATGCCGGCGGGCACCAGCCCGGCAAGGCGGGCCAAGTCCACCGAGGCTTCCGTCTGGCCGGCGCGCACCAGCACCCCGCCTTTGCGGGCGCGCAGTGGAAACACGTGCCCAGGGCGAGCCAGGTCGGAAGGACGGCTGGCGGGATCAATGGCCACCGCGATGGTGCGGGCGCGATCGTAGGCGGAAATGCCGGTGGTCACCCCTTCGCGGGCATCCACTGACTCGCAGAACGCGGTGCCATAGTTGGAGGTGTTCTCCGCGGTCATGGGTCCGATGCGCAAATGCTCCAGGCGCTCTTCAGTCATGGCCAGGCAGACCAAACCCCGGCCGTAGCGGGCCATGAAGTTGATGGCTTCGGGAGTGACCTTCTCCGCCGCCAGGGTGAGGTCGCCTTCGTTCTCGCGATCCTCATCGTCCACGACGACGACCATGCGGCCGGCGCGAACGTCCTCAACCGCGCTTTCCACATCGCAAAATGGTGAACTGGGCGTCATGCCGAGGGGATTTTAGCAGTTAAATCCTTTGTTCTTCACTAAAAACATGCAAAGTATCACTCTAAGCAGTTGAATCAACGGCTGTTAGTATGCTATAGCTCGCGCCGTCCCTCCATGGCTTTGAGCATGGTGACCTCGTCAGCGTATTCGATGTCGCTGCCCACGGGAATGCCGGTGGCGATGCGCGTCACCTTCACGCCCGGACGCCGAACCTGCTGCGAGATGTAAACGGCGGTGGCCTCGCCCTCGACGGTGGGGTTGGTGGCAAGAATGACCTCGTCCACCTCCCCGGCATCAATGCGCCGGAACAGATTGGAGAGGCGCAGCTGTTCCGGGCCGACGCCGTGCAGAGGTGAAATGGAGCCGTGCAGAACGTGATACGCGCCATTGAAGTGGCGGGTCTTCTCGATAGCGTTGATGTTGGTAGGCTCCTCCACTACACAGACCAGGCGCTGGTTGCGGGTGGGATTGCTGCAATAGACGCAGGGGTCCACGTCGGTAATGTTGTTGCACACGGAGCATAGGCGCAGCTTGGCTTTGACGTCGTGCACGGCGGCAGCCAGCGCTTCGGCGTCCTGCTCGCTGGAGCGCAGGATATGGAAGGCAAGCCGCTGCGCACTTTTGCTGCCCACGCCGGGCAGCTTCTTCAGTTCGTCAATGAGCCGGGTCATGGGCTCGGCAAAGTTGGGCATGAGGAAAATTGGATAATTGTGTAATCGGGTAAGTTCGTCATTGAGAAATTTACCCGATTACTCAATTACACAATTATTCCAGGCCCAGACCGCCGAGCATGCCCCCCAGGCTGGACTGCATGGCTTCATCCACCTTGCGGACGGCTTCATTCATGGCGGCGGTGACCAGGTCCTGCAGCATCTCCACATCGCCGCCCTTTACCGCCTCCGGGTCAATCTTCAGGGCCAGAACCTGCTTGCGTCCGTTCATTTTCACGCTGACCGTGCCGCCGCCGGCGGTGGCTTCCACACTCGTTTGTTCCATCTTCTTCTGCAGCGCCTCGGCCTGTTGCTTGGCCATGGACATCATTTCTTTGATATTGAATCCGCCCATAATAATGACTCCAGGTAGTTAGGAGAGGTAGTTGGCAGCGGGGAGCAAGCGAGCCCAACTATCAATCACCAGCTACCGCTTCTCCTTATGATCAATAATCGTCCGCACTTCTGCCCCGAACTTTTCGCGCATGCGCTGCACCACCGGGTCCTGGAGGGCGCGGTTGCGACCGCCCCCGTTGCCCACCGGAGCGGCGGAACGAGGCTTCGCCGTGTTGCTGGCTCCGCCACCCACCAGCAGGACCTTCAGCGGCCGGCCGGCAGCGCGGGCGGCAGCCGAGTTGGCAAGTTTCTTCGGCTCTGCGCCAAACGCCATATCCAGAACCGCGGGCGCGGCGGCCACCCTCACCGTGAGGTCGTTGCTCTGCAGAGACCACTCACCCGCGTCAAGCATATAAGCCAAAGTGCGATGGCCGCCATTCTCCAGAGCGCTGACCACGGCGCTGTGCAAATGGTCGGTGGCGCCTTCTGCCCCTTGGACCTCCGCCTGCGAATCGGGAAGGGACTCTTCGTCCTCGTTCTCCGGCGCAATCGCCGGGGCGGCCGCCCCCATCACAACGGAAGCGCCGGCCCCCATGGCCACAGGCGCGGCCTCGGAGGAGAGCTTGCTGCCGCCGCCACCGCTCTTGCGCGCACTATCAGCATTGAATGGAGACAGTTTGCCGGGAGGGGAAGCGAAAGAAGGCTCCGCGCTGCGCGGCCGTTCCGGCACCGCGGCAGCCGCCGGGCGCGGCCCTCCGGGACGGTTACCAATCTCACCGGCGCCGGCCTCGCTCAGCAACTGCTCCAGCGGCAGCAGGCGGGTAGCATGCGCCATCTTCAGCAGCCCAAGCTCCAGGTGAAAGCGCTGCTCCTGCTTGTAGCCGAGCTCGCTGTGGGTGCGCAGCATGATCTGCAGATAACGCGCCAGGTCTTCCTCGCTGAAGGCTTCGGCCACGCGCCCTACCCGTTGCCGCTCGTCGGAGGAAATCTGCAGCAGTCCAGAATCACTGCCCGCGACTTTGGCCACAATAGCGTTGCGCAGGAAGCGCGACATCTGGCGGGCGAAATGGGCGGGATTCTGCCCTTCGCTGATCAGCTTGTCGGTGAGCCGCAGGACTTCCTCGCTGCACCCCTGGCTCACCGCCTGCATCATCTGCTCGAGGGTGGCTGAGGGCACGGTTCCCACCAGCTGGCGAACCACTTCGGCGCTCAGAGTTTCGCCGCAGCAGGCAATCGCCTGATCGAGAATGGAAAGTGCATCGCGCACCGAGCCGTCGCCGGCTTCCGCCAACAGGGCCAGGGCGTCCGGCTCCGCCTGGATGTTCTCCCGTCCGGTGAGGTCGCGTAACTGACCCAGAATGTCGTCGAAGCCCACGGCATGAAAGCTGAAGTGCTGGCAGCGCGAGCGGATAGTCTGGGGAATATCCTCGGGCTGGGTGGTGGCCAGCATGAAGATGACGTGGCCCGGCGGCTCTTCTAAAGTCTTGAGCAGGGCATTGAAGGCGGCGTCGGTGATCTGGTGGGCTTCGTCGAGAATCCAGATCTTGAAGCGGTCGCGGGCGGGGCGATAGCGGGCGGCGTCGCGCAGCTCGCGAATCTCATCAATGCCGCGGTTGGTGGCGGCGTCAATTTCGATCACGTCCACTGAATTGCCGGCGCGAATCTCAGTGCATGATTCACACACCCCGCAGGGCTCCGGCACCGGGTGGTCAGCCGAGCGGCAGTTCAGAGCCATGGCCAGGATGCGAGCGACCGTGGTCTTGCCGATGCCGCGGTGACCGCTGAATATATACCCGTGGGCGATCCGCTGCTGCTCGATGGCGTTCTTTAAGGTGCGGGTGACGTGCTCCTGTCCGATCACTTCCGAGAAGCGTTGCGGACGGTATTTGCGCGCCAGGACCTGGTAAGCCATAGGGGAGAAAAATTGATTATACGTGATGAGGATATCCGATTCTGCATGCCTGAAAGTGGCTTATTGACATGCAATTAGAACGCGCGTCCAGCTTCCGACCCATGGCGGCGCCCGCCGGAAAAGAGCTATGCGGGATCACACGCCCTCTCCCAACCGCACACATTTTGTTCTTGGTCCTTGCGGTAGCGCCGCCATCGGCGCTACTCTTGCAGGCGAGTTCGAGGGTCGTGGGAGGGTGTCATGCAACTGAAAATAGCTACCCACCTGGTAGACGGCATCACGGTATTGGAATGCAGCGGGCGCATCGTGTTCGGGGACGAGGCGGCCGCGCTGCGGGAGCAAGTAAAGGATCTGGTGGCCGCCGGCAAAAAGCAGATTGTGCTCAATCTGGGTGGCGTTACCTACATAGATAGCGGCGGGTTGGGAACGCTGGTTGGGCTCTACACTACGGCACGCAACGCCGGCGGCAGCATTAAGCTGGCCAATCTGACGCAGCGTGTGGGAGACCTGCTACAGGTGACCAAACTGCTTACCGTGTTCGACGTTTACGAGAGCCAGGAAAAAGCCATTAAGGCATTTGGCAAGGCGGCTGTCGCCTAACCCTGGCCGCTCATCTCGCAGGGATGGCGCTCCAGCGCCGTCCCTTTATTGTGCCCGCGCCCTCTGGATAGCATGACCTGCGAGTGTTAAATTCGGAATCCGTGATCTTCTATCTGCCGCTGCTGCTGGCCGTAGGCGCAACCACCCTGTACCACATCGCACAAAAATCAGTTTCCCCGCAAGTAAATCCCATGCTCTCAGTCACGGTGAATTACGTGACCGCGTTGATCGTGTCGCTGCTTATCCTGCCTTTTTATCCAGGGTATTCGCTACGCTCCTCGTGGAAACATTTGAACTGGGGGAGCGTGGCGGTGGGCGTGGCCATTGTGGGCATCGAGTTGGGATTCGTAGTAGCTTACCGTGCCGGCTGGCGTATCAGCGTGGCCTCACTGATCGCCAATGTGGCCACCGCTCTGCTTCTGGTGGTAATTGGGTTGACCCTCTTCCGCGAACATCTGGGGGCTCGGGGAGCGTTTGGCATTGTGCTCTGTATCGCCGGGCTTGGCCTCATAATGTACCGTTAGTGAACATGTTCACGCGATTGCTGGCGACTGTGCGCAAGATCCCGCGCGGCCGGGTGTGTACCTATGGTGGGGTGGCGCGGGTGGCGGGCCATCCTGGCGCGGCACGCCAGGTGGTCTGGGCGCTGCATTCTCCCACTGCCACTGGTTTGCCCTGGCACCGCGTGGTGGGGGCGGGAGGCCATATCCGGCTGCAAGGGGAATCCGGCCTGGAGCAGCGCTTCCGCCTGGAAGCTGAGGGAGTCGCCTTTCGGGGCAACCGGGTGGACATGGAGAAGCACGAGTGGCCTGCCCTCTCCCGTGAGCGAAGAAAAAGTCGTCCGCGGCGGCGGGGAAAATCGTAGGCCCGCTATTGCTGGCCCATCACCCTGCCTTTGCAGTGGCTCCGGGCCTGCGTGTCCCTTCCGCCAGGCGAATCAGTTCCGGCAGCACGCGGGAAAAGGGACCGCGCCCCGGTTCTCCCAACCCGAAGTACAAATCGCGGAACAGGGGATAAAGCTGGGCATAGACCGCCTCTGCATCCGCATCCGGCACATAAGTCCTGTGCGGCGGGCACACGCGGGCTTGCGCCTCTTCGATGGTTTTGAACGTATCTGAGGCCAGAAAGGCGAAGATGGCCGAGCCCAGCCCGACTACGTTGCCACTCGGCACCAGCACGGGCCGGCCCAGGACGTTGGCGTACACCTGATTGAGAACCGCGTTTTTCAGGGGAATACCGCCGGCATTGATCACACGTTTGATCCGCACCCCGTGCTCTGCCATGCGGTCAAGAATTACGCGGGTGTGGAAGGCGGTGCCTTCGATGGCGGCAAACAGCTCGTCCTGTGCGGTACTCTGCAGGTTCCAGCCCAGGGTAATGCCGCGCAGATTGGGATTAACCAGAACAGTGCGGTCGCCATTGTCCCAGGTCATGCGCAGCAATCCGGTCTGCCCGGCGCGATAGTTTTCCAGGCCGCTGGTGAGTGCGCTCACATCGGTGCCGGCGCGCGCGGCGATAGCGCTGAAAATATCGCCCACGGCGGAAAGTCCGGCCTCAATCCCGGTGTGCTGGGGATGCACGCTGCCGCGAACCACGCCGCAGACGCCGGGAACCAGGTTGGGCGACTGGGTGATGCCGATGATGCAGGTAGAAGTACCGATGACGTTGACCATGTCATCGGTCTGGCAGCCGGCGCCGATGGCATCCCAGTGGGCGTCAAAGGCGCCGACGGGAATGGGGATTCCGGGTTTCAATCCCAGCTTGTCCGCCCAATGGGGGGAGAGATGGCCGGCAATCTGGTCGGAGGTGGCGTACTGGCCGTCCAATTTGGCGCGCACGCCGGCCAGCAGGGGATCCACGCCGGCGAGGAATTCCTCCGGCGGCAGGCCGCCCAGGTCAGCGTTCCACATCCATTTGTGCCCCATGGCGCACACGCTGCGCTTCACCTGCCGGGCATCGGTAATGCCGCAGAGGGTGGCCGCCACCATGTCGCAGTGCTCTAAGGCGGAAACAAACTCGGCGCGCCGCGAAGGATTGTGCCGCAGCCAGTGCAGCAACTTGGAGAAACCCCACTCCGAGGAGTAAACGCCGCCGCACCACTCGATGGCCGGCAGGCGGGTGCGGAGGGCTGCCTCGGTGATTTCCGAGGCTTCGCCCTTGGCGCGGTGATCGCACCACAAATAATATTCGCCCAGAGGTTTGAGATCTCGCCCCACCGGAATAACGGAAGAGCCGGTGGTGTCGAGAGCGATGGCTGCGATGCGCTCGCCGGGAACACGCGCCTCCTTGAGCGCGGCGCGCGTAGCCTCAGCCAAGGCGTGCATGTGGTCATCATGCGACTGGGTGGCATACTCGGGATCACTGCGCTGGCGATGCAGGGGGTACTCGGCGAGGGCCGAGTGCAGCAGGCCCCGCTCGCTATCCACGATGGAAACACGGACGCTTAGAGTTCCGAAATCAACCCCTGCCACAATGGCCATTAGTTAGTTCACCTCGAAGCTCTGCTATGACTATTTTGCACCTGGCTCCTCGGGATGCGAACTCCCAGCGCCAGGAACGCAGGGTCGGTAAAACCGGCGCTTCCGGGGGCGAGGAGTAACACCGTAGACCAGCCCGGTGAGTTCCGCCAGGTTTAAAGATTCCAATGTGGCCGCGCTCGGGCAACCCGCTAACTATCCGCCACAGATAATCGTGCTCCAACTCTTCTTCAGAGGGTGCCTTGAACGGGTTTGATTGTACTCGTTGCCCCTGCGAAACCGCCGTGAGGCTTGTTCATCGCAACCGGGCCTCATTTGCGGGTCGAAAACCGGGAATCATCCAAGTGCCCGCTGGAAGCGCTTTCAGCAACTTACGAGGGGTCAATGGCTTACAGTCATGCTGGCGAGTACCAAAGTTACTTGGCTCAGCGCCGTTCAGGATTGACAATTTCTGTCATAGAAAACTAGGCTGCAAGTTCCCCTAAGCAGCAAGCCAAACTCCCCCACGAGTGGCGCCCGCTCCGTCCCCCGGAAAGGTGCGCTTCAAATTAAAACTGCGTTCCTGCAAATAGGAGTGCCGGCGTATGTCTCAGAGGCTGGGCGACCTTCTCGTTAAAGAGAAGATCATCACCCCGGAGCAATTGGACCAGGCGGTCAAGAAGCAGAAGGAAGACAACTGCCGCCTGGGGACTGCCCTGGTCAAGCTTGGCGTCATGAGCGACGAGGATGTAACCAACTTCCTTTCCAAGCAGTACGGCGTTCCCGCCATCAACCTGTCCTATTTCGAAATTGATCCTGCGGTGGTGAAGCTGGTGCCAGTGGAAACCGCCAAACGCTACCAGATTCTGCCTCTGAGCCGGGTGGGAGCGTCGCTCACCATTGCCATGGTGGACCCCACCAACGTGTTCGCCATGGACGACATTAAGTTCATGACCGGCTTTAACATTGAGCCGGTGGTGGCGTCGGAAGCGGCCATCGCGGCAGGCATTGAAAAAGCCTACGGAGAGAATCAGCAGGAAGAGCTGGACCAGGTCATGCAGTCCATGGCGGAGCTGGGAGATGCCGACGTTGAGCTGCAGTCGGAACAGGAGGAGATGGACCTGGCCGACCTGGAACGCGCCGCCGACGAAGCGCCCATCGTCAAGCTGGTGAACATCATCCTGACCGACGCGGTGAAGCGCGGCGCCAGCGACATCCACATGGAACCGTATGAAAAGGAATTTCGCGTGCGCTTCCGCATAGATGGCGTGCTGCAGAACATCATGTCGCCGCCCATCAAGCTCAAAGACGCCATCACCTCGCGGGTGAAGATCATGGCCAAGCTGGACATCAGCGAGAAGCGGCTGCCGCAGGACGGCCGCATCATGCTGAAGGTCAATCTGGCAGGCAAAAAGAAGACCCTGGATTTCCGCGTCAGCACGCTGCCCACGCTGTGGGGCGAAAAGATCGTGCTGCGCCTGCTGGACAAGGAAAACCTGCGCCTGGACATGACCAAGCTGGGCTTCGAGGCGGAATCGCTGGTCAAGTTCGAAAAGGCCATTCTTAAGCCTTATGGAATGGTTCTGGTGACCGGGCCCACGGGCTCGGGAAAAACCAACACCCTTTACTCCTCCATCGCCCGGCTGAACACGCCCGAAACCAACATCATGACCGCGGAAGACCCGGTGGAGTTTCAGTTGGGGGGCGTGAACCAGGTGCAGATGAAGGAGCAGATCGGCCTGAACTTCGCGGCCGCGCTGCGCGCCTTTTTGCGGCAGGACCCGAACATCATCCTGGTGGGTGAAATCCGCGACTTTGAAACCGCTGAAATCGCCATCAAAGCGGCTCTTACCGGCCACCTGGTTCTCTCTACTCTGCACACCAACGGGGCGCCGGAAACCATCACCCGCCTGATGAACATGGGCATTGAACCCTTCCTGGTGGCTACCGCCGTGCACCTGATCTGCGCCCAGCGCCTGGTGCGCCGCGTATGCAGCGAGTGCGCGGAGGTGGTGGATGTTCCCCAGCAGACGCTGCTGGAGGAGGGCTTTACTCCGCAGGAAGTGAAGACGGTGAAGATCAAGAAAGGCAAAGGCTGTTCTACCTGCAACAACACCGGCTACAAGGGACGCTGCGGTCTGTACGAGGTGATGGAGGTAGATGACGAGATTAAGGACCTGATTCTGGTGGGCGCATCCTCCCTGGAACTGAAGAAGAAGGCCATCGAGCGGGGCATGCTTACGCTCCGGCGCAGCGGCCTGGTGAAGGTGATGCAAGGCGTCACCACTCTGGAAGAGGTAGCGCGCGAAACCATTCACTAAAGGGGAAGGAAAAAAGGACTCATGGCACTGACGCTAAGCGAACTGTTGAAAAGAATGCTGGAGATGGGCGGCAGCGATCTGCACATCACCACCAACTCGCCGCCCCAGGTGCGCGTGCACGGCAGCCTGCGGCCTCTGGATTTGCCGCCGCTTTCGCCCGCCGATACCAAGCAGCTCGCCTACAGCGTCATGACCGACGCGCAAAAGCACCGCTTCGAGGAGAACCTGGAACTGGATTTTTCCTTTGGCCTGAAAGGGCTGGCCCGCTTCCGCGCCAATTGCTTCAACCAGCGTGGCGCCACGGGCGCGGTTTTCCGCGTGATTCCTTTCGAGATCAAGTCGTTCAACCAGCTGGGGCTGCCGGCGGTGGTATCCAAGCTCTGCGACAAACCGCGCGGCCTGGTATTGGTGACCGGGCCCACCGGCTCCGGTAAGTCCACCACCCTGGCAGCCATGATTGACAAGATCAACAGCGAGCGGCACGAACACATCCTGACCATCGAGGACCCGATCGAGTTCGTGCACCAGAACAAGAACTGCCTGGTGAACCAGCGCGAAGTGCACTCCGATACCAAGTCGTTCACCGACGCGCTGCGGGCGGCGCTGCGCGAAGACCCGGACGTGGTGCTGATCGGCGAAATGCGCGACCTGGAAACCATCGAATCGGCCCTGCGCATCGCCGAGACCGGCCACCTTACCTTCGGCACGCTGCACACCAACACCGCCTCCTCCACCATCAACCGCATCATTGACGTGTTTCCGGCGCACCAGCAGCCGCAGATCCGGGCCCAGCTTTCACTGGTGCTGGAAGGCATCCTTTGTCAAAGCCTGCTGGCCAAAATGGACGGTCAGGGGCGGGCCATGGCCATGGAGATCATGGTGCCCAATCCCGCCATCCGCAACCTGATTCGCGAAGACAAAATCCACCAGATTTATTCGGCCATGCAGTCCGGCCAGGAAAAGTTCGGAATGCAGACCTTCAACCAGGCGCTGGCCACCGCCTACGCCAACCGGCAGATTTCGCTGGAAACCGCGCTGCAGCGCTCCAGCCTGCCGGAAGAGCTGCAGGAAATGATCAACCGCGGCGCGGGGCTGCTGAACCGCACCACGACCGGGGCGCAGGCCATGAAGGCCACCGCTCCCGGCAAGCACTGAGGAAGCGCTAGGTAACCGGCTTCGCCGCGGGGCGGGCCGGAACAAGTTCACAGAAGGGACAACGTAGACCATGCCAGTCTTCACATTTAGCGGCAAGAACGCGGCGGGAGAAAAAGTAGCCGGAGAGCGGGTGGCGGGCAGCAAGGAGATGCTGGCCTCGCAACTGCGCCGCGAGCGCATTACGCCCCGCGCCATCAAGGAGAAGGGCAAGGAGTTCGCGCTGCCCACCTTTGGCTCGGGCAAGGTCAAGACCAAGGAGATCGCCATCTTCTTCCGCCAGTTCTCGGTGATGATTGATGCCGGGCTGCCCCTGGTGCAGTGCCTGGAAATTCTGGCCGCCAACCAGGAAAACCCCGCCTTTCAAAAAGCGCTTACCGGAGTCAGGGGTGCGGTGGAGGGCGGCGCCACTCTGGCCAATGCCATGCGCGGCTTCCCCAAGATCTTCGACGACCTGAGCACCAACATGATCGAGGCCGGCGAAACCGGCGGTATTCTCGACACCATTCTGCAGCGCCTGGCGCAATACGTGGAAAAGGCGGTGAAGTTGCGAGCCGCCGTGAAATCGGCCTTGATCTATCCCGTGTCTGTCATCAGCATCGCGATTTTGATCGTGGCCGCGCTGCTCAAGTGGGTAGTTCCGATTTTCGCCAACCTGTTTGCCGGCTTGGGCGTGGCCCTGCCCCTTCCCACCCGCATTGTCATGGGCCTGAGCGCCTTTGTCGGCCACTTCTGGTGGGTATTCATTGCCGGGGTGGTGGGCTTCGTGTTCGGGCTCAGGCAGGTAAACAAGCATCCCAAGGGCAAGTACACCCTGGATGCCATGCTGCTGAAGGCGCCGGTAGTCGGCAACCTTCTGCGCAAGATCGCCGTCGCCCGCTTCACCCGCACCCTGGGCACCCTGATCACCTCCGGTGTTCCCATCCTGGAAGGCTTGTCCATCACCGCCCGCACCTCAGGCAACGCGGTCCTGGAGCAGGCGCTGATGAAAGTGCGCAAAGCCATCGAAGAAGGCCGCACCATCGTGGATCCCCTGAAAGAATGCGGCGTTTTCCCCAACATGGTTTCGCAGATGATCGGCGTGGGCGAGGCTACGGGCGCCATGGATGCCATGCTGCAGAAGATTGCCGACTTTTATGAGGACGAAGTGGACGCGGCTACCAAGGACATGTTGGCCATGCTGGAGCCCGTCATTATCGGCATTCTGGGCGTGTGCGTAGGCGGCATCGTGATTTCGCTTTACATGCCGCTGTTCTCCATGATCGCCAAGCTGGCAGGGTAAGCGCAATGCGGCGTGCTCACGCGCCGCGCGGAAGGTTAATGGCCGCGGAAATCACATTCGACGAACGCTCCTGGCTGGGTTGGCTGGTCAAGGTTCGCGTCCTTATCGTCACTTTTCTGGTAGGGATCGAACTGGCTATCACCCGCCTGACTCCCACTCAGTTGCCGGAACGCGAATTCGTCAGCCTCATCCTGCTGTGGTACACGGTTTCGGTCTTCCACATCGTGCTGCACTCTTTCTGGCGGGAGCACAGAGTGCAGGCCGTCCTGCAGGTGTTGACCGACCTCGCCCTGGCCACGGGCATGGTGTACGTCAGCGGCGGAATTGACAGCTCCTTCAACTTCCTTTACCCGCTCATCATTGTGGTGGCGTGCATCCTGCTGCCGCTCTTGTGGGCTTATCTGACCGCGGCCTTGGCCTTCGTGCTCTATGGCGCGGTGGTGGAACTGGAGTTTTTCCGCATCATTCCTTCTTACTCCTCCACCCACGCCGGCTTCACGGCCCTGGTGGTCATCCTGCTGATTAATCTCTTCGGCTATCTGGCCATTGCCTACCTGGCGGGACGCCTGACCGCGCGTTTGCGCCAGGTGGACGTGCAGCTGCACGACACCAGCGGGGCCCTGGAGAGCCTGCAGGCGCTGCATGAAAACGTGATTCGCTCCATCAGCGGAGGCCTGCTCACCGCCGACCTGGAAGGCCACATCACCCTGGCCAATCCCGCCAGCCAAACTTTCCTGGAGAAGAGCGAGACTGATCTGCTGGGCAAGCAGGTGGCTCAGCTCTTCCTTGATCCTCTGCCCGCTCCCAGCGGCGCGCCCACGCATGCGGAAGTGCGCTTCCGCACCGCCAGCGGCGAAATCAAGACCTTCAGCGTGATCGCCTCCCGCCTGGTAGTGCCGGAAAGGGGCAGCCTGGGCTGGGTGTACACCTTCGACGATCTGACCGAAATCCGCCGCTTGGAGCGGGAAGTGCGCCTGCGCGACCGGCTGGCCGCGGTGGGCCGCCTGGCCGCCGCTATCGCCCATGAGATCCGTAATCCTCTCTCTTCCATTGCCGGCTCGGTGAGCGTGCTGGAGGGCATTTCCACTCTCAGCGAGGAACAAAGAACCCTGGTGCAGATCGTGACCCGCGAATCGGAGCGGCTGAACAACATCATTTCCGACTTCCTGGCTTATGCCCGGGAGAAGCGTTACGAGTTCCAGCAGCAGGACCTGATTCCGTTGCTGGAGGACACGCTCACCCTGCTGGAGAGCAGCACGCCTCCGGAGTCCACCCGGGTGCAGATCGTTCGCCGCTTCGAAGTCGAGCGGGCGCCGGCCCTGGTGGACGGCGACAAAATCAAGCAGGTGTTCTGGAATCTGTGCAGCAACTCCTTGCGCGCCATGCCCCAGGGCGGTTCGCTCCAGGTTTCGCTGCGGGGAGTCGGAATGGACTGGGTAATCAGTTTCGCCGATAACGGCCGCGGCCTGAACCAGCAGCAGATGGAAAAGATTTTCGAGCCCTTCCAGGGACACTTCGAGGGCGGCACCGGGCTGGGGCTGGCCATCGTTTATCAGATTGTGCAGGCCCACGAAGGAAAAATCATGGTGCGTTCCGTGCCCGGCCAGGGGAGCGTGTTTTCATTGCAGCTGCGCCGTCCGGACGTGGTGGCCGAAGGCGCGCGCCCGGAAGAGCGCAGCCGTGCCGCGCAGCCTGAGCTGACGGCCGTGAGCGCCGTGGCCGCGGGCGCGGGAGGAGGGCCGAGCCATGGGTAACATCCTGGTGTGCGACGACGAACGCTCCATCTGCGAAGTGCTGGATATCGCCCTGCGCCGCGAAGGCCACCGGGTGGAGACGGTCAACTCCGGCGACGCGGCCCGCAAGAAAATTGACGGCGCCCTCTATGACGTGGTGGTCACGGACATCAAGATGCCCAATATTGACGGCATCGAGGTGCTGCGCCATGTGCACCGCGTTTCCCCCGATTCCGCCGTGATCCTCATTACCGCGGTGGACGACTTCGAAGCCGCTATCCAGGCGGTGAAGGCCGGGGGCGCCTTCGATTACATCCGCAAAGGGCCGGGATTGATGGATGAAGTGCGGCTGGCCATCGCCCAGGCGCTGCAGCAGGTTTCGCTGCGGCGGCAGAATTTCGCCTACCGGCGGGATGCCGCCGCCCGCAATTCCCTGGACAACATCGTCGGCGCCAGCCCGGCCATGGCCAAGCTCAAGCAGACCATCCGGACAGTGGCTTCCACCAGCAGCAGCATCCTCATCTATGGCGAGAGCGGCACCGGCAAGGAATTAGTGGCGCGGGCTGCCCATGTGTGCTCTCCCCGTGCCGCCGAGCCCTTTGTTTCCGTAAACTGTGGCGCCTTTCCCGAGACCTTGCTGGAGAGCGAGCTCTTCGGATACGTGAAGGGAGCTTTCACCGGGGCGGCGCAGAACAAGCGCGGGCTTTTCGAAGTGGCCGATGGGGGCACCATCTTCCTCGACGAAATCAGCGAGATGACCGTGGCCATGCAGGTGAAGCTGCTGCGCGTTCTGCAGGAGCGAACCATCCGTCCGGTGGGCGGCACCAACGAGATTCCCATTGATGTGCGCGTTATCTCCGCCACCAACCGCGACCTGGACAAGCTGGTGGGCGAGAACGCTTTTCGCGAAGATCTTTACTATCGGCTGAGCGTGATTCCGGTGCAGGTGCCGCCTTTGCGCGAGCGCCGCGAAGACATTCCGCTGCTGGCTAATCATTTCCTAAAAAAATATTCGCCGGCGGCAGGGAAGAGCATTCTGCGCATCAATTCCCAGTCTTTGGAAGCCCTGTCGGGCTATGAGTGGCCGGGCAACGTGCGCCAACTGGAAAACTCTATTGAGCGTGCCGTGGCTCTCGAAACCAGCAACGAACTGGGGGTAGAGCTGCCGGTGGAGCGTCCCAAAGCGAGGGCCATGGCGGCGGCCGCAGGCGCTGGCGCGGGCGCCGGTGTCGCCGTCGCCGGAGCCAACGGCTTCGCCGATTCCTTGCCTGCGGATGGCCTGGATATGGAACACTACGTGGCCGATATCGAGCGCACGCTTCTGCAGTCGGCTTTGCGCCAGTCCAACGGCGTGCAGACCCGCGCCGCCGAGATGCTTAAGCTCTCCTACCGCTCCTTCCGGCACCTGATGAAGAAGTACGACATCTAGCGGGATTAGCTGAATGGCTGCCTGGTTGCTTGTGACTCTTTCCCAGCTGACTGGGGTGACCTCAGGTGCTGGCGCGTTCTCCGAACGGGAGTCGCCGGCTCCGCTTTTGTATCCTTAAGAATGCTTCTTGCGCTGCCGCGCCCGTTCACAGGCCTTGCAAATGCGCACCACGTAGGTCTTCCCGTGGCGGGTGCACACTTCTTCACGGACATTCTGCGGCGTCAGGGGGTGCCCGACATGACAGTGGGTTTGCTGGCTTCGCATTTGTTCATGCCGGCGGAATTTGGGGGTATCCATGAAGGTCATGCGGTCTTCTTCCCTCCGCATAGACCGCCGGCGCGCGGCAAAGATACACAAAAATCGGCGTTTGCCTGGAGGTGAACGGGACCGTCGTGTTACCGGTCTCCCGACCACACGTATTGGCCGCTCCCATTGATGTAACCGCAATGTGAGGCAGTGTCGCACACCTGTGCCAGGCCACTGAGAAAGTTGCCTCCCTGTACGAATTTGGGCGGTATCAGCACCTTCCCCTGCGGGTTCACAAAGCCCCACTGATCGCGGAGCTTCACACAGGCCTTGCCCTCAGAGAAGCTGTTCGCAGCCTGGCGGCCGGTCGGGCTGAAAAACTGCGGGCGGATCACAAATTGGCCGCCGTGGTTGATGTAGCCCCACGCCCCCCCGCTTTCCACCGCGGCCAGACCCTCGGCGAAGGGTAGCGCCGCAAGGAAGCGAGCCCGGATCTGGAACTTACCCGTGCTATCCAAATACCCCCAGCGCTCTTCAAGCTCCACCGGCGCCAGCCCTTCCGCGAAGTCGCCGCAGCGGTCAAATTGCAGAGGAATGACCACGCGGCCGCGGGGATCAATAAAACCACAGTGGTTGCCGCGGAACACCCAGGCCAGCCCCTGGCTGAACTGGCCGGCAAGGTTGTACTGCGCGGGGATCACGGCTTGGCCCTTGGGGTTCAAATAGCCCCACCTGGCATTGAGCCGGAATGCGCCACGCTCTTCACGGAAGTCGTGGAGGCCCTCATAATCATCCATTGTGAGCCGCGCCCCGGCCTTATCAATAAAACTCCATTGCTCGCCAATGGCTACTGCTGCAAGGCCATCGTGGAAGGCGCGGGCCTCATCGAAGCGGGCGCCAATAACAAATTTGCCGGTCTGGTCAATGTAACCGGCATGGGCTTGGCCTTGCGGACCTACCCAGGCCGACGCCAGACCCTCGCTGAAGGGCCAGGCGAAGACGAACTCCGGCTCTATCACCACCTGTCCCCGGGGGTTGATGTAGCCGTACTTGCCATGCAGGGCAACTACCCAGAGGGTGCTTTGATCCTGGGCGGAGATGGGCCAGGCAAACAGAAGAACTGCCAGCCCGCTTATGAACACAAATCGCATCACGGGAATTTTGCGGCGAGAACGGCGAATGGTCAATCAGGCGCGGGTGCCGGCGTCGGCCTGATAGAAGTGGTTGCGCTTGCGATAGAGAATGCCGATGACTATCAAAGAGCCAAGGGTTGGCGGAATTACGAGGATCAGGATTCCGCTCTGCAGTGCCTGAATCATGCGCGCGCCGGAGGAGGCAGCCTGGGTGTAGCACAGGGCACAACTCTGGGCGAACGCGGGCACAGCCGAGCCCATCCCCAGGCCAAGAAGAGAGAAGCCGAGTAAACGCAACAATGGCCGCATATCAACCAACTCCCGGTCTAGCGAACTGTCCCGATCTGGGGCTGTGCGCCGGGAACGCCCCGCTCCATGCGGTAGCTATCCGTCCAACTGTACTGCATGGCGGCCAGCACAAAGCCGGTGAAAATGAGTACGAACAACAGGAAGCCGCGCTTTTCCGCCCACAGGTGCATAAAGAACAACAGAGCCAATCCGCCTTCGGCGAGCGCCACCAGGAACATCCGGGCAAATCTTCCCCCAGCGTGTACGCCGCTATAGGCGAAGACAAACTGTACTCCTGCCAGGGCCAATATGCAGAGATAAATAACGATGTATTTGCCCAGGCTGTCGGTGTACTGTGCCGCCGGTTCAGTGCCTAGGACATCCGGCGCATCTGCCATATGCCTTCTCCTCCCCTTCGACTCTCAGTGAGCCACGTTCAGCAGGTAAACAAACGGAACCACGAACATCCAAACCAGGTCCACGAAATGCCAGTAAAGGCCAGCAACTTCCAGGTGGTCAGCATTGAGGCGTCCGGATTTATAGCGGGCGCCGACCACAAGCAGCGCCACAACGCCGCCCACCACGTGGGTCAAGTGCAAGCCGGTAATGCTGAAGAAGGAAGCGCCAAACAGTCCGGTGCCCCAGGGGTTATGGAAAAGCGTTACACCCTCATGAATCATGGCCATCCATTCCCGAAGGTGGAGCAGAGCAAAAAGAATGCCAGCGGCAGCGGTGATGAGCGTGAAGCGAAAAGCTGCGGCCCGGTCTCCAGCCTTGGCCGCGCGCACGCCCAGCAGCATGGTGAGGCTGCTGGTGATGAGAACGAAGGTCATCACCATGGCGTTGATTACCGTGGGGGAGAACTTGAAGGGGGTGGGCCAGCTGGGATTGCCATTTCGCAAAAAACCGTAAGCCACCAGGCAAGCGGCAAAGGTGGCTGCGTCGGCGATGATGAACAGCCAGATCGCCATTTTCCGCGCGGGGACAGAAAATGCAGGCTCAGTCATGACCCCCGGGTGCGGCATTGCCATATCAGCGTGGCTCATGGTTCCTCCCAACTCGTTTGCGCCTTACAGCTTCACCCACAACAGCAGGAACAGGTACAGCCAAAGTACGTCCATGAAATGCCAGTAGCGGGAAGCGATGTCCAAGGTGCTCCGCCGCAAGCGGGACCGGCTCAACCGGTAAATAACCAGCACCAGACCGGCCAGGCCGCCAAGCACGTGCAGGGCGTGCGCCGCCGTCAGCACGTAGAAGAAGGAGCTGCTGGGGTTGGTGGAAAGATAAAGTCCTTGGTGGCGCAACTGCAGCCAGGCCACATACTGGCCGGCGACGAAGAGCAAGCCCAGCACCAGCGTGAGCCCCAGCCAGCTGGCGGCATCAGTCAGGGCGCTGCGCAGGCCTCCCAGCGAGGCCGCGAAGCGCCGGCGCGAGATTTCCAGCGTAAAGCTGCTGCCGAACAGCAGCAGCGTGTCCAGGTAAAGCACGGAAGGCAGGGTGAAATGCTGCCAGTCGGTGGAGGCTCCTTTACGCACGACCAGCGCGCTGGTCAGAGCGGCAAAGGTCATGGAGATGGCGGTGAGGCCGACCCAGATGCCGGTAGTGGCGGCGGGCGAGCTGTCCTCGACTGCGCGCAGCGGGCCGCCAGCGGGAACAAAGTCCCTGCGCCCTCCGTTGCCGGAGTTGGCGCGGCGCAGGTGATCTGCCCGCTGCTCGATATCTGCCGGTTTATCTACGGTGGTTGCCATTTCTACGACTCCCATTCAGTCCCGTTTACTTTTCGTCGCGCACAGACTGAATTTGTGCCGGCGAATCCTGCATTACGTAATCGTCGGTCGCGCCCTCAATGCCGTACTGGTAGGGATCGTGATAGACGACCACGTGCCGTCCGCCGAAGTTGTCGAAGGGCGGGGGCGAAGAAGGGGTGCTCCACTCCAGCGAAGTAGCCTGCCAGGGGTTCAGCGGCGCTTCCTCACCCTTGAAGCGGCTGTGGAACAGGTTGTAGAGAAAGATGAACTGCACGGCGCCGGTGAACAGGGCGGCGACGGTGATGAAGCGGTGCAGGGGAATCAGCCCCACCAGATAATCATCCACAAAGGCCTGGTAGCGGCGCACATTGCCGGCGATGCCCAGGTAGTGGAAGGGCATGAATATGCAGTACGCTCCGACGAAGGTTGTCCAGAAGTGAAGTTTGCCCAGGGTTTCATTCATCATCCTGCCGGTGACCTTGGGGAACCAGAAGTAGGTTCCGGCGAAAATTCCAAAGATCGCGGCGACCGCCATCACCAAGTGGAAGTGGCCGACGACAAAGTAAGTGGCGTGCAGCATGATGTCAATCGAAGGCTGGGCCAGGAAGAAACCGCTCACCCCGCCGCTGATGAACAAGGAAACGAAGCCCAGAGCAAACAGTGAGGCGGTATTAATGCGCAGCTTGGAGCCATACAGGCTGCCAATCCAGATGAGCACCAACACGGTTGAAGGAATGGTGATGATCAGGGTTGGGAAGGAGAATGCCAGCGAGGAGAAGGGATTCATGCCGCTGACGAACATGTGGTGGCCGTAGACCATGTAGCTGAGCACGGCCAGCGCGCCCATGGAGTAGATGATGACGCGGTGACTCAGCATGGGGCGGCGCATGTTGGCGATCAGGATATGGGAGACAACGCCCATGCCGGGAACGATGGCGATGTACACCTCGGGGTGACCGAAGAACCAGAACAGGTGCTGCCAAAGCAACGTGGAACCGCCCGAGTGCGGCTGCAGTTGGTCATTCAGGACCAGGTTCGAGGCCACGAAGAAGCTGGTGCCGGCTACGTGATCGAGGATGAGCAGAATGCAGGCAGGCATCAGCACCGCAAAAGCGGTGAGGCCCATGACAGAGGTGATGAACCATGCCCAGGCGGTAAGCGGCAGGCGCCACAGGCTCATGCCCTTGGTGCGCATGTCCAGGGTAGTGGTGATGAAATTCAGCGAGCCCAGCAACTGGCCTACGCAGAAGATGGCGATGGAACTGGCCCAGAGCACTTCACCGGTTCCTTGGCCCGGTCCTGCAGCCGCGCCCACCGCGCTTAAAGGCGCGTACTGCGTCCACCCTGCCAGCGTCGGTCCGTCGCCGAAGAAGAACGACGAAATCAGAACCAGGAAGGCAGTGAAGGTCACCCAGAAGGACATCATGTTGAAGCGGGGAAAGGGCATGTCTTCGGCGCCTACCTGGATAGGCAAAAAGTAATTGCCGAAGGCGGCGAAAGGGGCCGTGGTGAGCACGAAGAAGACCATGATGGTGCCGTGCATGGTCATCAGCTGCAGGTAGTACTCGGGCGTCATCACATCACCCGGGGCTCCGCTAGCAGAGAGCAGGTGCAGCCCGGGAATCTTCAGGTCGGTCCAGCCCAGGTGCAGACGCATGAGCCAGGAGAGGACCATGCCGGTAAGAACCGCGAGCAGAGCCAAGCCGTAATATTGCTTGCCGATCACCTTATGATCGAGGCTGAAGACATACTTGCGAATGAAGCTGGTGGGTGCAGCGTGCTGATGTACCGCGTGCGCTGACGCTTCGTGCATAGGCTCACCTCAGCAATGACTCTTTCCTTCCGCGGCTCGCGCCGCGGCCCCGCGTTACTGGTTAGCGGCTTGCTGCTTTAACCAATTATCAAAATCCGGCTGCGACATGACGTGCAGATAGGCCTTCATGTTGTAGTGTCCAAGGCCGCAGAGCTGGGTACAGACGATCTCGTACTTGCCTGCCTTGGTGGCGGTGAAGTGCAGGGACACATCCAGTCCGGGAACAAAGTCCTGCTGTACGCGCAAAGCGGGAACGTAGAAGGAATGCCCCACATCTTTGGCGTGCATCAGCAGATGGATATCCTTATTGAGAGGAATGGCCATCTCCGCGGTCACGATGTCATCCTTGGAAGTGGGATCGTGGTCGGGGTCCAAACCGAAAAGGTTTTGCGTGCCCTCATTGATCAGTTCCGGGTGGATGGGGCCGAACTTGCCATCGGGACCGGGATAGCGAAAGTAGAAGGCAAATTGCCCGGCCTGCACCTGGATGGGCATGGCATCGGGCGCGGGTGGTGTGAAATAGACCTGCGACCAGGCTTTGACCCCGAAAGCTCCCAGCGCCAGTACTTCCGTCCCCACCAGCAGGAAAGCCGCGAGCACCAGGCCCATAGCGCCGCCGGGGAAGTTGCGGATGCGGGCGTCAGGCCTGGCATCCGAAAATTTCCAGATGAAGAACGCCAGTAGAAGCTGGCCGGCCAGAAACGCTATGCCTGCCTCTACCATGGTCTCCGACATCTGCTCGTCAATCAGGTGGCCATGGGTGGAGATGTCGGCGGGGGTGGGCCACGTGTGCATCACGATGGGGACCGCCGAAAGAAGCGCGATCAGGATGATGGTGACTGCCAGGATTTTGCCCATATGCCTGCCTCTGCCGTCCTATTAGCGGCCGGAGCTGCTAAGGGGCCGCCCAAGCGGCCCCGCGTTACCGCAGCTACTTCGCCTTGAACGTGAAGTTAACGGCAGCTGGTTTTCCAGCCGCTACCGTCACTTTTTGAGTCTGGGTGCCATAGGTTTCATGCCAGGCGGTCAGGGTATAGGTGCCCGGAGGAACGTTCTCTAGAGAGAACGAGCCACTCGGATCACTCACGCCATAAGGGCCCTTAACCACCACCATGTAGCCGTGCATCCAGGGGTGAATGTTGCACTTTACCGGGATGGCCACCTCTTCTGCTTTCCAGCTGGTGTTGAAGGGGGGTGAGCCCTGGGGCTGGGACTTATTCCATCCAATGTTGCCGCCGCCAGGCTGGGGCAAAGGATGGATGTTGTGCGTGGTGGGATCACTGTTTACCACTTGCAATTGCTGGCCCACGTCCAGGCCGGCAACATGCGGCTGGTACATGCAGCCCTTCTGGTCCCAGACGATCGGCTTGGAGGGCACGGCCGCTGCCGCGGAGGCGGGAAGGCCCTGGGAAATGTAGACCACCACGTTGGCCAATCCCCCGTTGGGGCCGACCACCACGTTTTCCAGGTGCGCCGGCGTGCTGTGCTGCTTGACGCAAACCGGGTCCTTGGACATGTCAATGGCGCGCATGTGAGGAGCTGTTCCATCCAGCTTGATAGTGCCCGTTACCTTGCCTTCCGAGGCGGCGTTCACATGTTTGGCTGTGGACACCAATCCCAGCGCGATTACAACCAGCGCAGCCAGAATCGCTGCGGGCTTGCACAGATTTTTCATGGAATGTTTCTCCTGGGGCTGTTCTTATTTGGTTTCGGACTGAGCTGGGGCCGCAGTCGGATTAATCGGCTTTAATCCTAGTTTGTTGGCAATCGCCTTTTCCGGCGTGTTCATGGGCTGCAAGGCGCGCAGATACATCACCAGGTCCCAGGCTTCGTCGGGCTTGATGTTGTCGCCGAAAGAAGGCATGGGGGTGCCGTCCAGACCGGTCATGAAGATGCGGTACAAGTCGCGATCTGTCTCTCCACACTTAAAGCGCGTTTCATCGTGAAAATTGAAAGGCTTAATCGGGCGATTGAAATCATCGGTCAACGTGTCAGAGGAAGGGCCGTTGGCTCTGCCTTCCACACCGTGGCACTTCCAGCATTCCACGTGCCGGAATACCTCCTGCCCCGCCTTAATGCGCTCCGCCGTTACCGCCGGTTCGGGCGGAATCTGCAGCGCCGGACCCGGTTTTTCCTTGGCGAAGCGCGGGGAAAAGTGCTTGACGTAAGCAACCAGGTCGGCGCGGTCCTGGTCGGTGAGCGGGAACCAGCGCGGCATGTTGGAACTGACCAGGCCGCGGCCGATGGTGTTGTACAGGTCCTCGTCGGTGGGCAGGGTTCCGGTGGGTGTGGAACGGCACTTGAAAATCCCCAAGGTAAAATTGCGCGGCTTGGGATCAATCCACTGCGCGTTCTCGCCTTCGCCGTCGCCTATCGGCCCGTGGCAGCCGATGCAGAAGCGGCGGTACAAAGGCTCGCCATCCTTGGCGTGGCCGGTCAGCTTGCCGATGTGGCTCTCCATGTTCATGCGCTGCTCTTCGTCATACTGCGTGACCTGCGACCAGCAGGCAGCAGAGAAGACGAACACTACAGCAGCCGCCAGCAACAACGAGCACGTAGTTGATCTTTTGCGCATTCGATGCCTCTTTAGAAGTCGAAGTCGAAACCGATGAAGGCACTGCTACTTGACAAGCTCTTGGCGGTAACGGGCGCTGCGCCTTGCTGCCGCAGGAGCGAGTATTCCGGTTCGATGGCGAATCCTGCCCGGCTGAACATGATGGGATACCAGCGCAACGAGAAGGTGTACGCATTGGTGTCACCCACGCTGGAAGCTATGGTAGGCAAGGCCTGCTTGGACATGCGTATAAATTCATCGCGCTGGATGAAGATCAGTTGCGGGTTCACTGTGTAGTGAGTTTCCACAAAGCCGCCGTTCCAAGTTGGCGACTGAGCTCCCGTAGGCAGCGGCTGGTTGGAGGCCAAACTCAGCCCCAGGTACGGGTTGTCGGAGCCATGTTGGAAAAACAGCGAGAAGTCCAGTTTCTTGAGGTAAAACAGGCCGAAAAATCCTTCACGGGAGAAGTTCTTGTTGCCCACCGCCAGAAACGGATTGCCCAGCTGGTTCAAGGTATACGTGGGCGCCTGACCAAACATGGCGTAAGCGCCAAAGCGGTCCACTCCCAGCTTGCCTGTGTCGAAAGCCTGGCTGGCGGTAAAGAAACCCGCATACGAATTGGCGTTGGGCAGGTTCACTGAGCCGTCATTGGAGCTCAGCAGCGAGGCTGAGATCCGGCTGCGGTCGTTTTTGGAGTGCCCCATCCATTCCATGCCCAGCTGGTTGTCCCCCATTTGCCCAAAACTGTTGCTGTCGCCGGCAGGAATGAAATGGTATAGCTGATAGGCTCCGCCTTCGTTGGACAAGTTCATGATGCGTTTTTCGGAAATAATGTTATCGAGTTCGAACTTGCCAAACTTGAAGTTTAGCCAGGGACTCTTGAGCAGGTTGTCGAAGCGCACCCAGGCCGATTCCAACCCGAACTCTCCGGTGTTCTCCATAGAGGGAACGAGCAGGAAGGAAATGTTGTTGTACAGGGTTCCACCGCTAAGAATATCCATGCCAGAGAGGTCGAAGCCGTGGGTATTGACCTTCTGTTCCTGCAAGCCGATGGGACCATCTACGGCCACACGGTTGACGCTCTCCCGATGCCAGTTGGGTGTGTTGCGGAAAGCCACCGGCCAGTAAGAGGGATTTTGCCAAATGGGAGAATCCCGGTCGTTCCCCAGTTGGTAGCCGTTGTCCTTGAACGTCTGGCCAAAAACGTTCAACTTCGGCCAGGCTTCATGGCAAGCAGAACAGGGAAGCCCGTACTTGCGGGCGAAAGCGGGAATGCCAAAAGCGCTAGGAGCGCATCCCAGTACCAAACAGACTGCCAACAGCACACTGGCAAAACTGCCTCGCTGGAAAGAGGGCATGCAACGTCCTCCGCTGTGAAGTTGAACAATTTGCCGGGACCCTAAAGACCCCACAAAAAAAACCAGCGTTCATGGTGCACTTGTCAGACCACAAGAAGTCTGGAGTAATTATCACCCTGGTCTAAAGAAGTCAAGAAAAAACTCTCCCCTTTTCCATCTTGTTGCGATATAGTGAGCAGCGCTTTTCGCGGGTACGCAGACGATGCCCTATCCCTGTCATGCTCTATTCCGGTGCGCAGCCGCGAACCTGGCCCTGAAGGGCACAACGTGGCCGCTTGTTCTCTGCTGCTGGCTCGGTCTTCTGCTGACGCCGGCGGTTTTCGCCCTGCCTAGCACCCCTCATCACACCCTGGAAATACAAGTGGATTCTCCCGAGTCGGATGTTGTGCAGGCGGTCCAGGCGGTAACGGAAGACCCGATTGTCCACGGAACTTATTCGTACGAAAAGGAAAAGCTTCTGTTGGGAGCGCATGTGGCTGAGTCGGCACCCATCTTTGGCAAGTGGAATGGCCCGGGCAAAGTGTTTTACAAAGTGGACGAGAACGTGATTTCTCCACGGTATTTCGAGGACACCGGGGACATCGGAACGATTAGTATCCGCTACGTGGTTCAGGCCGTGAGCGAGAAGTCCACCGGTCTGCTCATTGATGCCGTATTCGTAGATGCCCGCCACGGCGTACACTGGTCCGAGGGCGCGGTGGAGTCGGCGGAATATGGCGCCGTCCAGCAGCAGATTCGCCAACTGCAGGCGCTCCGCCGCCAGCCGCGCGTGGCAAACGAATCTTCTTCCCGCGACGAATCATTTTCTGCCGTTCCCCAGGAATCTTCGGTAAAGCTTGGCGCAGGCGGTGCGGTATCCGGGGAGCAGGAGCTGGAACAGCACGTTGATAGCCTGCGACATCAACTGGAACGCCGGGTCAAAGCTGAGGGCGCCCAACTCAAGTCGGCTCCCTTCCAGAGCGCCACCACCATTGAGAAGTTGCCCGCCAACACTGAGGTGCTGCTGCTGGTCGTGACGCCCTACTGGTACGGGATCGAGACGGACGACGGCCGTCACGGCTGGATCCACCACAGCCAACTGGAGCCGCTGCCGTGACCGCCACCCGGCGCTGGACTCTTTGGCTACTGGGCTGGTGTGCTCCTCTATTTTTATTTGCCGCCGCTGGCGCGCAGAGCGTTCCGTTACAGCGCACCTTTCCACGTTCTAAAAGCGATGTGGAGAAGGCGTTGCGTGACCTCCACGCTTACAGCGGCGGACGGCTGCCGATTCTGGATGGTTTTGTGGCCGGCGAGCAACCGCTGGAGCACTACCAGCGCCCGTACTATCAGTACTCGGTGCAGGTGACCTCGCCTGATGGCGCCGCCACCATTGTCCAGGTAAGCGCACGTATCACGGCCTGGTACGCCGGCGAGAGTGCGGCGCATTCCGGCTATCGTGTACTGCCATCCGACGGACGGCTGGAGACAGATTTGCTGGACCGCCTGAGCGAGGCTCTGGGCGTAAAAACTGATGAGGCGCAAGAGCCGGTTCCAGCCAGACCGTCAACTTCTGACCCTGAAACACACTCGTTTCCGGCTGCAGCCTCCTCGGCGACCGCGCCTGACCAGCCGGCAGCTGCGGTTTTGCCTCATCCCCGCTTTGGCCGTACGGAATTACCTTCGCGTTCATCGGCCGCTGCTTCGCAACCCCCGAAGGATAGCCGCCCCATCCAGCAGCTTAGCGACGAAGCCAAAAACTTGGAGCAGATCCTTCAGCACCAGTCGCGGCCCGACAACTTAGCGGCGGTAAAGAGCGCTCGTACCCCTGTATTGGAGCGGCCAGAAGATGGCGCCAATGCTCTGTTCCTGGCCGACGCCGAAGATGAGTTCCAGATTGTGGACACCAACGGTCCCTGGGTGCACGTGCAGATCTCCGGTCTTTCTCGCGGCTGGATTCGCCGCGAGGCGCTGCAACTTCCTCCCGCCTACGACAGCCCGGTGCCGGTGAGCGCGACAGAGGCGACGCTGCCCTCGCCCTTCCGTCAGACGCGCCAGGAAACCGCGGCTTTCCCGGGCACGTGGCAGCCGCTGCGGGGCAAGCAGGTAAAGGTCATATGGGTGCAACCTGCCGGCAGTGACGCCAGCGGTGCGGACAAGTTCAGCTACGCCAAATCGGTATTCCGCAAGGCATTTCCTGAACTGCTGCACTCCGCCCCACCCCTGGCAGGAGTCGTGATTGTCTTTGATTCCCAGGATGGCGGCATGGCTGCGGCCACACTGGCTACGTTGCAGCAATGGAACGCCCATCACATGACCGACAATATTTTCTGGAAACAGTGCTGGTTTGATCCCGCAGACGCTTTCAAGCTCAAAGATTAGGCCGCAGTCACCGGAGCCGCTCATGAATAG
The DNA here is from genome assembly GCA_035278025.1 of Terriglobales bacterium. Classification (GTDB taxonomy): domain Bacteria; phylum Acidobacteriota; class Terriglobia; order Terriglobales; family Acidobacteriaceae; genus JAICWP01. The sequence goes on along the minus strand of DATEJK010000016.1, from coordinate 30,355 downwards.
CATGGCAGCGCTGAAGTCAAGCCGGGTGAATCTTCTGCTGCAGGACTACGCCGAACTCACCAAAGGCGGCGTCACCAGCCTGATCATCATGACCGCGGGCTGCGGGTTTTTCTTCGCTGCGAAAATGGCCGGCGTGCCCTGGTTCTCGTGGCGCCTGCTGCATGCCCTGCTGGGCATCGGCATGGTTTCCAGCGGCACGGCTGCCCTCAACGAGGTAATCGAGCACAAGGTGGACCGCAACATGCGGCGCACCGCTCGGCGACCGCTTCCTTCCGGCCGCATGAGCCTGCTGCATGGAGCGGTCGTAGGCCTGCTGCTGACCCTTGGCGGTTCCATTTACCTGCTATTGCTGACCAATGCGCTCGCCGGCGTTTTGACGTTTCTTACTTCCGTGGTTTACCTTGCCGTCTACACGCCACTTAAGCGAGTCTCGCCCATCTGCACCGCGGTGGGCGCCATTCCGGGCGCTATGCCGGGAGTTCTGGGCTGGGCCGCCGTCCGCGGACACCTGGAGTTGGGCGCTTTGGTGCTGTTTGCCATCATGTTCCTGTGGCAATTCCCGCACTTCTTCTCCATCGCCTGGCTGTATCGTGATGACTACGCGAATGGCGGTATTCGCATGCTGCCGGTGGTAGACCCCGACGGGCGCTCCACCGCGCGCCGCATCCTGCTTTACTCCCTGGTTCTGGTGCCTGCCAGCATTTTGCCCAGTTTTCTGGGAATGTCCGGAAAGGTGTACATGCTCGGCGCCGCCATGCTCAGCCTGAGCCTGCTGTACTTCGGCGCGCGCCTGGCATGGTCTGACAAGCCTTTGGCCAGTGGCGCCTCCAAGTTGCGTGCCCGCCACCTGCTGCAGGCCACCGTCTTCTATCTGCCCCTGCTTTTTGCGCTCATGATGGCCAACGCCTTGCGCCCCTAACCGGCAGGACATGGTGCTTAGGAAATGGTACCGAACCGCAATCCTTGCCGAACCCCATGGTGGTCACTGACCAGGAAAGCGGGTCCGCTGGATTGAGGTTCCATTCCCGTGACCAACAACGGTTGCGGGCACAACCGGTCCGCCGTGCTCTCCCGGCATATTTACCCGCCGTAGCGCAATTTCAAAACCATGGCAGGCGAGCCAGTCAGCCAGTCAGCTTGTTTTTTTGCACCCTCAGCTGCTCTTTCCATCCCATGATGCGTGCTTTGTTGGCTTCCGCCTCGGCTTCCGCAACCATGCCTTTTTTCTGGTAGAGGATAGAGAGCGTGGTGTGGGCGAGCACGTCTTCGGGGTCAGTTTCTGATATCCGCCGGGCCAGCGCTACCGCTTCTTCGAGTTGCTCCAGGTCCTGGTAGATGCGCACCAGCCCGTGCATGGCATCGGTGCAGCCAGGATCGGCGTCGAGTGCGCGCTGATATTCGCCGATGGCGCGCTCCTGCTCGCCCGCGGCGAACAGCTCCAGGCCGGCAAGGAAATGCCGCTCCGCCGCGCCACTCCCGTTTTCCTCACTCACAAGCACTCCCCAAGACCGCGACTTTGAGGTTATCTCATAAGTTGTTTTACAAAGGCACGGCCTTTTCCACAACCCAGGGGAAAACCATTTCAGCCACCGAATTTCGCGTCGAACAGTTCGTATCAGGGCGCGGCTTCAGCCGCGCCGAACAGGAGAGCGGGAAATACTGGCTTTAGCCGCTGGAGCCTGGCTGGTATCTAACTAGGCCCTCAGCGGCTGAAGCCGTTTTCCTTTTGAATTCTGATCGGCATGCCTGAAAGGCGTGCCCTGATACGAATCTCAGCAACCGAAATCGTAACCCTGAGAATTCGACCTCCCGTATGTGCAATGAAAAAAGGCGGCCTGCCGGCCGCCTGGTTGTGGTGAACCGATGGTTACGCGGCCCGCTCACGGATGTTGCTGCGCACCCGGCGTTTGCTGTCTTCGTCCAAATTGTTTATGCCATGGCGCTCGCGACCGTGGCGTTCGATCTGCGGCATCAGTTCCTCTTCCGAACGGCCGCTCACTTCCCAGCTGCAATCCTTGTGCCCCATGTCGGCACACTTGAAGGTCTTCTGCCCTTTGTTCTCCTCTGCCATGTGTTTCCCTCCAGTTTGGAATGACTAGCTTTAGTTGGATGGAAGCGATGACAGAGGATGATGCCTGAGACAGCTTGAGCTTCCAGTTTCAAGTTTTTGGGAATACCCGGATTCTACGGGAAACTCGAAACTTGAAACTCAGGTTTGCTGACTACCGACTCCTGGCTCCTGATTTTTCCCGTTTCTCCCGCGCCCAGCCTTCTTTGTTGACCTGGCGCCCGCGGCCGATGGCCAGCGCATCCTCGGGGATATCGTCCGTAATGCAGGAAGCTGCCCCAATGTACGCGCCCTTTCCCACTTTGACCGGCGCAACCAGAGTGGTGTCGCTGCCGATAAAGGCGCCATCGCCGATCACGGTGGGATACTTGCCGAAACCGTCGTAATTGCAGGTAATGGTGCCGGCGCCCACGTTCACGCCCTCGCCCACTTCGGCATCGCCCAGGTAGCTTAGGTGCTGCGCCTTGGAGCCTTTGCCCAGCTTCAGTTTCTTGCCTTCCACGAAGTTGCCCATGTGCGCGCCCTCGGCAATGTGGCAGCCGGGCCGCAGATGGGTATAGGGACCGAGCACAGCATGCGCTCCGATGTGTGATTCATCCATGACGCAGCCGTTGCGGATGAGCACTCCATCGCCCAGTTCGCAATTGATAATCACGCTGTAGGAACGGATGCGGCATTCCGCGCCGATGCGCGTGGCGCCGAGCAGCTGCACGAAGGGTTCAATGACCGTGTCCGCTTGCACCCTGACGTCGCAGTCAACCACGCAGGTTTCGGGCCGGTAGATGGTGACACCCTCATCCATTAACTGCCGGCACTTCTTCATGCGCAGCTCGGCATCCACCTCAGCCAGTTCCTGCCGCGTGTTGCAGCCCAGCACCTCATGCGCGTCGGCTGCCTGCAGCGCCGTGACCTTCTCTCCCGCCCGGGCCAGAATAGCGGCCATATCGGTCAGGTAATACTCCTGGTGTTTGTTGTCGGTGCCCAGTTCACGAATGTGTTCAAACAGCTGTTTGGTGGCGAAAGCGTAAAAGCCGGCATTGATCTCCCGCAGCGAGCGCTGGCTTGCGCTGAGCGATTTTTCTTCGATAATCGCTTGTACTTCCCGCCCGGGGCTGCGAAAAATGATCCGGCCATAGCCATAGGGCCGCTCCAGAACCGCGCTCAGCAGGGTCATGGCGGAGACCTGCTGCAGGTGGAAGTCGCGTAGTTTTTCGATAGTTGAAAGCGTGATCAGCGGCGCATCCCCCGAAAGCACCAGCACGTGGTCGTAACGCGTAAGGACCTCTTCGCCCACCATCAGGGCGTGCCCGGTGCCGCGCTGCTCCTTCTGCAGGATGAAGCCGATTCCGCTACCGGCCATGGCTTCTTTCACCCGCTCGGCGTCGTGCCCGATAATGGCGTACACGTCCTTAGCAGGGCAGAGGCGCGCCGCGGCCGCCACCACGTGCGCCAGAAGCGATTTGCCGCCGACATGATGCAGCACTTTGGGATAGCGGGACTTCAGGCGCGTGCCCTTGCCCGCCGCCAGAATGGCCACCGCAAAGTTGCCATTTGCCCTGGGCACAGAGCTGGAGCCGGCCTGGACCTTTGCCTTCTGTGATTTCGGCATTTCGCCTCAATATACCTGTTTCTTTCGCACTGAGTACACGGCGGAATCAAAACTCGCGCTTGTCTACAATAAAGATAAGAAGGATGCAAAAGCTCAACGGCATCAACAGGAACTCTTTGCGCCATCAGAGTGGTGGCGGTGAAATTGGTAAAATTAACGCCCTGCGGCGGCGGCCTGTGACGCCAATCCTAGAAGATCCCGCGCCACGCGGTCGGTGGCATGACGGGCCACTCCCTCCGCGGTTTCGAGGTAGTCGCCAAGGATCACCTTTACGCCCAGCTTTTCTATGGTCGCCACATCCACTTCAATCTGGTTGCCACCTTCGGCGGCGTACTTCGCCTTCAGAGCGGTAGGTACAGGCGTGCGGTTCACCATAGCGTAGTTCACAATGCGGGTGTGCGCGTGCTCGTGCAGCACCCGGATGTGGTCGGCGGCGCTCAACCCCAGGCTCTCATTGGCCTCAGTCATCAGATTGCATACAAAAACCTTCACCGCTCGCGAGGCGGCTACCGCCTCAGGAATGCCGCGCACCAGCAGGTTGGGCACAAGGCTGGTAAAAAGCGAGCCGGGGCCGATGGTGATCAAGTCGGCTTCAGAAATGGCCTTAAGGGTTTGCGGCAGCGGTTGCGCGTCCGGCGGACGAAGATGGATTTCCACGATCCGTTCTGTGCTGGCGGTGATGTTGGTTTCGCCCGGCACATGCGTGCCGTTGGCCATCACCGCTTCCAATTGCACGTCGGTGGTGGTGGAGGGATAAATGTGCCCGCGGGTGGCCAGAATCTCGGAAGATTGCTTCACGGCCTCGGCGAAATCGCCGGTGATAGCAGTAAGCGCGGTTAGAAACAAGTTGCCGAAGCTGTGTCCGTTCAGGCCAGCACCGGCATGAAACCGGTGCTGAAACAGGCGCGAGAGCAGCGCCTCGTCCTCCGACAGAGCGGCAATGCAGTTACGTATGTCGCCGGGAGGTTGGACATTGAATTCCTTCCGCAAGCGGCCGCTGGAACCGCCGTCGTCAGTGACTGTTACCACCGCGCACAGTTCGCTTATCCGGCATAGGCCTTCCGTCCTCGGGGTCTCTGCTCCTGCCACATGGTGCTTCAAACCCTTCAGCAGGGTGGAAAGACCGGTGCCTCCGCCCATGGCGACCACCCGCAGGAGGCGCGAACCACTTCCCCCCGGTGGGTAACCACCTGCAGATTGTGAAGATTTTGACTCCATCAACTCCTAGTCCCTTTCGGATGCAGTGGGGGAGGGTTCGGTGCCGGTTTCGGGGTAGAGCAACTCAGTAAAGCGGGGATCTTCGGTGAGATTGTGAAAATCAGAGTCGTTGCGAGCCTGATAGCGCAAGCTTGGATTCAGACGGATAGCGTCACCTAAATGGCGCAGCGAATCCTCATGGCGCGCCGTCAAGCAGGCCAGGGCTGCCAAGCCATAATGGACGTAATCCGCCTGTGGCGACTGCTTCACCAGCTTATCGAGATGTTCGCGGGCCGCGATGAAATCGCCCAGGTTCATCAATGAGATAGCGTAATCGTAGTGCTCTTCGATGGTTTTAAAACTGGTGTTGGCGGCGCGGTCCAGGTGCTGATTGCAGGTATTGAGGTGCACGCTCGCCCGATCCGTCAGCTCGCGGCTGCCGCCAGCCACCACTTTTTGAAATAAAGTCTTTGCCTTCTCGAACTTACGTTCCTGCAGTGCACGCAGACCAGCTTCGTAATTCTGGACCGCCTGGGCAAAGTGTGGATCATCGCTGAGAGGACGCTTGGGCTGAGCAGCATGATTCATATGCAAGACTCGTCCTGAACTTCTAGTAACCGGTTTTGTTTTCTGCGGGTTATGGCTTCCCTTGGTTCCTTCCACGGCTTTTCGCTTCATCGGGGCCACCATCGCGCGCCCAGGTGTGATGGGGGGCGCCTCCCGGTACGGAGAAACAATATCAACGATGGCAGCAGGTTACCCACAACCGCAAGGCTCGTCAACTTGGCGAAATGGCATCACCGGCTGTCATTTTCAGTTGATCGAAGCTGCAGTTTGCAGGTCCATTTGTTTCCATTCTCCGGCGATTATGCCCTTGCGAATCTGCCTGGCGGTTTTACCTTTCTTGTGCATGGCGTAGCTGTAATAAAGCTCTTTCAGGCAGGCCCCGCACTCCGCGGCATGGGTGCCTTCGTAACAGCTGTGCAGGCTCTTGTGGCCCATGCGGTCGCAGTAGCAGTAGCAGGGCTGCTGGTAGATGATGTTGGGAATCTTAGCCGCCAACTCATAGGCATGAGACTGAAACGGATATTGATATTCCGGTCCCAGCAGAGCCTCTTTAGGCAGCAGAGGAGGCAGTTTCTGGCCCTTTTTGGGCGCCGTTAAATTGTAAGCAGGAACACGGCCCGGTTGACCCTCTGACTCCTGGTAGTTCCATTGCGCGGAAAGGCTGAGGGCCACCAGCACCAGGAAGAGCGTCAGCAGAACTTGTTTGCGCATGCCAACCGCCTTAAGGGGCACATTCTACCTTGTTTTTCAGCTGAGGAAAACACACCTTGGTGCAAACCCCATTGCCCGGGAAACGAAAAAGCAACCGTGCAGGTCTCTGCCGGCGATCCGTAATAGAATAGAAATTTGTTCATGCCAGCTCAGTCCCAGAATCTGCACAACGCATCCGCTGCCACCGACCTGGGGCCGGCGGGGCCAGGTCCGGAGCGGTCCCGGGGACTGCCCGTGCTCTCCGCATGGGTGCGGGACTTGGTGATTTCGCTGGCTATTTCCGCCTTTATCATTATTTTCCTCTACCAGCCGGTTAAGGTGGAGGGCACCAGCATGATGCCCGGGTTGGATGACCAGGAACGCATTTTCATCAACAAATTTGTCTACCACCTGGAACCCATTGAGCGGGGGGATATTGTGGTCTTTCGTTATCCCCGCGACCCCTCCAAGAGCTACATCAAACGCGTGATCGGGCTGGCCGGGGACCACGTGCGCATTGATGACGGCCGGGTCTACGTAAACGGCAGGCGGCTGCGGGAGGCTTACGTCCCCAGCATGTATGCCGACCAGCGTTCCTATCCGGAAATCGTAGTGCCGCCAGAGCACTATTTCCTGCTGGGAGACCACCGCACCATGTCGGACGATAGCCGGGATTTCGGAGCGGTTGATGAACGCTATATCTACGGCAAAGCTGTGTTCGGCTACTGGCCCATAGACAAGATGGGGACGGTGCGCTAACAGGAAAGACGCGGAAATCCACAGGCAGCTCTCTTTTGCACCGCGCCTGGGGCTGATAAGATAGATAAAATCCACCCGCCGGAGACAGAATGCAAACCATCCTGGCGCTGGAAGATGGGCGCATCTTCCAGGGCAAAGGTTACGGTGCGAAAGCCGAGTGCTACGGCGAAGTCGTTTTTAATACCTCCATTACCGGCTACCAGGAAATTTTCACCGACCCCTCCTACGCCGGGCAAATAGTCGTTCTCACCAACCCTGAAATCGGAAATTACGGCACCAATCCTGAGGATATTGAGGCGAACCGGCCCTACATCGAGGGCCTGGTGGTGCGCGAATTTTCGCGCGTAGCCTCCAATTGGCGCTCGCAGGAAGTGGCCGAGGAATACCTGGAGCGCTTCAAGATTCCGGTTATCTCCGATATTGACAGCCGCGCCCTGGTGCGCCACCTGCGAGACCACGGGGTCATGCGGGGGGTGATTTCATCGTTGGAGAGCGATACCGAAAAGTTGGTGGCCAAAGCACGCGCCATTCCCAAGATGGACGGCACCGACCTGGCCAAGGTGGTCAGCACCAAGCAGCGCTACATCTGGGACGTGGGCGAGCGCTCCCACGAGCCCACCGAAGTGGTGGGGGTTAAGGATGCGCCGCCGCGCTTTGAAGTGGTGGCTTATGATTACGGCATTAAGCACAACATTCTACGTAAGTTGCGAGCTGAAGGGTGCCGCGTGACCGTGTTGCCGGCGGAAACCAGTTCAGAAGATGTGCTGGCGCTGAAGCCGGACGGCATCTTTCTCTCCAACGGCCCGGGGGACCCCGAGCCCTGCCGCTACGCCCAGGAAAATATTCGGCGGCTGATGGGGCGCGTGCCCGTCTTCGGCATCTGCCTGGGACACCAACTGATCGGGCTGGCGCTGGGGGGCAAAACGTACAAACTCAAGTTCGGGCACCATGGCGGAAACCATCCGGTGAAGCAGCTGAAATCCGGCAAGGTGGAGATTACAGCGCACAACCACAACTTCGCCGTGGATCCGGATTCGCTGCTGCAGAGCGAAGTGGAGCTGACGCACATGGATTTGAACGACAACACGCTGGAGGGCTTGCGGCACCGCAGCCTGCCGCTGTTCAGCGTGCAGTATCATCCAGAAGCCTCGCCCGGACCGCACGATAGCCACTATCTGTTCAAAGATTTTGTGAAGATGATGGAGGAATGGAAAGGCGAGAGTGAGTAGGAGGGAGTTTGGACATAGCGAGTTGGTTTGAGGTTCAGGGTTTTCGAATGTAAACGCAAGGTCCTTCGGCTCGCGCTTACCTCGCAAGCTTGGCTCGCGCTCGCTCAGGATGACAATGGTGAGGGGATGCAGATGCAAGCGACTGAGAGCTGGAAACTGAGAGCCGGAAACCGAGAACCGAGAACTGAGAACTGGTTTCATGCCGAAACGCACTGACATATCGAAAATTCTAATTATCGGCTCGGGGCCGATTGTGATCGGGCAGTCGGCGGAATTCGACTACTCGGGAGCGCAGGCCTGCAAGGCGCTCAAGTCGGAAGGCTACGAAGTGGTGCTGGCCAATTCCAACCCGGCCACCATCATGACTGACCCCGAATTTGCCGAGCGCACGTATATTGAGCCGTTGACCCGCGATTATCTGGAAGAAATTCTCCGCATAGAGTCGGAGATGTGCGACGGCAAAGGCTTCGCGCTGCTGCCCACCGTGGGCGGCCAGACCGCGCTGAACCTGGCGGTGGAGCTGGCCGACGGCGGCATTCTCGACAAGTACAACGTGCAGCTTATCGGGGCTAAGATCGGCGCCATCAAGAAGGCCGAGGACCGGCTGTTCTTCAAAGACGCCATGCTGAAGATCGGCCTCGACGTGCCCAAGTCGGCGCTGGTCAACAATTTGAAAGACGGCATGGAGTTCGCCGGCAAAATCGGCTTCCCGGTCATCATCCGCCCGTCGTTCACGCTGGGCGGCACCGGCGGTGGCCTGGCCTACAACCGGGAAGAGCTGCTGCAGACGCTGGCTCGCGGCCTCGACCTTTCGCCGGTACACGAAGTCCTGATCGAAGAGTCGGTGCTGGGGTGGAAGGAATACGAGCTGGAGGTGATGCGCGACCTGGCGGACAACGTCATCATCATCTGCTCCATCGAGAACTTCGATCCCATGGGCGTGCACACCGGCGACTCCATCACGGTCGCACCGGCACAGACGCTGAGCGACCGCGAGTACCAGGCGATGCGCGACGCCGCCATCGCGGTGATCCGGGAAGTGGGCGTGGAGACCGGCGGCTCGAACATCCAATTCGCGGTGCATCCCGAAACCGGGCGCCAGGTGGTGATCGAGATGAACCCGAGGGTTTCGCGCTCTTCGGCGCTGGCCTCCAAGGCTACCGGATTTCCCATTGCCAAGATTGCGGCCAAGCTGGCGGTGGGCTACACGCTCGACGAGATCACCAACGACATCACGCGCAAAACGCCGGCTTGCTTCGAGCCTACGCTCGATTATGTGGTGGTAAAAATCCCCAAGTGGCAGTTCGAAAAATTTCCCGGAGCCGACGAGGGGCTGGGCCCGCAGATGAAGTCGGTGGGTGAGGTGATGGCCATCGGCCGCACCTTTAAAGAGTCGCTGCTCAAGGCGGTGCGCGCGCTGGACACGGGCAAGCGCCCGGGCAGCGAGCAGATTGAGCCCAGAATCCTGACCCAGCGGCTGGTCACGCCGCACCCGGAGCGCCTCTCTTACATTCGCTACGCTCTGCGCCAGGGCATGACGGTGAAGCAACTCGCCAAGATGACCTCGATTGATCCCTGGTTCCTGTACCAGCTGAAGCAGGTTACCGACATGCAGCTGGAGCTGGAGAAATACCCGGCGGAGAACGTTCCGGCGGAGATGCTGCGCGAAGCCAAGCGCATGGGCTTTTCCGACGCGCGCCTGGCCAACGTGTGGCGCCTGGAGAACGGCCATTCCGGCGCGGAGAAAGTGCGCCAGTTGCGCAAAAGAAATGGTCTGGCGCCGGTCTACAAACGGGTGGACACGTGCGCCGCGGAATTTGAGAGCTTCACGCCCTACCTTTACTCCACCTACGAAGAGGAAGACGAGGCCACGCCCACCGCGAAAAAGAAGGTGATGATTCTGGGCGCGGGGCCGAACCGAATCGGGCAGGGAATTGAGTTCGACTACTGCTGCTGCCACGCTTCCTTTGCGCTGCGGGAGGACGGCTACGAGACGGTGATGGTGAACTGCAATCCTGAAACCGTGTCTACAGATTACGACACCAGCGACCGGCTCTACTTCGAGCCTCTGACGGTGGAAGACGTGCTGTCAGTGTATGAACACGAAGCGGCGGGAGGCGCGCCGGTAGGAGTGATTGTGCAGTTCGGCGGTCAAACCCCGCTCAACCTTTCGCTGCCATTGAAAGCTGCGGGCGTGAGCATCATCGGCACTTCACCGGAATCCATTGACCTGGCGGAGGACCGCAAGCGGTTCGGCAAGCTGCTGGATGAGCTGCAGATTCCCCAGCCGGCGGGGGCCATGGCCACCTCGGTGGAGGAAGCGGTGGAAGGGGCGCGCCGCATCGGTTACCCGGTGCTGGTGCGGCCGTCCTACGTGCTGGGCGGGCGAGCCATGGTGATCGCCTACGACGATGAGTCGGTCATCCGCTACATGAAGGAGGCGGTGGAATACTCGCAGGAGCGGCCGGTGCTGATTGACCACTTTCTGGAGGACGCCATCGAGGTGGATGTGGACGCGCTCTCCGACGGCGAAGACGTGGTCATCGGCGGCATCATGCAGCACATCGAGGAGGCCGGCATACATTCCGGCGATTCTTCCTGCGTTCTGCCCGCGGTGGATATCCCCGACTACCTGCTGGCCACCATGCGCGAGTACACCTTCCGCCTGGCGCGCGCACTGAAGGCGATCGGGCTGATGAACATCCAGTTCGCCATACCGCGCAATCCCATGGAGAGCGCGTTGGGCGCGAACGGCAAGGGGGAAAAGGTGTATGTGTTGGAGGTGAATCCCCGGGCCTCACGCACGGTGCCTTACGTTTCCAAAGCCACGGGCGTGCCGCTGGCTAAAATTGCCGCCCGCCTTATGACCGGGCGCAAGCTGCGGGAGTTTCTCCCGGAAAACGTGGAGCGCGCCACCGACCTGGGAACAGGGAACTGCTACTACGTGAAATCGCCAGTATTCCCCTGGTCCAAATTTCCCGGAGTAGACACAGTGCTGGGCCCGGAGATGAAGTCCACCGGGGAAGTGATGGGTGTGGCCGACAATTTCGGCGAAGCCTTCGCCAAGGCGCAGCTGGGCGCGGGCCAGGCGCTACCCACCAGCGGCACGGTATTCATCAGTGTGACCGACCACGACAAGGCGCACATCGCCGCCGTGGCCAAAAAGTTTGTGGACCTCGGCTTCAAGCTGGTGGCCACCAACGGCACCGCCGATGTGCTGGAGGCTGCCGGGCTGGCGGCCGACCGCGTGTACAAGGTGAAAGAAGGCCGCCCCAACGTGGTGGACCTGCTGAAAGGCGAAAGAATTCAGTTGGTCATCAATACTCCGCACGGGCTGGAGCCGTGGTTCGACGAGAAGGCCATTCGCCGCGCCGCAGTGACCCATCACATTCCGACCATCACCACTCTTTCCGCCGCGCGGGCAGCCGCGGAAGGCATTGCCGCCCGCCAGCGTGGCCAGATCAGTGTGCGCGCCTTGCAGCAGCTGCACGCGGAACGGCTGGCTTCGGTAGAGAAGTAATCTCACCGCGGAGACGCCCGAGAACGCCGAGAGATGCAATCACTTCAAAACCATTTATCACTTGTCATCTTGAGCGCAGTGGGACGATTCGCTTGCGAATCGCTCTGCGCAGCCGAAGGACCCGCTTGTACGACTGGAAACGCAAGGTCCCTCGACTCGCGCTCCCCCTCCCGCAAAACGGGATCGGTCGGCGCTCGGGATGACAATGTGAAGTGCATCCTGAGGGTCCCCGGCAGTTTTCATTTTCTGCCCGTAAAACTACAATAGCGTCATGCTCCTGCACGGTATTTTCCCGCCGATTACCACGCCGTTCTATTCTGACGGCAGCGTGTACTACAAAAAGCTGGAATCCAATGTGGCGCAATATTCGAAGACGCCGGTGGCCGGCATTGTGGTGCAAGGCTCGACCGGAGAGGCCATCATGCTTTCCGACCAGGAACGCCGCGACGTATTCAAGGCGTCGCGGGAGGCGGCGGCGCCGCACAAGGTGCTGATTGCCGGGACGGGCATCGAATCCGCCATTGAGACCCTGCGGCTCACGGAATATGCGGCCAGCCTGGGCTACGATGTGGCTATGGTGCGCACTCCGCACTACTTCAAGGCGCAGATGCATCCACTCAACATGGCTACGTTCTACCGCACCGTAGCTGACCGCTCGCCCTTGCCTGTCATGATCTACAACTTTCCCGGGGCTACCGGTTATGACATTCCAGCGGAAGTGGTAATGGAACTGGCCGGGCATCCCAATATCATTGGCATTAAGGAATCGAGCGGCAACCTGGAAAAGATCCGCCAGATGGTAGAGGGCACACGCCAGGTGAAGCGCAGCGTTACGGTTACGGAGGTATTCGCGGCGGTTACCGGACGCATGCTGGCGATGGAGCCGGTTTTCGCCAATGGCGATGTGGTCCCCGTAGGAGCGCTGGCAGGGACGGCGGCAACCGCGGTGCAGGCCCCGCCCAAGTTCAAGACTCGGACCAAGGAAGTGGGATTCCAGGTGACGGTGGGTTCGGCGCACCAGCTAGAGCCCTCGCTACAACTAGGGGCGGTGGGCGCGATTCTGGCGTTTGCTTGTCCGGCGCCGACGGCGTGCTTTGAGATTTACGCGGCCTTTAAGGAAGGCGACCATGCCCTCGCTAAGGAGAAGCAGCAGCGCATCAGCGAGGCCGCCCAACGGGTAGTTGCCGACTTGGGCGTTGCGGGCGTGAAGTATGCCATGGACCTGAACGGCTACTTCGGCGGGCCCGTGCGCCTGCCGCTTCTGTCGCTCAATGCCGAGCAGAAAGCGGAAGCGGAGCGGCTGATGGCGGGGATTAAGAACTAGGCTTCAAAGGGTCGCAGGATTCAAGGATTCGCCAGCCGAAAAGGGCGGGGCAGGGCCCCGCCCCCCGGTTAGCTAGGCGATACGGCGTTTGCGGTTCGGTTTGGTGACATGCACGGAGCGGCTGCCGCCTGCCTGCGCGCCTTTCTCCACATCACGAGCTTCCTCCAGGTCAGAAGTTTCCGCTTGGGCGGTGGCCTGGGGACGCCGTGACGCGGGCCGGCCGGTAGTGCCGGGCTCGTGTTCCGGCGGAACGGCTGAGCCGCGCCCGGCGAACTGCTCCTTCTTCTGATCGGATCGTTGCTGGTCGGAGCGCCCGCGCCTCCCAGTGCGCTTTTCCGCAGGATGGAGGTGGAGCGGGTGGGTGCCCGGGTCCTCTCCCTCGGCGCGCCCGCTGGCCGGGTCCACGATGTAAAGAAGGTCGGTTAAGTCAGTAGCGTGCTCCTCCTCATCCTTGAGAATACCTTCCATAAGCACCCGGGTAGTGGGATCGTTGTCGGCAAAATGGCGGATCATTTCCGTGTAAACCTGGATGACGACGCGCTCGGCGACCAGATCTTCGCGAATCATATCGGCCAGGGTTTCACCTTCAATATATTGCGAGGCGGAACGCTCCAGCAGATTGCGGGGATTGAAGTCGGGCTTGCCGCCCAGTTGTTGAATGCGTTCGGCGATGCCGTCAGCGTGTTCGCGCTCGGCGTCGGCATGCTCTTTAAACTCGCCCGAAACCGACTTGCCGTGCACGCCTGTGGCCATGAAGTAATGGTGCATGTAGCGCAGGACGCAAACGATTTCGGTGGCCAGCGCCTGGTTCAGAATGTCAATGGTCTGCTCTTTATCTCCGCGATAGGATTCGGTGACCGGGCCTTCCTCGATACCGCGGCGGGCACGCTCGCGAAGCTGCTCAACGTCTTCGATGAATTGCGCCATACTCACCTCACTGGGAATTTTGCCGGAAAAAGGATGGCTCTCTCGGGCAAGGGATTAGATTCGGGCAGCGCGAGTTGTAGATGCCCGAAGTGCAGTTGTCAGTCGCTTGTCTCAGGTGGTTCGCGCGGGGAGGGCGGAAGCAGCGAAAACAGCCAAGAACCGAGCGCTGACAAGCGCCTCACGGTGACTCGCGTAACCGGCGCGGCCACCGGCGTAATCTTTACGGGTTCCGGTGGTGGCGCTAAAGTCGGGGCGTGATGCAAGAGCAGGGTCACGACGCCTCGCGGCTGGCGGAAGGGGAACCGGGGGACGGGCCGGAAGCAAAACCGGGCCGGTGTGACACGGCCGGTGGCCGCCGGACGGAGTTGGGGAGCGTGATTCTGCGAGGCGCGACGGTATTGCTGGAACTGCTGACATGGTGGCCGGAGGCGGCTTCGGCTGGCCAGGCATGTGTGACGGTCTTGCAGGGACGGCAGGGTGCCGATCGCGAATAAACAGGCAACAAACAACCAACCAGCTAAGAGCGGGCGATCAGGGCCGGGGGAGAAGAGCTCCGGTGCTGGTCGCCCGCAATGATTTGCGGCCCGCCGTCCGCCATCCCAAGGGGCGGGGGGGGCGCCCGCGGGACAACCGGTGAGACGCCGGCGCTATTGGTAACGTGCGCTTACAGGCAACTTGCGTCTCGCGAACACCCTCAGTATCATAGAACGAACGTTCGATAAGCCTCCAGGGGTGGGGGCGCTCAACTCAGTATGGCTTCCGCGACTCGCTCCAGCTCGCTTTCCGGCCGCAACCCGGCCCGGGTTCCCGCCGGGCAGGGCACGCGTTTCGACCGGCGCCTGGCCAAGATCCTGCAGCACGCCACGGAAGTCTTCTGCGAGAAGGGATATGAAGGGGCGTCCATGCGCGATTTGTCGCGCGCCAGCCGCATGTCTCTGGCCGGCCTCTACTACTACTTCGATTCCAAGGAAAAGCTGCTCTACCTGATCCAGAAGTACACCTTCAGCACTATCCTGGAGCGCCTGCGCGAGCGCCTGGAGGGGGTAGATGATCCCGAGCAACGGGTACGCATCTTCATCCAGAACCATCTGGAGTATTTTCTGGCCAACCAGAAGGCGGTGAAAGTGCTTTCCCATGAAGATGACGTGCTGAAGAACGGCTACGGCTCCGAAATCGCCGCCATCAAGCGGGAGTACTACCGCATCTGCCTGGAGCTGGTGGATGGGCTGAAGCGGGCGCAGGGGTTAGAATTCTCCAGTCGCATTGCCGTGCTCAGCCTGTTCGGCATGATGAACTGGATTTACACCTGGCACAACCCACGGGTAGACGCCGACGCCGGCGAACTGGCGCGGGAAATGGGCGACATTTTTCTGCATGGAATATGCCGCGGGCGAGGCAGTCCTGGGCCGCAGGCAAAACGAGTTCGAGTGATGTGAAAACGCATTTATTAACCATACAGAGCGAAGAGGAAATATATACGAGGTCGTGGGGAATCGTTTCAGAGCGACAAGAACTCAGCGTTCTCCGCGGCCTGGTTAAGAAGAGCTTTCTAAAGGAGCATCTCACATGGCAACCACAACCCAGCCGGTAAGCGCCGAAACCACCAAGCAGCTGATCAATTACCGCACCGACTCGGGCGTGGCGGTGATCGAGATGAACGACCCGCCAGCCAATACTTACACCTATGAAATGATGCGGCAGCTGGAGGACGCCATTCTGCGGGCGCGCATGGACAACAACGTTTACGTGCTCCTGCTTACAGGAGCGGGCGACAAGTTCTTCTCCGCCGGAGCCAACATCAAGATGCTCTCCACCGTGGATCCAACCTTCAAGTATTACTTCTGCCTGCACGCCAACGAGACGCTGCTGCGGCTGGAGCACACGCCCAAGCTGGTGATTGCGGCGCTCAACGGCCACACTGTCGGCGGCGGACTGGAGATCGCCATGGCAGCCGACATCCGCATAGCGCGCAAGGATTCGGGCAAGATCGGGCTGCCGGAAATCAACCTGGGCGTGCTGCCCGGCACCGGCGGAACGCAGCGCCTGTCGCGCCTGGTGGGGAAGAGTAAGGCCATCGAGCTGATGGTAACGGGCAATACCTACACCTTCGAAGAGGCGCTGGAGTACGGCATTATCAACGACATCTACGACCGAGAAAACTTCATGGAAAACATCATGGAGTACGCCCGGCAGTTCTGCCCGCCCAATAAGGCGGCCAAGGCTGTGGGACGCATCAAACGCGCGGTGCAGACAGGCTGGGAAATTCCCATGGAGTCGGCATTGGCCGTGGAACGCGAGAACCAGCAGCTATTGTTCCAGAGCGAAGACGCGAAAGAGGGGCTGACCGCGTACGTGGAGAAGCGGCCCGCGACCTTCACCGCGAAATAATGCCATTCACCACAAAGGACACGAAGGAAAAAGAGAAGAAAGAATTGTTAAAGCCTTTCGTGATTCTTGATTCAGTGGTGAAAACAACAGAACGGATTGGGGGGCTGCGAGTCAAGACCCTTCAACACAGAAGCGACGAGCACAGACGAAACCATTCAAATCCCTTGTGATTCCTTCGTGCCCTTTGTGGTGAAAAGATATGCTGGCAGCGAGTAAGACGAAAGTAGAACCCGGCAAGCTCCTGATCGGAGGGGAGTGGGTGGCGACCGCAAAGACCTTCGACACCATCAATCCCGCTACCGGCGAGGTCATCACCCAGGTGGCTGAAGCCGGTCCTAGCGAGGTGGACCGCGCGGTCAGGGCCGCCCGGAAGGCTTTTGACGAACGCGGCGGCGCCTGGCAGAAGATGTCCGCCAGCGAGCGCGGCAAGTTGCTGTGGCGCCTTGCCGACCTGCTGGAAAAGAACATCGAAGAGTTTGCCGAGCTGGAGACCCTGGACAACGGTAAGCCCATCTTCGAGTCGCGATACGTGGACATGCCCATGGTGTGCGACGTGCTCCGCTATTACGCGGGCTGGGCCAGCAAAATCCATGGCGAGACCATCACTTCGCGTGCCGACGCGTTTACCTACACACTTCGCGAGCCGGTGGGTGTTGTGGGCGCCATCGTGGCCTGGAATTTTCCCTTGCTGCTGACGTCCTGGAAGCTGGGCCCGGCGCTGGCCACGGGCAACACCGTGGTGCTGAAACCGGCGGAGCAGACGCCGCTCACCGCCCTCCGCCTGGGACAACTGGCAAAGGAGGCCGGCTTTCCGGCAGGCGTGCTGAACATCATTACCGGTGGTCCGGAAACGGGGCGGGAACTGGTGAAGCACCCTGGAGTGGATAAGCTGGCCTTTACTGGCTCCACCATGGTGGGCAAGGAAATCATGCGCAGCGCCGCCGACACCATGAAGCGGGTGACGCTGGAGCTGGGCGGCAAATCGCCCAACATCGTATTTGCGGATTCCGACCTCGACTCGGCCGTGAAGGGCGCGACTACCGGCATCTTCTACGGCAAGGGGGAAGTATGCGCCGCGGGATCGCGCCTGTTCGTGGAGAAGAGGGTGCACGATGACTTCCTTTCCAAACTGGTGGAGCGGACGCGCAAGATAAAACCCGGTGATCCACTCGATCCCAAGACGCGCTTGGGCGCCATCGTCAGCGAACAGCAGATGAACACGGTGCTGGGCTATATCGAGTCGGGCAAGAAGGAAGGCGCGCAGTTGGTGGCAGGCGGGAATCGGGTCAGCGTGGATGGCGGCAAAGGCTTTTTCGTCGAGCCCACGGTGTTCGATGGCGTCAGCAACAGCATGACAATCGCGCAGGAAGAAATCTTTGGTCCTGTGCTGGCCACAATTCCATTTGAAGATCTGGACCAGGTGGCGGAGCTGGCTAATCAGAACGCATATGGGCTGGCGGCTGCCATCTGGACCAATGACATCAGAAAAGCGCATGGTCTGGCGCGCCGCCTGAAGGCGGGCACCGTTTGGATTAATGCTTATAACCTGTACGACGCGGCGCTGCCCTTCGGCGGTTTCAAGCAATCGGGCTTCGGCCGGGAATTGGGCAGGGAAGCGCTGGACCATTACACGGAAGTGAAGAGCGTGTGGGTGAATCTTGGAGTGTAACGACACGAGCCAGAAGCCAGCAGCTAGAAGCTAGCAGCTGATACAGAGGTGCTATGCCAGGCAAAGTACCAAGAATCGGGACCTTCAGCGACTGGGTGGGACTGTTCGAAGAATGGCGCAAGGAAGTAGGCGTCAACACCGACGATATCGCCGGCTTCCAGTTCCAGACTCTCTACGGCCAGATCGAGACGGAGGAAATTCAGTTCGGCCACTACAAGGGGCGGCGGAAGTGGGAGTCAGTGCGCCAGATTCCTACCCAGAACATGCGCGACGCGCTGCTCAACATGATCGTGTACCAGGGTGACACCGAGTTTGCCAGCGTGGAGCAGCAGCGTTACCTCTTCGAAAGCGCGCCCACAGACTGGGACCGCCGGGCGCTTACGCGCGTGATGATCGAGGAAATGCGCCACGGCTGGCAGATGTGCGCTCTGCTCATCGAACACTTCGGCCAGACCGGCCGGGTAGAGGCGCAGAAGATGCTGGAGCGGCGCGCTTATGAGAGCAAGCGCCTGCTGAACGCCTTCAATGAGATGGTGGACAACTGGATGGACCTGTACGCTTACACCGATTTCGTGGATCGCGACGGCAAATTTCAGTTGCAGATGCTCAAGTACTCGGGTTTTGCGCCCCTGGGCCGCTCCATGTCCTACATGCTGCGCGAGGAAGCCTTCCACATGGGCACCGGCGACACCGGCCTGCGGCGCGTGGTGGAAGCCGGGGTGGTACCCGCCTGGCTGATCCAGAAATATCTGAACAAGTGGATTTCCGAATCGTACGATCTGTTCGGCACCGACCACTCTTCTTCCGCGCACTGGGCATATGTCTGGGGCATTAAGGGTCGTTACGACGAGCCCAAGAATCAGAACGCGCCCGACCTCGACGACGTGAACGACTACAACCGCCACCTTTATCACCAGGAGGTAAGCACGCTGGTGGAGCGTTTCAACAATGCGCTAAAGGGCGACCAGCCGCGGCTATACGTTCCTGATATTAAGTTCAATCGGACTATCGGGCGCTGGGCAGGGCAGAAATTCCATCCGCATACTGGCGAAGCGGTGGAGGAGAAGGAATACGAACGGCAGCGCAGCGAGTGGCTGCCAACGCCGGCAGACCACAAGCTGCTGCTGGACATTGTCAACACGGAGAAGAAGTGGATCGTGCCGCGCACCGGCGCCCGCGATCCGTTGGAAACCATCGCCGAGCCGCGCAAGTCGGCGATTAACATCTAGCTGTTGGCTCTTGGCTTTTAGCTGTTCGCGGCAGCTCCGAACCGAGCCAAGAGCCAAGAGCCAAAAGCCAAAAGCTAACAGCCAAAAGCTAACAGCCAAAAGCTAAGAGCCAAGAGCTGACCATCGTGACCACCAGCGTACCCGATATCACGACTACCGCTTCCGACTACACCATGGGCGAGCTCATGGTGGCGGCTGCGGCGCGGGAGATCCGCGACGGCGAGGTGGTATTTGTGGGGATGCGGCTGCCCCTGATTGCTTTCGTGGTAGCCAAGCGCACGCACGCGCCCAACGCGGTAGGACTGTTTGAGAACGGCGTGATTCGCACTACGCCGGCGCACGAGCTGATTTACACCATGGCCGACCCGCCTAACATTCTGGGCGCCACCCAGTGCCTGGACATGCTGGCGGTGATGAGCCTGCTGCAGTCCGGCCGCGTGCACCTGGGTTTTCTGGGCGCCGCGGAGGTGGACCGCTACGGCAACTTGAACTCCACTCAGGTGGCCGGCGAAAGAGGATTGGTACGCCTGCCCGGCTCCGGCGGCGCTTGCGACATCGCTTCGCTGGCGCAACGCTTTGTGGTTCTGCTGGAGCATGACAAGCGGCGCCTGCCGGAGCGCGTCTCCTACGTCACCAGCCCTGGCAATGGGGATGGCCGTGGCTGGCGCAAGAAAGTTGGTCTGCCGCGCGGCGGGCCCTCAGCCGTGATTACAACCAAGGCAGTGTTGCGCTTCGGCGAACACGGAGAAGCTTACCTCGCGTCGGTGCACCCGGGTGTCAGCGTGGAAGACGTTCTGCGCAACACCGGATGGAAACTGCGGGTTGCCGAGCAGGTAGGGGCGACGCCTGTGCCCAGCGCTGCGGAGCTGCAGGCGATTCGGGAGTACGACAAGGAAGGTTTCTGGACGAAATGACTATTAGCCCCCGGAAGACACGGGGGCACAGAGAACACCAGGTCTTGTCCAAAACCTGTTTGGAGGGTTTCTGCTTGGCTATTGATGACGGGATAAGAAATGTCCGGGAGCCGGGGGAAACACAAGGTCCCTCGACTCGCGCTTCCTCGCATACGCTCAGCCGCGCTCGCTCGGGATGACAGAGCTAGAGGAGTAGCTTAGAGGGGTACGGAAGTTCTCGGAACTTTGACAAAAAGATCACGAGTTCCTTCTAGGGACGGCACAAGAAGACTGAGATGGCTACCCAACCGAAATCCCGCTTCTCCATGATCGCGCTCGACTATGACGGCGCGATCGCCCGCATCGTGTTCAACAATCCTCCGGTCAACGTCCTCACCATGCCGATGATGCAAGAACTTGTTCCTGCGCTGGAGGAGGCGGAGGGTCGCCTGGAAGTTGCCGCTCTTGTCCTGCGGGGCGCAGGCAAAGGATTTTCCGCCGGCGTGGACGTGGCGGCGCACACGCCTGACAATGTGCGCAACATGCTGGTGACCTTCCACGGCGTGGTGCGCATGCTGGCCGCTTCCAAGAAGGTAACTATCGCCGCCGTGCACGGCAGCTGCCTGGGCGGAGGGGCGGAGTTGGCGGCCGTTTGCGACCTGGCCTTCACTACGGAGTCGGCCACCTGGGGCTTTCCCGAAATCAGCCTGGGATGCTTTCCTCCGGTGGCGGCTGCGATGCTCGCACAGGTCATCGGCCAGAAACGGGCGGCAGACCTCATTTTGACGGGCAGGAAGATTACTGGCGACGCCGCCTTCGCGATGGGCCTGGCCAACGAGGCGGTGCCCGAAGGCGAACTCGATGAACTGGTGGAGGAAACCTGCGAGCGCTTACGTAGTCTCAGCCCGGCATCTCTTCAGCTTACCAAGAAAGCGCTCTACGCCTGGGATGCGGCGCATTTCATTAAGGGCCTGGAGCGGGCGGAGAAGATTTACCTGGACGAACTGATGCAGAGCGAAGACGCCAAAGAAGGCATCAGCGCCTTTATGCAGAAGCGGCAGCCGGTGTGGAGAGGGAAGTAATTGAGTAAGCGTGTAATCGGGTAATTGTGCAATTTGAGAGGATCGCGAAGGTGCGGATTTAGAGTACCCGATTACTCAATTACACAATTACTCAGTCCAAAGAGATGTCTAAGCTCGTAACAATGCGCGAGGCCATCGCCTCCTTCGTCCCTGACGGCGCCAGCGTCGCTCTCGGCCTGCAGATGGAGCAGAACATCCCTTTCGCCGCGGGACACGAGATCGTCCGCCAGAAGAAGCGGGGGCTGCGGCTGATTGGTCCCATCTCCGACATTCTGTTTGACCAGCTGATCGCCGGCGGCTGCGTAAGCGAGATCGTTGCCGCCTGGGTGGGTAACGTCATGATGGGGTCGGCGTACAACTTTCGCCGTGCGGCAGAAAGCGGCGCCGTCAAGGTCTTCAACATGACCAACTTTTCCATCGCGCTGGGGCTGCAGGCGGGCGCCATGGGCGTGCCTTTTATTCCCACGCGGACGGCGATGGGCTCCGACGTGCCCAAAGGGAACCATTTCTATTACGGTGTTTTTTCGCCCTTTGAAGGCAAGGAGCCGCTGCTGGCGGTGCGTGCCATCAACCCCGACGTCACCATTGTGCACGCCCAGCGCGCCGACGCCGAGGGCAATGCGCACAACTGGGGAAGTTTTGGCGTAATGCTGGAGGCGGTGCGCGCCGCTAAGCACGTCATTGTGGTGGCGGAGGAGATCGTGGACCCCGACGTGATCGCCAGCGATCCCAACCGGACTGTGATTCCAGGGTTCCTGGTGAGCGCCGTGGTGGAGTGCCCTTATGGCGCGCACCCATCGCCGGTGCAGGGCTACTACAAGCGCGACGACCTCTTTTTCCGCGAGTACCATCAGCAGACGAAGACTCCAGCGGAAAGCGATGCCTGGCTGGAGCGCTGGGTGCATGGCGTTGCCGATTGCGAGCAGTACGTGGAACTGCTTGGCGGCGCGCGGGTGGAGGCGCTGGGCGTGAAGCAGCACGCGTACGCGGCGGCAACGGATTATGGGTATTGAAGAGCAGCAGTTAGCAATCAGCACTTGGCACTTAGCCGGCCGCGAGCGTGCGGGTTGGCCATGTAGCTAGACAGCCAGTCAGCTACCTAGCTGTTCACGGTCTAAATGCTAATTACTAATTGCTACATGAAAAAAGAACTCATCTCGCTTCGCGTCAACGGCCGCACCCAGGAGCTGGCGGTGGAGCCCAGCAAGCTGCTGCTGGATGTGCTGCGTGAGGACCTGCGCCTTACCGGCTCCAAGCGCGGCTGCGACGACTCCTCGTGCGGCGCCTGCACCGTCCAGGTGGATGGTATCCCAATGCTCGCCTGCACGCTTCTGGCGGCCAGCTGCCAGGAGCAGGAAATCACCACTGTGGAAGGCGTGAGCGAGCACGGCAGCCTGGCCGCTATCCAGAAGGCTTATGGCGACTGGGGTGGAGCGCAGTGCGGCTACTGCACGCCGGGGTTCATCATGACGGTGAAATATCTGCTGGCCAACAACCCGCACCCGACCGAGGCGGAAATCAAGCAGGCGCTAAGCGGCAATCTGTGCCGTTGCACCGGGTACAGCCAGATGTACGAGGCCATCAAGTCGGCGATTGAGGCGGAGCAGAAAGGCATGGCGACGGCAAGATAATGACGAATCACCGGTGTTGAAGAATTTCAACTCGACAAACGAAGAGTCGAGTGGGCAACGGAAGCATCAACGACAGGGCAATGGCCAACGAACAACGAACGACCAAGGACCAGCCAGCCAACCGCTTCTCCATCATCGGCCACCGCACCGCCATGGTGGATGCGGCCGAGAAGACTACCGGCTCCGGCAAATACACCGACGATCTTTCTGTGCCCGGGATGCTGACCGGCAAGATCCTGCACTCGCCCTACCCGCACGCACGCATCAAGGGAATTGACACCAGCAAGGCGCTGGCGCTCGAGGGCGTGGCCGCGGTTGTTACCGGGCAGGATGCGCCCGTTACCTACGGCATTCTTCCCATCGGCCACGACGAGCATGCGCTGGCGGTGGACAAGGTCCGCTACGTGGGCGACAACGTCGCCTGTGTGGCCGCCGAAACCGAGGCCATCGCTGAGCAGGCGCTGCAGCTGATTGACGTGGAATACGAGCTGCTGCCCGCCTGGTTCGATCCCGAGCAATCCATGAAGGCGGAGGCCGAGTTCATCCACGAAGGCCGCCCGCACAACATCGAAAAGGCATACCACCATGTATTTGGGGACCCGGAGAAGGGCTTTGCCGAGAGCGATTACGTTCACGAAGCCCGCTACATTGCCAACGAGGTGACCCATGCGGCCATGGAGCCGCACTCCACTCTGGCCAGCTTCGAACTCGACCCGCACACCGGCAAGCGCGGCCGCCTGACCGTGTGGTCGTCCACCCAGGTACCCTATTACCTGCAGCACAAGCTCTCGCTGGTGCTGGAGATGCCGATGGCGCAGATTCGCGTCATCAAGCCTCTCGTGGGCGGTGGTTTTGGAGGGAAGAGCGAAGTCATCCCGCTGGAAATCATCGCCGCTATCGCCGCGCGCGCCGCCAAGCACCCGGTGAAGATCACCTACACGCGGGAAGAGGTTTTTTGGGCTCATCGCGGACGCCCCCGCACCATCGTGGACCTGAAGACGGGCGTGAAGAACGACGGCAGCATGGTGGCCGTGCGCGCCCGCGTGGTGCAGGACGGCGGGGCCTACTGCTCCTACGGGCCGGTCACCATCCTTTATTCCGGCGCGCTGCTGGGTGCCATCTACGACATTCCCAACGTCGCCTACGACGGGTACCGTGTGCTGACCAACAAGCCCGCTTGCGGCGCCATGCGCGGGCACGGCACGGTCAACGTGCGCTTTGCTTTTGAGTCACAACTGGATGAAATCTGCGCCGCGCTCAAACTTGACCCGCGTGAAGTGAGGCAGCAGAACTTTCTCAAACCGCCCTGCATAACCGTTAACAACCTGCGGGTGCTCAGCTACGGTCTGCCGGAATGCGTAGAGAAGGTGGCGGAGGCCTCCCGCTGGCGGGAGCGCCATGGCACGCTGGGACGCGGGCGGGGCCTGGGGATGGGCTGCAGTCACTACGTGAGTGGAGCGGCCAACTCTATTATCCGCTCCGATATGCCGCACTCCACGGTCAACATCAAAGTGGACCGCGACGGCGGCGTGGTGGTGTACACCGGCGCTTCCGAAATTGGCCAGGGTTCCGACACCATGACCGCGCAGGTGGCGGCGGAGGTGCTGGGCTGCGTGCTCTCGCGGGTGCGGGTGGTGGCCGCTGACACTGATCTTACGCCCATTGACATTGGTTCCTACTCCAGTCGCGTGACTATGATGGCGGGCAATGCCACGCTGCGCGCGGCTGAGGAGATTCGCAAACAGCTTGCCAGCGCCGCCGCCGGCAAGATGAATTGCGCGCCGGAAGACCTGGTCTTCAGCAACGACAAAGTCAGCAAAGCGAGTAAGAGTTCAAGTGCCGCGGGCGAAGGCGAAGGCGCTGCAAATGCATCCGTCAGCGGCCACGTGGAGGGCCAGATTCTGCGCGGCTCGCTGCAGCAGAAGCGCAAGGAGGAAGGCCCCAAGGACTGGATGAGCTTTGAAGAAGCGGTGGTGGCAGCCATTGATTTTCATGGCGCGCTCACCGGCACCGGTTCCTATGCTCCTTCCCTGGACGCCCGCGGCGGCAAATTCAAGGGCGCGGGCGTGGGGCCCTCGCCGGCTTACTCTTACTCCGCGCAGGTGGCGGAAGTCAGCGTGGATGAGGAAACGGGCGAGGTCACGGTGCACAAGATGTGGGCGGCGCACGACTGCGGACGCGCCCTCAACCCCGTGTCTGTTGAAGGGCAGATTATCGGTTCGGTGTGGATGGGCCTGGGTCAGGCGCTGCAGGAAGAAATGCTGTGGAAAGACGGCATGCTCATGAACCCGGGCCTGCTGGAGTACCGGAGCCCGTCATCGGTCGAGTCGCCTGAAATCGAGCCTTTCATCGTGGAGAGCATTGACCCCGAAGGCCCCTTCGGCGCCAAGGAGTGCAGCGAAGGGTCGCTGGCCGCGACTATTCCCGCCATCGCTAACGCGATTTACGACGCGGTCGGCATCCGCCTGCGCGAGGCTCCGTTCACGCCCGAGCGCGTGCTCGCCGCCTTGCGGGCTCAGAAGAAGGCCAAGAAGCTGAACCTTACGGAAGGCGTGGACCCCACCACTCCTGTGCGCTTCCGCGAGCACGGCGGCGCGCTATGGTTCAAGGGTAAAGGCCCGCGGCGGCATCCGCTTGACCCCGCCGTCGCCGGGCAGCAGGAAGGTGCCGGGGGTGAGGATTGAGCCTGCCGGAATTCAAGCTGCTGCGCCCGCGTACAGTGGCCGAAGCGGTTGAGCTTTTGGCTAAGCATGCGCCTGATGTTCAGGTAATCGCGGGCGGTACCGACCTGGTTCCGTCCATGCGGCAGAAGCTGTTCGCGCCGCCGTACGTGCTCGATATTCGCGGCCTTGGCGAGCTGCGCGGCATACGGCCACAATCGCGTAGTGAGGTGGAAATCGGTGCTCTGACCACGCTCACCGAAGTCGAACACTCCGACTTCCTGAGGCAGCACTACCCGGTGCTGGTAGAGGCTGCCGCGACCGTGGCTTCGCCCATTCTGCGCAATATGGGGACGCTGGGCGGAAACATCTGCCTGGACACCCGCTGTCTCTGGTACAACCAGTCGCTTACCTGGCGCAAGGGCTGCGGCTTCTGTATCAAAAAGGATGGCAATATCTGCCACGTGGCTCCCGGCGGCGATACCTGCTGGGCGGCCTTCTCCGGCGACTCACCTCCGGCGCTGCTCTGCCTGGAGGCCGAAATCGAAATCGCGGGCCCTGCGGGTACGCGCCGGCTTCGCCTGGGCGATTTCTATACCGGCGTTGGTGACAACTATCGCAAGCTGGAGAAAAACGAACTGCTCACGCGCATCTGGCTGCCGCAGTCGTCTGCAGACTGGCGTGGGGCCTACCGCAAGCTGCGCATCCGCGGCTCCATTGATTACCCGCTGGCCGGCGTAGCCGTGGCCTTGCGTCGCAGCAACGGACATGTTGAGGATGCTCGCATTGCGCTCACAGCGGTGAATGCAGCTCCCGTGCTGGTCAAAGGAATCCGCGAGGTTCTCGCCGGCCGGACACTGGATGAAGTTTCGGCGGAGCAAGCGGGCGAGCTGGCCGCTCGCGCCGCCAAGCCGCTTACCACTTCCGCTTTGACACCGGAGTATCGGCGCGAGATGATACGGGTCTTTACCAGGCGAGCATTACAGCAGGCATTTAAGTCTTAACCACAAAGGACACGAAGGAAAACCTTTCAGCTTCTGGCTTCCAGCTGGCAGCTAAAAGGCTTGTAGCCGGCGGCTGACTTTGATCACCGACTGCCACATCCACATCCAGCCCATCGAGATGTTCAAGCCGGGGGCGCTGGCGCTGATGCAGAAGCAGCGGTCGAATTTCGCCCAGATCGTGGAGTTCTGCCGCTCCCCTCAGGCGTTCCTCAAATACCTTGACGACTGCGGCGTAGATCGCGCCGTACTTATCAACTATGTGGCGCCGGAGATCATCGGCTTTACTTCAGATGTGAACGAATTTGTTGCCGGCTATGTTAAGGCCGATCCACGCCGGCTTATTCCGTGCGGCAGCCTGCACCCCCGCCACACCACCAATGTGCTGGCCGACGTGGAGCAGATCATCCGCCTGGGCATCCGCATGATCAAGATTCATCCACCCCACCAGTTGCTCTATCCCAACGAGTACCAGCAGGGAGTCAAGGAGCTGGAGATCATCTACCGTGCCGCCGAGGCCAACGGCATTCCGGTGATGTTTCACACGGGGACCTCAATTTTTCCTGGCGCGCGCAACAGGTACGGCGATCCTATCTACATTGACGACGTGGCGGTGGATTTCCCGAAGCTGAAGATACTTCTGGCCCATGGCGGGCGGCCGCTGTGGATGAACACTGCGTTTTTTCTGGTGCGCCGTCACCCTAATGTTTATCTGGACATCAGTGGCATCCCTCCCAAGACGCTGCTCAAGTACTTCCCCCGCCTGGAGGAAATCGCGACCAAGACCCTGTTCGGCACTGACTGGCCCGGCCCGGGCGTGCCCGACGTGAAGAAGAATCTGGAGGATTTTCGGGCCTTACCGTTAAGCCCGGCAACCAAGGAACAGATTCTGAGCAAGACCGCACTGGGCATCTGGCCGGCGTGATCCGTTCCTTGCCGGGGGGATTAGCGGGCGGCAATACCGGCGGATGACGGAATCCGGAGCAGGCGTGAGATTTCAGGATACAGATCGGGACCTGCGGCAATCAGTCCCGGCAGCCAGGGCTTACGAGCATTGAAGGAGACTGGAGAGCCATCCAGGTTTTGCACCACTCCGCCGGCAGCCTGCACCAGCGCGGTTCCCGCGGCTACATCCCACTCATGCTTGGGAACCAGCGTCCAAGTGGCGTCAGCCAGGCCGGCAGCAACCAGCGCCAGCTTGTAGGCCACCGAGCCGACGGGGCGCAGCACTATCGAACCGTCCTGAAACGGCTTCCATTCCCCGCGCTTGAATTCGCTGCGGCTGCCCAGCACCAGCGCGCCAGGCAGTTCCTTGCGAGGACTCACCCGCGCCGGCACGCCATTGCGTTTCACCCCGGTGCTGCGGGAGCCCAGGAAAGTTTCACCGGTAGCGGGATTCAGGATGCCGCCGGCTATGGCCTCGCCATCGAGCACCCAGGCGATCGAAACGCACCATTCCGGAATGCCCTGCACAAACTCTTTCGTGCCGTCCAGGGGATCAACTACCCATACCCCTTGCTTGTTCAAGCGCGCCAGGTCATCCGCGGTTTCCTCGGAGAGCCACCCTTCACCATCCTGGAGAAGAAGCGTGCGCAGTGCGTCGTCCAAAGCGCGGTCGGCTTCCGTGACCGGGTCGTGGCGGGCTTTGTACTGTACCTCCATGGCACCGGGCGTGAATCGGCTGAGCACGGAAGCGGCGCGATCCAGTGCAGCTTGAATACGGGCAAGTACCACAGATTCAGGGGACAGATCCGTCAAAAAGCTCTCCTATGCGCAAAGGTTGGAGTGCCGCCTGCAGGGGTGCGCGCCTCTAGGCCGCATCCGAATTGCCGCCGATATAACCTTCCCGCTCCAGATGGAGCAGAATTTCCTGCGCCGCCTCATCGGGCGTAGTCTCAGTCGTGTTGATGACCACATCGGCATCGGCGGGGAGATCGTAAGGATCGGAAATGCCGGTGAACTGCTTCACCAATCCGGCCCGCGCTTTAGCGTAAAGCCCCTTGCGATCGCGTTGCTCGCAAACTTCCAGCGGAGTGGCGACGTGCACCAGGATGAAGCCGCCGCCCGGTTCCACCACGCGGCGGACTTCCTTACGGACGTTGTCGAAGGGTGCAATCGGCGCGCAGATGGCGATGCCCCCGTTCTTGGTGATTTCCGAAGCTACAAAGCCGATGCGGCGGATGTTGATGTCGCGGTGTTCCTTGGAGAATCCCAGTTCAGAAGACAGATTCTTGCGTACCAGGTCGCCATCCAGCAGGGTTACCGGGCGTCCGCCTACCTCCAGGAACTTGACCATGAGCGCGTTCGCCACCGTGGACTTGCCGGCGCCCGAGAGCCCGGTGAAGAAAACGGTAAAGCCCTGCTTGTGGCGCGGCGGGTGGCTGCGGCGCAGCTCCTTGGCGACTTCCGGGAAGGTGAACCAGGCGGGAATCTCGCGGCCTTCGGCCAGGCGACGGCGCAGCTCGGTTCCGGAAATACTCAGCGAGCGCATTCCTGCCGGCACTTCGCCTTCGGGCACGTAGGTGTCCAGGTCTTCCACGTACACCATCATGTTAAAGGGCAGCATGCCCATGCCCAGTTCGGTTTCGTGCTTGGCGAGCAACTGCTGGGCGTCGTAAGGCCCATAGAAAGGCTTGCCTGAGGTGTCCTTGCCTGGGCCGGCATGGTCACGACCCACAATCAGGTGCGAGCAGCCGTGGTTCTTGCGGATGATGGCGTGCCATACGCATTCGCGCGGCCCGCCCATGCGCATCGCCAGGCCCAGCAGCGCCAGCTTGGCGGTGTTCTTGGGATAGTGCGGCAGAATGGACTGATAGCAGCGCACGCGGGTGTAATGGTCCACATCGCCGGGTTTGGTCATGCCCACCGAAGGATGTACCAACAAATTGGCTTCTACGCCCTTGGCGGCCCGCAGAGTCAGCTCAAAATGAGCGCGATGCATGGGGTTGCGGGTCTGGAAGGCGACAATGCGCTTCCATCCCAGGCGGCTAAACTCGGCGCGCAGTTCCGCGGGCGTAAGCCGCAGAGAGCGAAAATCATAGTGTGTGGGAAGCTGCACGCCTTCCAGCCGGCCGCTTACGTAATAGGGTTGCACTTTCTCCACCAGATAACCGACGCCGGGATGTTCGGGATTGGTGGTTCCGAATACCGATTCCGCTTCCGACAGCAAATTGGGCTGCCAAATCTCGGTAATATGCAGCGCCGCCAGCATCACGCCTTCGGGGTCCCGCAAGGCAATGCTCTGGCCGGGCTTCAGTTGGCGGGCAAATTCTCCATTCACGTCGAGCATGATGGGCATGGGCCAGATGGTCCCATCCGCCAGACGCATGTTGCTGCAAACCGATTCGTAATCTTTCTGGCCCAAAAAACTGCGCAAAGGGGAGAAGCCGCCGTTCAGCAGCAATTCGAGGTCGCATATCTGCCGGGCCGTGAGGTCCCAGGAGAGCCAGTCGCGCGAGGAGGCGCGCAGCTCCGATTTGCGTTCTTCCGTGACCATCAAATCAACAAGCGTGCCGCCATGGGGTGGATTCAGGTGAGAAGTGCTTTTGTCAGTCGCGACGCGATTAGCCACGGACGAGTTGTGCTGGGATGTCAATTTCGCCTCCTGGGATTATGAATACGTTCTTAATTTTTTACCGCCAAGACGCCGAGGGCGCGGAAAAACTTGTGAATGCGACCCGGCCAAACGTGATTCGATTCTAGTTGTCAATTCTCAACCTTCAATTCCGGCAGCGTTGACGAGCTCGGGCGTACGCACCGATGGCTACTTATTCCACGGTCACCGATTTGGCCAGGTTCCGGGGCTGGTCCACGTCGCAGCCGCGGCGCACGGCGATGTGGTAGGCCAAAAGCTGCAGGGGCACGATTTCGAGAATGGGCAACAGCAGCTCGGGCGCGGGCGGTATCCACAGC
>DATEJK010000015.1:0-21849 GCA_035278025.1 Terriglobales bacterium | reverse complement strand
CAAGACGGTGGTGACGGGGGTGGAGATGTTCAAGAAGACCCTGGATGAGGGCATGGCGGGAGACAACGCCGGGCTGCTGCTGCGCGGCATCGCCAAGGAAGACGTGGAGCGGGGCATGGTGCTGGCCAAGGGAGGCTCGATTACGCCGCACACCAAGTTCAAGGGCGAGGTGTACGTTCTGACCAAGGAAGAGGGCGGGCGGCACACGCCGTTCTTCAAGGGCTACCGGCCGCAGTTCTACTTCCGGACGACGGACGTGACCGGAGTGGCGGAGCTGCCGGCGGGGACGGAGATGGTGATGCCGGGGGACAACGTGAGCCTGCAGATCGAACTGATCACGCCGGTGGCGCTGGAAAAAGGGCTGCGGTTCGCCATCCGCGAAGGCGGGCACACGGTGGGCGCGGGCACCATTTCGGAGATCGTTTAGTAGCTGCGAGCCACTAGCTAGGGAGCTAGAGGCTAGGAGCTGCCAAGTTCATAGAGTTTGAGGGGTTCTAGGCTATGCCACGGGAAATCATCAGCGTGCAGTGCACGGTGTGCAAAGAGCGGAACTATTCGACCACCAAGAACCGGAAGACAACGCCGGACCGGCTGGAACTGAGCAAGTTTTGCCGGCGTTGCCGCAAGCACACCCCGCATAAAGAGGTGAAGTGACGGCGTTTTGCGGGCGTGAGCGAAGCGGTAGTCCGCAGCCGTCATCCTGAGCGAAAGCGAAGGATCTTTGCAAGACACAGGGGCGTAAGCTCAACGGCTAAACTGCCGGTCTCCAAAACCGGACTTGGGGGTTCGAATCCCTCCGCCCCTGCCAGATTTGGAGCTGGAAACAGGAAAAGTAAATTTCAGGGAAGCAGGCGGTAGATGGCGAAGACAGCGGCGATGCAAGTGAGCGGCGATGCGGGGCTGGGAGCGAAACTGAAATCGTGGCCGCAGCGCATCAAGAGCTTTTACTTCGATGTGCGCACGGAAATGAAGAAGGTGACCGCACCGTCCTTCAAGGAAGTGCGCGCGACCACCACGGTAGTAATTATTACGGTTTTTCTGTTTGGAGTTTATTTCTGGGTGGTAGACACGGTTCTCAGCAAGAGTATTGACCAGTTGCTGCGTTACCTGTCGCATCGCTAGGCGGCGGGTCACCGGAACACGAAGACGGTTTTAGATGGCAGACGAAAACAAAATCGAAGAGCAGACGCAGGCCGGCGAAGCCCAGGACGGAGCGGCGGAAAACGCGGTTCCGGCCATGGAGCGCGCGGCCAACCCGAATATGAAGTGGTACATCGTGCACACGTATTCCGGGTTTGAGCGCAAAGTGAAGGAGTCGCTGGAGTCGCGGGTGCGCGCCTTTGGCCTGGAAGACAAGATCGGGCGGGTGCTGATTCCCACCGAGCCGGTCACCGAAGTGCGCGGCGGTAAGAAGTACACCAGCGAGCGCATGTTCTACCCCGGCTACGTGCTGGTGGAGATGGACCTCAGCGGGTTCCGCAGCGGCGGCCAGGGAGACCACGTGTGGCACGTGGTGAAGTCCACCCCCCGGGTGACCGGGTTTGTGGGCACCGCCAATGACCCCACACCGCTGAGCGAGGACGAAGTCAACCAGATCGTCTATCGGGTCAGCGAAGGCAAGGACAAGCCCAAGCTCAAAGTCAAGTTTGAGAAGAACGAGCAGGTCAAGATCATCGAAGGTCCGTTTGCCAACTTTACCGGCGTGGTGGACGAGGTCAACGAAGACCGCGAGACGCTGAAGATCATGGTGACGATCTTCGGTCGCGCTACCCCCGTAGAGCTGGAATTCGGGCAAGTGGAGAAGGTGGCGTAGGCAGGTTTCAAAAGTTTCGAGGTTTCAAAGTTTCGCTCCGCTCATGAATGGGAAGGAGCTGGAAGCTAGGAGCTTAGAGCTGGTTTATGGCTAAAAAGGCAGTCGGACAAGTCAAGCTGCAGATTCCGGCGGGCAAGGCGACGCCGGCGCCACCGGTGGGCCCCGCCCTCGGGCAGGCGCAGATCAACATCATGGAATTCTGCAAGCAGTTCAATGCGCGCACCAACGCCAAGGAACTGGAAGGGCTGATTATTCCGGTGGTGGTCACGGTGTGGAATGACCGCTCGTTCACGTTCATCACCAAAACACCGCCGGCGTCGGTGCTGCTGAAACGCGCTGCGGGCATTGCCAAGGGCTCGGGCACGCCGAATAAGGACAAGGTTGGCAAGGTTACGGAGAAGCAGGTGGAAGACATCGCCCGCCAGAAAATGCCCGACCTGAATGCCGCCTCGATCGAATCGGCCATCAAGAGCGTAAAGGGCACGGCGCGCTCCATGGGCATTGAAGTCACGGCCTGAAGGGATTTGGGGTGTGGAAGGGTACGGCTTAAGCCGTGCGATGAGAATGGGTTTTTAAGCCGGGGCTTAGCCCCTGAGTCGAAGACCACGGCCGTTCAGATCAGGGAACGGCGGTGGGAGACAAGGAGCAATCATGTCGCGCAAGGCAGGCAAAAACATTACCCACGCGAGGAAGGCGGTGGAAAGCCGCCCCTACCCGCTGCAGGAGGCAGTTCCGCTGCTGCAGAAGGTGAAGTACGCCAAGTTCGATGAAACGGTGGAGGTCACGCTGCGCCTGGGCGTAGATCCCAAGCACGCCGACCAGATGGTGCGCGGCACGGTGGTTCTGCCGCACGGTTTAGGCAAGTCCAAGCGCGTGCTGGTAATTGCCAGCGGCGAAAAAGTGCGGGAAGCCGAGCAGGCGGGTGCCGACATCGTGGGCGGCGAGGACATGGTGGAGAAGATCCAGAAGGAGAATTGGACCGACTTCGACGCTGTGGTGGCTACCCCCGACATGATGAAGTCTGTCGGCCGACTGGGTAAGGTTCTGGGGCCGCGTGGGCTCATGCCCAACCCCAAGACTGGCACCGTAACCTTCGATATCGCGCGCGCGGTGCAGGAGGTCAAAGCCGGCAAGGTGGAATTTCGCACCGATAAGACCGCCCTGGTGCACGTGCCGGTGGGCAAGATGTCGTTTACGCCCGATAAGCTGGTGGACAATGCCACCACGCTCATCACCAGCGTGATTCGCGCCAAGCCGGTGGCAGCCAAGGGCAAGTACATCAAGGGAGCTACCCTGAGTTCGACCATGGGTCCGGGGATTTCGATTGACACCTCGGCGATGGAGGCAGCAGCCAAGGCGTAGAGCCGGCTGATTAGGCGCCTGGCTGAAAAGCTGGCTGGCCAAGGCGCGGCAGAGTTAGACAGCCAGGCAGCTAGATAGCTAGCCAGCCTGAAAGGGAATCCAAATGGCCGTTTCCAGAGCGAAAAAGATCGAGCAAGTAGAAGAGTTGAGCCAGGAGTTCAAGAGCATCAATGGCGCGGTGGTGGCCAGCTTCACCAAGCTGACGGTGGCACAGGACTTTGAGCTGCGCAAAGCGATTCGCGGCGCCGGCGGCAAGTACCGGGTGGTCAAGAACACGCTGGCCGAGCGCGCCGCCAAAGGCACGGCCGTAGAGGAGGCCCTGAAGGGGCTGGAGGGCGTGAATTCAATCGCCTATACAGAAGGCGATCCCGTGGCTCTGGCCAAGGCGCTCTCCAAGTACATCAAGGACACGCCGGAGCTTACCGTTAAGCTGGGCGTGCTGGAAGGCCGCGTCATCTCCACCAAGGAGATTCAGGCGCTGGCTACCATGCCTTCGCGCGAGGAGATTTACTCCAAGCTGCTGTTCCTGATGAATGCCCCGGCGCAGCGGCTGGTCACGGTTATGAACGCAGTGGGCCGCAACCTGGCGGTGGTGGTGAACCAGGGCGTGAAGGAGAACAAGTTCGCCGGCGAGAAAGCCGCCGGAGCGTAAGGATTTGGTTATCAGGTGCCAGGGGTTGCGAGTCCGGGTTCCTGCCGCGAGTCTGGCGCAGCAGGGTTCGAGAGCGCACTGGAAACCGGGCACACGGTACCGAACAACAAAACTGATACCGAAGGGTGGAGATAGCAATGGCTGACTTGCAGCAATTGGAAGAGCAGATCGTAGGGTTGTCGCTGCTGGATGCGGCGCAGCTGGTGAAGAAGCTGGAGGAGCGCTTGGGTGTTTCCGCGGCTGCGGCCGCCCCGGTGGTTATGGCCGGCGGTGGTGCAGGGGCGGCGGCGGGCGCGGCTCCGGCCGAGGAGAAAACCGAGTTCACCGTCGTGCTTAAGGAAGTGGGCGCGAATAAGATCAATGTTATCAAGGCGGTACGCGAGGTCACCAGCCTGGGCCTGAAGGAGGCCAAGGACCTGGTGGATGGCGCTCCCAAGCCCATTAAGGAAGGCGTCTCCAAGGAAGAAGCCGAGACCATCAAGAAAAAGTTCACCGAGGCTGGGGCTACAGTCGAGGTGAAGTAGTTTCGTCCTGGTAGCGCCGCCTTTCTAGGCGGCCACAGGCGGGCGGGACGCCCGCCGGACAGCCGGCAAGATGCCGGCGCTACCCGGAAAGCGCAGGTTTTAACGTTGTCTGCCATGGCGGCGCTCGGGCGTCTGGGCCCAGAAGCCGGGGTGGCGGGCGATTGATTTCCGTGAAGCCGGGGAGCAGTTTGGCTCATCTAACCAGTACTGCTCCCCGTTCACGAGCAAGCGCGAGCCAGCACACATCGCGCGAAGCGGCGAGCTCCAGCGTCGTCCGGAGAAACAACCGGCGCAGCTGGGCATGGCAGGCCTGACAACTGGCGCGGGAAAAATACAATTCAGCAGACCGTCAGTGCCGTACACGGCGCCCGGGGGAAATCTTGTCCCCGCGGGTGCGCGTATTTTTTCAGGTATTAGAACTTTTTCGTGACCTGCGCTAGCGCGCGGCCACTCACCAAATCGCTTTTAGGTCGCAGCCCGGTGCTGCGCTGAGATTCCTGGAGTTCGTAGATGCCGAACAAGAACAACGCCTTTCGCCCCCGTTTCGATTTCTCCAAGATCCCAACCACCATCCAGATCCCCAACCTCATCGAGGTGCAGAAGCGCTCTTATGACCGCTTCCTGCAGATGGACCGGCTGCCCAGCGAGCGCGACGACACGGGGTTGCAGGCCGTGTTCCAGTCGGTGTTTCCTATCGCCGACTTTCGCGAGGTCTCCAAGCTGGAGTTTGTGGACTACGGTATCGGCAACTGGGAGTGCAAGTGCGGCCATCTCAAGGGCCTGCACCACCTGCGCTCCACCTGCAAAAACTGCGGCTTCACTATCGTTACCGATCCTTTCCATCCCGGCGACGTGCTCTGCTCCAAGTGCGGCACGTACAACGCCAACACGCCCGATTTCTGCAACAAGTGCGGCGACCCCGTTGGCCTGCAGCTGAAATATGACGTCAACGAGTGTGAAGAGCGCGGCATGACCTATTCGGCTCCGCTGAAGGTCACCATGCGCCTCACTATCTTCGAAAAGGATCCCGAGTCGGGCAACAAGAGCATCCGCGACATCAAGGAGCAGGAAGTTTTCTTCGGCGATGTGCCGCTGATGACGCAGAACGGCACTTTCATCGTCAATGGCACCGAGCGCGTCATTGTCAGCCAATTGCACCGCTCCCCCGGCGTCTTCTTCGAGACCGCCAACAACCGCACCTACTTCCTGGGCAAGATCATTCCCTACCGCGGTTCCTGGGTGGAGTTCGAGTACGACCAGAAGAACATTCTCTACGTGCGCATTGACCGCAAGCGCAAGTTCCTGGGCACCATTTTTCTGCGCGCGCTGGGCCTGCGCTCCGGCGAAGACATTCTGCGCACCTTCTACACCGTGGACCGGCTGGCAATCCGCGACAAGAAGCTCTACTGGACACTGGAACCGGGCGTCGAGCGGCCCACCAACCTGCTGGGCCTGAAGCTTACGCACCGCATCGCGGGCAAGGGCGGCGAGGAAATCGCGCACGCCGGCCGCAAGATCACGCCCGCCATCATGAAGGAAATCCACAAGGCCAAGATCAGCGAGATCGAGGTCGAAACCAACGACCTGGAAGGCGCCTGGGCGGCCAGCGACATGGTGGACACCACCAGCGGCGAAGTCCTGCTCGAGGCCAACAGCGAGATCACCCCGGAAGTTCTGGGCAAGGTGCTCGATTCCGCCGTGGTCGAACTGCACATTTTCTTCCCCGAGCGCGACGACGTGGGCACGGTCATCAGCCAGACCCTGAAGCGCGATTCGGTGAAGACTCCGCAGGAAGCGCTGATCGAGATCTACCGCAAACTGCGGCCCGGCGACCCCCCAACCCTGGATACGGCCACGGCGCTGTTCCACGGCATGTTCTTCGACCCGCGCAAGTACGATTTTTCCCGTGTGGGCCGGCTGAAGTTCAACATCAAGCTGTTCGAAAAGGGCGACGCCACCAGCCTGGACAACCGCACCCTGGAGTCGGAGGATTTCTACGCCACCATCCGCTACCTGCTGAAGCTGCGTAAAAACATCGGTTCGGTGGACGACATTGATCACCTGGGCAACCGCCGCGTGCGCGCGGTCGGTGAACTGCTGGAGAACCAGTTCCGCATCGGCCTGGTGCGCATGGAACGCGCCATCAAGGAAAAGATGAGCGTGTACCAGGAAATGTCCACCGCCATGCCCCACGACCTGGTCAACGCCAAGCCGGTGATGGCTGCCATCCGCGAGTTCTTCGGGTCCTCGCAGCTTTCGCAGTTCATGGACCAGACCAACCCGCTTTCGGAAATCACCCACAAGCGGCGTCTGTCGGCCCTGGGGCCGGGCGGCCTGTCGCGTGAGCGCGCCGGGTTCGAAGTCCGCGACGTGCATCCCACGCACTACGGCCGTATTTGTCCCATCGAGACCCCGGAAGGTCCCAACATCGGGTTGATCTCCTCGCTGAGCTGCTACGCGCGCATCAACGACTACGGCTTCATCGAATCGCCGTACCGCCGCGTGCGCGCGGGCAAGGTGCTGGATTTCGTTACCGTGGTGAACGCCGGCGACAGCGATTACCGCGTCGGCGACCATGTGGAGAAGCATGAGGTGGAGAAGGCCAACGCCGAGCTCAAGGAGCGCCGCAAGCGTCCCATCGAATTCGAGCCTTTCTCCTTCTATCTCTCCGCCTGGGAAGAGGACCGGCACGTGATCGCGCAGGCCAACGTCGAGTTGGATGACAAGGGCCGCATCGTGGCCGAACTGGTCAACGCCCGCAAGGCCGGCAACTTCGTACTGGTCAACCGCGAAGAGGTGGACTACATAGACGTCAGCCCCAAACAGCTGGTTTCGGTGGCCGCTTCGCTGGTGCCCTTCCTGGAGCACGATGACGCCAACCGCGCCCTGATGGGAGCCAACATGCAGCGCCAGTCTGTGCCCCTGCTGCGGGCGCAGGCGCCGCTGGTGGGCACAGGCATGGAGGGCGTAACCGCCCGCGATTCCGGAGCCGTGATTCTGGCCCGCCGCAACGGCGTGGTGGATTCCGTGGACTCGGAGCGCATCATCGTGCGCGTCGAGGGCGAGCACCATCCCACGCAGCTCTCGCGCGAGGTGGGGAGCGACATTTACCAGCTCATCAAGTTCAAGCGCTCCAACCAGAACACCTGCATCAACCAGAAGCCGATCGTCAAGAAGGGGCAGCGCGTGCTGAAGGGTCAGGTGATCGCCGACGGCCCCTGCACCGATCAGGGCGAGCTGGCGCTGGGACGCAACGTGCTGGTGGCCTTCATGCCCTGGCGTGGTTACAACTTTGAAGACGCCATTCTGGTCTCCGAAAAGATGGTCAAGGACGATTACTACACCTCCGTCCACATCGAGGAGTTCGAAATCGAGGCTCGCGACACCAAGCTGGGGCCGGAAGAGATCACGCGCGACATTCCCAACGTGAGCGAATCCGCCCTGCGCGATCTGGACGAGAGCGGCATCATCCGCATCGGCGCCACCGTCAAGGCGGGTGACATCCTGGTGGGCAAGGTCACGCCCAAGGGCGAAACCCAGCTCACCCCGGAGGAGAAGCTGCTGCGCGCCATCTTCGGCGAAAAAGCCGGCGACGTGCGCGATGCCTCCCTCACCTGCCCCCCGGGTATCGAGGGCACGGTTGTGGACATCAAGATCTTCTCCCGCAAGGGCCAGGAGAAGGATGAGCGGGCCAAACTGATCGAGGGCATGCAGATCGCCAAGCTGGAGAAGAACCTCTCCGACGAGATCCGCATTCTTACCGACGAGCGGCTGAAGCGCCTGGAAAACCTGCTGGGCAGCAAGGAGGTGCTCGCCGACCTGCATGACGAGCGCACCAATAAGCGACTGCTCACCAAGGGCGTTGTCCTCGACCGCGATGCCATTGAGCGCATCTCCACCCGCAACCTCAAGCGCATCAAGTACGCCGACAAGGATCCCCGGGTCAACGAGCAGATTGATGAGATTGAGGAAATGACCTCGCGCCAGATTGACGTTCTTAAGAAGATCGTCAAGGACAAAGAGGACAAGCTGCAGAAGGGCGATGAGCTGCCGCCAGGCGTGATCAAGCTGGTGAAGGTTTACATCGCCATGAAGCGCAAGCTGAGCGTGGGCGACAAGATGGCCGGCCGCCACGGGAACAAGGGCGTGATTGCCCGCATTCTTCCCGAGGAGGACATGCCTTACATCAACGACGGCACGCCGGTGGAAATCGTGCTGAACCCTCTGGGCGTCCCCAGCCGTATGAACGTGGGCCAGATTCTGGAAACCCACCTGGGCTGGGCGGGCCACGAATTGGGCAGCAAGGTCACCGAGTTGCTGGCCCAGAATTCACGCGAGGAAACGCTGCGCCGCGAACTCAAGGCCATCTTCAAGGACACGCCGCTGGCGGAAAAGGTGGCGGAGTGGGATGAGGACACCCTGCTGGCAGGGGCGCAAGGCATGAAGGAAGGCGCCTTCTTCGCTTCGCCCGTGTTCGATGGCTCCCGCGAGCATGAGATCAAGTCGCTCCTGAAGCAGGCCGGCTTGCCGGAATCGGGCAAGACCGAGCTCTTCGACGGCATGACCGGCGACAAGTTCGAACAGCCGGTCACGGTCGGCTACATCTACATGCTCAAGCTGTCGCACCTGGTGGACGACAAAATCCATGCCCGCTCCATCGGCCCGTACTCGCTTATCACCCAGCAGCCTCTGGGAGGTAAGGCGCAGTTCGGCGGCCAGCGTTTCGGAGAAATGGAAGTGTGGGCGCTGGAAGCTTATGGCGCAGCCTACATCCTGCAGGAGCTGCTGACGGCGAAGTCCGATGACGTTTACGGCCGCACCAAGATTTACGAGGCCATCGTCAAGGGCGAAGCCGCCATCGAGCCCGGCGTGCCCGAGTCGTTCAACGTGCTCATCCGCGAGCTGCAGTCACTCTGCCTGGATGTCGAACTCGTCAAGTTGGGCGAGCGCAAGCAGGTGGCCAGCGCCGCGGCAGATTAATGGTGAGTGGCCAGTGGGCGGTGGTCAGAAGGATCGGCCCCAGCTCACCCGCCACGAAGGGATTGGAAACAGAAACAGCAGGACGCGATGCGGAC
Organism: Terriglobales bacterium; assembly: GCA_035278025.1. GTDB lineage: Bacteria > Acidobacteriota > Terriglobia > Terriglobales > Acidobacteriaceae > JAICWP01. The sequence goes on along the minus strand of DATEJK010000015.1, from coordinate 12,423 downwards.
ACTTGGCATCGCGCCAAGATTTGAACCGGCCACTGGCAACTGACCACTGGCCACTGGTTTTGCAAACGGAGGAACACCTTGTATCGTTCAAGCCCTTTTGACATGGCCAACCCCATCGCCGACTTTGATGCCATCAAGATCAGCATCGCTTCGCCGGAAAAGATTCGCAGTTGGTCGCATGGGGAAGTCACCAAGCCTGAAACCATCAATTACCGGACCTTCAAGCCGGAACGCGATGGCTTGTTCTGTGCCCGCATCTTTGGGCCGGTAACCGACTGGGAGTGCCTCTGCGGAAAGTATAAGCGCATGAAGCACCGCGGCGTCATCTGCGATAAGTGCGGCGTCGAAGTCACTCTCTCCAAGGTACGGCGCGAGCGCCTGGGCCACATCGAGCTGGCTTCGCCCTGCTCTCACGTGTGGTTCTTCAAAGGCCTGCCCAGCCGCATCGGCCACCTGCTCGACATCTCCCTGCGCGACCTCGAGTCCGTGCTCTACTTCGAGGCTTACGTGGTGGTGGATACGGGTGACGCCGGGGTCAAGGAAGGCGAGGTCATCAAGGACGAGGCCAAGTTCCGCGAACTGGACCAGCAGTTCCGCGCCACCGGCTTCAAGGCCATGATGGGCGCGGAGGCCATTAAGGAACTGCTCAAGCGGGTGGAGGTCGAGGAGCTTTCCGGCGAACTGCGGGAGAAGATGAAGAACGAGACCTCGATGCAGAAGCGCCTGAAGTATGCCAAGCGCCTGAAAGTGGTCGAGGCCTTCCGCAAGAGCGGTAACAAGCCGCAATGGATGATTTTGGACGTGATTCCGGTTATTCCGCCGGAACTGCGCCCCCTGGTGCCTCTGGATGGCGGGCGCTTCGCCACCTCTGATCTGAACGATCTGTATCGCCGCGTGATCAACCGCAACAACCGGTTGAAGAAGCTGATGGATCTGCACGCCCCCGAGGTCATCGTGCGCAACGAAAAGCGCATGCTGCAGGAGGCGGTGGACGCGCTGTTCGATAACGGCCGCCGCGGCCGTGTGCTGCGCGGCGCCAACAACCGCCCGCTCAAGTCGCTTTCCGACACGCTGAAGGGCAAGCAGGGCCGCTTCCGTCAGAATCTTCTGGGCAAGCGCGTGGACTACTCCGGCCGCTCCGTGATCGTGGTCGGTCCCGAACTCAAGCTGCACCAGTGCGGCCTGCCCAAGAAGATGGCGCTGGAGCTGTTTAAGCCCTTCATCTACCACCGCCTGGAGCAGACCGGCCACTGCACGACCATCAAGCAGGCCAAGGAGATGGTGGAGCAGCAGGAGTCCATCGTGTGGGACATTCTGGAAGAGGTGATTAAGGATCACCCGGTGCTGCTGAACCGCGCTCCCACCCTGCACCGCCTGGGCATCCAGGCTTTCGAACCGGTGCTGGTGGAAGGCAAGGCCATCAAGATTCACCCCCTGGTCTGCACCGCTTTCAACGCCGACTTTGACGGCGACCAGATGGCAGTCCACATCCCGCTCTCGCCTGAGGCCCAGGTTGAGGCCAGCGTGCTGATGCTGTCTTCGCACAACATCCTCTCCCCCGCTTCCGGCCAGCCCATCACCGTGCCCACGCAGGATATGGTGCTGGGAATCTACTACCTGACCAAGGCCAAGCCCGGCGCCAAGGGTGAAGGGCGCGCCTTCGCCAACATTGAAGAGGTGCTGCTGGCGCTGGAAATGGGAGAAGTGGAAACCCTTACCCCCATCCGCCTGCGCCACACCGGCGAGGTGATGGACCTGGCCAGCGCTTATGACGACCAGGACATTCCCCACGCGGAGCCGCAGCACTACGAGCGGCAGTTCATCAACACCACCGTGGGCCGCGCCATTCTCAACGACCACCTTCCCAAGGGCATGCCCTTTATCAACGGCCTGCTCAAGAAGAAGGGCGTGGGCGGCCTGGTCACCTATGGCTACCTGCGCTTCGGACTGGAAACCACGGTCAAGATGCTCGACCAGATCAAGGAACTGGGCTTCCGCTTCGCCACCCGCGCCGGCTTGTCCATCGGCATTGATGACTTGGTCATCCCCGAGAACAAGAAGGGCGTGGTGAAGGACGCTGAAAAGCAGGTGGTTTCCGTACAGCAACAGTACCTGGACGGCGCCATTACCAACGGCGAGCGCTACAACAAGGTGATTGAAATCTGGTCCGCCATTACCGAGCGCGTGGCCGACGAAATGTTCAGCGAAATGGAGCAGCAGGACAAGGCCGGGGTCATCAACCCGATTTACGTGATGGCCGATTCCGGCGCCCGCGGTTCCAAACAGCAGATCCGCCAGCTTTCCGGAATGCGCGGCTTGATGGCCAAGCCTTCGGGCGAAATCATCGAGACCCCGATTACCGCCAACTTCCGCGAAGGGCTGACGGTGCTGCAGTACTTCATTTCCACCCACGGCGCCCGTAAGGGCCTGGCGGATACGGCGCTCAAGACCGCCGACTCCGGCTACCTGACCCGCCGCCTGGTGGATGTGGCGCAGGACGTCATCGTCAGCGAAAACGATTGTGGCACGGTGGACGGCATTTACGTGACTTCCATCGTGGAAGCCGGCGACATTATCGAGCCGCTGCGCGACCGCATCGTGGGCCGCGTCTCCCTGGAGAAGATCAAGGACTACGAGGGCAACACCATCGTGGACGTTAACCAGGAGATCACGGAAGAGCTGGCGGCCGCCATCCAGGCGGCCGGCATCGAGCGGGTGAAGATCCGTTCCGTGCTCACCTGCGAATCCAAGCGCGGTGTTTGCGTGGCCTGCTACGGCCGCAACCTGGCTTCCGGGCGCCTGGTCGAACTGGGCGAAGCGACCGGCGTTATCGCCGCGCAGTCCATCGGCGAGCCCGGCACCCAGCTCACCATGCGGACCTTCCACATCGGCGGCACGGCTTCCCGAGTCTCCGAGCAGTCCCGCCTGGAGGCCAAGAACAACGGCATCGTGCGCTTCATCAACCTGCAGACGGTGCAGTCCAAGGTCGGCGACCTGGTGGTCATGAACCGTAATGGTTTCATCGCCATCGTGGACGAAAAGAGCCGGGAAAAGGAACGCTATTCCGTGGTCTACGGCGCCAAGCTGAAGGTCAAGGAAGGCGACCAGGTGCAACTCGGCCAGGTGCTGGTGGAGTGGGATCCGTACACTTTCGCCATCCTCACCGAAATTGGCGGCCCGGTGCAGTTCAAGGACCTGCAGGAAGGTCTGACCCTGCACGAAGAAGTGGATGAGGTCACGGGCTTGTCGCGCCTGGTAGTCACCGATTCGCCGGACGAGAAGCGCCAGCCGGCCATCGTGATCAAGGGAAAGTCCAGCAAGCGCTACCTCATGCCCTCCCGTGCCCACCTTATGGTGCAGGACGGCGACACCGTGTTCCCCGGCGACGTGCTGGCCAAGATCCCGCGCGAAACCACCAAGACCAAGGACATCACCGGCGGTCTGCCCCGCGTGGTGGAATTGTTCGAGGCCCGCAAGCCCCGCGAAACCGCGGTCATCAGCGAGATTGATGGCCTGGTTCGCTTCGGCGAAATCAGCAAGGGCCAGCGCAAGGTCTACGTGGTCGCTGACAACGGCACCGAGAAGGAGTACTCAGTGCCGCGCGGCGTGCACATCAACGTGCAGGAAGGCGAGCGCGTGCGTGCCGGCGAGCCGCTGATGGATGGTCCGCTCAACCCGCACGATATTCTGGCCGTGCTGGGCGAAAAGGAGCTGCAGGCCTACCTGGTGAACGAAATCCAGGAAGTCTACCGGCTTCAGGGCGTCAACATCAGCGACAAGCACATCGAGGTCATCGTGCGCCAGATGATGCGCTGGGTCAAAGTGGAAGACGTGGGCGACACCCAGTTCCTGCTGGAACAGCAGGTGGACAAGTTCCGCTTCCGCGAGGAGAACGAGCGCACCATCATGCAAGGCGGCAAGCCGGCTACCGGCAGGCCGTTGCTGCTGGGCATCACCAAGGCCTCGCTTTCCACCGAATCCTTCATCTCTGCCGCCTCCTTCCAGGAGACGACCCGCGTGCTCACGGAGGCATCCATTCAAGGAGCCGTGGATCACCTGCGCGGTCTGAAGGAGAACGTGATTGTCGGCCGCCTGATCCCGGCGGGAACCGGTATGGAGTACTACCGCAACGTCAAGCTCTCTCCGGAGCTGGAGGAAGCTGCTGCCAAGGTCCAGGAGGAAGTCTCGGCCGCTTACGAGGAAGCCGAGCGCGCCCTGGAGTTGCTGCGGCATGAGGGCGAGACCGAGGAGCTGGCTGCGGAGTAGTCCGTTCACAGTGGCGAGGGGCGACCCGGAATGAGTCGCCCCTTAATTTTTTAATCGCTTTGTCTTGAATTACATGCACGCAAGTCCCGAGCGGCCGTTGCCGTCCAGCCAGCCACCTATCTTGGCCCAAAGGCACCCCCCCGCCCAATTGCATCCCTGGCATTACGGGAATACCCTTATCAGGGTAATGTGGAGTTTCTTCCGCCTTTTGCGCCGTGCCGTGTGGCGTGCGGTTCAGCACGACGCTTTTACCATGGCCAAGGCGGCTGCCTACTCCGCCATTCTGACCCTTTTTCCCGCTCTGCTCGTGGTCGGCGCCGTGCTGGCCACTTCGCATCACACCGCGCCCATGCTGCGGGAGATTTCCTACGCCGTGGGCAAGATTCTGCCCACCGGCAGCGCGACTGCGGTGGCCTACCTGAAAGGCGCCACCAGCCGCCCCGTCGGCCTGCTCATCACCACCTCGCTGATCACCCTCTGGACCTCCTCCGGCGTCATGGTCTCCTGGATGGAAGGCTTTCGCAATGCGTACCAGCTGCCCAAGACCTGGGGCCTGGTCAAGGAACGCATGATTGCCTTTGGCCTGGTCATTATGGCCGGCATCCCCATGCTGTTCGCCACTATCCTGGTGGCCTTCGGCACCCAGATTGAGACCCGCGTCATCTTCTACGTGGGGCACGCTTACGGTCCGTATGTGCTCATGATGTGGACTTTGATCCGCTGGACCATTGCCCTGCTGACCAGCGTCGCCGTGCTGGCGCTCATCTATCACCATGCCGTGCCCCGCACCCAACCCTGGCACACCGTGCTTCCCGGCGCCTGCCTGGGAACTGCCGCCTGGTTTGCCGCGACCATGGCTTTCGGCTGGTACCTGCGGCACTACGCCGAATACAGCATTCTCTACGGCTCTCTGGGGATTGCCATTGCCCTGCTGGTGTGGATGTTCATGGTTTCGGTCATCGTCGTGGTGGGCGCGGAGATGAACGCCATGCTCTTCCCACGCTGCCTGAACCTGAAGGACCGCCCGGCCAAGCACCGCGAGCCCGAAGTGTACGTGCGGTGAATTTTTCAGCCGTGCCTAGACCAATTTAGAATTGAACGTCCTCTACCGTCAGGAACGGAGGTGTATCGGGGGCAGTTCAACGATCGTCCAAGTGCGCCCCCAGCTGTGGTTGGCATTGACTTGCCCTGTGTCCTCGCCTAACATTACGCAACTTCCGTGATTGACCAGACAGTTTCCCACTACCACATCATTGAGAAGATTGGCGGCGGCGGGATGGGTGTGGTCTACAAGGCTGAGGACATTGAGCTTGGCCGCTTTGTCGCTTTGAAGTTCCTGCCCGAGGAACTGGCCCGGGATCCGCAGGCTCTGGACCGATTTCGGCGAGAAGCCCGTTCCGCTTCCGCGCTCAACCACCCCAACATTTGCACCATTTATGAAATCGGCAGGGAAGCGGATCACTCGTTCATCGTCATGGAATACCTGGAAGGGATGACACTGCGGCAGAAAATCGCAGGCAAGCCGCTGGGCACCGAAACCGTTCTCGATCTTAGCCTGCAGATCACGGATGCGCTCGATGCGGCTCACGCCAAGGGTATCGTTCACAGGGATATCAAGCCGGCAAACATTTTCGTGACCAATCGAAGCCAGGCCAAAATACTTGACTTCGGACTGGCGAAGGTCACCACCAAGCCCCAATCGGTCGATTTCGCCGCTCCCACCCTGACCGCAGACGAGGCGCACCTTACCAGCCCGGGCTCCACGGTAGGAACCGTCGCCTATATGTCGCCGGAGCAGGTGCGGGGGCAGGAACTGGACGGGCGAACCGACCTGTTTTCTTTTGGGGCGGTGCTCTATGAGATGTGCACCGGCAAACTGCCCTTTAGCGGCGATACTTCGGGAGTAATCTTCGATTCCATCCTTAACCGCGAACCGCTGCCGCCATTGCTCATGAACCCGGCCATCCCCCCTCGCCTGCAAGAGGTCATTAACAAGGCCCTGGAAAAAGACCGCGAGGTTCGTTACCAGTCGGCGGCTGAAATAAGGGCGGATGTGAAGCGGCTGAAACGCGACAGCGAAAGTGGCCGCACTGCTGTACAATCCGCTCGCCGGCAGCCGCGCGTTCCGCGTTGGCAGCTTGCCCTGGCGGTATGGTTGCTCTTGCTCGGAGCCGCGGTAGCGGGATGGCTGCTCCTGCGCCGCCAACAAAGCTCGGCAACCGCACCCCAGCCCAAAGAACAGCGTCTGACCACCAACTCGACCGCCAATCCACTTTCTGCCGCTGCCATCTCACCCGACGGCAAGTACCTGGTCCTGGCGGATTCCAGCGGCGTGTACGTGCGCACGATTGCCACCGGTGAGATTCATCCCTTGTCGGTGCCCGCCAAGGGCGAAGTAATGTTTCTGGCGTGGTTTCCGGACAGCACCAAGGTGCTGACCTCGTGGACAACATCGAACGGTGTCAGTTCGGGCTTATGGGTGGTCTCGCTGCTGGGCGGGGCGAGCCAGATCAGTGACCAGGGAAACGTCGGCGCCGTTTCTCCTGATGGCACCCGCATTGCCTTTGTCAGAGGCGAGGGTCCATTTGGAGCGGGAAGGGAACTATGGCTGATGAGCGCCAGCGGTGCCGACCTACGAAAACTCGTTTCTGGCTCCCCCAATGACCTGTTAGCAACTCCGGTATGGTCGCCTGATGGAAAGCGCATCGCCTATACCAGATTCATCCTGACAGAGAATTCATCCGCCAAGCTGGAAATTTTGGAATTGGAGCATAGCCATACCTCCATCCTCCTCACGGATCCTGCCCTGGATAACGGTCTGCTGTGGCTTTCTGATGGCCGCATTGTGTTCGCCAGAGACGAACCTGCCTCCAGTCCCGCTGGATCGAATGTGTGGGCAGTGCCGGTGGACCTGCGCACCGGGCGCGGTAAGGGAGCGCCCACCCGTGTTACGAATGGACCGGGGTACGCGATTCAATTCAGCATAACCGCCGACAATCACCAACTGGTTTTTTTGCGCGCCACCATAGAAGCCGATGTGTACGTCGCGCCCTTCGCTCCCTCCTCCTCCCGCCCTCTTGCTGCGCGACGGCTGACCCTGGATGACGCCAACGATTTCCCCTTTGATTGGACGTCAGACGGCAAAGCCGTGCTCTTCATCTCCGATCGCACCGGCGCCCGCAATATTTTCCGTCAGGATCTTGATAAGCCCACTGCGGAAATGCTATCCGTGGGCACAGAGACCAAGCTGGTTTGTAGGCTGAATCCCGAAGGAACACAACTGCTATACACCTCCGGGCCGGGCGACTCCTCCGCCCCGATCAGGCTGATGCGAGTTCCCCTCGCTGGCGGGCCGACTCAGCGCCTGCTGGAAGTCCCTTTTCTCAATAATTTCCAATGTTCCCGCTCGCCCGCCAAGATCTGCGTGATGAGCCAGCAACTCGAGAATCGTTTCATTTTTTCCCGCTTTGACCCGCTCACCGGCGACCACCGTTCCTTTCGCACCCTTGAGGAGGGCGGTATCTATAACTGGAGTCTTTCCCCCGACGGCTTGTGGCTTGCCCTGGTAGACCTCAAGACGGGTGTCGGCAAGATACGCCTTTTGCCTGTAGCCGGCGGCGCGGAACGCACTCTCGACATCAAGGACTGGTCCGGCTTTGCATCGGTCGACTGGGCGGCTGATTCCAAGGCCTTGTTTGTTTCCAGCAACCCCACTGGACGGCAATCAACCCTGCTGTACGTGAGTTTGCAGGGCGCAGTCCACCCCTTGTGGACGGCCAGGAGCAGCCCCAGTTGGGCTATACCATCGCGTAACGGTCGTTATCTGGCCATCGCCGCTCCCAGCCTCGAGAACAACGCCTGGATGGTGGAACATTTCTAAGGCTGCTCCCGCTGCCTTCCACCTTAACGGCATTGAGGAGGCCCATACTCCCCACCTCAGAAGAAGTTGCCAAAGGCGCCTGCTTTCCCCAACAATGTGGAACATGCATTTCTCAGTCCTTCTCTTTCTCTCCGGGGAGTCCTTGCGTGGATAAAAGCGAGACTCCCGAGCTCCTGGAAACGGTGGACGCCCATGCAGAAGTGGGCGGCAAAAACGGGCTGGCGGCGCTTGCCGAGCGCCGGGCCAAGATCATCTGCACCCTCGGCCCCTCATCCAACTCTGAGGCCATGATCCGCGAACTGCTGGGCGCGGGTATGGATGTGGCCCGGCTTAACTTCTCTCACGGCACCCATGAAGAACATGCCCGTGTCATTGAGCGCGTTCGGCGGGCGGCGGAGAAGGAGGACCGCACCGTCTGCATCCTGCAGGACCTGCAGGGGCCCAAAATGCGCACTGGCCGCCTGAAGTACCGCACGCCGGTGGCGCTCAAAGCGGGCTCGCGCATCACCATTACGCCGCGCGACGTGCCCGGCACCACCTCCGTGATTTCCACCACCTTCCAGGATCTGGCGCGGGAGGTGACCACGGGCTCGCGCATCCTGCTTTCTGACGGCCTCATCGAGCTGCGGGTCAAAGCCATCCGCAATGATGACGTGGAGTGCGAGGTGGTGAATGGCGGGCTGCTGGCCGAGCACCAGGGCATCAATTTGCCCGGGGCCGTGCTCAGCGTGCCCTCACTCACCCAGAAGGATTACAAGGACCTGGAGTTCGGCCTGGAACATGGGGTGGACGTCGTGGCTGTCTCCTTTGTGCGCTGCGCCGAAGACGTGCGCCGCGTGAAGCGCCTCATCGGCGAGCGCAAGAGCGACGTACCCGTCATCGCCAAGCTGGAAAAGCCGCAGGCGGTCGAAGACCTGGACAACATCCTGGAAGTGGCCGACGGAGTCATGGTGGCGCGCGGCGACCTGGGCGTGGAAATGCCGCCGGAAACCGTCCCTATCATTCAGAAGAACGTGATCCGCCGGGCCTCTGACTTCCGCAAGCCCGTCATCACCGCCACCCAGATGCTGGAATCCATGGTCGAAAACCCGCGCCCCACGCGGGCCGAGGCCAGCGACGTGGCTAACGCGGTTTTCGACGGCACCGACGCGGTCATGCTTTCTGGCGAAACCGCCAGCGGCCGATATCCGCGCGAGGCCGTCACCATCATGGCCCGCATCGTCGTGGAAGCGGAAACCCATCTGCGCCAATCCGAGCCGCCGCGCCGGCGCCGCGAGCCCCGCGCCACCTTCTCCATCGCGGAAACCATCTGTGATTCCATCGCCCACGCTGCCGCCGACGTTCACATGCGTGCTATTGCCGTGTTCACCGAAACCGGCAACACCGCCCGCCTCATCTCCAAATATCGTCCGCGCGTGCCGGTGTTTGCCTTTACCCCGTTTGCCGAAGTCGGCAACCGGCTGAACCTCTTGTGGGGTGTGCAGCCCGTCGTGCTGCCGCAGCCCGCCCGCTCTTCCGAGGAAATGGTGCAGGGCGCGGAGCGGCAATTGCTTCGATTGGGAAGGGTAGCTCCCGGCGATGTGGTGGGCGTCGTGGCCGGCACCCAGCAGACCTCCGGCTCCACCAACTTTATTCGCCTGCACGTGGTCAGCCCTCCCGAACAGCGCCGCCCCGAGCGCCGCAGTTCCGGGCGTGGCGCGCGTTCCGCCGCCTTCCCGCGCCGCCGCAACTAATGGAGCTAGCCGGCCTCTCGCGGCTGTCCGGCCGGCGTTTCGCCCACCCTACGCAGAATTCTTGGGCCCGCAGCCCTCGCGGTCGTACACTAAGCCCAAGCATGGGAGAAATTCTTTCTATCGCCGTTTTTGAGCCGCTGCAAGGAAAGGAACAGGAAGCTCTGGAAACGCTGCGCGGCCTGGTCCAGGTGCTGTCGGACAAAAACTACAGCCGCGACTTTCTTTATCGCGACCGCGCCTCCCAACGCTACCTCGACCTGCGTTACTGGAGCTCGGAAAAGGCCCGCCAGGACGCCCACGAAGACCCGCAAGTTCATAATTATTGGGCGCGGCTGGGAAACCTGGTCCACATCGAGCAGGTGTTCGAAACCTTCGACCCGGTCGAGTTGTAAAGGAACCTTGTGCCGGTGCGGGCGGATGGGATACCCCTAGCGCTCTGTGTCATCCCGAGCGAGCGCGACGGAGCGAATGGGAGAGCCTGCCCTGAGCCTGCCGAAGGGAAGCGCGAGTCGAGGGACCTTGCGTTCTGTCCGGCCCGCACAGGACATTTCTTATGCCGCGACCATCAGTAGGGGCGTCTTTGTCAACAATTTATCAGCGTGCCCAAGCCTTGGCGAGGGAGCGCCATAACGCGGACCATGAATGCCGGCATCATTTGCGAACCATTTACCGATGACTCCGCCCAACCCGTGGTGCGTGGCTCTCTGCATCACCCCGCGCATCCCACAGGTCCCGGCCTGGTGCTGACCCACGGCGCCGGCGGCAACTGCCAGATGCTGTTGCTGCTCGCCCTGGCAGAGGAGTTCGCCGGCCTGGGCTGGTTTGTGCTGCGCTGCGACCTGCCGTTCCGGCAAGCGCGTCCGCACGGCCCGCCCTCGCCCTCATCCGCTGTCCGCGACCGCGAGGGCTTGCGCCGGGCGTTGCAGGCCCTGGGGAGATTCGCTCCCGGTCCGCTCTATCTCGGCGGCCACTCCTACGGCGGGCGCCAGGCCAGCATGCTGGCCGCGGAAGACCCGCAAATCGCCCGCGCTCTCCTGCTGACCTCGTATCCCTTGCATCCCCCCGGGAAACCGGCACAGTTGCGAGTGCAGCATTTTCCCCAACTCCAGATTCCGGCGCTGTTTGCGATGGGCACCCGCGACCCCTTCGCCACCGTCGAGGAATTGGAGAGGGCGCGCAAGCTGATTCCGGCGGCTACTTCAGTTGTAGTGGTGGAAGGCGCAGGGCACGACCTGGGTTACGGGAGGAAGCAAGCGGGAGCCGATCTTCCTGCACGTGTCAGAAAAAGTTTTACCGCGCTCCTCGAAACGGCACTCATCAAGTCTTAAGTCTATGATCGATTCTTTCCCACCCTTGGCAAAACCGGCAAGGGTGGGGCACCCGGTTTCGTTTATGGGATATAGACTGCGGCCAAATGCTAAGTGCTAATTGCTAAGGGCTTGGTTCAATTCACCCATGGTGGCGACTGGGAGCCGCCATCCTTCTTGTCCACGTCCGGATCGCGATAATTGCCGTGTTCGTCGAAGTATACGTCTCGCCCGTGGCGGCGCATATAAACCTGGAATTTGCGGGCGGCCCGCCGCCGCTTCCACTTGTAGTAGGAGTTGCGCATCCCGAAGTAGTGTTCGGAGAAGGCGTAGGTCAGCCCTCGCCGGGGCAGGAATTTTACGTACAGATACCCGAATAGCGCCCCGCCCAGGTGGGCAAAGTAGGCCACCGATTCGCCGCGGTGTCCCGGTCCCAAGCCCTGGAAAGCACCCGCGAGCGCAATGAGGATAAGAATCCCCACCAGATACTTGGCCCGGATCATGAAGGGGAGCGGGAAGAGCATGAACTCCTGGTTGCCATAGAGGACGGCGAAGGCCACCATGACGCCGAAAATCCCGCCCGAGGCTCCCACCGTGGCCGTGAAGGGAGAGATTCCAAGGAAAGTTATGCCGGGAACTGTACCCAGGTACGCTACGGCCATGGTGACCAGGGCGGCGCACACCACGCAGTAAAAATAGAATTCCAGGAACTGGTTGAATCCCCAGTCGGTTTCGAGCTGCGCCCCGAACATCCACAGCGTCAGCATGTTGAAGGCAATATGAAAAAGGCCGACGTGGATAAAGGAATACGTCACCAGCTGCCAGATCCAACCGTGCAGTACGGCAACTGGAACCAGAGCCGTCAGGGCCTCGATCGTCCCCCAGGTGCCCGCGGCGAAAGCTATCATCAGCAGCCGGAGCAGGTAGATCGCTGTATTGATGATGACCAGCCACTTGATGGCCCGCGTGAAGGGCGGGAAACCCAGGGTCATCGTGTAGTTGCGGGAAGGCATAAAAATCTAGCTTACAGGAAATTTGGGCCCAAGTGGAGACAGGCGGCCTCCGGGGCTGTCATGCAGCAAATCTATCCCAGGCTGGCCATTGGGGGACCTTCAGCGTCCGCTTGTGGGGAGTAATGTAGAATTTTTCATTCTTGCACACCATATCCCACGCTCTGGCTCGTTACACCCACTTCGTCTGGGGGCTGTTGCAACCGCTGGGCTCCTGGGGCGTGTTC
>DATEJK010000014.1:0-22836 GCA_035278025.1 Terriglobales bacterium | reverse complement strand
CGGGCAGGTTTACAGCATCGCGCTGAGCGGTGGCGACAATCTGTTCGGGTGGAAGTACGTGCTGGGCGGCTATGGCAGGGGACTGGCGTTTTTCAACGACAGGCCGCTCCTGAAGGGCGCGCATAGCACTTTCCTGTTCCGCACGTATGGCAAGAGTTGAGCAGGCTTAAGTCTAGCTGGATGGTGCCAATTTTTTCGGTTCGCTGGAAACAGCGGGTCCGGCCGCGGCGGCCGCCGCTTTGCCGGAGTTGCCATTGCTGGGTTCGAAGCCGGGCAAGGCAGGCGTTTCGTCGCTGGCCGCCGGCTGGGGCTGTGCCGGCGTTTCCGGTTCCGCGGGCTCTTCCACAAACTTGTCGCGCTTAAGCAAGGGCCGGCCGAGGGAGGGGTTGTAGCTGGTCCATGCGCCCTCCAGCCCGGACTCGCGCTCGAAATGGGCGCGCATGCTCTCCATCTTGGAGTCCAGGTCATCAAGGTAGTGGAGCATGAGGGCTTCAGGAAACATGGGCAGCTTGGGCGACCCGAACTCATACTGGCCATGGTGGCTGATGATCAGGTGCTCGAGCAGAATCTTCAGTTCGCCCGGGAATCCAGGCAGCCCTGCGATCTTCTCCTGCAGCATTTCCAGTTCGATAATCATGTGGCCCAGAAGCTGGCCGCGGGTGGTGTAGGAAAACGAGCGGCTATAGGAGAGCTCGTAGATTTTTCCAATATCGTGCAGGAAAGCGCCGGTGAGCAGCAGGTCGCGATCAACCTGGGGATAATTGCGGCTGAGCAGGTCGCAGGAGCGGAAGAGCGAGACCACGTGCTCCAGCAGCCCGCCGATGTAGGCGTGATGCAGGGTTTTGGCCGCGGGCGCGTTCTTGTAGCCGGCGGCAATCTCAGGATCGGCCATGAAGGCCTGCACCAGGGCGCGCAGGTGCTGGTTTTTGAATCCGGCTACGAACTCGGCGATCACTTGCCAGAGTTGTTCCACATCCTGGCTGGTTTTGGGCAGGTAATCGGCAAAATCCACTTCCGCTTCGCCCAGCTTGCGCAGTTTATGGATGGTGAGCTGAAAGTGGTTCTTGTAGCGGTTGATGAGCCCTTTGACCTTGATGTAATCGTCCTGCTCGAAGGCGTCAATGGCCTCGGCGACGTTGTCCCACATCTTGGCTTCGATCTGGCCGCTGCGGTCGGCGAGGGTAAGGGCCAGGTAGGGGTCACCGGATTTCTTGGGTTTCACCTGCTTGGCAGCCACGACAAAACTGGAGGTGATGACTTTGTTTTCGCAGCACTGGCAATCGCGGATGTAAAAATCTTTCATGAGCAGCGGGCGGCGGACCGCGCTATAAGGCCAACAGCACGCTGTTGGCGGGGGCTCCGCCGGTGAGGCCAGCCTACCATTAAAAGAGCAGGAAGCGCTTCTTCTTTTTGTTGTGTTTCTTGGCCTGATCGGCGGCGGCGGTGGTGTAGATGGGTTTGGTTTCGTTGGGGCTGGCGCCACTGTCGGTGTAGCCGGGCTTGATATCAATGTAGGCGTCTTCGCGCAGCTTGGTTAGATAGGCACGCAACGCCGGTTGCAGCTTCTGCAGGTAGATGGCGTCCTGGATTTTTCCTTCCACTTCTTTTTCCGGGGGCACGCCCGCCTGCTGGTGCTCGGTGACCTGCAGGATCACAAAGCCCTGTTTGGTGCGGATGGGCTTGGTGATTTCGCCGGCCTTCATGCCGAAGGTGGTGTCTTCCAGTTCTTTGGCCAAGGTGCCGCGCTTGAAGTAGCCCAGGTCGCCGCCCTGCGCCGCAGTCGGGCCGTCCGAATCTTTTTTGGCGACGTCTTCGAACTTGGCGCCTTTCTCGATATCCTCGTACACCTGGTTGGCTTTGGCCTGGGCGGTGGCCACGCGCTGCTCGTCCGTAATGGAGGCCGCGGTTTTGGGGTCTTCGGTAGGCTTGGGCTGAGTGGAAATCAGGATTTCGCTGAGCCGCACCTGCTCCGGCTGGCTCATGTCGTTGAGGTGGTCCTTGTAGTACTTCTGAATTTCCGCCGGAGTGATGTTGACCTTGGAGCCCACTTCCTGCTGAATAACCTTTTGGGTGATGATGTTCTCGCGCAGGTTCTCCTTGAACTCTTCGTAGGAGACGCCCTGTTCCTGGGCGGCCTTGGCCAGGTCATCCATGGTGGCCAGGTTCATCTGCTTGCGGATTTCGTCCAGGCGCTTCACCAGGTCGGTTTCCGCGGTAATGCCCAGGTCATCGCCCTTCTGCAGCAGGAGCTGCTGGTCAACCAGGTCGCGGAGGACGTTCTTCTCTTTGCTGGTGATTTCCTGCGGGGTGGCGTTCTGCTGCTCGCCTTCCTGCTGCACCTGCTGCTGGCTGCGGTCGAACTCGGAGCGGGTGATGATGTGGTTGTTGATGCGGGCAATGATCTCCTCCACCACCGTGCCCGATTTCACCTCCGTCTTCTTGGGAGTATCGGCAGCGAGAAGGGAGTATGCGGCAACAACGACGATGGCGGGAATGGATAGGTAACGTGTCATGGTTTACTGCTGGCGGCCCTGTAAGTCTCTGGATCGAAGTCTTGCAACTATTGTACATCCCGCGAGCCGGGCCGGGCGGCCTCTCCGGCCCGGAAGGAGGCTTCAACAAGTTAGGGGCTGCTATCATAAACAGTTTTGCTCCGGCTCCCGTCTGTTCCCCAGTTTCCTGCGAGGACAATTATGAAGATGCCGGCAGTTCTGAGCGCTCTAATCCTTATGTCTGCCACGTGTTTAGCCGTCCCTGCCGCCAGGCCAGGGCAAGTTCCTGACCGGGCTCAACTGGAGAAAATGAGCGCGCGCTTTGCGCCTACCCGCATCCAGGTGGATATTTCCGGCCTTTCCGCCGGCAACCGCCAGGCGCTGGGCAAGCTGATTGAGGCGGCGCGCATTCTGAACAATATCTATATGCGCCAATTGTGGTCGGGCAACCAGGCACTTTATGCCCGGCTGCAGAAAGAGCGCACCCCGCTGGGCCGCGCCCGTCTGCACTATTTCTGGATCAACAAGAGCCCCTGGGACGATCTCAACGATTTCAAGGCCTTCATCCCGGGGGTTCCGGAGCGCAAGCCGCTGGGAGGGAATTTTTACCCCGAGGATATGACCCGCGAGCAGTTTGAGAGCTGGGTCAAAACCCTGGCGGAGAAGGATCAGGAGCAGGCCAGAGGTTTCTTTACCGTGATTCGCTGGCAAGCCAAGGGCAAGTTGGGCTGGGTTCCCTACAGCCAGCAATACCGTCCGGAACTGGAACACGCTGCGGCGCTGCTGCGCCAGGCGGCCACGCTCACCGACAATTCCTCCCTGCGCAAGTTCCTGATGAGCCGGGCAGCCGCCTTCCTTTCCAACGATTACTACCCGAGCGACCTGGACTGGATGGATCTGGATTCGCCGCTGGACATCACCATCGGGCCCTATGAGACCTACAGCGACGAACTGTTCGGCTACAAGGCGGCGTTCGAGGCTTACGTCAACCTGCGCGACGAAAAAGAAACCCAGAAGCTGGCCGCCTTCGCCCGGCACCTGCAGGAAATCGAAAACAATTTGCCGGAGGCGCCGCAATACCGGCGGGCGCAACTGGGAGCGCTGGCGCCCATCCGAGTGGTGGATGAAATCCTGAGCGCGGGCGACGGCGCCCATGGCGTGCAGACCGCCGCCTACAACCTGCCCAACGACGAGCGCGTGGTGCAGCAGAAGGGCAGCAAGCGGGTGATGCTGAAAAACATTCAGGAAGCGAAGTTCCAGACCGTGCTGGTGCCGATTTCAAAGCGCGTGCTGGCGGTGGACGAGCAGAAAGACGTGAGCTTCGAAATGTTCTTTACCCACACGGTGGCCCATGAGCTCATGCACGGGCTGGGGCCGCAGCAGACGAAGGTGCAGGGGCGCGATACCTCGCCGCGCCAGGAATTGAAAGAACTGTATGCCGCCATCGAGGAGGCCAAGGCCGACGTTACCGGCCTGTTCGCCCTGCAATACATGATGGACCATAGCCAGCAGATGGGCCTGGGTGGCGTGCTGCCCAGCGACCCCGCGGCACAGCGCCAGCTCTACACCACCTTTCTTGCCTCCGCTTTCCGCAGCATTCGTTTTGGATTGAACGAGGCGCATGGCAGGGGCACGGCGGTGCAATTGAACTACCTGCTGGATAAAGGCGGCTTCGTCGTTAACCGCGACGGCACCTTTTCGGTGGATATGAATAAGGTAAAGGATGCGGTGCGCGACCTGGACAGCCAATTTCTGACTATTGAGGCGGAAGGAAATTATGCCGGCGCCAGGCAGATGCTCGAGCGCTACGGGGTGATCCGGCCGGAAGTGCAGAGGTCATTGGACCGGCTGCACGACATCCCGGTGGACATCGAGCCACAATTTGTGACCGCTGATGAACTGGCGCCGGGGAAGAAGTAGCTATTTGCGCACGAGCGCGATGGCGGTCACGTCATTGTGCATTAAAGGCGCGCAGGTGAATTCCTCCACCCGGTCCAGCACCTGGCGGCACAAGGCGGGCGCATCTGTGATGGTTATGGCCTGCAGGGAGTGGCGCAGGCGCTCCGCGCCGAACTCCTCGCCGCGAAACTTGCTCTCCATCAGTCCGCGGGAAACCAGCAGCAGGGAGGCGCCCGGAGGCAGCACTCTGACCTGGGGCTCGTAGGTGGCATGGGAAAACAGGCCCAGGGGCAGGGCATTGGCGGGAAGCAGGTCGAGTTCGGAATTGTGCCGCAGCAGGCCGGGGGTGTGTCCGGCGTTGCAATAGACGATGGTTCCCGCCAGTTCATTGAGGCAGCCGATGAAGCCGGGGGAGTGATGCACTCCGCCGGCGGCGGAAAGGATGGCGCGGTTCAGCAGCAGAGCCAGTTCGGCCATAGCCTCGTTGTCGTTCACGTGGTCGGCGGCGAAAAGTTGCGGTACCTGGGCGCGAAAAACGTCCTGCGTCGCGGCGGCTATCTCCATGGCCCGGTCGCGCTTGCCGGCGAAGTCGAAGAGGGCAAATGCCAGGCGCGAGGAGCTGGCTTCCACAAAATCGTAGAAATCGCCGCCCATGCGCGCCAGGGCGTATTCCGCCCCCGCCTCCACCGTCTTCATCCGCGGCAGGGGCGAGCGCTGGGGCAGGCGGCGGGCCGGCTGAGGCGCGGCGCCGTGGAAGGGGAAACGCATGGCGGCACAAAGTAGCACAAAAACCAGCGATTAGCATTCAGCATTTAGTCCGCCTAACGAAAAGCTCAAATGACCTCCGCGTTGACCCCCCGCACGTTCCGTCCTACTATTCCCGGCTATGGCGAGCCCCTCCCCATTCGTGGGCCAGACCATTTCCCACTACCGAGTACTGAAGAAGCTCGGGTATGGCGGGATGGGAGTGGTGTACAAGGCAGAGGACACCGACCTGGGCCGCTTCGTTGCGCTGAAATTTCTGCCCGATAACCTGGCCCAGGAGCCGCAGGCAATGGAACGCTTCCGGCGCGAGGCGCGCGCCGCGTCGGCTCTGAACCATTCCAGCATCTGCACGATCTATGAAGTCGGGAAGCATGGCGAACAATCGTTTATCGCCATGGAATATCTTGAAGGCAATACCCTCAGGCATCGAATTGAGGGGAAGCCCCTGCAAATTCCGGCCCTCTTGTCTTTCGCAATCGAAGTGGCGGATGGCCTGAGCTCGGCCCACGCCAAGGGCATCATTCACCGCGATATCAAACCAGCCAACATCTTTGTGACCGTCCACGGGCACGCCAAGATTCTTGATTTCGGGCTGGCGAAGACAATACCTCGGCTAGGCAGCACAGAGCCGGCCGAGTCCACGCTGACCATGGAACAGCATCTGACCTCTCCGGGAACAGCTCTTGGCACGGTGGCCTACATGTCACCCGAGCAGGTGCGCGCCAGGGAACTGGACGCCCGCACCGATCTGTTCTCTTTCGGGGCCGTTCTGTACGAAATGGCAACCGGCAGCATGCCCTTCCAAGGGGAAAGCAGCGGTGTCATCTTCGAGGCTATTTTAAACCGCACGCCTGTATCTCCCGCTCGCCTGAATCCCGAAGTTCCGCCTAAGTTGGAGGACATTATCAGCCGAGCGCTGGAGAAGGACGCCGACCTCCGCTTTCAGCACGCATCGGACTTGCGGGCGGAACTACAGCGCCTCAAACGGGACTTGGAGACACAACGCACAGAAGCCGCCCTCGATCGGAGCGCCAGATCGGATCGTGGGCTGGAGCCACCACAAACCTTTCACCAATCCAGCAGATGGTCGCTGGGAGGGATCGCAGCTACGTCCACCGGCACGGTTCGTGGTGAGCCGCAGGAGTCACGTTTGCGGGCTTCGCAGAAATGGCTCATCGGCATTGTGCTAGCCACAGTATGCGTGGCTGCGGCGTTTCTTTTGTATTACCGAAGAGCGCCTAAACCTCTTGCACGCGAGCGTGCACTGACCCGAATTACGTTTGATCCTGGGCTGCAAATCGGGGGGAGTTGGTCTCCAGATGGCCGCTACATAGCCTACAGCTCAAATCGCGGCGGGAAATTCGACGTTTGGATTCAGCAGCTGAGCGGGGGCGATCCCGTGCAGGTCACCCATGGACCGGGCCAGAACTGGCAACCGGACTGGTCTCCTGACGGAAAATACGTTGCCTATCGCTCCGAGGGCAGTAACAGCGGTTTGTTCGTAATTCCGGCTCTCGGTGGTACGGAAAGAAAGCTCTCTTCTTTTGGGGTCTATCCTCGCTGGTCGCCTGACAGTTCGCAGATTCTTTTTCAGACCATATCCGATAACCCGGCAAACTTATGGGTTGCCGGTCTCGACGGCGGTGAACCCAAGCAAATTTTAAAGGAGTTCCTGGAAAGACACGCGATTCATCTGCGCTACGCCATCTGGCACCCAGATGGCAAGCGGTTAACGCTGTGGCTTGCGCCCGTCAATGAACGAGATATCATCCCGGTCTTTTGGACTGTACCGATCGCTGGAGGAGAAGGCACAAAGACAGAAGTTGGTCGCGAAATAACATCCGGGCTTCGGACCATATCCGTGAACGGTATGCCCGAGCTCGAATCAGACGCAAAGTTTTGTTGGTCGCCTTCGGAGGATGCGATTTACTTCGAGCGTACCATCAGGGGCACAAAGAACCTGTGGCGAATGACGCTTGATCGGAATACCCTTCGCGCGCTGGCCATTACCCCCCTCACGACCGGTACGACCTTTGATGAGGATTTCGCACTTTCAAGGGATGGAAGGAGAATTGCATTTGCGAGTGTGTCCCGGCAGTATCGAGCGTGGCTATTTCCATTTGATGCGGCGAATCGGCGTCTAACAGGCGAGGGTAAACCCGTCACGTCCGCGTCGATGGAGACGCACGTTCACGCACTCACCCGAGACGGAACTCGACTGGTGTATCAGGCAGTGCGGGCCGGCAGACCCGAGCTATGGTACAAATCGCTTGTAGATGGACGCGAGGCGCCGGTAATCACTGACAATTACCTGCGAGGATTTCCGATATGGTCGCCGGACGGCAAGCAGCTGGTTTATTATCGAGCAAAATGGTGGTATGGAGAAGGCGCATTATTCCTTTGGTCGGCGGAGAATCACTCCGAGCGGCCGCTGACACAGCCATCCAGATTGAAACTCCCATATGACTGGTCTCCCGATGGGAAATACTTATTGGTATCGGAAGTGTCACCTACCGATCATCTCGAGATTTGGCGCAGATCAGCTATTCCGTTGGACCGATCTCCTGCGGCAGCGCAAAAAATCGCGTCTGACCCCAATTACGACCTGTATCAGCCACATTTTTCTCCTGACATGAAATGGATCGTTGTCGAAGCGTATCGTCCCACGAGCATCGGGGATGAATCGAAGATCGCAGTAATACCTGCGACAGGCGGTCCAATGACCGAAATAACTGACGGCAGTTCGTTCGATGACAAACCACGGTTTGCACCAGACGGAAGGACTATCTACTTTCTCTCTAATCGCAATGGATTTTTCAATCTCTGGTGGATCGGCTTTGATTCCAAAAGGGGGCAGGTGGTGGGCAAGCCACAGCAGGTCACGAACTTTGACAACCCGGCAATGATGATCCCGAACGTGATCGCACCCGTCGAACTGTCGCTCAATGGCAGCAGTGCTGTTCTAAACCTGGAGGAGAATTCGGGAGGCATTTGGGTGCTGGATGATGTGGACAAATAGCTGATTGCTGTTTCCTGACAAGTCTCCCGGCCCCGCGGACCGCTCGCGAAATCTGCCACGAACTTTCCGCTCAGTGCGCGTACTTTTCCTGCAGGAACGCTCCCACTTCGTTCTCCAGGTCGGCGTAGTCGGTGTGGATGGTGGCGCGCAGGGCGGCTTCGGTGGAGCTGCCTTCGGAAATGCGGCGCAGGATGCGGACCAGATCATCCATGCCATAGGTGTCGCGGATGTACTCGGCGGCGGCCAGCGATTCGTCATAGGCCAGGCGCGCCTCCGGGGTGCTGAAGCGGATGAAGCTGCCCTCCAGCATGTTGAAGGGCAAGGCCTGGTGCTGGCTCATCAACTGCCCCAATCTTTGGCCAAAGGGGGCGGTGGTGCGGGGTTCCAGAAGCTGGGCGATGCCCTCGTGCAGCCATTGCGGGCAGCGCCCGCCGCTGAGCTGGTTGATAAATGAGTGCGCCAGTTCGTGCTTGAGCACATGCGCCAGCTCCGGAGTCATCTCCGTCAGACCGCTTACCGGAATGCGCAGCTTGCCATCGTTGATGGCATTGGTCCAGCCCGGAGCCTGGGTCACGTCAAAAAATTCCTGGTCGGTATAGAGCACCACGGGAATGCTGTAGCGCGGCTGACCGTCCAATTGGGTGGAAAGCTCGTTGTAATCTGCGTCCAGGACCTGCAGCAGCTGGCGGCGGAACTCGTCCGAGGTCTGCCGGCCTTCATAGCGCAGGGTGAAGTGCCCGGTCTCGCGCTCGGAGAAGTCGGCTTCGGCGGCGACCTCGCGCTGGGCCTTGGCCAGGAATTGCTGCACGGTGGCATCAGGCCGCAGTTGCAGGGAGCGCTTCCAGGAACGCACGGCCTCCTGGCTGCGGTCGCTCATGAACTGGGCGAAGCCGAGCACGGCAAAGGCGTCTGGCGAATCCGGGGCCAGCATGGTGGCCTGCCTGGCCGCGTCCATCGCCTGGCGGTAGTTTCCACCGCGCAGCAGAACGGCGGCATAGTGAGTGAGGATGGCGGGATTTTGCGGGGTCAGACCGAGCGCGCGCTCGAAATAAGACTGGGCCCGCTGGCGGTGTCCGGCCTGCTCCTCATGCTGACCGGCCAGGAAGTAGCCGGCAGCAGCCATTTGGGCGTTGCCGGAGCGGTCCAGGGAGTCCAGCACGGATGTATCCACCTGCCCGTCCTTGATCACGGAAACCGCCACCTGGCTGCCATCCATGGTGACGCTGGGGGTGAATTCCGGCATTTCCGAGGCTGGTTTTTGCGAGTCTGTCCCGGCCTGGGCCGCCTCAGCGGGGGGCATGCCGGTGGCGTCCACGTGATCCACCAGCGATTTGGGGATAGCATAGGAATTGTCCCCAATGTCATATTCGACGTGAGAGGCGTCCTGGCGTACGCGGTCGGCCAGAATTCGGCGGCCGTTCTTCAGATAGATGGTGTCTGCCGGCGCACAAATCGCCGAGATGAGGACGATAATCAGGCAGGTCCGCACGACGCGATTCTAATCGCGCCGCTCGTGGCTGAAACCGTGACCAAGGTAACTGGCTATATTCGTGTTCTGCTTGTGCTGTGGTGGCTGGCAACGTGCGGAGTGACGTGCGCGCAGCAATCCCCGCCGGTCTCTCCCGCCAACAACACGGCAGCCACCCTTTACCAGCAACTGGGGAGTGTGGGACTGGACCCCGCCCGCGTGTTTCACATCCGCGGGGCTTCCATTGAGCACCCAAACCTGCACGTGACCTTCAACGACGGGGTGATCGCTTTCACCAAAGACGTGCTGGGCCGGGTGACGGGAGCCTACTTTGAGGGAGATGGCGAACTGCTGCTGATGCCGCCCAACCGTGCCGAGCGCGCTTCCCTGGGACTGTTCACCGGGGCCGCCATTCTGGAAGAGCCGTTCACCGCCGCCTACCTGCGCTTCAACGACGATACCCGCCAGAAGCTGCAGCCTTTCCTGTATCCGGCCACGGAGGCGCAGGATTTTTTCGCGGGGCACGATGCCGTCGCCCGCTCGCTGGCGGTGAGCGATGCCCTGCGGTTGCTGATAACTTTCAGCCGTTTTCTTCCCGTGGCCAGTCCGGCGCAGCCGCGGGCGTCCTACAGCGGCAGCGATCACTTCCTGCACTTGCGGCTGAACAGCCCGCGGCGTGGGCTGTTTGATGTGTTCTTTGACAGCCTGGCGCGGGAGCAGGTATCCGCCGGGCAGCTGACGCCAACTCCGCAAGGCGATTTCTACGACCTGTGGACATCATTCACCCTGCCCGCGCGTGCGGGAGCGCCGGCGCAAACCCAGGAGGAAAACGACAGCATCGAGGTCTCCCGCTACCGCATCCGGGCGCGCATCACCTTTCCCCATGAACTGGCGGCCGAGGCGCTGCTGGAGGTGCAAGTTCATCAAAGCGGGGAACGCGCGCTGCTGTTCGAACTCTCCCGTTTTCTGCAAGTGAAACAGGTGGAAGCCAATGGGCGGGCGGTGGAGTTCGTGCACAATCCGGCGCTGGACGGTACGCAACTGGCGCGGCGCGGCAATGACATAGTGGCGGTTGTGTTTGCGGAACCGCTGCGCGAGGGCCAGCGGCTGCAACTGCGCTTCCAATACTCCGGCGCGGTGCTTTCCGAAGCCGGCGGCGGGCTGCTCTACGTGGGAGCACGGGGCACCTGGTATCCCAACCGGGGCCTGGCCATGTCCGAATTCGACTTGCAGTTTCGCTATCCCGCGGGCTGGACTCTGGTGGCGACCGGCAAGCGGGCGCCCCCGGCGGCGGAAGAGGATTCGGGAAAGCCGGCGGCGGGCGAGCAGGTGGGGCACTGGATTTCCGAGCACCCCATTCCCATGGCCGGCTTCAACCTGGGCCAGTACGTGAAAGCTTCGGCGCGCGCCGGCAAGGTGGAAGTTGATACTTACGCCGCCGCGGGGATGGAACGGGCGTTCCCGCGCCCGCCGCCCCCGCCGGTGGCAATTTCACCCAACCCGGAGATTTCTCCGGCGGAACAGATGCAACACCAGCGTATGCCGCTGGTGAGCTCGCCTGCGCCCCCGTCCCCGGCCCATAACGCGCAGGCAGTGGCGCAGGAGACGGCGCACGCCATCAATTTTCTCAGCGCGCGACTGGGGCCGTTTCCTTATGATCACCTGGCCCTGACCCAGATGCCGGGCGGGACCAGCCAGGGCTGGCCGGGATTGATTTTTCTTTCCAGCATGGCCTTTCTTACCCCGCATGACCGCTCGGTGCTGCACTTTTCCCCCCAGGCGAGTGTGCTTTACGGCCAAGTCATGGCGGCGCATGAAGCCGCCCATCAGTGGTGGGGCGACCGGGTGGGGTGGCAAAGCTATCGCGACCAGTGGATCGGCGAGGCGCTGGCCAACTACTCGGTGCTGATGATGCTGGAGCAGGAGCATCCCCTCGATTTCGCGCTCATGATGCAGACCTACCGCGAGCAGCTGCTGCAGAAGAATAAAGCCGGCATGGAACTGCTAGAGGCGGGACCGGTCACGCTGGGGTTGCGCCTTTCTTCCTCTAAATTTCCTGATGCCTACGACGCCATTGCTTATGGGCGCGGCACCTGGCTGTTCCACATGCTGCGATATATGTTGCGGAACGCTTCCGAGGCGCCGCGGCCCGGGGTGCGGGCGCGCTCCAGCGGCGGCGATGAACTCTTCCTGAGTGTGCTGCGCCAATTGCAGGAACGCTATGCCGGCAAGGTGATGACCCTGCAGGATGTGCAGCGGGCGTTTGAAGAAAACCTGCCGCGCTCCCTCCGCTATGAAGGGCGCCCGTCGCTGGAATGGTTCTTCGACGGGTGGGTGAACGGCACCGCCATTCCACGGCTGCGGCTGGAGAGCGACAAATTTGTGCGCAAGGGAAATTCTGTTGTGGCAACGGGAATCATAAAACAGGAAGATGCGCCCGGTGACCTGGTCACTTGCGTGCCGGTTTATGCCCTGGTTCGGGGACGCACGCCGGTGCTGCTGGGGCAGGTGTTTGCCGATGGCGCGGAAACCGAGTTCCGGCTGCGCGCCCCGGCGGGCGCGCACAAACTCTTGCTGGATCCCTACCAGATGGTGCTCACGCGCAATCGGTAAGACGTGCCGCTTCCCTTACGCATTTGTCCCCCACTCAAGCCAAAGACGGACTTGAGTGGGCCACCCCCCTTACACATTGGTCTCCCACTGCCAAAGACGGGCTTGAGGCTACCCCCACCCTCCTTTACCGGTGTTCGCCGCGTGGGGAAGGAAGGCCAGGAACACGGGGTGCCCGACACTCCCGATTGGAAGGCCACCCAGGTCAGCTTCCCGCATCAATTCTTTTCAATGTCAACCCAATCCAAACGGAGTACCCATGAAAACACGATTTGCTCTTCTGGTCGCGCTCCTGGCGATCACAGCTCTGGCCCTCGCTCCTGCTGCTTCCGCACAGGTTCATAGCGGCGGGTTCATTCCTGTCGCAGCGCAACAACTCACTTTTACCCTCCCAGGCCAAACTACGTCTACTACCGGTACGCTGACTGGAATTAAGGTAACGAGCATTACCTCCACCGGCAGCGGACTCGTGGCGAGCGGTCTGGCTACCGTGGTAACCAGCACCGGAACCCTGATCGGATCGTTCACGAACGCAACTCTGGACCCGTCTGGCACCTGCCCGATCCTTCACCTCACCATCGGGCCCATTAATTTAAACCTGCTGGGATTGGTGGTCTCAGTACCGAACCCAATTGTGGTGGACATCACCGCGCAGGCGGGGCCGGGCAACTTGCTGGGCAACTTGCTGTGCAACGTGGCTAACCTGCTTAACCAGTCACCGGCTCCGCTGACCCAAATAGCCGGTCTACTGCAGCAGATCCTGTCTCTGCTTTGATGCGGCTCTAACTGCAAGTCCATTTACGGGAAGAGGCTACGACCCTCTTCCCGTGAACGAATTGTTACACGGAGCCGTGGACTAACCTGCCAGCGGACGTCCGGGTTATTTGTGCGGCGGGTGGCCGATCTCCACATTGGTATCGAACCTTTCAAACAAATTCAATCTCGCAAGCGACCGGCTCAGAACCGCTGAGCCGGGTCGCGCGCGGGCGGGTGTGCCCACTATTGGCAGCGGGGAGAAGGCTCGCCGGGGCCGCCTTCGACGCAAGGAACGGTGCTGAGGTAAGTGTAGATAGCCGTAAGCTGACGATCGGTCATGTTTTGAAACGACGGCCAGCGCATGATCTGCAGCTTGTCGCCATCGAAAGGAGCCAGCATGCAGTCGGGACCAGGAGTATTGCCAGGACAGTTCGGGTGGGCATGATCCAGGTCCACACCAGTCCGCATAATCTGGATGAACTCGGAGAGGGTGCGACCGCCCTCAGGTAAACCCGACTTATCCGGCGTCAGGTTGCGGGAGATAATGTGCAACTCTGCTCCCGGAACGGGTGGAAAAGTCCCAAAGTCTCTGCCTCCGCCCAGATACGTGGATGGATTAACCCGGATAGTGCCATCAAATGGCGGCTGCCGCAGGTAGGGATTGCCGTTGGGAAGGACGTACTCGGTGGCAGGGCCGTGGCTGTGGCAGCCGTTGCAATCGCCAGTTATGTTCACAATATAGCTGCCTAGTCCAACCAGGTCTTGATCTTTGCCGGCCATGTTCAATGGAACCGGCGCCACCGCGAGACCGATCCGAATCATTTCCTTGTCGTCTTGCGCGCCATTGTTATCGTTCTTCGCACGAACGGAGGGAGGAGCGATGGCCACTCCCATCACAACCAAAGCGGCAAATGCCGCCCCGGCTACAAGACTTTTCGAGAACAGATTTGTAGACAAAACTCAACCCTCCTTAAAGGGGGATGAGCTTACCATGGGTTCGGCGGTCGAGCAATTTTTGGTCAAGCGTTGCGGAGAGCACCGCAGAGGCCGGTAACCGCTGAGAAAACTTCCACTCGCCAGCCTTGGAAGCAAACCTGAGAAATTCCTGCCCACGGGAATTTCACTACGCCATAACGCGCCATACCGCCCTGGAACCCAAGTGCCGTCTTGACATTAACCCCGTTTTCTCATATCACAGGCACACTGCAACCCGGCCCGGCTTTATCCGTCCTTATATTCCCTTGAGGTGGAAAGTCCATGATGCGAGCCCGCGTGGTGGGTGGCAGCCTGTTGTCCATGTTGCTGGCGGTTGTGTTTGCCAGCTTGCCTTTGAGTTCCCAGGTGGTGACGGTAACGGTGCAGGGGCGAGTGTACGACAGCACGGGAGCGGTGATTCCCGATGCTCAGGTCAGCGTGGTCAACACGGCCACCAGCCTTTCCCGCGCTGCCACCACCGATACCAACGGCGACTATCAGCTGGCCTTGCTGCCGGTGGGCGACTACGTGGTGACGGCAAATAAGAAGGGTTTCCAGAAACAGGTCAAAAAGGTGCACCTTGACGTGGGCCAGGTGGGCGCCGTGAACTTCACCCTGCCCCTGGGCGCGGTGAGCCAGGAGATCCAGGTGGAGGATGTGGGCGTGACCGCGGAGCCCACGCGCACCATGGTGAGCTCGGTGATTGACGAGCACAAGATCGAGAACCTGCCGGTAAACGGCCGCCAGTTCATTGACTTCGCGCTGCTGGCTCCGGGCGTGACCATCGGCGACACCACTTCCGGCAGCACCGACGTGATCATCGAGCCGGTGACCAAGCTCTCCTTCGCCGGACAAAACATTCACTACAATTTTGTGGCCATTGACGGGGCGGACGATATCTCCACCGCCTCCGGGGTGCAGAAGTACACGCCCTCGCAGGACGCGGTGCGCGAGTTCCGCGTTATCAACAGCGACTACAGCAGCGAATACGGACGCGCGGTGGGCGGCATTGTGGACATCATCACCAAGAGCGGAACCAACAAATTCCACGGCTCGGCCTATGAATACTTCCGCAATGATGCCATGGATGCCAAGAGCCTGCTGGCCTCGCGCGACCCCTCCACCTGCGCGGTGCCGGGCAACCTGAGCTCCGGCGGCTGCCGCCTGCTGGACAAGCTGCGCCAGAACCAGTATGGCTTCACCCTCGGCGGCCCCATCCAGAAGGATAAAACCTTCTTCTTCGCCAATTACGAGGGCCAGCGGCGCAGCGAATCGCCTTATTACAACTCCATCATTCTGAACAATATCGGCACCATCAACCAGTTCAAGACGGGCATCGGCTTTCCGGCGGAGAACCTGAACGTCACCCGCAGCAACAATTACGACAACTTCCTGGTGAAGCTGGACCACGCCTTCAGCCCCAAGGAATACATGTACGTGCGCTATTTCTTCGACGATGGCCGGCTGCACAACTACTCGCCGCTGAATGACGGCTCCGACCTGCCCTCCGGGTTCAAGAACAACTTTTCCCGCGACCAGTCGCTGGTGGGCAGCCTGACTTCCGTCATTTCCCCCAGCCTGGTGAACGAAGTGCGCATGCAATACGCGCGGCGCTCCTTCGACTTCCCCACGGTCACGGCGGAGCCGCACATGGAGGTGGCTAACCAGTTCGCCATCGGGGTGAACCGCGGCAACCCGGATTTCTACAAGGAGTGGCGTTACGAACTGGTGGACGACATAACCAAGACGGCGGGACGGCACACCTTCAGCTTCGGCGGCGATTTCAACCATGTAAACACTACCGAATCGTTCCCCCTGTTCTATCCCTTTGAGGCGACCTTTGTCTGCATCGCGCCCGATCCCACCAATCCCAGTTCGCCCTGCAACAGCTCCAACCTGCTGGACCACACCCCGGCGGTGCTGTGGATGGAGCGCTTCCAGGCGCCGAATTACAACGAAGCCAGCTTTGATCCTTCGGTATTCTCGATGAACGGCTACCCGCAGGCGATCCGCAACCAGGCCAGTGGCACCCTGGGACACACCTATGAGGGCTTTTACGGGCAGGACCGCTTCAGCGCCACCCGGAACCTGACGCTGACCCTGGGCGCCCGTTTCGATTTCGAGACCTGGCCCAGCAATGTGCTCAACACTCCCCACGGCGTGGACCCGCGGGCGGGTTTCGCCTATAACCTGGGCGGCAGCCACTCCATTGTGATTCGCGGCGGCTTCGGCCTGTTCCACGGCACTATTCCCTCGCCCCTGCTGATGTGCCAGGCGCCTTCCTGCGGCGGCACCGCGGCTTACGGCAAGTTCCGGGCCGGCGAAGACGACCTGAACTCCACCAGCCAGCTGTTCGGCTATTCGGGATTCTTTCCCGCCGCCTTTCAGAATGCCTTTAACGGCCTGATCAACGGGCAGTATCCCGATCCCAGTAATCCGGCTACTCTGGGGTTCCTTGCGCCCGCTACCATCGTGCGCTTCACCCAGGACCATAAAATGCCCTATGGAATCCAAAGCAGCCTGGGAGTTGAGTTCCAGCCCTACAAAGATGCGGTGCTCAATATCAGTTATCTGCGCACCCACGGCGTGCACCTGGGCAGCTTCTTCAATATCAACCAGCCGCCGCCCAGCGGCACCACGCTGGTGCATGATTCCAAAGGCGACGCGGGCGTGAAGAACACCTTCTGGGCGGTGCCCAATATCGTGCCCGGCGCGGCCAACCCCAAATACTTCACCTACTTTGAAGCCGACTCGCGCTGGTATTCGGAATTTGACGGCCTGCTGGTGACGCTCAACAAGCGCATCAGCCACCACCTGGGCTATGGCATCAGCTACACCTGGTCGAAGACGCTGGACAACGGGCCCAATCCCAGCTTTGTGCTCATTCCCCAGGACAGCGGCAACTTCGGCGAGGAAAAGGCGCTCTCCGCCGACGACGTGCGCCACCGCTTTGTGGGCAACATGACCCTGGCCGGGCCTACCCACCTGAACCGGGTGCTCAATGATTTCGAGCTCTCCACCATCGTGACCCTGGAATCACCCCACTACTTCACCAAGTTCGTGGGCTTCGACGCCAACGGCGACGGCTTCCCCTTGAACGATCGGGTGGGAATCGAGCCCCGCAACACCTTCCGCGGCGACAGCTATCAGACGGTGGACCTGCGCCTTTCGCGCACGTTTAACGTGACCGAGCAGGTGCACCTGCAGGGCATGGCGGAGGCGTTCAATGCCCTGAACAACGTGAACATCCGCTACTTCAACACGGTGTACGGCGCGCCCGACTTTATTCCGGCAGGAACTGCGGGGACGTTTCTCGAAGGCTCTCCCAACCCGGGATACGGCACCCCGCGGGCGGTGTTCAATCCGCGCCAGATCCAGCTGGCGCTGCGGGTGACGTTCTAAACCAGAGCGCACATGGGAGAGACGTAATTAATTACGTCTTTACCGGGCCTTGCCAAGACGGCGGCAGTCTCTCTCAGTTCCCGATGTGGGACGGACTCGCCCGAATCAGTCCGAGAGGGCTGAGAGGGACCCTGGCCCCAGTTTTCTCCGAACGTCTTACCCCTTGTCTTTCAATCAGTTCCGGGTCTCGTCGCCCTTTTGTGCCTGGCCACAGAGTTGCTTCTGAGAGCGTGGAGTCCGCCCATGGAGCTGAAAATCGTGTGGCGCAATCCCCAGCCCGTTCGCCATATTCAGCGCTGGGAACCGGTAGAGAAGGCCCCGGAACAGAGCACTTACGTGGTGCAGGAGTTTGTGCTGGACGGGGATGACGGCAAAGGCTACTGGGCCACGGAATGCCAGCTGCAGGTGATTCGCGGAGGCACCGCCGCCTGAGCGCAGGGCATGGATCGGGGCGCAGGGTAATTGCGACTTATCGAACCGAGGCGCCGGGTTGCCAGCAATCCCTTGCTGGGAGCGGGTTTTCGGGATATATTGGCGCCGGCCCGGCCGAAAAAACTCCCCCCAAAAGACAACTTGGGCCTACCCCCCGGGTTCCAATCAAGCAGGCCGAGCAGTAAGACCCCTATGGAAGCAAGGAGTTCCACCCCAACCTCATTTGCCCACAGCAGTTCCACCGCAAGCTTATTTGCCCACGCCTGTAGCCTGAAACGAAACAACGCCCTGACCGCGCTGCTGTGCGGCGCGCTGCCCGCGCTGCTGCTGGCAGTGTATTTGCCACCCAGACCGTACCAGTGGCTGATTGGGCTGGGCATCGGGCTGGTGTGGGCCAACGCCTTCGAGTACTTCTACCACCGTTACCTGTTGCACCACACGCGGGGGGCGCTGGGCAAAGGACACATTCTGCACCACATCACCTCCGGCAAGGAAAATGAGGTGGAGCATTTGACGTTCGGGGAGTCGCCCTTATACGTGATGCTCCTGTTCAGCACGAATGGCTCGCCCGTGATCCTTGCCGACCTGTTGTGGGGTTTTGCCCTGGCTCCGGGAATCCTGCTGGGCTTTACCGCTTACTTTATTGCGGTGGAGGAAATCCATTGGCGCATACATCTGGGAGGCTGGCTGCCGCCCCTTTTGCGTGCTGCCCGGCCGTACCATCTGGACCACCACGATATTCCGGAAGGCCGGTACAACGTCTTCTGCCCATTCTTTGACCTGCTGCTGGGAACCGCCAAGTCCAGCTCAGAAGCCACCCCGGCGCCGCGCCCGCGAAGAAACATCTGGCGCGCCCTGCAGGAAGAAGCGCTGCTCTATACCTGGATTATCGGCATGGCGGTGTTTATCCGCTATTTCTGCGGCGGCTCGCCCAGGTCGTAAGAGCTGCAGGCGCGCGCAGCCTACGGCCGGGTTTTGGCGATTTCGGGGGCGGCTTCGCGGGGGGGCGTGCCCAGGTGATACTTGGTAAGCCCGTCGCGCAAAAACTCGAATCCCTCCTCCGGCGAGTTCACCAGCCGGAACAGGTCCACGTCCTCGGGCGCGATGGTGCCCGCGTCCACCATGGCATCAAAATTAATGACCCGCCGCCAATACTCGGTGCCATAGATGGCGACCAGGATTTTTTTCGCCAGCTTCTCGGTCTGCGCCAGAGTCAGAATTTCAAAGAGCTCGTCCAGGGTGCCGAAGCCGCCGGGGAATATGACCAGGGCCTTGGCCAGATAGGCGAACCAATATTTGCGCATGAAGAAGTAGTGGAACTCGAAGTTGAGCTCCGGACTGACGTAGCGGTTGGGCATCTGCTCGTAAGGCAGGCGGATGTTGAGGCCGATGGTTTTACCGCCGGCTTCGCGCGCCCCCTGGTTGGCGGCTTCCATAATGCCGGGGCCGCCGCCGGTGGTGACCACAAAGCGCTGG
Source organism: Terriglobales bacterium (assembly GCA_035278025.1). Classification (GTDB taxonomy): domain Bacteria; phylum Acidobacteriota; class Terriglobia; order Terriglobales; family Acidobacteriaceae; genus JAICWP01. The sequence continues at coordinate 3,542 of DATEJK010000014.1, read as the reverse complement.
CGTTTGGCGGGAATCTGCAGTGACCACTGGGTGAGCAGGTGGGCGAGCCGGCGCGCGTCCTCGTAATAACGCGCCATGTCCACGGCGGCGCGCGCCTGCCTGAGCTTCATCTGCTCTTCCGGAGGAGCGGCCTGCCGGGAACCGGGCTTTTCCAGCACGGTCAGGGAATGGCGGGCTTCGTTCAGGCTGTGAAAACGGGCGGAACCGAAGAACACCACCGTGTCCTGGATCTGCTCGCGGCGAAAGCGGGCCAGGGGTTCGGAGTACTCGGAGAGGATGCGCAGAACCCGCCCGTCCGGGCTGTTGAGAAAGCGCTTGTTTTCGTAGGCCAGAGGAGCCGGATAGAGGGTGGGTCCGCCGGCCTGGAAGTCATCTTTTTCGGCGTACTTGTTACGGTCTGATTTGCTTCTCAAATCCATTCCCCCAAAAATGCAGCAAGGCGGCAGCAAGGAAATGTCCCGGCTGAAGCCGCAGGCCCGAGCGTTAAACCATCCTGAACAAAAGATAAGTATCGAAGGGACGAGAGGCGATGAATCAATTGCTCCTCGGCTCGCGATAGCGCACCACTTCCCAGATGCCCAGCCAGATATCAATCACGCCCAGGCCGCTGAAAGCACCGCGCACGAAGGTGTTGGCCGCCCAGAAACGCACCGCCGGGTAATCCAGCAGCAGATTATTTTCTGTCCATATATGAGTCCAGGGAAGGACCACCAGCGCGATGCCCAGTTCCAGGCAAATAAGAACAAAAACGAGCAAGCCCAAGCGGCGGGCCCACAAGTGGCCGCCGGTGGCCTGGGAGCGGCCCTGGCTGGCCGGTTCCTGTTCCGGCGCCAGAGGGCTGCGGGACAGGCCGCTTCCCGGTTTGCTGGCCTGATTGGCCAAGCGTCCCCAGCTCTGCCCGGCTACATCCGAATCCGAATCCACGCCGCTCTCTCCTCAGGAGGCATGAGGCGCGGAAAGAGAATCCCCACGTCCGTGCACGCCCTCGACTATTTTATTGATTTTACGACTTTAAGGCTTTGATGCGCTCGGCCACGTCGCGATAATCAATATTCGCTCCGTAAACCTCGAGAAAATGGCTTAGAGCCGCTTGTTTGTTCTCGGAGGCCTCATAAGCCGCCGCCAGTTCATAGTGCAGGGCGATGCGGGCGTCTTCATCAATGGTGGGCAGTTTGAGCGCTTTTTCGTACCAGCGGATGGCCGCCTGGGGCACGCCTTTTTCCAGAAAAGCCGCCGCCAACCAGGTGAAGGCCTGCATCACGTGGGGGAAAGGCTGCCCGCGCTCCACGGCCAGGCAAACTTTCTGTAATTCGCCGATGGATTCATCGAGCAAGCCCATTTCCTTGAAGGCCACGCCCAGGTTGTAATGGGTTTCCGGATCCTCGGCCTGGCTGGGCGCCTCGCTTTCTTCCAATCCTTGCTTGAATTCGGTGAAAATTTCTTCCAGTTCGGAATCGGCCTGCGCGGTGGCCGCGCCCCGGGCTGAAGAAGCAGGAGCGGAGGCGGCAACCGCAGGGATGGCCGCGGTGACAGGGGCCGAAGAACCGGCGCCGGCAGCCGCCGCCATGCGGGCGGGCTGTGGAGCGGCCGCGGGTGCGGGCGGCGGCGTTCCAAAATTATCGCCCAGCGCCGATTCCAGGTCAGAAACCATATCGCCCAGGACGCCGTTGCCGGGGACCGCGGGCGGGGCAGGAGCCGGGGCAGTCGGGACGGGCGCGGCGGCGGGCTTTTTCTTGCTCTTGGCCGCATGCCGCAACTGCTCACGAAAACCGCCGAGCTCAGGCACATCGGGATATTGCGCTTCACATTTGGCGATGGCGGCTTCGGCTTCTTCCCAGAGCTCGTGGTGCAGGTAGAACTTTACTTCCTCCACCAGGCCGGCAATGGCTTCGGCGCGCTCTCCGGCGCCGGCAGACTTAACCACCGATTCGACCACCGGCTCTGCCATCGAGCTTTCCCACTCGCTGGAGATGTCAATTTCCTGATGGCCATCTGCGCCGGCCCGGGCAGCGGCAGGAGCGGGCTGGCCGGGGGCGGATTCTCCCGCCCGTTCGGCATATTTCTTGGCCGCTTCGCCGTACTGCTGCGCGAAATCCTGCAGGCCGGCCTTGAGATAAACGTCGTGGATTTTGCGGCAGCACTCCGCCGCCTCCGCCAGACGTCCGGCACGCACATAGAGCGCGGCCAGGCGCTGATTAATGCGCAAATCATTGGGCACCCTGGTCAGCGCCGCTTCCAGCGGTTCCACCGCCTTGGGGGCCAGGTTATAGGAGACGAAGAGGTCAGTCTCCGTGATGAGTCTTTGCAACTCGGCCGCCAGCTCCCCGTTGTAGCCCTGATCAACTTCGGGAGCGTTGATGTTCAAATCTTCCACCGACAAAGGCGCGCCGGCATCGCCATGCCCGGTATCGGCGCCCACATGCTGTACCATGCGGTTGTACTTTTGCGTGTAGGCGGAATTATTTGGATCGAGAGCGGCCAGTTGCAGATATAAATCGCGGGCGCGGGCAAGATCGCCGGACTGTTCGGCCAGCCCGGCAAGCAACTCCGCCACCTCGGCCAGGCGAGCCTTGTCATCGGCCCGCTCGTAGAGCTGGCGAAGCAGTTCCAGGGCGGCGACGTTCTCGCGGACATGGTCGAGGCAGGCGTGAAGATTATCGAGCACTTCGCCGGACTCTGAGGTCAGGAGTTTCTCCGCATACTGGTGATAAACGCGCAGCGCTTCCTCGTATTCGCCGGCCTTCATCAGGGCATCGGCGTAGGCGGAAAGAGGGCCGGCATCCTGGGTGAGGGCGAATAATTTCCTGGCCAGGGGCCCGGCTTCAGCGGCTCGCCCGGCCTGCAGATAAGCGTTGGAGAGGGCGCGCAGGCCATCGGCGCTCTGGTCCAATTCGGGGATGCGCTCCAAGGTCTGAATGGCGCCGGAAACGTCGCCGGCCTGCAGAGCCACGCCGCCGCGCATGAGCAGGGCCTGCTTGTCAGTGGGATTCAGCTGCAACACGCGGGCCAGAACTTCTTCCGCTTCCGCCTTGCTGCCGCGGGCCTGCAAACCCTCGGCTGTGCGCAGCAGAATTTTGCGCGCCTCGTCGCGGCGCTCCAGGCGCACATACACGTCCGCCAGCCGCACTTGCAGGCTGGTATTTTCCGGGTCTATCTGGAGGATTTTCTGGAAGGCATGCGCCGCCTGCTCCAGGTGCCCGGAGTGCAGGTATTGTTCGGCCACCATCAGATATTGCGCCCGGGCATCGTTCTGCAAGCCTTGCTGGCCGTAGAGTTCGGCGAGTTTGAGGACTGACTCAATGCTGGGCTTCAGCTTGGTCAGCTTCTTGTACATGGCGATGGCTTTGACCGTAAAGCCCTGCGTGGCGTAGGTATCGCCAACGCTCTTGAAGTAGGAGACGGCTTTATCGGTCTGGCCGATGCGCGCGTACAGGTCGCCAATGGTGTTGAGGACGGTAAGGTCTTTGGGATCGGCTTTTACAACTTTTTCGTACTCCGCGATGGCATTCTGCAGCTTGCCCTGCTGAATGTGCCGTTCCGCC
>DATEJK010000013.1:0-8445 GCA_035278025.1 Terriglobales bacterium | reverse complement strand
CGATTTCAGCCCGCCGCCGGAGTCGCCATCCCGGCCCGCTGCCGCCGGACCACTGCCGTCCGACTGCGGCTGCAATTCGTTGATGGCCACATCCTCATCGCCCAGAATCAAAAAGCGCTTCACAAAATTGCTCAGTTCGCGCAGATTGCCCGGCCAGGGGTATTCCAGGCAGCGTTGCAGCAGCTTGGGCGAAAGCGTCATCGGCGGGCGGGCGTAATGATCCGCCATGCGCGACATGAAGTGTTTGAGCAGCAGCGGAACTTCTTCCTTGCGCTCGCGCAGCGGCGGCAATTGCATGGTAAAAGCGTTCAGGCGGTAGTAAAGGTCCTCGCGCAGGCGTTTGCTGGCCAGGGCCTCCGGAATGTTGATGTTGGTGGCGGCCAGGATGCGCACGTCCACCTTGATCACGGAGCGGCTGCCCAGGCGGGAAAACTGCTGGTCCTGCAGCACGTGCAGCAGCTTGGCCTGCAGCAGCGGCGGCATTTCGCCGATTTCGTCCAGCAGGATAGTGCCCTTGTTGCACAGCTCGAACTTGCCTGGCTTGGGGTGGTTAGCGCCGGTGAACGCGCCCGCCTCGTAGCCGAACAGTTCGCTTTCCAGAAGGTCGGCGGGCACGGCGGCGCAGTTTACTTTCAGAAACGTGCGGTGGGCGCGCGGCGAGAGCTTGTGAATCAGCCGCGCCAGCACTTCTTTGCCCGTGCCGCTCTCGCCCAGCAGCAGCACCGGAATGTCCACCCCCGCCACCAGCGCCGCCTGGGCGCGAATCTTCTTCATGGCCGGGCTGGCAGCCACGAAAAACACATCATCACACAGCTCCTCCACCTCGCCGCCGGAGGAGGTTTGCGCCCGCAGGCATTGCTTGATCACCGCATCCAGTTCCGCTTTCTGGAAGGGCTTGGTCAGGTAGTCCTGGGCTCCCAGCCGTATGGCCTGCACCACCTTGCGGGTGTCGCTCACGCAGGAGAGCATTACCACTTTCATGCTGGGCTGCACATGGCGCAACTGTTCCAGCGTCTGCAGGCCGTCCAGTCCCGGCATCAGCAGGTCCAGCAGCACCAGGTCCGGGCTCAGGCCGCGCTGCACCCGCTCCAGCGCGTCATTGCCGCTGTTGGCCGTCTCCACCTTGTAGGAGTCCACTTCCAGCAGAGTCCGGATATAGCGCAGCATTCCAGGCTCATCGTCCACCAGCAGAATGTTCGGTGACGCGCTCATCGTCCTTCTCCCCTGGCAACGCCCGCATGCCGCACCGGCAGCAGAAAACAGAATTTGCAGCCCGCGCCCTGTTCGCTTTCCACCCAGATCTTCCCCCCGAATGCCTGCACCAGGCGCCGGGCAATGGCCAGTCCCAATCCCACCCCTTCGCCCGCTATACCCGCCTGCGGCAAGCGGAAGAAATCGTCAAAAATCTCCTGGTGAAACTCCGGCGCAATTCCCGGCCCCGTGTCCGACACGCTCACCTTCACCGCATTCGGCATTTCGCTCTTCAGTTTGCGCCGTTCCTGCGCCGGACGCCCCAGGTAATTGGCGCGCCGCTCCCACATGTGCGGCTCCGCGTGCAGCCACACCGTGCCCCCTGCGGGCGTGAACTTGGACGCGTTGTCCAGCAGGTTGGAGAGCACCCGCTGCACTTTGGCGTAGTCGAAGATAAAGGTTGGCAGCTTTTCATTGGCCAGAAAGTACAGGGCCACGCTCTTTTGCTGGAAGCGCGCCGACCAGAAGCTGCAGATCTCCGAAAGGCAGGCGTTCATGTCCCCGCTCTCGAATTTCATTTTCAGCTCGCCGGTTTCCAGCACGCTGAAGGTAAGGAAATCCTGTACAAAGTGCTCCAGGCGCGCGCTGCTGGCCTGCATATCCTGCAGAATCGAGCGCTGCCGCTCGCTCAGCGGGCCCAGCTTTTCGTTCTGCAGCAGTTCGATGTAGCCGGAGAGGATAGCCAGAGGCGTCTTCAGGTCGTGGGCGGCGGAGGCCAGGGCTTCCGTGCAGCGATGGTACCTTTCCTGCAACTGCATGTAGGCTTGCAGCAATTCCTGTTCGCTGTTGCTGTGCAGTTCCGTTGCGCCCATCACCCCCCGGCCCTCACTCGACTGTCCGGGGTGCTCCCCCTTGATGGTAGACACACTCATCTCCGCAGTATTTTCCTGTGCGCTTGCTGAAATTGGGGGGAGGGATACCTAAGAGCTTGCTTTTCTATGCTCTGTAGAAGGAATGCTATGTCAGACTTCCACCCCTGTCAACCGCCAAAATGCATGTCTTTAGTCACAAAAGAGAAAAAGCTTGCGACTGGCACGGTCCCCAGTGCAGCTCGCTCTGCCGCCTCCGGGTGGCGCCCTCCCAGCACCGGCTTGCCAGACCACTGCTCTAACGCCGTTCCTGCGGCTCCCTGGCACAAGTTGTCGCTTGCTAAACTGCCCTCCTGGCTCTAATCAATTGGAGCCGCTTGGTTTGGCAGCTAAGGTGCGAGAGATAGCTGATTTGCATACCATATTCAGGGGAAAGTGTGGCTGGCCCGACTGCAGAGAAGCAGCGTCGAATGTGGGAAAGATTGCCGCTGGCGATTCCGGTTTTCGTTCGTGGCCGTGACCAGCAGGGCAAGGAATTCCTCGAGTTCGCCACCGCCCTGAACCTGAGCGCGGGCGGCGTCCTGCTTGCCGTCTCCCGGCCTTTGCCGCTCTCCGCTGGGGTTTCGCTGGAGGTGCCCAGCGCGCCACTGCCTGATAGCGGCCCCCTACCCCGGGCCGTGCGCCGGCTCAAGGCCCGCGTGGTTCATGCCCGTTCTTCCAACCGCCACCAGTTGCTTGGACTCAAGTTTTCCCGCCCTCTTCTCCGCTCCGCCGGAAGGAAAGTTAGTTCTTAGCTGTGAAAAGCTTTTCCCACCCCTCATTGGGAAAAGGTGCCCTTCGCGGACCTTCTCCCGGGTCATGTTTCCGCGCAGAGGATGTCGGCTAAGCGATTGAATCCAAGGACATTAGTCATCAAATTGGGCTCGCCGGAATGGCCCCACGTACTTTGGTGCTCGGGATGCACTTAGGCGTTATGCCCGGGCGCTCTAGGCTCCGGCGGAGTGATCAGACATGGCTGCAACCGTCAGTTCGTTGACCCAGTCGCTGGGTGAAATTCCCCCGGAGAGCGTGGTTTTTGGACGCACGGAGGCCATGCGGGCCCTGCGCGAGCGCCTGCAGAAGCTCGCCGGCGCCAACGTGCCGGTTTTGATTCAAGGCGAAAGCGGCACCGGCAAGGACATTATCGCCCGCATGATCCATGGCCTCTCGCCCTGGCGCACCGGGCCCTTTGTAAAGGTCAACTGCCCCGCCATTCCCGGGACCCTGCTGGAAAGCGAGCTCTTCGGCTACGAAAAAGGCGCCTTCACCGGCGCTTACGGCTCCAAGCCCGGCCGGGTGGAAATGGCCCACCGTGGCACCCTGTTCCTCGACGAAATTTCTGAACTCGATTCCGCCCTGCAATCCAAGCTGCTGCAACTGCTGCAGGATGGCCAGTTCTGCCGCATCGGCGCCCAGGAAGACAAGAAAGTGGAAGTGCGGGTGGTGTGCGCCACCAACCGCCAGTTGGAGCAGGAGATCGCCACCGGCAGCTTCCGCCAGGACCTGTTCTACCGTATTAACGTGGTGAACCTGCACATGCCGCCGCTGCGCGAACGCGCCGCCGACGTGCCCGCCCTGGTGGCATACTTCCTCGACTACTACAACCGCAAGTACAACTGCCGCGCCCGCGAGCTTTCTGACGAGCTCATGGCCATGCTGCAGAAATACCACTGGCCGGGCAACATCCGGGAGCTGGAAAATCTGGTCAAGCGCTACGTCATCCTGGGTACCGAAGAGGCCATCAGCAACGACCTGGTCAGCCAGCAGCGCGATGTTTTCAATCCGGAAATCTCCATTGACGGGCCCATCTCCCTCAAGAAGCTGACCCGCCAGGCGGTGCGCGAGCTGGAGCGCAAGGTGATCCTGAAGGTGCTGCAGGCCAACCACTGGAACCGCAAACAGTCGGCGCGCGCCCTCAGCATCAGCTACCGCGCCCTGCTCTACAAGATCCGCGATACCGGACTGCCTTCCAACCGCGGCGCCAAGCTGCCCGCGCCGGTCAATGGCGTGAACGGCAACGCCGCCACCGCCGATTAATCGCCTAAGGTTTCTTCTGTGGAGCAGGACCTCGAGATTCTCCCCTCGGGGCCTGCTCCACCCCTCGTTTCTGTCAGCGTGCTCCAGCGGCCGCCGCTAACCCATATGGGGGCGTTACAAACTCAGGTCAATTGGAGAGTAGACATCCCAGCCCAAATAGCAAGGCATATGCCTAAGCAGACGGTTATGCTATGCTGCGCGACTTTTCCCTGTGGATTGCGAATCAGATCAGAAACGATGTTGGTGTCAAGAAGATAGCGCATCAGAGAACGACCGGATCAGGAGGCAGTTCAGGGATGGCCGGAAAATCATCCGCCAGCGGCTTTAGAGTCGCCAATACCGCCAACAAGGACTTGGGAGGTGCAGGTTCGATGGGGGAATGTTCCGTCTGTCCCCAGGTTGGTTTTCCCCAGGTTGGTTTTCCAGGTTGGTTTTAGCGGCTTTAGAGTCGCCAATACCGCCAACAAGGACTTGGGAGGTGCAGGTTCGATGGGGGAACGTTCCGTCTGTCCCCAGGTTTTCTCCTCCAGGTTTTCTCTCCCAGGTTTTCTCAGGTTTTCTCAGGTTTTCTTCGCCGAAGACCTGAAGTGCTGCGCAATTTATTCTTGACAGCCTCAAAAGTCGGCATCACGAAACGCAGGGACAGACGGGATGTTCCCCAGTTTTTCCAAAAGCTGAAATCGCCGGAAGCTCTACGGCAAGAGGCCAGCTTACACGCGCGAACTGCCCAAAACCGGGCTTGAGTGGGCCACCCACCCACGCGTCCTGAATTGCGAATCTTTTCATCGGAGTTCGCCGAAGACCTGAAGTGCCGCGCAATTTATTCTTGACAGCTTCAGGAGTCGGCATCACAATCACCCCCGCCAGCCCCCACCGTTCCGATTTCCTCACCATATCGAGGCTGGCACAGCCTTTCAGGCGTCACGACTCGTGCTTAGCGGGGAGCGTGCGTCATGCAGCGACAACTTAGCAACTCACAGCGTCACCTTGTGCGTTTGTTTGCACGTGGGTACACGGATGGCGAAATCGCCCATGCGATGGCGTTATCTCCTGAGCAACTCCAGTGCGCTTTCTCGAACATTTGCCACCAACTCCAGGTCACAGACCGGATCGAGTTGCTCCTGATGATGTGGTCCTTCACAGGGCGCAGCAAGAGGCAGTTCTCTAAAATAGAATAAATATTTGCGGACTGCTTTGGGCCGGTGGCCCACACAACGCGGTGTTCGTTGTGTGGGTAAGTGGAAAGATTTCTTCGCTGCCCCATTCCGACGTTGGCTTGAGCGTTCTTTATTCCCACTCAAGCCAAAACCGGGCTTGAGTGGGCCACCACACCCCGCCGCACGGCGTCATCGGCGGCGCTGCAGCTATCGTCGGGGTGTCCTGCGCAGAAAAAGGGAAGGCACGAATGGAGATTTTTGGGGGGACCAGCTCCGCACCTACTCCTGGCGCCAGCCCACGATTTCCTTCAGCCCGTCGGCGCGGGTCTGCTCGAAAAGCCGCACCAGGTGGCGGCAGTGTTCAAATTCATGAATGTCGGCCCACACCTCCGCCTGCCAGTTCTTGTCGTGGCTGGCGGCTTCGCCGCAGGTGGCGCAGCGGGTATAAAGGCGCACCGGAGCCGGGCGCTCGATTTCGGCGGCTTCCGGCAGCTCGATAAAGACCACGCGCACATCCTGAATTTCGTCATGCTCCCCGATTTCGTGCTCGTAGCGCAGCAGGTAGGGAAAACCCAGCTTGCGCGCTTCCAGTTCCGCCTCCAGGCGGCTGTTAAACGGACCGTACTCGGCGCGATTGTGTTCGATGGTATCGCACGCCATCCAGAATGTTTCTTTGTAGGTCATTCAAGGGCCTCAGCAATTTGTGTCCGGCACAGCGGGGAAGAAAGAACTGCAAAATAGCAATCTCCATGCCGCCCCCCGCAACTCGTAATTTATTCATAATGAACGCCTTTCTCCTCCCCTGCCGGAGTGCGGATTGCAAGCTTTTGCGCAGTTTTGCCGCCCCGGGAACACAGCCCTGGTGGGGGCCTCATTTCAGCTCCTGCAGGTTACCTGCGCGCCCCAGGTGACTACGGTAACTTGTGGGGGCTACCACCGGCGGGGGTAACATTTAAGCACCACCTAAGTACAAGCAGGGGGAGGGAATGGGCCGGCGCAGGCAAGCACGCACCACGGCCAGACTGGCGGTCAAACTTTGGGGCACGGACGCCTCCGGGCAGCCCTTTATTGACCCGGTCATGACCCGCAACATCAGCGCCCAGGGTGTGCTGCTGGAAGGAGTGCATCGCCAGCTGCGGCCGGGCGACGCCGTAGGCCTCACCTACAATCAGCGCAAGGCGCGTTTTCGCGTCAGCTGGGTGGGCGAGCCTGGCGGCCAGGACCAGGGCCTGGTAGGACTGGAAAACGCGGTTTCCGGCCAGCAGCTATGGGACGTGCCGCTGCCCCAGGCCGCGCCCGATCCTTACGTTCCCGCCAGAGTAACCGACCGCCGCCGTTTTCCCAGATTCGAATGCAAAGCCAGCGTGGAAGTGCGCCTGCAGTCCTCCGGCTCCCCGGTGAGGGGCAACCTGGTGGACCTTAGCCTGGGCGGCTGCTACATCGAGATGATGATTCCCCTGCCGGTCAGCACGCAGCTGGACCTGGTCATCTGGCTGGAAAGCGGCAAACTGGCTACTCCCGGCCTGGTCACCAGCAGCCACGCCGGCTTCGGCGTGGGTGTGAAATTCATCGGCATGGGCAAGCCTGAGCGCCTGATGCTGGAGCAATACCTGGCCGATCAGGCGCGCGTAAGCCGTCCCGCCTCCAGTCGCGCCAGCAAAGCCGGCGCCGGCCAGCCCTGAGCACGGCATTCCCGCCGCGCCCCAGGAGCGTTCCCCTTCCAGATTAAAAATTGCTCAATTACAAACTGGCGAAAACCGGGAAATACAGTGGGAAGAAGAGCCGGGTGTTCACTCCCAGCTCACCCCTCAGTTCGCCATTTCCCACATCTGCTGGACCACGTGCCAGGGCACGGCCTGGCGGGTGCTGCCGCGCGAGGCCAGGCAGCGTTCCAGGGTGGCGGAAAGGTAAAGGTGGCGAAAAGGCTTGGTGAGAAACTCGTGGGCGCCGCTGATGAAAGCCTCCAGCGCCTTGCGCGGGTCGGGAACTCCCGAGCACATGATTATCTTCAGGCCCGGCCGGACTTGCAGCAGCTTCCGCAAAGTCTCCAGCCCATCCATCTCCGGCATGTTGACGTCGAGAAGGACTATATCCGGAGCCAGGCCCGCGCTGACCCGTTGCACCGCCGCCATGCCGCTGGGCACGCTTTCCACCCGGTAGCCGTCCAGCTCCAGCAAGCTGCGAATGTAGCGCAGCATGGCGGGATCATCATCCACAACCATTACCGTGGCCGCCGGCGAGCTACCTGCGTCTTCCATGGCTTAGCGGAGGATGCACTGCAACGTGTGCATGCTGGCTGGGTGTACCCTGCCAGTCGGCGCAGGTCAACCGTTATCTGCCCGTTCCAACATGTGAACGCTCAGCGAAGTGCAGCCCGTCCACAGGCAGGCTGCCAAGAAATAGTGCACAGGGACGCCACGGTTCAGCGACCAACGTTGCAATTAGCTATAGCACTGTGCAACACCCCATAATCTGGGCTTCCGGCCCCAGGTTTGGCTTTCCCCGGAACTGTGGAAAAAATGGCCAAAACCCTGTTCCGCAAGGGTTTCGCCTCCTGCTTCCCCCAACCCCGGGGCGGCAGCGGCGAACCCAGCGACCACCGCGGCCACCCTGTTGAAGGCGCCTTAGTGGCCGACCGCGGCCTTTTCAATCTCGGCTGGACGCGGGCGCGACTCGGCTACTCCTTCCGCCGCTACCTGCAGCCGCCAGCCTTCGCCTCCATGATTGGCGATGTACAAGGCCAACTCCAGCCGGCTCCAAACTCCCAGCTTGTCGAAAATGACCCGCAGATAATTCTTCACCACCTGCTCGGTGGTGCCGATGCTTTGGCCGATTTCCCGGTTGGTCATGCCTTCCCAGACCAGGGCCGCCACTTCAATTTCCCTGGGGGTTAACCGATTACGGGGAAGGGGAGCGCTGGACTGTCGCAGGTGCACCGGGCTCCGTGCCGCGTGCCCCGCTCGCTTTTAATATGCTGATTCTTAAGGTACTTATGAGCGTGGCTAGCTTGTGCTCGTTTTTACTCCCTAGTAAACACCGCGTCAAACTGTTGAAACAAAAGGCCGAACTGCCACTTCGTTTTACCCGCATAAACATTGGCTCTCGTGCAGTTCCTAAAACTGAACACTGTAACGCGATATCAGGTGATAGCA
>DATEJK010000012.1:0-7908 GCA_035278025.1 Terriglobales bacterium | reverse complement strand
ACAAAGGACACGAAGGAAACCGATTTGAAATCCCTTTGTGTTCCTTCGTGCCTTTGTGGTTAGTTCTTAATCGGCTGCGGTGGAGAGCCTGGCGTCCATGTTCTTAATAATGTAGTCGCCAAACTCGCTGGTCTTAACCTTCGTCGCCCCTTCCATCAGGCGCTCGAAATCGTAAGTAACTTTCTTCTGCCGGATGGTCGCCTCCATCGCATTTTCGATGAGCCGCGCCGCCTCGCTCCATCCCAGAAAGTCGAACATCATCACGCCGGAGAGAATCACCGAACCGGGATTGATGACGTCCTTGTCCGCGTACTTGGGGGCGGTGCCATGCGTGGCTTCGAAGATGGCGTGCTCGTCGCCGATGTTGGCCCCCGGAGCTATGCCCAGGCCGCCGACCTGGGCCGCGCAGGCATCGGAAATGTAGTCGCCATTGAGGTTGGGCGTGGCCAGCACGGCGTACTCGTCCGGCCGGGTTACCACCTGCTGGAAAATGGAATCCGCAATGCGGTCGTTCACCATCAGCTTTTTCTTCCACGCAGCTTTGCCGTGACTGGCGTAAATGGCGTCCAGCACCCGCTTGACCTCGGCATAGATCTGCTTGCGGAAGTCCTCAGTCGCGAATTCCAGCCCCGGCTCGACCATGGCTGCGTTCTGCTCCACCGTCAGCGCGGGATTCTTGTCCTTGTTGTCCACAATCCAGCTTTCGCGCTCGGTGATGACCTGGTCGCGGAACTCCTCTCGGGCCACATCGTAGCCCCACTCGCGAAAAGCACCCTCGGTGAACTTCTGGATGTTGCCCTTGTGTACCAGAGTGACTGATTTGCGGTTGTTCTTGAGCGCATGCTGGATGGCCATCCGCACCAGCCGCTTGGTGCCGGTCACCGAAATGGGCTTGATGCCCACGCCCGAATCGCTGCGGATCTTCTTGGGGCTGTTCTTGAGCATCTCGTTGTTGATGAAGTCAATCAACTTTTTCGCTTCCGCCGTTCCTTCCCGCCACTCGATGCCGGCATACACGTCTTCCGTGTTCTCGCGGAAAATGACCACGTTCATGCGTTCCGGGTGTTTCACCGGCGAGGGCACACCCTGGTAGTACTTCACCGGGCGCACGCAGGAGTAGAGGTCAAGAATCTGTCGCAGCGCGACATTCAAGGAGCGGATTCCGCCGCCCACCGGCGTGGTCAGCGGCCCCTTGATGGCAACGCGCAGCTGCCGGATGGCTTCCACCGAATCGTCGGGCAGCCAGGTCTTGAACTTGCCGAACGCCTTCTCGCCGGCAAACACTTCGTACCAGGCCACCCGCCGCGTGCCGTTGTAGGCCTTCTGCACCGCCGCATCGAATACCCGCTGCGAAGCCTTCCAGATGTCGCGCCCGGTGCCGTCACCCTCGATGAAAGGAACAATAGGATTGCCGGGGATGTGGAATTTTCCGCCGCTGAAAGTTATGGGCGCGCCGTGCTGGGGCAGCGCCACCCCGTTATAGGAACCCGCCATCTGGCAATCCTCCAGGATTAAACGAACAGGATTAAACGAACCCCGCCATTATAAGGAAAGCGATGAACATAGGAGAAATGATGCGCGTCACAAGTGGGGGTGACCTGGGGTTTGCGCCGGCTTCCGGGAAAGCACCAACGTGATCATTGGCCGCGAGACCCAGGTTGCTAGAATAGCCCGATGTCATTCCCAGGGCGGGCCATTTCCTGGTTGTTGCCGATTATGCTGCTGGCGGCCTGCGCCGCCGCGCAGCAGCCCGACCCGCCGTCTATTGCTCTTCCTGAGACGCCCGCGGTTGCCGCCGTCCCGGAAAAGCCCGCAACGCACAACTTCTGGGACCGGAAAAACGCGTGGCTCTTCAGCGGGGTGGCGGTGTTCCGCACGCTCGATTACACCTCCACCCGCAACATGCGCGACCGAGGCCGCCAGGAAATTCTGCTCAGCAACTGGGTGGTTGACAATCGTCCCCTCTTCATAGGCATAGAAGCTGCCGCCACCGGGCTCTCCATCGGCGTTTCCTACGCGATGCACCGCACCGGCCATCACAAGATCGAGCGCCTGATCTCTATTGGCCACATCAGCGGCGCCGCTTTCGGCGATGCCCGCAATTACGCCCTCAAATCCGGCCACCACTACCCGGTTCAGTAATCAGGGTCATCCTGGTGGCGCCCTGGCCCGGGGCAGAAAAGGTCACGCCTTCGTCCGCTTCTCACCTCACAGCCCGCTCATAAATCTCACGCACCTCCGCCATGGTGCGCGCCAATTCCGCTTCCAGCCCCCCGGCAAATTCCCGGCGCAGGAGTCTGCTGGTCAAGCGTTCCGCGGCACAGCGGCCATGCTCGGTAGCGGGTAATGATTTTCGCGCCTTACCCACCACCAGGCGGACCGCATGTTCCACTGTCCTGAACAGTTCCGCTGCCCTGTCCAGCGCCACCCAGTACTTCTCCGCCAGCAACCCGCGCTCATGCAGCAGGCATAGCCGGTCGCGCAGATTACCGGCGGGGCCGGGGATCTGGTGGCGGACGGCCAGGTAGCAGGCTATAAAATCAATGTCGTACACCGCGCCGGCTGAGGTTTTGAAGTTCGTGTGTTCCGGGTCCGATTCTTCCAGGCGAAGCCGCATTTCACGCACGGCTGGAGGAAAACCGTGGTCCCCGGCAAAGCGCCGGTTGAATTCCTGCGCCGCTTCCAGCGCCTTCGCCGCCGCGGGGGCGGAGCCCACAAGCGGCCGCAGTTTGGTAAAGGTAAGCGCCTCCCAGGCCTGCGCCTCCAGCGCGCAATAGGAATGCAGTTCAGCGGCGGTTACCACCAACTCGCCCTCGCCGCCGCGCGGACGCAGCCGCGCATCCACGGGAAATACGGTGCCCTCGCGAGTATAAGCGGAAAGTATCTGCATGATCTGCCCGGCGGTGCGGGTGGCAGTTTCCGCAGGCAGGTTCTCTTCCCGCACAAACAGCACGTCGGCGTCAGAAAGCAAGTCGAATTCCTGCGTTCCCAGCCGGCCCAGGGCAAGCACCACCAGTCCCGCCGGCTGTCCCGCGATAGCAAAGGCGGCGCGAACGGCGTTCTCCGCCGCCACGCTGGTCTGCTGCAGGGATTCGTACACCGGGCGGGCCTGGAGAATGTCCGCCGCTCCGGAGGCAAACGCCTGATGCCTGTAATGCTTCCGCAGAAGCGCCAATTTTTCTCCGTAGGAAACCTGCGCCCCACCCAGGTACTCCAATTCCGCGTCGCTCGCCGGCTGCCGGTTGCCTCCTTCTTCCGGCGCGAACAGTTGTCCCACTCCCTCGGTTGATTTGGGCGCGGCGGCATCCAGAGAAGCAATTTCTTCCGGATGGCGAAGCAGAATATCTGTCAGCAAATCGCTGCTGGCGAACAGCTCCAGTGCCCGTTCCACCGCCCGGGGCGCGCCCAGCACCGCCGCATAACGCTCGGAACTGGTATAAGCGGCGCTTAAGAAGCGGTACAAGTTGCGCCGCGTGACTGCATCCAACTCGGCACGGGTGGCAATTTCGTAAAGCTCCGGCGAATCCTCGCCTATCCGCTGCAGCAGTTGCTGATAGGGCTGTTCAAAGCCGCTCTGCTCCACCCGGGGAAGCAGGCGAAACTCCGCTTCATCCTCCCGCGCCTGCAGCTGCTGATGGTGGATAACGCGCTCATAAATTTCCGCCACCGCCGCCATACGCTGCCGTACCCGGGCGGCAATGCCTTCGGGCGCGTATTGCATGGTCTTGTCGGCTCCCACGGCTCGGTGCAGCACGCGCAACTGCTCCGGTGCCTCCGGCAACCGGTGGGTCTGCTGGCCCTGGCGCAGCTGCAGGCGGTGCTCCACCTTGCGCAAAAACTCGTAAGCCGTGGTCAGCTCGTGGAATTCCTTGCCTGTAATGTGGCGTTTGTCGTGCAACTTCTGCAAAGAGAACAAAGTGCCGCCGGAGCGCAGCCAGGGCTCGCCCCCGCCATAAACGCGCTGCAGGCACTGCACCAGAAACTCGATATCGCGGATGCCGCCGCGGTCCAGCTTCACGTCAATGCGGCTGGAGTCCAGCAGCCCCTGCCGGCGCCGCGCTCCGAGCCGCTCGCGCGTATCCAGCGCCGTTTCCACCGCGGCGAAGTTGATGTGCGGGCTGTAAATATAGGGCTGTACGCCGCGGATGAATTCGCGCGCCAGGCCGGCCGAACCGGCGCTGTGCCGTACCTTGATCAGCGCCTGGCGCTCCCAGTCGTGCGCCGCCTGCGCGTAATAGCGCTGCGCCTGGCTGAGCGCGATGGCGGGCTCGCCTTCCCCGCCCTGCGGCCGCAACCGCAAGTCAATGCGGAACACGCGGCCTTCCGCCGTCATGCGCGAAAGAATCTGGGTGAGCAGCTGCGCCAGGCGGATGAAGTACTCACGGTTGGAGATAGCGGCCGAGGACAATTCTTCCCCGTCACCATAAATGTAGAGCAGGTCCACATCCGAGCTGTAGTTGAGTTCTTTGCCGCCCAACTTGCCCAGGGAGAGCACGGCAAACGGAGTCTGCATTACCCGGCCCTCGGGGTCCAGATGTTGCGGCGAACCGTAACGGCGGCGCATGGCGACTTCCGCCTCGCTCAACGCCTCCTCGATCAGCACGTCGGCCAGAGCGGAAATCTCCACCGTCGTTTCCGCCAAAGGCGCAATGCCCAGCACGTCGCGCAGCATAATGCGCACGTACTCCCGCCGCTTGAAGCGGGCCAGCAGCAGGCTCATCTCCTCGGTGGTTGCCCCGGCCGCCTGTGCCGAACTGGTGCCCGCGGGCGTCAGTCCGGGAGCGGCGCAGCGGGCGCGAAAGCGGGCAAACGCCTCGTGCAGTTCCTCCGGCGCATAGCTGCGGTCCAGCACGCGCTCTTTGCGGAAGCTCTGCAGCAGCTCGGGATTGCGAATGAGCGTGTCGCCCAGAAAGCGGCTGTATCCGAACACCGCCAGCGCGTAGTGGATTAGAAAACGGTGGCGATCGAGCTGTCGCGCCAGTTCACCGCCGCCGCTTTCCAGCAGACGTTCAAAGGCAGTCAGAGCGCCATCGGGATCGGGGCAATCGGGCAGCAGATTGATTAGGGCTTCCGCCGTGCCCGGAGGTGAGCGGTGAAAGATGCGGCTCAGACTCTCCGCCGCTGCCGCCGCATCATGAAATTGCGCCGACGCCACCGCCGCCGCAATCGCCTCAGCCTGGCTGGATTTTCGCCGCGCTCCGCTCTCCGACAAGGCTCCCCCGCCCGCGCCTTCAGCATAACAAAAGCTCTTCACCGGGAAGAGCGCGCCATGGGCCCGGTTGTGCCGGCTGAGACCGAGGTTTCACGCTCAGCTTCGCAGGTCCTTGCTGACGCTTCGCGCCTTTTATGCTGATGGTTTGCTCTTTGACTATTTCGAGCCTGCCGGGAGCGGCACAGTTCCGCGGATGCCCTGGCCTTCCATCACGGTGTAAATCGCGTCTGGCGCGACGTTGGTTAGAGTTTCCATCCGGCCGCTGGGCCAGAGGACCTGCACCGAATCAATCTTGGACTCCTTCCCCAATCCGAAGTGCTGCCGCAGGTCGTTCTGCGAAAGATAACTGCTCCCGCCCTTGACCTCGCTGAACTGCACCAGCTTTCCTGCCCGCACCGTCAGCCGGGCGCCAATGGCGGCCCTATTACTTTTGACGCCCAGCAGTTTGAATTCCACCCGGTGATTGCCGTCATGGTTCAAATTCTTGAGCAGTACTGGCGGCCCGTCAATATCCACGACCACCACGTCAATATTGCCGTCATTGAAGATGTCACCGAAAGCAGCGCCCCGCCGTGAACGTGGCGGAATCGTGGCCAGCCCGGCGGCCTGGGAAACGTCCTCAAAAGTTCCATCCCAGTTGTTGCGGTAGAGCAGCATGGGCTGTTCATAAGGGGCGCCCCCGGGAATGGTGTTGGCCTGGGGATAGACGTGCCCGTTGGCCACGAACAGATCAAGCCAGCCGTCATTATCCATGTCGAAAAACGACGTTCCCCAGCCTACCAGGGGATACGTGGCCTGGCCCACGCCGGAGGATCGGCTCACATCGTCGAACCCTTCTTTTCCCAGATTGCGCGCCAGCATTGCACCCTGCTCGGCGAAATTGGTCACAAACATGGAGAGGCGCCCGCTGTGGCCGTAGTCGCCCCAGTCCACGCCCATAGAACCTTGCTCCAGGCCATCGCCGCTAAGCGCCGCGCCCAGCAGCATGCCCTGGTCCGTAAACGTGCCGTTGTGATTGTTGCGGTAGAGGTAATTAGCGGTTGTGTCGTTGGCTACATACAGGTCGGGCCAGCCGTCGTTGTCGTAGTCTCCCCAGACCGCGCCCAGACCGTAGTAGTGGTTGGGGTCGCTGACGCCTGCCTTAGCGGACACTTCCTCGAAGGTGCCGTCGCCGCGATTATGGAACAGCAAATCGCTTTCTCCCGGCATGCCCCAGGGTCCGCACTGCACCTCGATTCCCTTGTACTTGCAGAACTGAGCGCTGCCCGGCAGAGGCAGGTGGTCCATATCAACGTGCACGTAGCGGGAAACGAACAGGTCCACGTTGCCGTCTCGGTCGTAGTCCGCCCAGGCCGCGCCCGTGCTGAAGCCTCCGCCGCGCACCCCGTCTTTATCGGTCACATCCTCAAACCTGCAGTCGCCCTGGTTGCGGTAGAGCACGTTGCCGCCGTAGCCGGTGACGTACACGTCCAGGTTGCCGTCATTATCGAAATCAGCCACTGCCACACCCATGCCCCAACCCTTGCGCGTCATGCCCGCCTGTTGAGTAATGTCTTTGAAGGTGCCGTCAGCTTGCTGGTGCCACAGCGTGACCATAGGATCGCCGCCCTTGCGGTAGCGCTCCACGCTGGAGCCGTTGGCCATGATGATGTCCAGGCGGCCGTCGTTATCGCAGTCAAACAGTCCGACGCCCCCGCTCATGGATTCAATGACGTAGTGTTTTTGCGGCGAGGAGATGTGCGAAGCGGTAAGTCCGAGCTTTCGTGCGACATCCACAAATCGGGGCGGCGGTCCTGCGCCCGGCCGTGCATGGGTCTTCGCTGCTCGGGGTGGCGGCGCCGCTGTCGGTCCCATTGCGGCCGGGGCCTGCGTCTGCTCCTGCGTGCCCCCCGCTGCTCTGGCAGGTGCGGATGCTTGTTTACGGTCCGTCTGCGCCCACACCACGGCCGTTACAAGGCAAATCAAAAGAAAAGCCCAAGCGGCCAGCCTGGCAGGATTCCGGGGCATGAATCAGGCCATTTTAGCCCAAACGCATTGGTGGTGCGGGCGCCCCGCCCGCCAGAGACGAGACGTTGTGCAGAGACAGCCGGCCTCGGTTGTCCGGGCGGGCCAAGCTCGCCTCTACCTTACGGTTTTGCAAACTCGAACCGATACGATTTAGGCTCTTCCCCGCTCACCTGCCGCGTGTTGTATTGCAGCAGGTACTTCAAGTGAGCATCATCCTGCGGATAGGCGGCCGTCCCCCCATAGGGATATACGCCCATGGTATGGAACGGCAGAGGAGCCACGGTATTGGCATCGGCGGCGTAGAAGTCCATATCCTTCTCGTAGCCATTAGCCATAAAGAAATAGTCGCGCTTCCACCCGGCCGGCAACGATGGCAAGCGGCTGGCGTCGAAGTCGAGTGCCACCTCCTCCCCCGAGCCGAACACCACAAAGCGGTCGTCCGCCTGCGTGAGCAGCGGCAAAACGTCGCCATACCGGGTATAGTTGCCGGCCTCGTGGGCATAAGGCCCGGTAGGACTGACATCGTCGTACACGAACTTGATGTCGCCGGGCAGGCTCTGCGCCACCTGCCGCGGGTAGCCGTGATAATCGAGCTTGGCGCCCACCAGCGGCACAGGCGTGACATGGGTGGGAATGCTGCGGCCGTCAGTGCGGTCGAACAGCATCTGGTCCCAGTAAATCTGCAGGTT
>DATEJK010000011.1:0-2598 GCA_035278025.1 Terriglobales bacterium | reverse complement strand
TATGAGCTCATGGCTGAGAAGAGTACTCCAGGGAAAATGCTTGCGGAGGAAAACAGGCAGATGAATTCTTCCCACGCGGAGTCCGCGAGGGTGCAAGTGTTTGTCGCCTCAGAAAACCGGCTGATTAGAGAGTCGCTGGGGCGGGTGCTGGGGAGAAGAAATAGCGTGAACGTGATTGGCAGCGCTCCCTTGTCGGCGCAGGTGTGGGAGCTGGCCAGTGGGTTCGAGGCCGAGGTCGTGCTGGTGGATGGCCAGGACTCGCGCGCGGAAACGACCGTAGAGGAGTGTGCCCACAGAGCAAAAATGAAGGTGTTGGTAATGGGAATTGAGGACGATGAAAACCTGGTCTTACGGATCCTGCGGGCGGGAGCGGCGGGGGTGATGCTTCACGATGCAGACGTGGGTGAGTTGGTCACGAGCATCCACCTGGTAGCCGCGGGAGAGGCGGTGTGCCCGCGAAAGCTGATTGCCAGGATCTTTCATCACATTTCAAACCAGCACGAGCTGGGACCCTACCTGGAAATACGGCCGGGATTGGCACTGACCAGGCGTGAACGGCAGCTGTTGCCGATGATGGCGAGAGGATTCACCAACAAGGAAATTGCGGACGACCTGCACGTCTCCGAGCAGACGATAAAAAACCACATCCACCACATCCTTCGTAAGACGGGCGCCAAGAGCCGCCTTTCCGCAGTGGAACAATGCCGCTGCGACGCACCGGATATTTAAAGCCCAACCCGCCTGCTTCCCTTAGAAGATTCGGATGACGACCGGGCGCGCGGGAATTTCAGGAGAAAGCGCGAGGGACCTGGTGTCAGCGAAAACACACCGCTAGTTCTTTTCTGGTACCAACATAGTACGTCCCTGGTACGTTCTGGTTGTAACCAGATTGAACCTGTACCAGAAAACGAAAGAGCGTCCAGAATGGTAGCGTGTTCATAGTCGACCCCAAAGGGTGATTCGCCGTGTGCAAGACGCGGGTGTTGATAGCCTACCAGCCAGGAATGATGCGCGAACTGCTGAACGAGCTTGTGGCGCAGGAAGCAGACCTGGGGAGTGCCGGCAACATCGAGCGAATCGAGGAAGTAGCGGAGGCGGTGAAACGGTTGCGGGTGGATTGCCTGATCATCAGCCATGAAATGCTGAACCAGCAGCCGGGGCTGTGCCAGGAACTGCTACCGCAAAATCCCCAACTGAGCATTCTGGCGCTCTCCCCAGAACACAATTTCGGCACCTTGTACCGAAACGCCGGGCATGGTTTCTCGGGGCCCATCGAATGCTCGGAAGAAGGAATTTTAAGCGCGCTGCGGGCCACCGCTCCGTGCCCATAAGGCCTGCAAGCCGGGACGGGGCGACGCTTGCAAGTGATAGACACACTGAGAGTTAATCCACATTGAATAATGGGAGTGAGGTGGCGAAGCTGTAGGCAGGGGAACGAGGAGGCAAATGTCAGCAAACGCTCAGGTGGGCCGGGCAGAGGCAGGGTGGACAGCGCCGGTGGAGAACCAGTGGTATGCGTTGTACACGATCGCGCATCACGAAAAGCGGGTTGCCCAGCAACTGGAGGAGCGCCAGTTGGAGTGCTTTCTGCCGCTTTACCGTTCGGTGCGGCGCTGGTCCGACCGCCGGAAAGAGGTGCAACTGCCGCTTTTCCCGGGCTACCTGTTTGTGTACACGGACCTGGCGGAACGATCGCGCATCCTGCGAGTGGCCAGCGTTGTGCATTTCGTTTGCTGCAATGGCCAGCCAACGCCAGTGCCGGCGGTAGAAATAGAAAACCTGCGCTCGGCGCTCAGCGGAAATGCGCGGGTGCAGCCGCATCCCTATCTGAAGGCGGGAAGACGGGTGCGTGTGCACAGCGGTCCCATGGCGGGACTGGAAGGCATCTTGACGGCCAGGAGGGGGCGGTTGCGAGTGGTGCTGGCGATTGATCTGATCATGCGCTCGGTGGCAGTGGAGGTGGGCGCGGATGAGGTGGAACCGATCCATTAAGAAACGTGCTCACCAAACTTCATGTCGGCAATGTGGGCGGCACTCCACGGTTGCCGCACCCAGCGCGGCCAGCACCTGACCCAATGTTTCTTCGATCGTGAGCGCTGGTCCAATCCAGCGGAAAGAGTTCTTGCCATGCGAACTTACGGGCTAGCCTTGGCCGCAATTCTTTTGTACGGGGCTGCGGCCACGCTCGCGCAGACGGCCGAACCGGCGGTTTCCTCCGCGGCTGCCGCGGCTAACGTGGCCAGCGCCGCGACCGCCCAGAACTACGTTGTCGCACCGAATGACGTGCTAGATGTCTACATTATTGACGTTCCCGAGCTCTCGCGCAGTTATCGGGTGGAGCCCGATGGCAAATTGAAGTTTCCCTTCCTAAAGGCACTGCCCGCGGCGGGAATGACGCTGGAGCAGCTATCGGCGGCACTGGCCAAGGGGTTGAAAGAAGGACCGACGCGATCGCGACGCGGCGGACCCAAGGCGATCGCGGGAGCGGCCGGAGCCAGACCAGCCACGCGACGTAGTACACGACCGTCCACAGCCGCGACGACGGCGGGACGCGCCAGGAGAGCCACGTCACGACGTCCACCAGATTCGCCGACGAGA
>DATEJK010000010.1:0-7319 GCA_035278025.1 Terriglobales bacterium | reverse complement strand
ACGTCCAGCCGGCGGAGAGTTTCAGGGAATTCACCGAGCGTGCCGGCGAGGTCAGCGTCATTCTTCAAGCTGAACAGCGCCGCCCGCTCAGCCCCCGCATAGGCTGCAATGGTCGGCCGTTCGCGCCCGGACTTTTCAAGCGCCTGCCGAATCATCCGCGCGTCCCGTGCTGCCTCTCCGCTCGAAACGAGTTTTTCAACCTGGAAGAACGGTGCAGCCTCCCGGCCGAGTTTTTCCCAGTCAAACCCCGGCAGGCTGTGTACCACGCGATGCGTAGGCAGGATCAGCAAGCCGTCGCTTTCGAGCGGCACGAACGTGGCCATGATGTAGTTCGCGCGATCGTCTTCCGGCGCGTTGTGACGGCGGTCGCGAGCGTAGGCCAGTGATGTTTCATAGCGATGGTGGCCGTCGGCGATCACCAGCTTTCTCGATCTCATGGCGTCGATCACCTGTTCCAGCACGCGCGGGTCCGACACGCGCCACATGGAATGCAAGCTCGAATATTCATCCGTCATCCCCTGCCAGGGCGCCGCCTGCGTCTCTTTGCGCAGCAGTTGATCGATCTCGCCTTTAGGATCGCTATAGAGCATAAAAATCTGCCCGAAATTGCACCGGGTGGCTTTCAGCAGTTCCATGCGGTCGGCCTTGGGACCGGAGAGCGTCTCTTCATGCCGGTGGACCACGCCGGCCGAATATTCTTCCAGGCGCAGCAGCGCCACAAATCCCCGCCGCTGCTTGCGCCGGGAGGCTCCGCCAGGCTCGCCCGGAACGGCGAACTCCTGAAAGTAAGGATAAATGGCGGGCTCGCCTTCTGAGACCAGCGTGCGCTCCTCGATCCAGTTCTGCAACTCCGCAGCCGCTTCGCTGTAAACGCTGCGCTTGCTTTTGGGATCGGCCTCCCTAAGAATCAGCCGGACAAAGTTGTAGGGGCTGGTGGCGTAATAGCGGGCGCGCATCTCGGGCGATATCTTGTCATACGGCTGCGTCACAACCTTCTGCAAATCGATTGCGGTGGAATTGTAATGAAGCGCGCGAAACGGATAAATCTCAGCCATACAGCCCGCCCCTTTCTGTTGTAGAGAAAAGGGCCATTTTAGCACACGGACGGGAGCACCTGCTCCAGCCCTGATTCTCTCGACCCTGGACGGGGCGAGCCAGCGCGAGATTCGTCCTCCAAAGTACTGGGTTGCCGGCCCGGAACCTGTGAGCACTCCGTTTTCAAACGTACCGCCAAAAACGTCGCTGAACACATTGTTCTGCTCTTTGAAATCCAGCCATTCCGAGGCGGAGATCAGCGCCCAATTCTCCTGGTTGTGCGCTCTGTCTTCCAACATCAGCTTGCCCAACCGAGCAATGTCTTTGTACGGCCAGGGATTGATGAGCCCGTCGTAAAGCACAGTGAAAATTGCGGTTGTCCCGCCAATGCCCAATGCAAGCGTGAGAATTGCGACCACGGTGAATCCCGGGTTGCGGCGCAACTGACGTAGACCATAGCGGAGGTCTTGGAGGAGTGTTTCGGCCAGGGGAAATCCCCACATTTCGCGGCTGGTCTCTTTGAGCGAGGCCACGTTCCCAAAACCCCGCCGGGCGGCGTAGTGAGCCTCTCGCGGTGGCATCCCCTGCTCAACCAGCTTCTGCTCGCGCATGGCGAGATGGAATGCCAGTTCCTCCGCCAGGTCGCGGTCAAGTTGCCGGCGCCTGACGAGCGATTTCACGCGAAGCCATAGGTTGTGGATCGATTCGATAAGCATCGTCCCCTCCCTCGCGAAAGTAGCGGCGGCTTCACGCCGCCACATTTCGGATGGCGGGATAAACCCGCCGCTACGGTGATCTGATTCCGCCCTCCCCGCTATTACTCCAGTGAACCAATGTCCCGATGATTCACGTGCTAAATTTTCTCAGGCCGTTTCCATCACACGAGCAATGGCCCCGGCGATCCGGTTCCACTGCGCGCTCTCGGCTTCCAGGTGACGGCGTCCGGCGGCGGTCAGACGATAGTATTTTGCCCGACGGTTGTTCTCAGACAGTCCCCACTCGGAAGCGAGCAGCCCGCGCAGTTCAAGCCGGTGCAGCGCCGGATAAAGCGCGCCTTCCTCCACACGCAGCACGTCCTCGGAACGCTCATGAATCAGTTCCGCGACGCCGTAGCCGTGCAACTGCCCACGAGCCAAAGCCTTCAGCACCAGCATGTCAAGCGTGCCCTGCAGAAGGTCACCGGTCTTTTCACGGTTGGTTCCCATAAGCGCTTAAGGGGAGAATGCGCCCAATCCGGCATGATGTCAAGAGGCTTTTTACGGGCAGTTACCCCTTTTTTACATGACTCGCAGCCGGCGCTGACCCTCGCGAATCGAGAGGTTCGTCGGGCCGGGTTATCACGGGCGAGTGGCGCAGACATTGATATCTGCGTTCAGTGGAGCTGAGTGGGCTTACTATGGGGTGGTGTGACGCCGTCAGCGTTTTATCAGCACGCGGCCGTGGGCAAGCGGGCGGTTTACTTTTTGCAGGCCGAATAGATTATTGCAATGGACCGTTTGCCATGATGCTAACTGAAAACGTCCCGCTGCGCGGGATCGCAGATACTACAAGGCGAGTATCTGCGCCACCCGCCGGCCACTTTGGCCGTGTTTTTTGACTGATGCACAGGCGAGGCGCCTGTGCCACATTTCAAACTGAGAAAAGTTAAACCCGTTTGAAAATCGGGCATCAGCTCGCGCGCGCTAGTTCATATCAGCTTTTCCCCGGACGGTTCTGATCGCCTCGACCTGCTGTTCCGCGCCGGCTTCGCCCGGGAAATTCTTCAACTCCTCGTTGAACTCGGCCAGCGCGCCGGGGATGTCCCCTTTAAGCTTCAGAATCATTCCCATCGCAAAGTGGTAGGCCAGTCCGCCGGGCTGGAGCTTGAGCGCGTGCCGGACCGCCTTTTCGGCGTTGCCAACATCGCCGAGCTTCAACCAGGTGAGGCCCAGGTAAAAATACTCATCGCTGTCAACACCGTTCACCGCGATTGCGCGCTTGAAAAATTCTTCAGCTTCCGGCAGCTTGCCCATCCGGTAGTACGTATATCCGGTGTTATAAATCGCCAGCCAGAAATGCGGATCGCGTGCCAGCACTTCCTGGTAGAGGGCAAGCGCCTGGGTGTAGCGGCCCTGCTCGCCCATGGCGTTGCCCAGGTTGGTCCTGGCCAGCTTGTTTTGCGGCGTGCGCTCGACCCCGCGCGCATAAAGGCTCATGTCATTCGCCCAGTAGCGGTCCTCGATTGCCGTTGCCGCCCCAAGCACCGCCGCCAGCAGCAGCACGGCAGCAATCTGAAGGGCAGGAAATCCGAAAACCTTCAGTTTTCCAATGCGAATGCGCCGCAGGGCCATCGCCAGCAGAATCGAAAAGCCGATGGACGGCAGGTAAAGATAGCGGTCGTGCGCGATTTCACCAACCGGCAATACCGCAAGGTCCAGCAAAGGAATAAACGGAATCAGGATCCACGCGCAGCAAAACACCGCCAGCCGGCCATCCGGCGGCGAGGTCCTGCCCAGCCTGCGTATGGCAATCGAGACCAGAAATCCCACGGCCACAAGCCCGGCCAGTGGCAGGACAAAAGGCACGAGGGCAGGCGTCTCGACGTAGGGCACACTGTAAAAGACGCTCAGGCCAAAGGGCCAGACAAGGTGGCGCAGATAAAACAGCAGCAGGTGCGGCCAGGTGTAAATGATGGTCGAGACGCTCAGGGGCATCATCGTGTGCCCCAGCCCCTCGAGTACCTGCCAGCGCACCGCCAGATACACGAGCGTGAGCAACACGAAAGGCACGATCCGAACAGCAGCAGTGCGTACGCGCTCAAAAGCTGAGGGGAAGCCGTTCGATTCAGCCGGCCCCTGCCAGAGCCATTCATAGGCGAAAATGATCATCGGCAGAATCAGCGCCGTTTCCTTCGACAGCATGGCCAGGCTGTAGAGCGCCAGCGAGCCCGCAAGCCACGACCGGCGATGCGCCACACCGTCCCGCGCGTTGAGATAGCAGAGGAATGCCGGCAGCAGGAAGAGGGCAAGCAGCGGATCGGTGATGCCCGAAATCCAGGCAACCGATTCGATGTGTACCGGATAGACACCAAAAATCAGCGCAGCAATCAGCGCTGTCGGCTGATCGCCCGTCAGCCGCCGCGCCAGCGCGTACACCAGGTATGTGACTCCCAGATGCGCGGCGACGCTCACCAGGTGCCAGCCCGCCGCGAAGGGACCGAAGATCTTGTAATTGAGAAGCAGGAACAGCAGAAAAATGGGGCGGTAGTAGTTGCCCTGAAGTCCCGGATAAGCAAAGCTCCACACCCTTTCAAGAAAATAATGAGGAAGGTAGCGCCAGGCGTGGACTTGCACGTTGGCCAGGATTTGGCCGCGATCGTCGTAAACAAAGTCAAACCGGAGCGTGTTGCTGTAAACGAGGAAGGCGGCCAGTAAAATCACGCTCAGCACCACCCAGGGTTCCACCATCCAAGATGGTGTCTGCCGATGGGCAGCAGAAGCCTGCTTGTTCGCGGAGTTCTCTTGGAGGGCGCTATCTGGCATTTGAACTATTCTAGCGGCATTCAGACGTGCTTAATTGGGAGAGTGGCGAAAGGATCCAAATCTACCTGGGCAGCAGGTCCACCTAAAATTTAAGCAAAACATTAGATAGTGTCTGTTAACAAAATAAAAATAGCGACTTACATGCTGAAGACTTGCAAGGCCAATCCGGGCATCATTAGGAAAGACAAACTTAGCATGTTCAGATGACCGGCTCGGGACGGGTGCGCCGGGATCACCCTGCCAGCTTGCCAATGAGGGAGAACAATGGCATGTACATTGAAATCACCACGCCGCCCACGACCACTCCCAGGAAGAGAATGATGATCGGTTCGAGCGCGGTCAGAAGGTCGCCCACTGCCGCGTCCACCTCGTCCTCGTAGAAATCGGCCACTTTCTGAAGCATGGCGTCCAGCGCGCCGGTTTGCTCACCCACGCCAATCATCTGGACGACCATGTTGGGAAAGACACCCGTCTCGCGGAGCGGATCGACGATGGTCTGTCCTCCCTCGATGGCTCTGCGGACCTGCGCGATCGCCTTCTCCACCACGGCATTTCCCGAAGTTCGGGCCGTGATGTCCATCGACTCGAGCATGGGCACGCCACTGGTAATCAGCGTGCCGAGAGTTCGCGTGAACCTCGCCACGGCAATCTTGCGCATCAACGGACCCAGCACCGGAATTTTCAGAATCAGAGCGTCAATGGCCATCCGCCCCGGGGGCGTGCGGTAATACCACCGAATCCCCAGCCCGATGAGAACCAGCAGGCCGAGGAGAATAGGACCAAAGCTCGCAACAAAATGGCTTAGAGCGATTACGATCCGGGTGGGAAGCGGCAGGGCGACACCCAAACCCGCAAAAAGTGTGGTGAAGATGGGCACCACCTTCCACAGCAGCAGCGCAACCACACCGCCGGCAATCACCACGACGGCCACAGGGTAGATCATGGCCGACTGCACGGACCGCTTCAGCTTCACGGCCTTTTCGATATACGTGGACAGACGTTGCAAAATCGTGTCCAGGATGCCGCCGCTCTCGCCGGCTTCCACCATGTTGGTGTACAGATCATCAAAGCCCTTGGGATGCTGCCGCAAGGCGTTGGCCAGCGAAGATCCCGCCTCCACGGAGCCGCGGACACCGGCCAGCATCCGGGCGAATGCCTTGTTCTCCTGCTGCGAAGAAAGAATTTCGAGACACTGCACCAGCGGGAGCCCGGCGTCGATCATCACGGAAAACTGGCGAGTGAACACGGCCAATTCCTTGGCTTTGACCTTCTCTCCCCACTTGAATTTGGGAATGGCGATCTCGCGCCCTTTCTCTACAATCTTCAGAGGAGTAATCGATTCGCGCCGCAAGGTAGAATCCAGCGCCGCGCGGCTGGGCGCGGAGCGGATTCCTGTGATGGTCTCCCCCGTTCGCGACGTTCCTCGAAACTCAAATTGCGACATTGCGTGCCATCTCCATTCAGGGCGCACCTTATTTCGCTTGATGTTCTGCGGCCAGTCTCCGCGCTACCTCCGCACAGGGACGCTCTGCGCAAGGCTTCGGGCCGGCCCGGCTGATACTCCGCGGTTGATCATGTCCTGCAGCTCTTCCTTATTGCTTGACCTGCCCAGAGCTGTTTCCAGGTCGATCAGCTTTTGCTGATATAGCGTGTAAAGCGATTGATTGAACGTCTGCATGCCGTAGCGCTCCTGGCCGGTCTGCATAGTCGAATAGATCTGGTGAATCTTGTCTTCACGGACCAGATTGCGAATGGCGGCGTTTGGAACCAGGATTTCCATCGCCATCACGCGTCCTTTCCCGTCACCGCGCGGCAGCAATGACTGGCAGATGATGCCCTCCATCACCATGGAAAGTTGTGCGCGAATCTGCGCCTGCTGGTGCGCCGGGAAAACGTCAATGATGCGGTTAATGGTGGAAGCGGCCGAATTCGTGTGCAAGGTGCCGAAAGTCAGGTGGCCGGTCTCAGCAATCCGCAGAGCGGACTCGATGGTTTCCAGGTCACGCATTTCGCCAATGAGCACCACGTCCGGGTCCTCGCGCAGCGCCGCGCGCAGGGAATTCGCAAAAGAGTGCGTGTCCGAATTCACCTCGCGCTGGTTCACCAGGCACTTCTTGTGGGGATGAATGAACTCAATCGGGTCCTCAATGGTGATCATGTGTTCATGGCGGGTGGAATTGATCAGGTCCAGCATCGTAGCCAGGGTGGTGGATTTCCCGCTTCCTGTCGGCCCTGTCACCAGAATCAGCCCGCGCGGCTTTTCGCACAGCTTGCGCAGAATTGCGGGCAGTCCCAGTTGCTCGAATGTCTTGATCTCAAAAGGAATCACGCGGAACACACCGGCCACGGCGCCGCGCTG
Source organism: Terriglobales bacterium (assembly GCA_035278025.1). GTDB lineage: Bacteria > Acidobacteriota > Terriglobia > Terriglobales > Acidobacteriaceae > JAICWP01. The sequence continues at coordinate 404 of DATEJK010000010.1, read as the reverse complement.
ATGAAACAGGTTGCCCCTGAACCGGGCAATATTCTTGATGCCGAAAGAAAAATCCAGCTCCAGGCTCTCCTCGAACCGGTGTTTCTGGGCATCCGTCAAAATACTGTAACAGAGCTGCTTGGTCTCGGCAGGCCCCAGCACTGGCATGTCTTCGCGCGGCTTCAGCTCTCCGTGGACGCGAATGCGCGGCGGCGTATTCGTGGTGATGTGGAGGTCAGAACCTCCAGACTCGACCATCAGCCGCAGCAAATCACTCAGCGGTGGTATCGACGTGGACATCCAGCCTCCCTGCCTGGCAAATCGGCCCGGCGCACTGACGGCCTTTCAATTCAGAGCACGGTTTCGCGGATCACCTCTTCCAGCGTGGTGACTCCCTCAGCAACTTTGAGGAGGCCGCTTCGCCG
>DATEJK010000009.1:0-17190 GCA_035278025.1 Terriglobales bacterium | reverse complement strand
AACGTGCTGCTGGTGGAGAACGTGACCGCGGAGGCGGCGGTGTACCGCGAACTGGCCATGATTCGGGTGACGGCGACGGCGGCGCAGCGCTCGCACATCATGGACCTGGTGGAGGTGTTTCGCGCCAAGGTGGTGGACGTTTCGCCGGAGTCGATGATGATTGAAATCACCGGTACAGACGACAAGATTGACGGGCTGCTGCACGTGCTGGAAGGCTACGGGGTGCTGGAGATGGTGCGCACCGGGCGGGTCGCCATGCGCCGGGGCTCAAAGGCGGCCAACGGCGCCAGCGCGGGAGCGGATTCGGCGGAGGCGGCGCCGGCTTCGGGCACAATTTCATATTCGGTTTAAATTAACTTTTCGCTTTGGTTCTGTCGCGCAGCAAAGGAAGTAAATAGTTGAGGATTCGTATCAGGGCACGGCTTTCGCCGTGCCGAGGCGTCTCCGCTTGAGAATTCGCCTTTAGGCGCTGCGGTCAAGCACAGCGGCTAAAGCCGGTCTTAGCAGCAGCTTTGGTCGGCACGACTAAAGCTGCCCTGATACGACCCTTGGCTCGAGGGCGCTAAGGGCAAATGCGAAGCGGCTTCCTCGCGACAGCCGGCTGGAAGCCGGCGCTACATGTTTCAATTACACGACGAAAGGAACTCCTCCATGGCCAAGATTTACCACGACGAAGATGCGGATCTGGCTCTGATTCGCGCCAAGAAGGTTGCCATCATCGGCTACGGCTCGCAAGGCCACGCCCACGCCCTGAACCTGAAGGACAGCGGCGTCAGCGTGCGGGTTGGGCTGCACGAAGGCAGCCGCTCGCGCGCCAAGGCGCAGGCAGCGGGGCTGACGGTCACTTCGGTTGCCGATGCGGCGCGCTGGGGCGACGTGGTCATGATCCTGATTCCAGATACGACGCAGCCGGAAATTTACGAAAAGGAAATTCGTCCCCACCTCACCGCCGGCAAGACCCTGATGTTCGCGCACGGGTTCAACATCCGCTATGGCACCATCACTTGTCCCAAGGATGTTGATGTGACCATGGTGGCGCCCAAGGCCCCCGGGCATCGCGTGCGCGAGGTGTTCGTGGAAGGCGGGGGCACGCCGGCGCTGCTGGCCGTGCACCAGGATGCCAGCGGACGCGCCCGCGAGCAGGCGCTTTCCTACGCCAAGGCAATTGGCGCGGCCCGCGCCGGGGTGCTGGAGACTTCCTTCAGCGAGGAAACCGAGACCGACCTGTTCGGCGAGCAGGCGGTGCTGTGCGGCGGCGTGAGCGAGCTGATCAAGGCGGGCTTTAACACGCTGGTGGAAGCCGGCTACCAGCCGGAGATCGCCTACTTCGAGTGCCTGCACGAGCTGAAGCTGATCGTGGACCTGATTTACCGTGGCGGGCTGAACTATATGCGCTATTCGGTGAGCGACACCGCCGAGCATGGCGATTACACCGGCGGGCCGCGGGTGGTCAACGACGAAACCCGCGCCACCATGCGCCAGATGCTGCGCGAAATTCAGGACGGCACCTACGCGCGTAAGTGGATCGAGGAGAACAAAACCGGACGCGAGTGGTTCGACGCCAAACGCGCCAGCGAGCAGGAGCAACTGATCGAAGAAGTGGGCGCGCGCCTGCGGGCCATGATGAAGTTCCTCGACCCGGTCACGGTGAAGCAGGAGAGCAAGCGGACGGCGGTGCCGGCATAAGGATGCTGCTGCACGCGAGATCCCTGGGGCCTGAAGGCCCTCGGTATGACGCCCTCCTGCGGCAGATTCGCGAACCGGGATTTTGTCTCGGACGCGACAGGTTCGTATCAGGGCGCGGGTTCAGCCGCGCCGCCGCGCAGCCCACCCTTCGTCATCCTGAGCGGAGCGCGACCGAGCGCAGGGAAGGAGCGCGAGGCGAAGGACCTCTGCATTGGTTGGAAAATGAAAATGCAAAGGTTCTTCGTTCGCGCTCATCTCGTAAACTCGACTCGCCCTCACTCAGAATGACATTCAAGTTGGCATTGACACGGAAACTTACCGAAGGTATATTCACTCACCATGCACGCGGTGCGATTTAGCTGGCGGCGATTTTATCGCTACTACTTTGAGAGTAGCGGCGCCGGCGAACCGTGTGCCCGGGCAGCTTAGATAAGCCCAAAGGTTCTAGCCAAAGCAGCCGCGATCTCTCAGGGATCGCGGCTTTTTTTGTTGAAGCGTTTGGCGGCCGTCTGAGCCCGCAGCCGAAATCCTGAGCGCAGCGAAGGATCTAGCGTGCTGAGAAACACAGGGTCCTTCGACTCGCGCTCGACCGCGCAAGCGCGGCCGGCGTTCGCTCAGGATGACATTGGGAGAACAAGGAGCAGTTTCATGATAGTGAACATGTCGGAAGGGGCAAGCGAGCAGGAAATCGAGCACGTGATCGAGCGCATCCGCGAAGCCGGATTCCAGGCGCACGTCACGCGAGGGGAAACCAAAACCATTGTGGCGGCGGTGGGCGCCAACGGCCGGAGGCACGAACTGGAGGCGCTGAAGGCCGCGGCGGGTGTGGAAGACGTGGTGACCATTGCCACGCCTTTCAAACTGGTGAACCGGCAGACCAAGCCGCACCGGACGGTGGTGGAGGTTGGCGGGGCGCGCCTCGGCGGGGGAGAGTTCGTGGTTATCGCCGGACCATGCTCGGTGGAGTCGCGGGAACAGATGCTGGCCACGGCGCGCGCGGTGAAGCAGGCGGGCGCGGTCATGCTGCGCGGAGGGGCTTACAAGCCGCGCACTTCGCCTTACGACTTCCAGGGCCTGGGCCTGGAGGCGCTGGAGATTCTGAGCGCGGTGCGCCGGGAGACGGGCCTGCCGGTGGTCACCGAAGTCATGAGCATGGAGGACATTGACCTGATCTGCGAGCATGCGGACATGCTGCAGGTGGGGGCGCGCAACATGCAGAATTTCGCCTTGCTGCGCAAGCTGGCGCTGATCAACAAACCGGTGCTGCTCAAGCGCGGTCCCTCGGCCACGGTAAAGGAGTGGCTGCTGGCGGCGGAGTACCTGCTGGCCGGCGGAAACTCGCAGGTGGTGCTGTGCGAACGCGGCATCAAGACCTTCGAAACCGAAACCCGCAACACGCTGGACCTGGCGGCGGTGGCGCTGGCCCGCGAACTCTCGCACCTGCCGGTGATTGCCGATCCTTCGCACGGCACCGGACGTCCCAGCCTGATCGCGCCGCTCTGCCGCGCGGCTTTCGCTCTGGGCGCCGACGGCGTGATCATCGAGGTGCATCCCTGCCCGGAACGGGCGCTGTCCGACGGAGCGCAGTCGCTGGACTTCAAGGGCTTCGCCGCCACTATGCAGGCTTTGGCCGCGCCCCTGCCGGCCATTGCGCGCGCACTGAGCGCCAGCGCGCAATGAAGGTCGCCATCCAGGGGGAGCGCGGGTGTTTCAGCCATGAGGCGGCGTTGAAGCTGGCGCCAAATTGCAAGGTGGTGCCCTGCGCCCTCTCGCGCGAAGTGTTTGAGCGGCTGAGCCGGGGCGCGGTGGCAGCCGCAGTCATTCCTATTGAGAACTCGCTGGCCGGATCGGTGCTGGAGCATTTCGATCTACTGCTGACGCACGATGTGTTCGTGCAACGCGAGCACCGGTTGCGCATCAACCATCACCTTACCGCCGCTCCCGGGGTGAAGCTCAAGGACGTGCGGCGGGCATTTTCACATCCGGTGGCGCTGGACCAGTGCCGCGATTTTTTCCGCAAGCATCCGCAGATCCGCCCTGAACCGTTCTATGACACCGCCGGCAGCGTCAAGCACGTGGTAGAGCAGCGCCTGCAGGATGCCGCCGGAATCGGTCCGAAACAGGCGGCGCAGGAATACGGCGGCCGTATTCTGCAGTCGGACCTGGAAGACGACCGGCAGAACTTCACGCGCTTTTTTCTGGTTAGCAGAAAACATCTTATTCTGCCGGGCGCCAACAAGAGTTCCATCGCGTTTTCTTTGAGAAACGTGCCCGGAGCGCTGTTCAAGGCACTGAGTGTCTTTGCCCTGCGCGACCTGAGCCTGGTCAAAATTGAATCGCGGCCGGTGCGGGGAAGGCCCTGGGAGTATGTGTTCTATGTGGATATCGCAGGCGGGGAAGCCGCGGTTCGCGAGCGCTCGCTGCGCCACCTGGAAGAAGTGGCGGAGTGGGTGAAGGTGCTGGGCGTATATCCGGCGGCCGTATGACAACCGTGGGCGAAGGAAGATCACACCGCACAGACGCCGAGCTTCGAATTGTTCACTTCCGCGCGCTCTCTCTGGTTTGAGGACTTTGAGGTCAAACGGCGGCCACGGCGGGGCCGTTGCCCGCCACGGCCTTCTTGAGAAATTTGTTGACCTCCTGCGCAGTGGGCATGGAGGGCTGCCCTCCCTTGCGAGTGACAGAAAGGGCGGCAACGGCCGAAGCGAAGGTGGCGGCCTCTACTGGACTTTTGCCCTGTAGCAAACCTACTGCCAGGGCGCCGTTAAAGGCGTCGCCGGCGGCGGTGCCATCCACCGCGCGAACTTTGTAAGCGGGAATGTGCTGACGCAGGCCATCACGGGTGGCCAGGTAAGCGCCGTGCGCACCCAATTTGATAAGCACGTGCCGCGGGCCGCGAGAGAGCAGTTCCTCGGCGCACTGCGGAACCTGGGCGGGGGCAAGCGCCTGGCCCGGATGTCCGCACAGGAGACTAGCCTCGAGTGCGTTGGGAGTGAGCCAGGCAAGCTGCAGCAGGAGTTTAGGCGGCAGATCACGGGCGGGAGCCGGGTCGAGCATCACCGGGATGTTCTTGCGGTAACCCATCTCAGCCACATAGATCACGGTTTGCAGGGGAACTTCCAACTGCAGCAGAATGATGCCGGCGGAATTGATCAAACCCTCAAACTTGGCCAAGTCTACGGGCAGCAGTTGGCCATTGGCGCCGGGAACTATAACGATGCTGTTCTGGCCGGCGGGATCGGCGAAGATCAGGGCAGTGCCGGACGGGGTTTGCGGCGCGCAGGTCACACCGCGAATGTCCACTCCGGCCTGGCGCAAGCCCTGGCGCAGCAGGTCGCCGGCATCATCGTCGCCCACCTTAGCTATCAGGCGCACCGGGTAATCCAGCCGGGCCACGCTGACGGCCTGGTTAGCTCCTTTGCCGCCATAGAATCTCTGCAAAACGCTGCCGGCAATGGTTTCACCGGCGACTGGAAGGCGGGGCACGGCGGCCACCATATCCAGATTGACACTGCCTATAACGACCACGGGTTTGGACGCGGATGTCAAGGACTTGAGAGAGGCTCCCCCGGTAAGATCGTGGGAGAGAAACGCGCATAGTAAACCTCCGCCCTGTGGCTTGCCAAGATTTTTGTGCCCACACGGATAGGAAATACTAGAATCGGAACGACCTAAGGGATGGCAAGCGGTGAGATGGTCCGCGGAACTCAGCGCTTCAGGCCCAAATCAGTTGCGAAAGCTAATTGTCGGGCAAAGCCTTACGCCGGGGAAGCTGGTGTAAGCTTGCGGAGGACAGATGGCTCTACGCGAAACGAAACGCGTCACCATGCGGCAGATCGCCGCCCGGGCGCACGTCTCGGTGGGAACCGTTTCCCACGTAATCAATAATACCGCCGGGGTGCGCGAGCCCGTGCGGCGGCGGGTGCTGGAGGCCATCGAGCGCCTGGGATATCAACCCAGCCTGCTGGCCCGCGGCCTGCGCCGCAACCAGACCACCATCATCGGGGTTATCATTCCAGATATTTCCAACCCCTTTTTTCCCCTGGTAGTGCGCGGCGTGGAGGATATCGCGTACCAGAATTCCTATCGCCTGATGCTGTGCAACGCGGATAACGACGCGCAAAAGGAGCAGGTATATTTCAACGAGCTGCGCGCTTACCGCATGGCGGGGCTGATTGTGATTCCTTCCGCCAATAGCCGCCTGGTCGCTGCCGCGGACACGGCGGGGGAATTGCCGGTGATCTGCCTGGACCGTTGCCCGGAAGGCTGGAAGGGAGACAGCATCACTGTGGACAACGCCGAGGGCGCCTACCAGGCCACCCGCTATCTGCTGGAATTGGGCCATCGCCGAATCGCCGCCATCACCGGGCAGTTGCACGTGACCAGCGCCGTGGAACGGCTGAAAGGCTTTAAGCGGGCGGTTCGTGAATTCGGCATCAACCTTGCTCCGGAGTACATCCAGGAAGGACGTTTCGACCGCCTGAGCGGTTATGAAAAAAGCCTCATGCTACTGCAGTTTTCCCCGCGGCCGACGGCGATTTTTGCGGCCAACGACCTGGTTGCACTGGGGGTGCTGGCGGCCATGCGCGAGCTGGGTCTGCGCTGTCCGGAAGAGGTGTCGCTGACCGGCTTCGACGACCTGGAAATGGCAAGCTTTACCAATCCAGCGCTTACCACCGTGGCCCAGCCCGCCTACCAGATGGGAGCGCGTGCTGCGGCCCTGCTGTTTGAACGCTTGGGCGGCGAAAATCTTCCGGCGCAACACATCATCATGAAGACGGCGCTCAAGGCGCGCGACTCGACGGCGGCGCCGAGCCGCAGCCAGTAAGCCGCGTTTCACGGCACAACGCTGCCTGCAGGCCCTCTCTATCGTCCCAACGAGCACAACCAATCAGCAATTGACAAATTCAAGGGCTCGGGTATGGTATAGGCCCCATCGCTATGGGCTCAGGGGCCTTTATTCCAAGTGCGGTCCTCAGGAGATGGCGTGTGCTTACCAGAAGAGTTCCCGTGCTATTGCTGGCAGTGTGGTTAAGCTGTGCGGCGATTCCGGCGCTGGCGCAGCAGGACCAGCAGCCACTCACCAACAACGACGTGGTGAAGATGGTGAAAAGCGGGCTCCCCGCCTCCATCATCGTGAATGCCATCCAGGCTAACCAAACCAATTTTGACGTCTCCGCCAATGGGCTAATCGCTTTGCAGAAAGCGGGCGTGCCGCAGACGGTGATGGATGCGATGATTTCGGCTGCGAAAAACCGGAGCGGCGCGGCGGCCAGCAGTAACACCGCGGCCAGCGGTCCCACGGCGGCCGCTACTACCGCTGCCAGTTCGCCGTTGCCGGGCGGCGGACATTTCTCCGTTACCGTGATCAATGGCGGAAAAGGCGAGCTGGCGCGGGAGAAAACGCAGCTGGCGCAGACCAAAACCAAAGCCTCATCCCTGGGTGGATTGGCGGCCGATTCCGCGGTGAACCAGGGGTTTCAACAGGGCATGAACGTGGCCGCCTGGAAGGCTTGGGAGCATGGCGGGGGTTACGGCAGCTACGCCGGAGTTAACGCCGCCGGCAGCGTGATGTCGGGCATTATGGGCCACCGCAAGCCGACCGTGACCTACGTCTGGGCGTTGCCCGGGCCAACTTCGAGCACGACGCTGGGCAGTACACCGACCTTCGACGTAGCCTTCTCGGGCATTCCCGGAGTCAATGAAGATGAGTACGAGCCGCAGATCGTGAAGCTCACCCCTACCACCAACAACTGGCGGCTGGTGGGAGCTTCGCAGGGCAAGGCAGACACCATGCAGGACTCCTCGGCCAACTGGGAAGCCTACTCCTCCTATGTTGAGGAGAAGGTGCCGGTGAGCGCCAACAAGCTGGGCCGCGGCCACGTGCAGATATCGCCGGCGTCGCCGTTGTCCCCGGGCCAATACGGCGTAGTGCTGCGGCCGCGCAGCAAGAGCAAGCGTTTTGCCGGAACTGACGTGGCCAACGACCAGGGAGAGGGATTGATGCTGGACTCCGCGTTTTCCTTTGCCGTCAAATAGAAGAGCGCTCCGGTTACTACGCCACAGGCGGAACCTGCCGGCCGGCTGGCGCCGCAAGGCGAAAGACTTAGCCCGTATTGTGCAGGCCGGCAGCTATGCCGTTGATAGTGGCGCCCATGGGATACTCCAATTCAGCGCGGCTTTCGCCCTTCTGCTTGCGCCGCAAGAGTTCCACCTGAATGAGGCTCATGGGGTCCACGTAGGGATTGCGCAGGCGAATGGAGCGCGCCAGGACGCGATTGCGCTCCAGCAGTTCGCGTTGTCCGGTAACCCGCAGAAGCATGCGCCGGGTGCGCAAAAATTCCTTCTCCAGCAGGGTGAATACCCGCTTGCGCAGTGCCGCGTTCCGCACCAGCCCGGAGTAAAGCCGGGCAATATCCAGATCAGCTTTTGCCATGCCCAGCTCGACGTTGCGCACCAGGTCGGAAAATAAAGGGAATTCCCGCATCATTTGCCGCAGGAGCTTCCGATGCCCGGGGCCGCCCTTGGCGAACTGTTCTAACGCGTGCCCGACCCCGAACCAGGCGGGCACAGCGTGCCGGCTCTGCATCCACCCGAACACCCAGGGAATGGCGCGCAGGTCTTCCAGCCGCCGGCCCTGGGCACGGCGCGAAGGCCGGGAGCCGATGCGCGCCGTGTCCAACTCATTCACCGGGGTGGCTTGCTCGAAATATTCCAGCACCTCGGAATTTTCCGCGATATCCCGCCGGTAGACCTGGTAGGCTTCCGCTGACATTTCCTCCATGGCCTGTTCCCATTCCGCGTGTTCGCCGGGCGGCTGGAGACTGGGCCGCAGCAGAGCCTCCAGGCTGGCGGCAATCATAAGCTCCAGGTTCCACTCCGCCAGCACCGGGTCGGCATACTTCCAGTTGAGGACCTCCCCTTGTTCGGTGACGCGAATGTGGCCGGAAAAGCATCCCTGGGGCTGCGCCAGGATGGCGGAATGGGTGGGGCCGCCGCCCCGGCCGACGGTGCCTCCGCGTCCGTGAAACAGGCGGAGTTTCACTCCACATTCCCCGGCGGCGGCGTGCAGTTCCCGGTGGGCTTTGTGCAGTTCCCAGGTGCTGGTGAGCATGCCTCCGTCCTTGTTGGAATCGGAGTAGCCGAGCATGACTTCCTGCCAGCGCTGCCAGGAATCGAGCAGCGGTTGATAATCGGGTCGCCGCCACAGGCGGCGCATAACATCGCCGGCCTGGCGCAGGGACTGAATGGACTCGAACAGCGGCACCGGCATGAGTCCGGGGTCATCGCCTGATCCCGCTACTTGCACGCCACACTCCCGGGCCAGACGGAGCACCGTCAGAACGTCGCCTTCGTTCTCAGCGCCGCTGATAATGTAGCGGCTGATGGCGGCCGGCGGGTAAATGCGCTTCAGCCACGCGATGGCTTGGAAGGTCTCCAGCAGTTCTCGGCTGGTCTCAGAAACTGTTCCCGGCACGGGTGGCGAAACTGCGCCCCCTTGCAGCAGCGGCTCCAACTCAGCCATGGCCTGCGCGTGCACGCGCGCGTGCTGCCGGATATCGAGCGCGTGCAGATGAAAACCGAAGGTGCGAAGTTTGCGCAATAGCGGTTCAACATAGTCCTTCGCCAGCCGCGTTCCTTTATGCGCGCAGAGGCTGTCTCGCACCAGGAGCAGGTCGCGCTCGAGGTCAGCGGAACAGTAAGCGCCAGGTTCGCGGCTTTGCCGAAGGTGGTGGAGGACGTAAGAAAGAAACCGGCGGTAGCTCTCGGTTACGTTCTGCTGCCCCCAGGCGAAATGCACACCCGGAATAGTGTGCTCGTAATGCGCCAGGCGCGCCAGCATCTCCGGGGAAGCCTCCACCTGGCGGCGTGACGAGCTCAGGCGGTCGCTTAATGCTTCCACGTCCGCGGTGTAGTCGCGGAGGATGAGTTCGCGCGCCCGTTGCAGCGCATCGCGGGTGCATTGAGCGGTGACCAGGGGATTGCCATCGCGGTCGCCGCCAATCCAGGAGCCAAAGCGAATCAATTCAGGAAGACCGGTCTTCTCCAGGTGGACTCTGTACACATCACGAAAGGCGGCGGCGACCTCCGCATAAATCCTGGGCAGAGCAGGGAAGAGGGAGAAGGGAAAATAGCGCAGTCCCATGCGAATCTCATCGTTGACGGTGGGCTTGGTTTGCCTCACTTCATCGGTCTGCCACAGGGCCGTGATTTCGTCGCGGATTGCGTTCTCGCACCTCTCCGCTTCCGCGGCGGTGAGCGGCAACCGGTCGAGCTGTTCCAGTTGCTGGGCGATGCGGCGGCGCTTGAGCAACACTGTGCCGCGCGCTACTTCCGTGGGATGCGCGGTGGAGACCGGCGTCACTTCGATGTCGCGCAGCGCGGCCTGCGCCTGCTCGGCGGAGACTCCGTTCCTACGCATGCGCATCAGGGTGCCGCGAAAGGACCCCTCCGCCGGAATGTGGTCACTATGCGACTCCCCGGCCCGCCGCCGGCGCTTGCGGTGGTTGGTCTCGGCCAGATTTGTGAGTTCAAAGTAAATGGCGAATGCCTTGGTGACCTGGTAGGCGGTGGACAGATCCATCCTCGTCACCGTTTCCTGGGCCCGCGCCATCAGCCCACTGGAAGCGCGAGTAGTCGGCTGCAGCTGAACCCGCTGCCGATGTTCGATCATGAGTTGCCGCAGCGCTTCCACTCTGTCGAATAACTCCTGGCCCCCCTGCTCCACCAGCACTTGTCCCAGCAACACACCCAGGGAACGCACGTCGCGGCGCAGGGGCTGGTCCTTTACCGCCTCGTCGGAGCGCGCCGTAAGCTCCGCCAGACGGGAGGCCTGGTCGTCGGGTGCCCACAGTGGTTTGGGTTTGCTCATGACGAGTGAGGATGGCGAAAAACCAGAATAAATCAAAAGACGGATAGCTGAAGGAGGGTACTGGCAATCCTAACTGGCCTGAAAAAGCTGGCGTGATGCCGGTCGAATCGGCTCCCCCTGATCTGCTGGGAACGAGAGGGTTGCTATACGGTGACGGCTTTACAGGCGTCCGGCGACGATGGTGGCAATCTGCTTGCCCGCCTCCGCGTTCTGGCCTGCCATGCGCAAATCAATGTTCACCATGACGTCCCCTTTGCGCAGCATTACCCCGGAGCCCATGGGCTCTACGTAGGCTTCGTCGCCCACGCCGGGCAGGGAAGTAAAGGTATCCATGCCGCCGGTAATGCTCTTCAAAGCGCCGTGGCTGAGCTTGAGGGCCAGGGTTCCACCCTCCCAGGTGACTTGAATCGACATGCGGCGGCTCCCGTCAAAGCTATAGACGCAGCTGTCGCCCTCGCTCTCCATGCTGGTAACCGGTGCGTGAAAAGCTGCGGCAACTTCCGCCTTGGTGGCCAGACGGCAAGCCTCGCGGTTGCCCTGATAGGGCTTGGCATTGAGATTGTAGGTCTGGGAAAAGTCGCGGGCCCGCTTGCGCACCCGATACCCGATGTAGAAACAGCTGCCCGCGGCCGCCAGCACGAAGAAAGTGAACACGCCGAGCAGGGCGAAGATAATTTTGACCGCGCTGCCGCCACCCTTGGCGGGCGGCGCGGCGGTGGGCGCAGGAGCGCTGGAAGCGGCAGCCTGCGACGGCGTTGCCGGGCTTCCTGCCACCGTTTGCCCGCATTGCGCGCAGAACTTGGCTGCCGGATCTAGTTTGCCGCCGCAACTCACGCAGAATGCGCCCATACCTCACCCCATCGCCTGGATTTTGATGTGCTTAGGTCCCCAAATGCGTGAATACCTGGCGTGATACGCCCGAAGCGCGCACATCTTGCCGCGTTTTCGGCAGAGAGTCAAGTGGCCAGCTGGGGAAAAGCAGTCCCGCGGCCAGTCGCTCAGGAGGCGCCGTTGAGGACGGAGAGGTAGTTGCGATACTGCAGGCGCACATCAATGTACTGGTCGTGCCGGAGTTGCAGTTCGTCGGCAATCAGGCGAATTTCCCGGTCCTCTACTCCGGAGATGGACTTATCGGCGGCGGCAACACCAAACAGGCAGTTGAGCAGCGACAGTTTCTGATCCTCCGTGGCCATGCGGTTAAATTCTTCCGTGACCAGAAAGTTTTCAGTGCCGCCGAACAAAACCGTCTGCGTCTTGGCGATCTGGACCACCAGGATGGCTTGTTCTTCGGGCAGGCCGCTGAGGCGGCTGACCAGGGCTTCCATCTCCTGGGTCTCGGCCTCGCTTATGTTCATATCGGCGTTGGCCACCCGCGCCAGTATGTAGGCATAGGCCGCCGTATAGCGGGCCTGCCGGGGTTCCATCTGCTCCAGCGCGTGCACAATCTTGCGCACGGTATCGGTGTCGCGGCGGGTGGGGGTCTCGGCGTGATTTCGCAGGGAGTGAAGAATTTTTGCGATGGACATAAGGCTTTGGGGTCCGCGTCCCGGAGGGCGCTTTGTCATCCCCAACCCCCATTCTAAGCCCTGGCGTTGGACCTATTCGAGCAGCCGCTTGTCCCAGGGATAATCGCGATGCGACACAATGCGGATGCGGCCGGCGTCGGGATGATGAGGATTCATCAGCACGTTGAAAGTTTCAGGAACGATGGCGGAAGGAACCCGCAGCAGGGCCGTGGAACGGGAGCGCAGCCACTCATCGCCCAGCTCGCGGCTGGCGCGCAGGTCCTGGGTCCAATTCGCGGCCAGCTCGGCCTTGCCGATTTCCCGCCGCGAGATGTCATCCGGCGCCTCCGCCTTGAGCAGCTTGTAGCTTTTGGGCAGATGGGCGGGGCCGAGTTCCAGGTGGACCAGCACTTCCACCAGCGCGCCGGCGGGCGTCTCCGCCAGGTAAAGCACGGGACGTCCCTGGGTGTGCCAGCGGGCGGAGGCGATGAGACCACCCTCCCCATTCAGGGTGGCGTGATTGCTGATGCGCCACAGCAGCATCAGGCAAACATGCCCTGGTCAATCTGGATGAGCATCTGCTCCACCAGGCGGCCGCCGGTTTCGGTAGCCAGCATTTCCATGGGGGCGCGGCCCTGGAAGCGGCGGCGGGGAGAGCGCAGCCAGGCCAGGGCGGCGGCTTCGTCGCCCATTACCAGCTGGGCGCGGGCCAGGATGCGGGCGGTGCGCACGGCGCGCTCCGACTCCTCGCGGGAGAGCGGCTCGTGACGGCTGCGGCGGTGCTTCAGGGTGCGGGGCGGAATGATCACGCTGGCAATCTCGTTGCGCGAGAGCCCGCGCTGCTGCAGCCGGTTGAGCACGCGAATGGGAAGTCCGCGCTCCACCAGGCGCACGATTTCCTGCTCCGAACCGGCCTTGGCGCCCAGCCAGTCCACGAAGTAATCGTTCAGCGTTTTTGCCGGAGCCGTGGCCATATCTCTAGGGACATTATGCCACAAAAACGGCGGCAAAGTGTCCGTAAAACCCCGGGCTCAGGAATGCGAAGCCGGGAGTTGGCCACCCGGCGATGGATCCAAGTAACTGTAAATACATAGCTTACTTACTCCGCCTGCCTGCGCGCATCCGAGTGTGGCGGACAGGTTCCCATGGAAACACCCAACCGTTGGAGCGGCGATTGCCCGGAAAACCTGCATCACACTCAGCAGTCATGCCAGGGGTGCAGCAGAGGCGCCATCTCAACAGTAAAGTTGCGGTTGCGATTTTGCTTACGTTTGCCGCGGGGTGCGTGGACGTAGTCGGCTACCTGGCGCTGTACCACGCATTCACCGCGCACATGACCGGGGAAACGGTTCACCTGGCGAACAATCTGTTCGCGCCAAACTGGCCTCGGGCGGCCAGGGCCGCCTGCGTGATTGCCGCTTTCCTGGTGGGATCGGTGCTGGGCAGAATCGTGATCGAGGTGGGGGCCAGAACGCGCACAAGGAGCATCGCCTCCGCTACTCTTCTGCTGGAAGCCGCTTTGCTTGCGGGCGTGATTCCCCTCGCCGGCGGTCCCATCAGCAGGACCCTGGCGCTGGGCTTATTAGCCATGCTGGCGGCAGCCATGGGTCTGCAGACCGCCACGTTGACGCGGGTCGGTTCGCTCACCGTTCACACCACTTTTGTGACCGGCATGCTGAACAAGCTGGCGCAACTGCTGTCCCAGGGCCTGTTTCTGACCTGGGACCACTCTCATGGACGCGACACGCTGGCGGAAAGGCAGCAGATTTTCCGCCGCACCCAGTTCATTGCCTCCATCTGGCTCATGTACTTCGTGGGCGCGGCCGGCGGAGTGTGGATGAACCGTGAGTGGGGCCTGCGCTCCCTGCTTGCCCCGGTGGCGCTCATATGCCTGTCCATCGCGATGGACCAGATCGCGCCACTTTCCCTGGAGGAAGAGCAGGAGGAGGCATAGGCGGTCGGGAGACAAACCTGGCCAATTCAACTTCCCGGCGCATTGCCCTTTCAAGCCGAAAGCAGGATGGCGGCCATTAGTTCTGGGAGACAGCGCGACCTTGCGCCGCGCCCGACCGCTCCGACGGTTCTCTGGCGCCGGCGAGCGCGGAATGGGGAGCTTCCGTGCGCGGCAGGTCAAGTTTCAGCAGCTTGGCCGGGTCCAGATAGACTCCCTCCCAGCGTACAGCCAGGTGCAGATGCGGCCCGGTGGCCCGGCCCGTGGCCCCGCTCAGCCCCAGCAGCTGGCCGCGGCGCACCCGCTGCCCCTTTCTCACTTTGAATTTCGAAAGGTGCATGTAGAGGGTCATCAAGCCCTCGCCGTGGTCCACGATCACGCAATTGCCTTCGAAGAACAGCCGCCGCGCCAGAATAACCCTGCCGGAATTCGCGGCTTGCACCCGGGTGCCGCGCGGAGCGTGAAAATCCAGGCCCAGGTGCTCGGTTTTTAACTCACCGTTGAAAATGCGGCGCACTCCAAACTGCTCAGTAACCGGCTCGCGCAGGGGAGCCAGGAACGGCCCGCGCCACAACTGCGCCTCCGTGCTCTCGGCGAACACGCGGTGCTTGAGAATTTCTTCTTTCCTGATGCGCTTGAGCAACCGGCGGCTGGGCGCCGTGAACTGGTGCTGGACTTTCAGTTCCACCTGGGGATAGGCCTGTCTCGCCACTTCCAGTTCCTGCTGGAAGGAGGCCGTCGTGCCCGGGGCGGTGGTGCCCGGAGCAGTCCGCCCCTCCAGCACTAACGGATACTTGCCCGGCGGGCGGTTGAGACCTGTGCCAAAAAGCGCGTACCAGGAGTGGCTGGCTGGGTCGAAGCTGAAGAAGATCTGATGCCCCATCCAGGTGCCGCTGAGCGACTCCAGTTTGATGGGGGGGACCACATACAAGATTGCGGGCGCGCCATTGACCAGGGTGTCGGGCTCGGTGCGCACGCGCCAGGCGGTCGCCTGGGATGCAGGAGCTACCACTTGCGGCGCGGGGGCGGTCTGCGCTCCTGGAGCCGTAGCCTGCGAAGGAGCAGCGGCTTGGGGCGGGTTACTGGCAGCCGAGGAATCCTGGGCGGGCGAAACGCGCGCCAGCAGCAGCGCGGCGCTGAGCACCAGGGCGGGGAAGACACGACGCATGGCTTCAATCTACCGCGCCGGCAGCTCCAAAGCAGGTGACGAAAGGATGACCACGTGAGCGATTTTTCCCCAATGCTTTAGTTCTGGAGAGCGCTTTTTACTATATAATCGGCATTATATAGTGCCGCATGGGAGGGACCATGGCAAAGCTCAAAATTACAACCGTGGGCGCGTCGGCCGGAGTGATTCTGAACAAGGAAGTTATGGCCAAGCTGCGGGTCAAAAAGGGCGACTCGCTCTTTCTGACGGAAGCGCCCGGCGGCTATCGTCTCACGCCCTACAGCCCGGAATTCGAGCGGCAGATGAGGCTGGCCGAGGACATCATGCACGAGGACCGCGACATTCTCCGAGCGCTCTCCAAATGAAGCGTTGGCGCTGGGTGCGGCCGGATGTTGTGTACGCCATCCACGATGCTCAACTCGCCGAGCATGGCGGACTGCCCGGACTGCGCGATGAGAGTGGGCTGGAATCCGCGTTGGCCCGGCCGCGCAACAAGGCGGCTTACGGAGGGGCTGATGCCGCCGCCCTGGCTGCCGCCTATGCCTACGGTTTAGTCCGCAATCATCCGTTTGCCGACGGCAACAAGCGCACCGGCTGGGTAGTCGCCCGCCTGTTCCTGGCCGACAACGGCTTTCGCCTGCAGTTTGATCCCGCCGAAGCCGTGCGCATGGTGGAGGCGCTGGCCGCGGGCAAACTCAGCGAAGCTGAAGTGGCCGCGTGGTTGCGGGAAAGAATTGTCCGCCGCTGATCTGTCGCCGTACGAAGCCGGGTGCCCCATCCAAGCCCGGTTTTGGCTTGGGTAGGGTAGTTCCTTGAACGAAAATCCCCACCCTACGAAAACCGCGTAGGGTGGGGCACCCTGCAGAATGCAACGCCAATGGTACGTAAACAGTATGGCCAGAAGGGCAAAAAAAAGGCACCCATTGCCGAATCCATGGCGCGCTTATGGTACTTTTTGCAAACGCTGGTGCTCGGAATGAGAAATGTAATCTTCGCAATCAACATTACCCTGGATGGCTGCTGCGACCATACCAAGCAAGTTGCTGATGACGAAACACATGAATATTTTACGCAGCTTCTGCGAGAGGTTGACCTGCTCGTCTTCGGGCGCAAAACCTATCAATTGATGGTTCCTTTTTGGCCTGATGTCGCAAAACACCAGTCTGAGACAAAAGCAATGAACGAATTTGCTCAAACCTTTGACTCCATCAACAAAATTGTTTTTTCACGGTCATTAGATAGCCCTGAAGCTAGAAATACGAAAATTGTTGGTTCGGACCTTCGCGGCGAAATGCTTAAATTGAAACAGGAACCAGGCAAAAATATTTTGGTCGGCGGGGTAAGTGTTCCTTCGCAACTGATAGAGCTCGGTCTTATTGACGAATATCGTTTCGTGGTTGGGCCGATCGTCGCAGGAGAAGGGAGACGGTTGTTGGAAGGGGTGAGCCTGTCGGAGAGATTGCAGTTAAAACTTGTCGAGTCAAAGATTTTTGAGTCTGGATGTGTCGCGCTTCGTTACCTGAAACAGTGACAGAAAAATCTGCGACAGCGGTGCCGCCGGCTCTCACTCTGTAACAAGCAGCGGCTCATGAACAATTTGGAACTTCGGATATCTCGAACAAGTTGAGAGATGTTGGTGGAGGCGGCGGGAGTCGAACCCGCGTCCGCAGATGTTACTGGTCAAGAGACTACATGCTTAGTCGAGTTCCGAGGGCCCCGTCGAGCCCGAAAGCCCTCCGGGGTAACCTTTCGCCGCGCGCGCTCAGAACCGACAAGACACGCGAGCCGCTAGCCCGATGATCTCGCCGGCGGGGCTCGGGCCTGGCCCTACCAGCCAGCCTGCTGTGCGACGCCCTTTCACCGCCCGCAGGCGAAGCGGTGGAGGACGGCTACTTAATTAATTAAGCAGCGTATGCCATTTGTGGAGTGGCATTTCTAGTTTTGCACGCGATTACGGGTGTGTGCACCCCGGCATGCCTCTTGGCCGCAAGCATCCCCGTCGAAGCCG
>DATEJK010000008.1:0-34532 GCA_035278025.1 Terriglobales bacterium | reverse complement strand
TGGCGCTGGGTTGTGGAACGCACGTTTGCCTGGTTGAATCAGTTTCGCCGTCTTCGCGTGCGGTATGAAAAGCGAGCGGATATACATACCGCATTTCTGTCGCTCGCGTGCATACTGATCTGCTGGAGGAGACTGCGGCATCCGCTCCGCTGATCGGCGTTCTCAGCATGAACTTGAGCTGAATGAGCCCCTAGTTTTTCACCAGGTGTTTAGAATTGGGGATCTCCAGAGTATCCAAATCCGTGGTGTAGAAAGCCGAAAGCATGTCTGGAGGTGTGCCGACTACCGTCTAACCATTGACCGCAAAGTGTGAAGAACGGCCGGACGAGCTTACTGGGTTGCGGCCAGCGACAACAAAGCCGACTTCACGGAATTGACGGCTGCAGGCAGGCTCTCCGCTTGCCCGATGTGCAGAAACTCGTTGGAGCCATTTCTTTGAACCGTGTAATGGAACAACCGCGGCAGCTGCCGATCGAAGGTCACGTCACCGAATGTTTTTCCATTGCGAATGCGCAGCGTTCGTTTGTTTTGCGGTGAGTCCAGCAGGGCGAAACGGTGTGACAGTTGAATAGCGGCAAGCTGTGGCTTGGTAAAAAGGCCGGCATTGTACATGCATATACCCAGGCAGTGCTTGCCTGCACCCTTCCAAATATGCGATCCGAGGCCAGCGGCGGGTGAGTCACTTTGTACTCGATTCCAGCAGCTCAACGGGAGTCCCGAAGCAGCTTGCGTTGCGTGGACATCATCGAAAACACGACAACGCTAGCGAGGATGCCTGCGATGATGGCCAGCGACCACGTAATGGGGAATTTTCCGCCAAAGGCATCATTGAGCCAAGCCATCTTCACTCCCACAAATATAAGGATTGCGCCCAGGGCGTACTTCAGCAGCCGAAACCTGTAGACCATGCCGGCCATGAGGAAGTACAGAGCTCTCAAGCCAAGAATGGCGAATACGTTTGAGGTAAACACGATGAGTGGTTCCTTGGTGACAGAGAAAATCGCCGGAACAGAGTCCACAGCGAAAATGATGTCGGAAACTTCGATGAAGACAAGCGCAACCAGGAGCGGTGTTCCGTGCAGCCTTGTGGCGACTCGCCGAAAAAAGTTTTGATCCCTCAGTTCCGGCGTGATCGGGACTAGCCGGCGCAGAAGACGAATCACCAGATTGGCCTCTGGATCAATGGGCTTAGCGGGAGCCAACAGGATCTTTGCGCCCGTTAGTACGAGAATGATGCCAAAGGCGACCACAATTCCTTTGTACTGGAGCAGGATTGCGCCAAGGGCGATGAAGATGATGCGAAACAGGAGCGCACCCAGAACGCCGAAGAAGAGAATGCGGTGTTGGTAGGTCGCCGGGATGGCAAAGTATTCAAATATCAAGACAAAAACGAATATGTTGTCGAGAGCAAGCGTTTTTTCGATGATGAAGCCGGTGAGGTACTCCAACGTGATCTGCCAGGCGAGGCCGCCTTGGGATGAGCCGGGACTGCCGCTCAGACCCGGATCGGCGGGAAACTTCCACGAGCAGTAGGCGTACAGAACGCCGGCGAACAGCAGGGCCAGCGTGGTCCAGACCAGGCTCCATCCGAGGGCTTCCCTTGTTGAGACAACATGGGCGCGGCGGTGAAAGACACCCAGGTCGAGCGCCAGCATGCCCAGCACGAACAGGGTGAAGGTGGCATAGAACCACCAGTAATCAGTAAATGAAAACAGTATTCCATCCATAAATGCCGCTTTCACCGGTTGTCGCGATCCCCCGAAATTTTGGGAAAACGAGGGCCGTCCATGAACGGCCCTCGTGTGATCATCAGTAGTCCGTGCCGAGGCGGTAAGTTCGTAGGGCAAGTGGATTAGGTTGCACGATGGACGGGCGCATCATTTCGTTGTCCTCATGGTCAATGATGTGGCAATGCCAGGCATAACCGTGGCCTTGAGCGTTGGGGTCGAAAGGGTAGAACATATCAGCGGCCGCAAGCGGCTTGTCGGTTGGCGCGAAGCGCACCGCAATGCGCGTCACCTGGCCGGGATAGGTGATGACCGTGTCTTTCCAGCCGGCTTCGTTGGGCGCGGGCAGCGCCGGCGTGTTCTGCAGGTGAGGGGTGATATCGGGATTCCCGCCCAAGGCGCGCGGATTCCCCGCGTTATAGTCGAGCGGCGGACCGTATCCCGGCAGGAATACCCCGCCAGGAAAACTGGCGTTGTAGGCCGTATTGTAAGTATTGCTGAAGGCCTGTCGGTTGAGCACCTGGAACTGCGTGAGGTGGGTGTGGATCGGGTGAGCATCCGCGGTCAGGTTCACGATCTCCCATATTTCTGTCTCACCTTCCTGGGGAGTCTCTGAGTAGTAGGTGGTCATACCCCCGAGGGATATGGGCGTGAAGTCGCTCCTCGTTGTTCCGTCTGCTCTCCTACCATCCCACTTCGTATTGTTGATCAGAATTTCCAGCGGGCCGCCGGGGTAAGCGATACCATTGATCACGGTGGCAGGTCCCATCACCTCGTTGAGCGTTAACTGGCGCACCTTGTTTATTGGAATCCCGGGGGCCAGCGTTCCGGTTGCGGGATTGACCAGACGAACGATCTGTTTTCCGACAGGGCGAAGTGGCACGCCGCCGGAGGGATTGTAGCTGCTATCGCTAACCACTCCTGGTTGCACGCGAAACTGCAAAACCTGCCCCACAGTAGAGCCGTTGGGCGGGCCCCCCTTGGGGAATGGGGTGCGTGCCGTGTTGCGCAGGATCAGCGACTTGCCCTGCAGGCCGGCAAAATCAATGATGATATCAGCACGTTCGCCGGGCATGGGCGTGAGTTTCTGCATCCTTCCGGGGGCGCCAGGGCCAATTTGGACCGGAGCATCGAGGTAGCCACCGTCGGTCGCGATCTGCCACAGGGATGGGCCGGTGGCGCCCGTTGAGGGATTGTTCAGGGACAGTTCGTAGGTGCGTGCGTTGGAACCGTTGATGATGAGAAAACGGTAGCGCCGAGCCTGCACATTTAGGAAGGGCCATGCTTTGCCATTTACGACGATCGTGTCGCCCACGAACTCGGGCACCCAATAGGGGTGCTCAGGATTAATTCCGGCGGTCGGGATCATGAGCTGGCCGTTCGTGTCGAAACTGCGGTCCTGGATGACCAGCGGCACAATCTGATCCGGCGCGGGCAAGTTGGCGGGCAGAGCCAATCCGGGGTCCTGAATCAGATACGCGCCGGCCAGTCCCGCGCTCACGTTCAAGCGCGTCACACCCAGAGTGTGGTCATGAAACCAAATGGGAGCGGCCTCCTGGCTGTTGGGATAGCGGTAGATGGCTTCATTTGCAGCGGCGCCTGTCCCGCTGTAGTAGCCATGCCCGCGTGTCGAACCGTCACTGGTGAACCATGCGTCCGGGCCACCGTCCAGAACGGGAGGAACTTCGCCTCCGTGCAAATGCACCACTGCGGGAATGGAGCCGGTGTAGTGGGCGGCGCAATCGGCACTGGGCAATTGTCCGAGCACTTTGTTGTGAGCACACATATTGGCTTCATTGTTAAGCGGGTCGGCCCAGTGCAAGGTCTGATCGGTGGCATTCTTATACAGCAGGAGGTTGCTGCTGGAGACAGTTCCCAAATGGTTGGTGTAGCGCACTTGTGTGGGTGTGCCGCGATTAGCAACAATGACAGGTCCGATGTACGTCGGTTGAACGGTCGTCGGTTGTGGGCCGGGCACGTACCCCCATACCCAAGTTCCGCTATACGGCGTTCCATTGGGCAGGACGAACCCGGTGGGGAGCATACTGGCTTGAAACTCCCACATGTTGATGGAGATTTCTTCTGACCCGGCAACCACGACGGTGGGGGTAGGTAATGGATCCACGAATTTCGGGATGGAACTTCCCGGAAGCGGTACCTGTTGCTGCGCCGACGCCGGCAGTCCCCAATAAACCGCGGTCAACGTAAGCACAAAACGAGCGAAGCTGCGGAAGCGGCGATTCATCTGCGTCTTCTCCTTTATCGATGGTTCGTTAAAGCTGCAGAAGGTAAACCGGGCGTTGCAAGCGTGACTTCAACCAAGGGCCGCCTTATAGGAGCAACACCCGGCGATGCATGCGTGCATCCTCTCGCCTGGCCAGTCATGACAGGAATACCGCTGGGGTCGTAGACGCCTTCTACTTTAGTGGTAGAGAGCTCGGTCGCGCCCCTCTTCCGCAGTCCCGCGCCCCCGGTTATGATTAGCCATGGCTCGCGGTCTGCGGTTTTGGGTGATTCTCACCTCCGTGGCCGGCTTTGTCCTTCTAGGTGTAGTCAGCTGGGTTTCCTACCACACCACTCGAGAATTGATCGCCGCCAATCAGCGCCTCACGGAAACGCGCAAAGCGATTGAAGAACTCACCTCCCTGCACCTGCTACTGGGCGATGCGGAATCCAGTTCGCGGGGATATGCTCTAACCGGGCGCCCGGAATACCTGCACACCTACAGTCTGGCCCTGGCGCAGCTGGACTCAACGCGCCAGATCGTGCGCCATGACTTCTCTTCTACTGCCAGCCTCCGTCGGGCTTTGGAAGAGCTGGACGATCTGATTGACATGCGCCTTAGTGTCATGCAGGAGTTGATCCGGGCGCGGCGGGAGGAGGGGTCTTCCGCCGCCATTGATATTGTGCAGTCGGACCGAGGCAGGAAGCTAACTGACCAAATCAGGCGGCGAATTGTGGCCATGCAGAATGAAGAACACAGTGACCTCCTGGATCGAGAGCAGGAGTCGCGCCAGAGGGCGCATAGCACCACCTCCGCGGTAACGCTGGCCAGCGCTGTTGGCCTGGTGCTCCTGGTGGTCGCCTTGCTGTTCATCAATCGTCTGCTGCGGCACAGGGAACGCGTTGAGGCGGCGCTCCATAATGCCGAACGCGTGCAACGAGCGATTTTAAACAGCGCGAATTACAGCATGATCTCGACCGATGTGACCGGCCGCATACTCACCACCAACGCCGCCGCGCAGAAGTGGCTGCACTACTCGCGGAAGGAACTCATCGGCGCGAGTATCTGCGTCCTGCACGATAGCAAGGAGCTGCAAGCCCGCGCCGAAGGACTGGGGAAGGCCATGGGGATGACGCTACCCTCTGACTTCCAGGCGCTGATTGAAAAGGCCAAATATGGCGTGCCGGACTCGATGGAGTGCAGCTACGTGCGCAAAAATGGTGAGCGGTTTCCAGTCTCCCTTTCCGTAACGGCACTGCGCAATGAAGCCGGTGAGCTCTCCGGTTATCTTATGATCGCTACCGACATCAGCGAACGGCGCGAGGTCGAGCGCATGAAGGATGAGTTTCTTTCGGTAGTCAGCCATGAGTTGCGCACACCGCTCACCTCAATCAAAGGCGCGCTTGGCTTGCTCGCCGGCGGCGCCGTAGGCAAGCTGCCCGAATCGGGCAGGAGGATGCTACAACTTGCCCTCAACAACACCGAGAGACTGGCACGCCTGGTCAATGACATTCTGGATTTTGACCGAATCGAATCCGGCAGATTGGCCTTGCACAAAGAAACCTGCACCGTAGCTGCTTTGATGCAGGAGTCAGCCAACTGCGTGCGCGTATTGGCGGAGAAAGCGCAGGTTGTTATCGAGGCGGTACCCGTTGGGCGCGCAGTGGAAGTTGATTCCGGACGAATCGTCCAGGTGTTCGTGAATCTGCTGGGAAATGCCATCAAGTTCTCATCGCCGGGCAGCAAGGTAGTGTTTGCCGCCGAAACCCGAGACCACAGTATCGTTTTCACGGTAAAAGATCAGGGCCGTGGAATTCCGTCGGAGAAGTTGGACAGGATTTTTGAGCGATTCGAACAGGTAGATGCTTCCGATTCTCGAGAGAAGGGCGGGACTGGGCTCGGACTGGCGATTTGCCGCGGGATCGTGCAGCAACATGGCGGTCGCATCTGGGCTGAGAGCGAACTGGGCCGGGGCAGCACATTCCGCGTGGAGCTGCCCTTGGTTGGGTCGGAACAAGTCGCAGCGCTCGGCTAGGAGCAAAAGCGTGCCCAAAACGGTGCTCATTATTGACGACGAAGCGGACATTCGGGAAATCGCCACCGCCAGCCTGCAGCTGGTAGGAGGGTTTACGGTGCTCACCGCGCGCTCGGGTCAGGACGGCATCTCCTTGGCTCGCCAGCAGAAGCCGGACGCCATCATTCTCGACCTGATGATGCCGGAAATGGACGGCTGCGAGGTCTTGCTCCAACTCAAAAACGACCCCAACAGCAGAGATATTCCGGTTGTGCTGCTGACCGCTAAGGTCCAGGGAATGAAAAAAGAAATGGCGCAAGCAGCGGGGGCGGCGGGCGTGCTGATGAAGCCTTTCGATCCCATGCTGTTGCCTGCTCAACTCAATGCAATGTTGGGCTGGGCAGCCGCTGATCACGAGCACGCATAAGATGCCAGAACGTCCAGAACAGCAACGGGTCCAAGTTATTCTCCAGCGGGTATGGAGGCAAGTCGAACCCGATATGCGCCGGCGTCTGACCATGCTGGAGGAAGCTGGCAAGGCTCTGGAGTCTGGGTCCATGGATGGCGAATGCAGGCAGCAGGCCATCGAAGCTGCCCATAAATTGGCTGGATCGATGGGAATGTTCGGATATCCAGCCGCTTCGGCTTGTGCCGGTGAGATTGAGCGCCTGCTGGAAACATCCGGTTCGATTGGCCCTGAGCAATTTAATGAAGTTCTGGAGAGGCTGCGGCTTGAAATGAGCCGCGATCGAAATGAATAGGCAGGCGGAAGCGACGGTGGCAGCAATGACCAAGCCGGTCAGGGTATTGCTGGCGGACGACGATCCGATTGTTCGGCAGGCAGTCCGCGCGATTCTGGAGGCCGCCGGCGGCTTCGCCATCGTGGCCGAGGCGGAGGATGGCCAAGTGGCTGCCGACCTCGTTCAAAAACACTCTCCAGACGTCCTGCTGCTCGATTTGCTGATGCCTCGTCTTCCTGGGCTCGAGGCGCTACGCGCGCTGGCCACGGCGACTACCGGAGTCCGTATCCTGTTGCTTTGTTCCACCATAACCAACAAGCAGGTGTTGGAGGCCTTACAACTCGGAGCGCGAGGCGTGGTGCTTAAGAGCAAAGTAATGGAACTGGTGCCTGCGATTGAGGCCGTGCTCGTCGGTCGCTACTGGATCGAGGGGCAGAATATCTCCAATGTCGTGCAGGTTGTCGAGCGGTTATCGCACACTGTGCGCAAAGAGCTTGCCCCGGCCAATCGCTATCAGTTAACAGCGCGCGAAATCGAAATCATAGGCCTAATCACGCAGGGATCCATGAATCGCGACATCGCACAGTCGCTTGCAATTTCTGAGCAAACGGTGAAGCGCCACCTCACCAATATTTTCAACAAGGTGGGGATGTCAAATCGCCTCGAACTGGCCCTCTTCGCGATTGAACATGGACTAGTGCGGAACTGAGTGCGTTCCCATTTGCCCCGTCGCCGATGAATGCGGCGTGGCAATCAGCTTGCGCGGATCGTAGCCTGCCATACGTACCTGCTCCAGCGCTTCGGCGTAGTCCTGCGCCGCCATTTCCGGCGTTCGGCTTAGGATCCACAAATATTTCCGTTTCGGTTCGCCGACGATGGCGTAGCGGTAGTCCGAACCGAGGCCGATGATCCAGTAGTCCCCGTAAAACGGCCAGAAGAACGTTACCTTCAACTTGGCATTCGTGTTCTTGTCCGCCCGTTTAGCGGTGCCTCGTGCTGTCTTGATCTTGCCGTCGGCGCGGCGGCAGGAATTCACCACCTGAATCTTACCGTCGCGGCGAAGCGTGTACACTGCCGTTGTGTCCGAGTTGCATTCGCGTTGAAAGCGGTTAGGATACCGGGCTATCTCGTACCAGGTGCCGGCATATCGTTGAAGGTCCACCAAGGCCAAGGTCTTCAGCGGCCCATTACGAGCGGAGCCGGTCTCGCCAAAAGCAAAATCCAGCAGCCCTAAAAGAGCCCCCAGCAGAGCCAAGTACATCATTGGTGCCTCCCGAATGCTGCCAGTGTGATGAGGGCCGCACTCGACGCGCACTACCACCAAAGTCGTACGCGCATGCTACCTGCGCGGAATTTTCGGCGCCGCCAGAGGCAGCGATACTCGTCATGTAAACAGGGCTGATGCCCAAATTCACAGCGGGAGGATTCTCATGAAAAAGCTTTATCTCACAGCGGCAGCGCTCCTGCTCCTGAGTGTTGCTGCATTCGCCGGCCACAATCGGCAGGACATCGTCACCACTGCGGCCCAGGCGGGCTCATTTAACACCCTGGCGAAGGCTCTTGAAGCTGCAGATTTGGTGGACACTTTGCGTGGGCCAGGGCCGTTCACGGTCTTCGCGCCCACTGACAAGGCTTTCGCTAACTTGCCACCTGGCACCGTAGAGGTGTTGCTGCAGCCGGAGAACAAGGAACAACTCCGCTCCATCCTGACCTACCACGTCGTGCCTGGGCGCGTGCCTGCCAATGATGTGAAAAAGCTCACTGCGGCCAAGACCGTCAATGGACAGGAAGTCCGGATCAGCGTTCTCAAGGGCATTGTCGGGGTGAATGATGCGAATGTCACCCAGTCCGACATCCTGGCGAGCAACGGAATCATTCACGTCGTGGACCGCGTTATTGTTCCGCACACCACCGAAGTGCCGCAGGTGGCAAAGGTGGACGACATGCTGGCGCAGCTTGAAAGCAGAGCGATCGAAACTCGCCGCGATGCCGCAACTCTGGAGTCAAAGCGGCGTTCCAAAGTCTCCTGGCAAACCCATTCACACATGCTTGGCATTATGCGCGAGCACATCAATGAAATGGGTACGATGCTGGCTAACCTAGAGAACATGAAGTCGCAATCCACTTTGTTTCAGCAGAAGGCGATGGAGGCCGCACGCCCACAGTTGGAAGACATGGCAAAACGGGTGGAGAAGGCTATCAGTTGGCTCAATGAAGATCACCGGAGCATTGCCAACAGCGAGTACCGGGACAACCTGCATGGCATTTGGGTCAGTGCTGACGGGCTTTATCGAAATGTCGACACTATCCTCGACTACCACGAAGCCCGCATGCGTCTGCAGGGGCTGGCTGAGGAACCGGAAGCTCGCTGACTACGTGGTTGGACTGGAAAACCAGGGTGAGTATGCCGCTAGCACACTCACCCACCCAAATCAAATCTGAACAGGAGAGATGAATCATCATGAAAAGGATTGCAACGTTAATGCTTCTACTCGCACTTGCTGTTCCCGCTATGGCCCAACGGCCTGCGGGCGAAGGGCGTTACGACCAGCAAATTCAGAGGAAAGCTTCCGAAGAGCTGAGCAAACGCGACAATTTCAAGGAAGTGACTGCAACTGTAGAAGACGGAATCGTAACCTTGGCGGGCTCGGTCGAACTCTACATTGACAAGGTCAATGCGGAAAAGCGCGTGCGCAAGGTCCAAAATGTGGATGGTGTGCGCAACCACATCGCGGTGGCTAGCAGCCTGCACGATGATGTGCTCAGGGAACGGCTCACCAACAAGCTGCGCTACGACCGCATCGGTTACGGCATCGCCTTTAACAATCTCACCTTGTCGGTGACTGACGGCGTCGTAGCTGTAGGCGGCAAAGTGCGGGACTACCCCGACCGCGATTCGGCCCTTGCCATCCTCGAGACCACTCCCGGCGTTAAGGATGTGATTGACGAGATCGATGTGGCCCCAACTTCGCCCAACGATGACGCGCTGCGCATTGCGTTGGCCCGTGCCATCTACGGCAATGCCAGCCTGCGGAAGTACGCTCAAGACCCACAGGCTCCCATCCGCATTCTGGTGGAAAACGGCCACGTGGAACTGCATGGAGTGGTGACCAACAAATTGGACAAGCAGATCGCTTACACGCAGGCCAGTGCAGTCCCCGGCGTCTTCAGCGTGAAAGACCACATCGTGATTGCGTCCGACAGGGCGCAGTAACCTTACGGGGCCCCGGTTCTCGGATCAGGGGCCCTTTTCTTTCAGGAGGCTGGAGTCATGAAATGGTCATGGAAAATCGGCACCTTCGCTGGTATTGCGGTCCATATGCACGCCACCTTCCTCTTGCTGCTGCTGTGGATTGCACTCAGCCACTGGATGCAGTCCGGAAGCTTTCTCGTGACCACCATCGGGGTGGCTTTCACCCTGTCTCTTTTTCTATGCGTGGTTCTACACGAGTACGGCCACGCCCTCACCGCTCGCCGGTTCGGTATTGCAACCAAGGACATCACTCTCTTGCCCATCGGTGGCATAGCACGCCTGGAACGCATGCCCGATAAGCCCAATCAGGAGTTGTGGGTGGCGCTGGCTGGACCCGCGGTTAATCTCGTCCTCGCGGCCGTGCTGGCCTTGTATCTGGTCGTGACCGGCCACTTCGAGCCGTTGAGGCAAATCGGGTTTACCCACGGGATATTTCTCGAGCGGTTGCTTCTTGCCAACCTGTTTCTCGTCGGCTTCAATCTCATTCCCGCATTCCCCATGGACGGAGGGCGCGTGCTGCGGGCGCTTCTGGCCAAGCGCACAGACTATGCGCGTGCCACCAGAATCGCGGCGTCGATCGGCCAGGGGCTTGCGTTCCTGTTTGGACTGGTGGGCCTGCTCACCAATCCTTTCCTCATCTTTATCGCGCTGTTTGTCTGGATCGGCGCGTCGCAGGAAGCCGCAATGGTAGAGACAAAGTTCGCCCTGGACTCTGTTTCGGTCAAGGACGCCATGATCTCCGACTTTCGCACTCTGGCACCACACGACCGACTTACGGATGCCGTTAAGCTCATCTTAAGCGGATGGCAACAGGATTTTCCGGTGCTGGACGAAGGATCGGCTATCGGCATGCTGCTCCGCTCCGACATGATCGCAACTCTAGCCAAAGGTGAGACCCATGCGAGCGTTGAACGGGTTATGCGCCGTGATTTCCCGGTCGCTTCGCCCGTAGAGCCCCTACAGTCGGCGTTCATACGGCTGGAGCAAGCCGAAGCGGCAACTTTGCCGGTCATTGACCGCGGCAGGCTGGTCGGGTTGATGACGCTGGAGAACATGACGGAGTACATTATGGTCCGTGCGGCTCTAACCACGGCCAGAAGGAAGGGGCATACGCCTCTGAACGCAGACCTGCTGGCGCTGACCGGGCGAGCGACTAATTAGGAGTGGTAGCCTCGGCTCGCAGGATTGCTGATGTCCGGCCACTCCGCATGACCCGATTGTTGGGAGTCATGAGCACATCCGCGTGCGTTGGGTGGGCTGCCGTGCTCAAGTACTTCGATGCATAGGCGTTTGGGGACAGTTCTTCCCGATTCGGTAGAACTCGGTACGATTGAGGCGAGAAAAAGAGTGGCTTTCCGGTTCCCTAAACAACGCCGAATGAAGCACTTGGATTTTGACCTCCTCTGGTTCGGGACCAGGGGCTCGCCGCTTGGTTTTGTTACAGGCTTTTAGTATGCGCAAACCGAAAACCTTGCAAGCGAACGTGCTGCACCGGTTGACCCTGCGTGCCGCCAAATTGAATTACCCAGTCCAGCACCGGCACTTCGACCACCGCGGTTTGCATGTCGGTGCCAGGGGCCGGGAAGAAATACAGCAACCCTCGTTCCCGATCCAGGTACCATTCGTGGGGAGCATTTAGTTCCTCAAAGACGTTCTCAATAAAGAAGTTTTGGTTTGCGGAAAATTCTAAAACCAAAAAGTGGGTCAAATAAGGGTCACGTAATGAGACCCCGCCCTGTGGATCAATGGTTCGCTTGCGGCGTGCTGCCTCGCGCCGCAGGCGGAAAGTGTGTTTGTGTCCTAGTGCTGCCCTTTTTGGCTGTCGGCGTTTCTTGCGCGGCCGGCGCCATCGTCTTCATCACCTATGACTGTCCGACCGGTCTTGCTGCCCTGCGCGACCGGGGCACTTTACTGTGTAACCATCTTGTGCGCCCGGGAAGAAGTGGCAGAGCATCTCATGAGCATTTGTAAACTGGAAAGCAGATATGCCTAATTGTCTTCTCCTGCGCCGACGAGAGTATGTACCATTTCCTCGGTAGTTAATAAAATTTACCTAGGTTTTGGTACAATATGGAACATGCGGGCGAAGACGGATAAGCTGCTGAAGCTTGTGCAACAGCGACATGTAGTGCGCCCGCGCGAACTTGATGCCGCCGGCATACCGAGGAATTACCTCGGAAGGCTGGTTCGAAGCGGCAAGCTCCGGAAGCTGGAACGCGGCCTGTATGCAGCGGCAACGCTACCTACGTCAGAACATATAAGCCTGCTTGAGGTGAGCCGGAAGGTCCCGAAGGGAGTTATTTGTCTGCTGTCGGCCCTGCAGTTCCATGAAATCGGGACGCAAATGCCGGCGGAGGTCTGGATCGCCCTGGACGTCAAAGCTTGGGCGCCGAGAATCAGTTCACCACCGGTCAGAATCGTACGCCTTTCAGGCGAAGCACTGCGCTACGGCGCTCAGGAAGAGCGCATCAGCGGTGGCACAATACGGGTCTTCAGTCCCGCAAAGACAGTGGCCGATTGTTTCAAATTCCGCCACAAGATCGGACTCGATGTTGCCCTGGAAGCGCTACGCGAATCGTATCGGCAGAAGAAGGCCTCGATGGACGAGCTTTGGGAAGCCGCCAAAGTGTGCCGCGTGGCCAACGTAATGAGGCCGTATTTGGAGTCTCTGCGTTGACCCCACCGGTGAAGAACGCTGCTGCATCCGTTCGCCAGCGCCTGCTAAATCTAGCTCGCGAGTGCAATGAAAGCTTTGACCTTGTCCTGACGAAATTCGGACTCGAAAGGCTGCTGTATCGCATCTCGCAATCGCCGTACCGGGACAAGCTGATTCTGAAAGGCGCGCTGCTGCTCGAGCTGTGGACCGCGCAGCGTTACAGGCCCACCCGAGACGCAGATTTCCTTGCGACGGGTGACAACAGTCCCGAGGCCATCATCGCGATGTTTCAGGAAATCTGCTCGTTGGAAGTCCCAGACGATGGAGTGCGATTCGACCCTGCCACCGTCAAAGCTGTGCCGATCATTGAGGACGCTGATTATGAGGGCATCAGCGTAACCTCGCACCAGTGGGCGGCCTTCACAAACCGGAATCGCGCATTCGTGAAGCAGGAATCGCTCGAGGCGATGTGCCGAAAAATCGAGTCATTTCTGTTGCCGATTCTGTCGGCGCTCACTGCAAACGAGCCTTTCAATAAACAATGGGCGGCTGGCGGGCCCTGGGTGTGAACGGGCGCAGTTTGCCTCCTGGTTACCCTACGCTTCCGGACTACTTGCGTCGCGGCCTCGCAATCGTCTTCGTCGGTATCAATCCAGGCTTGTTTTCGGCGCAGCAGGGGCATTATTTCGCGCGTCTCACAAGTCGGTTCTGGCCGGCTTTCTCCCAGTCACGCTTGAGCAAGCCTGTACGCCACGGGCTGGGCGTCGAATTACTGCGGCCGGAACATGACCGCGAGCTTCCTCGCTTTGGTTTTGGTCTCACAGACGTGGTGAAGCGAGCTTCATCCAATGCAAGCCAATTATCGCCACATGAATTCGAAGCTGGTGTGCCAGTTCTAGTCCATAAACTGCGGCGATACCGCCCGAAAATCGCCTGTTTCCACGGCCTCACAGCGTATCGGCCATTCGCTTCCGTAGCTTTCCGCACGCTTCACCCATTGCTTGGCCCACAGCCTCAGAGCATTGCTTCGACGCAGCTCTATGTAGTCCCCAATCCTAGCCCGGCGAACGCTCACTTCACTCTTTCTGAACAGACTGCTTGGTATGACCGGCTTGCTGCGTTCCTGGAAGGCTTAACGGGCAGCTGACTGATGCTTGAATTCAATGTGCGCAGTTCTCAGTGACTGTTCTGACGACCTTTTCCGGGACACCGCTTTCCACCCCCGCCTGAATCGCAAGGGCAAAAATCGCTCCAAAAAATGTGCTGGACTTGGCCGCTGCGGTTTCAACATCAGCCCGGAAGATCTCTCAGGGAGCGCTGTTGGAGCGGAACGGCGTACTTACGTTCGCTTGACGATAAACACCGTTTTGTCGTCGATCAAGTCTTCATCGCCATCCTGTCGGAGAAGAGCATCTTGCTTTACAGCGTGACCAAGCAAAGCATTGCAAATGTCCCTGGCCGGCTGGCGGTAGTGTTCGCGCAAAACCGCTTCCAGTTGGCCGCGGGCTTGTTCGTCGCTGTCGTCGTAAACTCCATCGGTATGAAGAATGAGAATATCCCCCGGACTCATGAGCGTGATCTCCGCCACATCGGAAGAGTTGAACTCTTTTTGCCTTACGTTCAACGAATAGTACCGCTCGCGATCCGGGTGATCCGCGGGGAGTTGCAATCCGAGTGCAAGGAATTGCACCATGCTGGCTTCATCTACCTTCATCAACCTGGAGTATTCCGCCGAGAAGACCAGCGGGGGAGGGTGCCCGAAATTGACAAAGCGAAAATGGCCGCCCGGGCGGACTTCGCCATATAACATGGTGGCTATTTCGCGGGCCCCTTCTTTATCGGTTATCCCCAGCGCGTTTCGGGCGGTCACCGATTGCGCCAAGCGCAGATTCATGTTTTCGAACAGCTCGGGCGTTGTTTTTCCGTATCGATCCAGTTCGGTCAGCATTAAAGCATGAAAAATGTCGTGAACCGTGGACGCAATCTTGGCGGAGATTATTCCGTGTCCCTGTGCGTCCACCACCAGGACACCCGCCGTTGAGTAAAGCGCGCGCAAGTCCTCCGCGACTCGCACCTGCTCGGAACTCCTGGCGAACCTGTACTCGGCTTCCATCTCCGGCTTGTAACCGGGGGACGTTTTCAGCCATTGCACGTGATCGTCAACCGAATTGCGTACCGGGGCGCCGAGAGGAAGAGGTTCGAGAAACTCCCCTGCTAGCCGTTGAGCTCGCTGAATGCGGGCGTCAATATCGTAACGCTGTTGAAAATTGATGTACTCAAAAAGGTCGCCACCGACCGTTCCCGCGGGAATCGAATTGCCAAACATCTCGATACCGGGAATGTGCGGAATCGCACCTTCCACCGGCATCAACCGTTCGCGCAGGTATTCATCAATAGTCGGAACTGTATACGCCTTCCTTACAGAAGAATCTTGCGCCGCCAGACTCTGAGCTCTCAAGGTTCCTCCGAGCTTTTTATCCTTTTGATCCAATCATCAATTCTAATCCCTTGCCCGGAGGGTTTAGAGGCAGGTTCTGTTGGGCGAAGGGCTCACCGGCATTACATGCCTCAACCGATAGTGCAACAACCGTATGGTATTGACAAATGGGCCTGGATACGCAGAGACTTGCGCGACTCCGGTAAATTCCAGCATCTACTGCTGGGTTACGCACTGGCGGATCAACTCGCCCGCATTCCAGGACAAACCGCAATGACGGTGATTGTGAGGCTTTCATCGTTTCTGATGGTTTGCATTGGGGCCCGAATAATGTGGAATGGAGCAAGTGCGCTGCTATCCTCACTGCGCTTTTAAGATTACCGGTGGGCAATCGAGGAGAAGAAGGCGTAGTTTGAAGCAAGTCCGGAGGGTATATTTGGCAAATCGGCCGAGAATAACTGCCGCCCTGAAGAAGCGCGCCGCCCAGATCCGGGTCTTTCTCATGGATGTTGATGGCACAATGACCGCGGGGGGCGTCACCCTGCTCTCCCAAACTGAGGAGACCGCTCTTGAAATCAAGACTTTCGATGCGCATGACGGCCAGGGATTGACACTCGCCCACACGGCCGGGCTGCTCACGGGGTGCATTACCGGCCGCCAAAGTTCGGCACTGCTGCGTCGCGCCCGCGAGATGAACATGGACTTTATCTACATGAAGCAGGCGTTGAAGCTGCCGGCCTATGAAGAAATCGTGGCCAAGGCAGGGGTGCCCGACTCCGCCGTCGCTTATGTGGGCGACGATCTGCCCGATCTACCGATCCTGCGCCGTGTTGGTCTTGCGGTCGCGGTTGGCGATGCGGTCCCGGAGGTTAAGCGCGTCGCGCACTACACCACCAAAGCGCTCGCCGGGCGAGGCGCGATCCGCGAGACAGTTGAGCTGATCCTGAAATCAAAGGGCATTTGGGAAGAGATGATCGACAAAGCACGCGCTTAAACAGGACCTTTGCGCTGCTGATGGTAGACTTCTGCGCCATGCCAGCCAGAAGGAAATAAAAGGATTGGGCCGTCGCCAAGCACATCGCCGTACTCGACGGGAATTCCCTCAAAATCCGCGGACTTGGTTATAATACTGCCAACATCGGTTCCCACCGTTCCGCAGCATTTAGGAATTTTAATCATCCGGATTTCTTCTACCTGTCTATCCAGTGGCGAAGAGCGTAAAGCACCGTTTGAGCCGTGTTCCTGCGGACGTTCAGGCCCAGACTCACCGTCCGGCCCGGCCGCAGCCGGAACTCTGCCCGAAGTCGGCAGCCGGCAAATATGTGCCTGCGGGACCGGGCCTGCTGTTTCGTAATCCAAGCTGGCAAAACGACACCTCCGGAATGCGCAAAGCCGCGCAGGTGTGGGGCTGGTGCGAATGGGTGCGCATGAGCCTGCTGGGGGCGGCCCTCCTGGCCGCCGGCATCGCCCTGGCCCCCAAAACCTTCCGGCAACATGCGCACGTACAGGTTACGGGCACGCGATATGAGCCCGCCCTCTCCTCCAATCCAGGGTCTCCGCTTTCCGGCGCCGGCAAGAACGGCGGCTCAGCGGCCATCGGGAGTATCAATTACTGGTCAGATGACAACTCGACCACGGTGACCATCAGCTTGCCCGGCCTGGTCGCTTTTGCCGCACACCGCCTCACTGGTCCGGACCGCATTTATTTTGATCTCCAGGGCGTCCCCTTGCCAGCGGGCCTTCAGGGAAGGTTAATCCAGGTTCCCCTGACCGAACTCTTCGTGCGGAAAATCCGTGTGGCGGAATGGAAACCGGGAATTACAAGGGTGGTATTGGAAACCACCCAGAGCTGTGGCTATTCCGCCATGATCGCACCGGCTCCGTACCGGCTGGTCATCAAGCTCCACGCCCCCGATCCGCGACGCTAGGCGGCGCTTGCCGGACGGGTTATCGACTCCTCGGCCGGCCCCGCCTCCGGTTTCTGCATGGTTTCTGCGTTGAATTGCGCTCCCACCAGGATGGCGAAGGCGGTCCAGTAAAGCCATAGCATGAGGGCGACGGCGGCCGCCAGAGTGCCATAGGTTTTATTAAGCTTGCCAAAATTTCGCAGGTAAAGGCCCAGGCCGCTGGAGAGCAGCACCCAGGTGACCAGGGCTATCACCGCTCCCGGCAGGGTAGTGCGGAATGGACGCCGCACACTGGGCGCCCAGACATAAATCAGCTCAATCGAAAGCACCGCGCAGGCAAGGGAGAGCCCCCATCGCAGGTATGGCCACAGGGCCACAAACACGCCGCCCAGCCCCGCCTTGGCCGCCAGCCATCTGCCGAAACCCGGGCCCACCACCATAAGCGCCAGGGCTGATACCGCCAGCGCTCCCACCGCGAACATCAGTCCAATGGCCAGCAGCCGTTTCCTTACGAAGCTGCGCTGGTCGGGCAGATTGTAGGCGACGTTCACGGCTTCCATCAGCGCCGCCACCCCGCCCGAGGCGGCCCAGATGGTGAGCACAATTCCCACTGAAAGGATGCTTCCCCCGTGCGGAGTGATCACGTCGCGCAGCACGGCCCGCACCAGGCCCATGCTGTCGGAAGGTATGAACCTGGCCATCAGGGTGAGAATTTGATCGAACAAATGCGGCAGGGGCACCAGCGCCAGTCCCGCGGCAAACGCGATGAGCATGGGAAACAGCGAGAGGATGAAATAGTACGACAAGCCCGCCGCCAGCTGGCTGGTGTGCTTTGACCTCACCGCGGCGTAGGTGAGCCGGACCACCCGCTTGCCATAGCCTAGCCACTCTCTGGGGCCCAGTCCGGCGAGCCACATATAGAGCCTCCGCGCCACCCGACGCCAGCTAATCTGGACCACTGCTGGCGGTATGTCAATACTTTGGGAAGACAGTCGCTTCAGACCCGATCGGCTATTCTGTAGCCGATGCCTGACATTGTGATCCGTAAAGCTACCCCTGCCGACTGCGATCGCCTTGCCGCTCTACGCTACGAGTTCCGTTCCGAGGTGGGAAGCTCGGTGGAAGACCAGGAGGCGTTTATCCAGCGCTGCTCTGCCTGGATGTTCCACCGGCTGTCTGCGGATTGGAGGGCTTGGGTTGCCGTTCACAACCGGGAAATCGTAGGCCAAATCTGGTTGCACCTGATCGAGAAGCTTCCCAACTGTAATGGCGAGCCGGAGCTGCACGGCTACATCACCAATCTCTACGTCAGGCGCGAATGCCGGGGCGGAGTCGGCAGCCGCCTTCTTGCACATGCGTTGCACTGGCTGCATGAGAAACCGGTTGACGCGGTTATCTTGTGGCCCACGCCGCGCAGCCGCACCCTCTACCAGCGGCACGCTTTCAGGGAGCCGCGGGATATCCTGGAGCTGCGTTCCAAAACTACAACCCTGCGGCGCCGGTGAGAGTCTGCCCGGCAAGGTCGAGCAGCGGGCGGGTCACTGCCTTCGTCATCCACGGTGAAACCGGGCCGTAAGGTGGTGTGGTTGAGTGGGTGTAACCAGGATGGAAGCCGCCGTTGTAGTATTCCCCTTGCAGTTCCTCTTACACAACTTTACAAGTTTTTACCGAACATTACACACGCCCCACCTCCGGCGTGTTAATTAAGTGTGAGTTCCAGCTCAAACAAAACCAGTGCCCGCAGACGTCTGCGGCACAAGGAGACTTGATGAGTTCTCGTTGCCGTCCTGTGGTGTTGGGCCTCGCGGTTGCCTTCTCGTTGCTCTACGCGGTTGGCTGTGGATCTTCCAGCAGCAGCACTTCCAATACGGCGCAAGTGCGAATCCTGAACGCCTCCCCACAGCAGCAGAGCCTCAATCTCCTGCTCGATAACAACACCATACAAACCGGCATCGTCTCCCAGTCAGCCAGCGCCTATGCCGCCCAACCCGCCGGCAACCACACGGTGCAACTCGAGGCCAGCAACAGCAGCAGCGCCCTGGTCACCCAGAATGTTTCCCTCAGCAGCGGCAATTACTACACCATTCTCGCGGTCGAACCTTCTTTTGCCTCTTCCAGCCTGACCATGAGCTTGCTTACCGACAATAACGCCGCCCCAAGCTCCGGCAATTTCACATTGCGCATAATTAATGCCTCTCCCGATTTCGGAAACCTTGACGCCTATGTCACGGCTCCGGGCGCCGGCGTTACCGGCAGCGCCAGTGTGAGCAATCTGGCTTTCCAGGGGGCTTCCTCGTATCAGACTCTCACCGCCGGCAGCTATGAGGTGTACTTCACCCTTGCCGGCCAGCAAGTTATCTCGGTGGATAGCGGGCCGATGACCTTCAGCTCCGGGCAAATACGGACCCTGGTGCTGTTGGACAACTTTGGCAGCGGATTTACTTCTGCGCTGATCGCCGACCTCAACTAGCTCGCGGTGGTGTGACGTGGCCTGGCGCACGGTGCGACGGTCTGCGGCTAAGAAGAGTGTGGCGCTGCATACTTTCAGCCGCGTGGCTTGCGAACGGATGCAGCTCGGGACCCGTTCCAAAATGGTCTCCACACAGGCGATGCCAATCTTCGGTTACTCGCCGTCGGTTACAGCCGTAAATTGCGCATGTTCACAACCCCACCTACTATCCTTGTTGGTGCAGGTATGCAGTTCCTGGTAGTCACGCACGATCCGCTGATTGAGGAAGTCTTCCGCCGCCTGCTCGCCGAGATGAACGCGACGGTAGAGTTCCGCGGTGATGCCAGGTCGGGCCGGGCAGCCCTGGAGGAGCGGCGGTTCGACGTGGTGGCGATTGACTGCGATGACGTTTACCAGGGAACCAGCCTGCTGCGGGCGGCGCATGCCTCGCGCCCCAACAAAAGCTCGGTGGTGATGGCTCTTACCAGTGGTGAGACCAGCCCCGCCGATGCCGTGGATATGGGGGCGCAATTTGTCGCCGCCAAACCGCTTCCGCCCGACCGGGCGCGCTTCGAGCTGCGCCGTGCGTGCCAGGCGCTGGCCTGCGGTCAACGCCGCAAACGTTATGCGGTTCGGCTGCCTGTGTTCCTTAGCTTTGGACAGGTGCTCGACCGTCGGGCGGAAGCATTCAACGTGAGCCTGGGTGGCTTGGGGCTGCGGCTGCGCGATCCCTTGGAAGAAGATGAGATCGTGCACGTGCGCTTGTGGGTGCCGGAATGCCCCGCCCCCATCCAGGCTCGCGGTGAAATTGCCTGGTCGGATTGCGAGGGCAATGCCGGCATTCGCTTCACCGCCATGAGCGAACGCTCGCTGGCTGCACTGGCACAATGGCTGCAGCGCCTGGCCCTTACCACGGGCTGCGCCGCCAATCGCGAGCCCGTTTCTGCCTTGTGCGTTACTGAGTGACATCAGAAACCACTGAGCTCTCCGCGCCCCGCTGGACAGCCAGTCCATGTCTGGCGGCGATGGGCAAGCTTCTAACTTGCGAGAGCCGTACCTCAATGCTCCAGCTGAAACAAGTATCTTCCCTGCCGCGAATTGCTCAACCCTTCCACGATCTGCAGAAAGGCCTGCGCCGCATGCGATAAGGTGGCGTTTCGCCGGTAAACGATTCGCAGCCGACGTTCGAAGTTCAATTCGTTTACCGGCACCCGCACCAGCTCGCCGCGCGCGATTTCCTCTTCCACCGTCAGTTCCGGCACCAGCGCTACTCCGTTGCCCATGGCCACGAATTTCTTGATGCTTTCAATCGTGGGCATCTCCACATCCATGTGGAGGGGAGTTTTATGCCGGGCAAAAGCCTGCAGCACCTTGGCCCGGTAGGGGGAAGGCACATTGTGGGCCACGAATACCTCCGCTCCCAGTTGCCGGATGCTCACGCTGGAGACGCCGGCCAGAGGATGTGTCCCCGGCACCACAAACGCCAGTTCGTCGCGATACACCACCAGCGAGCGCAGTTGCGGGTCTTCCGGACGGAAGGAAACTGTGCCCAGCTCGGCCGCGTGCTCCTGCAGCTGCTGCGGCACCTTGCTGGCCAGAGTTCGCTGAATGGCGATGTGAATCATCGGGTGCACCCGCCGGAATTCGTGCAGCACCCGCAGCAGGTACAGCGAGGTGTACTCGTTGGCCGCGATGGCCAGCCTTCCCTTCTGCAGCTGCCGCAGTTCCACCAGGGACTGCCGCGCCTCATTGCGCAGGTTCAGCAGCTCCTGGGCGTACTCCTGCAGCAGCCTCCCGGCATCGGTGAGGGTGCCATCGCGCGAGGAGCGGTCCAGTAGCAGTTCCCCCAGTTCCTCTTCCAGGTTGCGAACCACCTGGCTCACCGCCGGCTGCGTCCGGTGCAGGCGCTTGGCCGCCCGGGAAAAGCTCTTCTCCTCCGCCACCGCCAGAAAAGTCTCCAGCTGAAAAAGGTCCACGCTCCCTCCCTTGCCTGGAGTTAGGCGCTGTTTAGCCCGGGCCCATATGATAACTCAAACTTATGGTGCTCCAAAGAATTATAAGCTTGACTTATTCAAGCGTTTCCCTTGAAATAGGCGGAAACCTTCTGGGGGAGGCTCCATGACCAGCTCGCGCGTGACGGTATTCGACACCACACTGCGTGATGGCGAACAGGCCCCGGGCTGCAGTATGACTGTGCCCGAAAAACTGCGCCTAGCCCGGCAGCTGGATAAGCTGGGTGTGGATGTGATCGAAGCCGGCTTCCCCATCGCCTCGGAAGGCGATTTTGAAGCCGTGCGCGCCGTAGCCCGCGAGGTGCGCCGCCCCATCATTGCCGGTCTGGCCCGAGCCAAGGAAGAAGATATCTCCCGCGCCTGGGAGGCCCTGGTTTTTGCCGAGCGCCCCCGCATTCACATCTTCCTTGCCACCTCCGATATTCACCTGCAGTTCAAGCTCAAGATCACGCGCGAGGAATGTCTGCGCCAGATTTCCACTTCCGTGGCTTATGCCCGCACCCTTTGCGACGACGTCGAGTTCTCGCCTGAGGATGCCACCCGTTCCGAGCTGGACTTCCTTTGCCAGGCAGTGCAGGCGGCGGTGGATGCCGGCGCCACTACCATTAATATTCCCGATACCGTCGGCTACACCGTGCCTGAGGAATATCGCGCCATCATTCTCACCATCCGCGAGCGCGTCCGCGGCATCGAGAATGCGGTCATCTCCGTGCACTGCCACAATGACCTGGGCATGGCCGTGGCCAATACCCTGGCCGCTCTGGAGGCCGGCGCCCGCCAGGTGGAGTGCACCATCAACGGAATCGGCGAACGCGCCGGCAACGCCGCCATGGAAGAAATTGTGATGGCCACCCGGGTGCGGCCCGACCGCCTGCAATACGAAACCGGCATCAACACCGCTGAACTGTACAATGCCAGTCAGTTGCTGGCCCGCACCATTTCCTTCGCTCCCCAGCCCAACAAGGCTATCGTGGGCGCCAACGCCTTCGCCCATGAAGCGGGTATTCACCAGCACGGCGTGCTGAGCAATCCCCTGTGCTACGAGATTATGACGCCCGAATCCGTGGGAGCGCCTGGCAACCGCATTGTGCTGGGCAAGCATTCCGGCCGCCACGCGCTGGGCCGGCGCTACTCGGAACTGGGATTCGCTTTGTCGGGCGCGGAATTGGACGCGGTTTACCAGGCCTTTACCGCCCTGGCCGACCGCAAGAAGAATATTTACGACCAGGATTTGATTGCGCTGCTGCCCCGCTCCCGCCGCGAGCCCAAGCCTGCCGCCGGACCGGGTGCCCGCGCCGCTTTCGCCAACTAGCTGGATTCAGCACCCAGGCCCATGAAGCTAAAAATCACAATTCTCCCCGGTGATGGCGTCGGCCCGGAAGTCACCGCCGAAGCCGTGCGCGTTCTGCAGACTGTGGCTGGCTTTGCCGGCCACGATTTTCAATTTCAGGAAAAACGCTTTGGGGGCGCTGCTTTTCGCGCCAGCGGCAATCCCCTTCCCGCCGACACGCTCGATGCCTGTCTGCAGAGTCAGGCGGTGCTGCTGGGCGCTGTCGGCGGCCCCGATTTTGACGAACTGCCCCGCCATCTGCGCCCCGAGTCCGGTCTGCTGCAGTTGCGCATGGCCCTGGGCGGCTACGCCAATCTGCGCCCCGCCCTCTCCTACAAATCCATTGCTGATTGTTCTCCCCTGCAGCCCGCCATCACCGATGGCGCGGATATCCTGGTTGTCCGCGAACTGCTGGGCGGCCTGTACTTCAGCGAAGACCGTGGTTTCAGCGAAGACGGTTCCAGCGCCTTCAACACCATGCGCTACTCGGTGGAAGAAATTGAGCGCATCGCTCATGTCGGCTTCCGCGAAGCCCGCCGGCGCCGCCGCAAGCTCACCTCCGTGGACAAGGCCAACGTGCTGGAAACCTCGCAGCTCTGGCGCAGCGTGGTCACCCGCCTGGCCCGCGAGTACCCCGAGGTCAAGCTGGAGCACATGTACGTGGACTCCTGCGCCATGCATCTGGTGAACGATCCCCGGCGTTTTGATGTGATTCTGACCGAGAACCTGTTTGGCGACATACTCTCCGATGAGTCCGCCGTGATCACCGGTTCGCTGGGCATGCTGGCCTCAGCCACGATTGGCGGCACGGTGAACCTGTTCGAGCCGGTGCACGGCTCGGCGCCCGATATCGCGGGGCGCGGCATCGCCAATCCCCTGGGGGCAATAGCTTCCGCAGCCATGCTGCTGCGCTATTCGGCGGGATTGGAGCAGGAGGCGCGCGACGTGGAGTTCGCCATCCACTCCGTGCTGGAGGCGGGCTATCGCACTGCCGACCTGGCCCGCGGCCGCTCCCGCATTGACTTGGTCTCCACCGTGCAAATGGGCATGCAGGTGGAAAAGGTGGTGGCCGACATTCTTGACAGCCGCCATGCCTACCATGCCGTGTAAGCTGGAGCATTGATGAGCCGGCCAAGCACGCTCTTCGAGAAAATCTGGGACGAACACGTCGTTTGCCAGCCCACGGGCGAGCCTGCCCTGCTCTACATTGACCTCCACCTGGTGCATGAAGTGACTTCGCCGCAGGCCTTCGAGGGCTTACGCCTGGCCGCACGCAAGGTGCGCCGGCCAGACCTGACTTTCGCCACCGTGGATCACAACGTCCCCACCCTGGGGGCGGAGCGCAGCGTCATTCGCGATCGCATAGCCGCCCAGCAGGTGGAAGCCTTGCGCCGCAACTGCCGTGATTTTGGCGTTCCATTATTCGATATTGATTCCCCCGAGCAAGGCATCGTACACGTGATTGGCCCGGAACTGGGTCTGACCCGTCCTGGCGCGACCATCGTTTGCGGCGATAGCCACACCAGCACTCATGGAGCGTTCGGCGCGCTGGCCTTCGGCATTGGGACTTCCGAAGTCGAGCACGTGCTGGCCACGCAGTGTCTGCGGCAGCCCCGTCCCAAAACTTTGCAGGTTCTGGTGCGCGGTACCCTGCCCCAAGGTGTAACCGCCAAGGATCTG
The DNA here is from genome assembly GCA_035278025.1 of Terriglobales bacterium. Taxonomy (GTDB): domain Bacteria; phylum Acidobacteriota; class Terriglobia; order Terriglobales; family Acidobacteriaceae; genus JAICWP01. The sequence goes on along the minus strand of DATEJK010000008.1, from coordinate 10,103 downwards.
GCCCTCGGCATGATCGGGCGTATCGGAACCGATGGCGCCACCGGACACGTCATCGAGTACGCCGGCGAAGCGGTGCGCGGACTCACCATGGAAGGCCGCATGACGCTCTGCAACATGAGCATCGAGGCCGGCGCCCGCGCGGGTTTGGTGGCTCCCGACGAAACCACCTTCGCCTACATGCGGGGCCGCCGCTTTGCCCCCCAGGGCGCAGCCTGGGACCAAGCCGTGGACTATTGGAAGAGTCTGCCCAGCGATCCGGAAGCTGGCTTTGATCGCGTGGTGGAAATTGACGCCGCCAGCCTCGCTCCCGCCGTCACCTGGGGCACCAGCCCCGGCATGGTCGTTCCTGTTACGGAACACATTCCCGATCCCCAGCATTTCCCTTCCGAAGCCGAACGCAGCGCCGCCCGCCGCGCCCTGGAGTATATGGGCCTGCGCGCCGGAACGCCGATGCAGGAGGTTGCGGTCAATCGCGTCTTTATCGGCTCCTGCACCAACGCGCGCCTGGAAGATCTGCGCGCCGCGGCGCGCGTCGCCAAAGGTCACAGGGTAAGTTCGACGGTGCAAGCCATGGTCGTGCCCGGCTCCCAGGCAGTGAAGAAGGCGGCTGAGAAGGAGAAGTTGGACGAGGTATTTCGCGAGGCCGGCTTCGAGTGGCGCGAATCTGGCTGCTCCATGTGCCTGGGAATGAATCCCGACATCCTGCAACCGCTTGAACGCTGCGCCTCCACCAGTAACCGCAACTTTGAAGGCCGTCAGGGGGCGCGCGGGCGCACCCACCTCGTCAGTCCCGCCATGGCTGCCGCCGCCGCTATCGCCGGACATTTTGTGGACATCAGGAACTGGGACTACCACGATTGATATGCAGGCGTTTCGCATCCATACCGGAAGAGTGGCGCCGCTCGATCGCGCCAACGTTGACACCGATCAGATTATCCCCAAGCAGTTTCTGAAACGCATTGAGCGCAGCGGCTATGGCCAGTTCCTGTTTTACGACTGGCGCTATCTTGCTGATGGAAAGCTGGATCCTTCATTTGTGCTCAACCATCCGCGCTATGCCGGGGCGAGCATCCTGGTGGCAGGAAAGAACTTTGGTTGCGGTTCTTCGCGTGAACATGCGCCCTGGGCGCTGCTGGATTATGGCTTTCGGGCCATAATTGCGCCCTCTTTTGCCGATATTTTTGCCACTAATTGCACGAAAAACGGGATTCTGCCGGTGGTGCTTAGCGAAGCAGAGGTGGCGGAACTGGTGCTACGAACCACCCAATTTGAAGGTTATTTCCTCACTATTGACCTGGAGAAGCGGGAAGTGCACGACCCATCCGGCTTTCTGGGGCGCTTTGAGATTGACGATTTCAAGCGCACATTTCTCCTGGAAGGACTGGACGATATCGGGCTTACGCTGCAGCACGAAAACGACATTACGCTGTATGAGCAGCGGCGCCGTGCATTCGCAACGCCGTCAAGTACCTGACATTCAGCCGGTACACCTTTGGTGCTGAGAACCATCGAAAGCTAAAGCGCAAGCAGCGCAATCGCCAGTCCCAGCCACATAACAAACACCGTAACATTGATTGCGACTCGAAGGGGTGTGCTGTCAATGATCCAGTTGTATCTCGCATCCATAACCTTTCTCCTTTCCCCATCTGTTGGACGCTGACCCTTGCGGAAGGTAACCGCAAGCCTGGGCGGTCGCGTCCGGCTCCCTTGAGTATTACGTGGGAGAAGGGCAAAAGGTTTCAGCAACACTTGACCTTCGGTCTGCTGGAGGCTTGCCGGTCATTGGGCTGAATGCTGAGTCCTTGTTCAGGCGGCCGTGGTTGCGGTCGCGACCTTTTCCAGTTCCGGGTAACGCTTGAGCAGCAGTTCGGGGACTTTGAGGGGACGGCCACTGATCATGTGTTTCATCTGGATGGCGTTGACCACAGCTTTGCCCTGGAAGTGGTTATTGGCCACCACGTAGGTGACCTGCGACCGGCGGGCGATGTTTTCCACTTTGCCCTTCCAGCCGGCCAGTTCGGATTCGCTGTAAAGGTAATTGTAGCGGTCGTTGCGGTTGTCGCAGTCGAACCACTGGTCGTAATTGCGGCCGTGCAGGCGCACATAGCCGATTTCGGATGTGACGTGTTGGGTGGGCGCCAGAGACTGGCCGAGAACCGGCTGGTCAATGTTGCAGAAGGCGACGTTCTTCTGGGAGAAGTAGCGCAGCGTCTCTTCGCGGTCCCAGCTGGAGTGGCGTACCTCGACCACGCGTGGAAACTCGATAAATTGCCGCAGCAGCCACTCCAAATATTCGCGGTTCTCATCCGTGTTCCTGAAGGAAACGGGGAACTGGATGAGCAGGGCGCCCAGGCGGCGCTCGGAAGCCAGCGCCTCGAGGCCTTCCTTGGCCTGAATCTCGTCTTCGTCGGTGGGCTTGATGGTAGCGGCCGAGGTGCCCTCAATCACCGCTACCGGGGAGTGGGTAAAAGAGCGGTGCAGTTTGGCTGTGAAAACAAAATTGGGATTCACCGCATCCACTTTCTTGCACCACAGCTTGGCCAGCTCAGGCTTAATGTGTCCGTAGAAGGAAGTGTTAATTTCGATCACGTCCACAAACTGCGGCAGGTAATCGAGCGGATGCTGCTTGCGCAGGCGCACCTCGGGAGGATAGACGATTCCTTCCCAGTCCTTATAGGACCAGCCGGCGGTGCCGAAACGGATATTGTCGCTGCTGTCCACGTTGCTGCTATCAGACCCCGCCCGCAAAGCCCCTGGAAATAGAGGTCTGGCCTGCAGATTAGCACAGGCGACGTGGCCGGCCCAACCAAGCGGCAGCCTCCCCGCGCCAGGCGCCAGCAGCGACGGGAGATGATTATGCGTACTTACGGTTGGGCGACCCGGAGGGGATGACTCATAAGAGACAATCTCTCGCGCCGAGCACGAAGCTCCGACTTACTGCGGAACAAATTGGGTGTGAGAGGCTGAGGCGCTCCCCGAAAACCGGACGGGCTGGGGGCGGTAGCCATTCCGGGTGCGGACGTGATACTTCTTCAGGCGTTCGCCGACCAGCTTTACCGATATACTGCGCCAACCCTGATTGGGATTGGGCTGTGGGTAGTAGCTGATCGAATAGAGGTGAGCCAGATCATCCCGCACCGAAGCGAACGCTTTTTCCTGGTCCTTCCAGCTCTTGGTAAAGTACGCCTTCCCGCCGGTGGCCGCCGTCATCCTCTCAAATACCGCGGTGGAGACAGAATCCAGCTGGGCTTGCTGGGTACTTACCATGTAGATTGACACCCCGCTGGATTGACCCAGTTCCGCGACATCCTCTGGAGGCACGGTGCTGGCATTGTCCGGTCCGTTGGAAAAAACCACCACCACTTTTCGCCCGCTTTGCTGGGCTGCATCCTTAACCGTCAACAGTAAGGCATTGTAGAGCGCGGCGTTATCGCCGGCCACGGTCGCACGCACCCCCCGCAACACCTGCGAGCGATCGGGAGTAAGGCGAGCCACTCGTGACAAGTCACGGCTGTAGGAATAGAAAGCTATTTTGTTGGCGGGCTCCAAAGTGCGAACAAAATCAGCGATGGCATCCTGCGCAAACACAAAATGGCGATACATGTAATTGCTGGTGTCGAACAAAATGAACACATTAGCGCCGGCTATCGCTGAGGCGAAGGTCTCAGGAGGAGGGTCCGGGCGAGGGGACGGGCGGTCATCCCCTTGCGGCGTGGGCTTGTCGTCTGCAACCTCCAGCAGGGAATGAGTCGGCTCATTGCCTTCGCCAAATGTGGCAATCCGTTCTCGAATGCCATCCTCGGACACGGCAAAATCCTGTGGCAGAAGCCCGGTTATGTAATTACCTTTATTGTCGGTCACAGCCACATTCAGTTGCACCATGTTCACAATAACAAGAATTCGTGATTCGCCTTCCTGAGCCATCGTCCCGGTTCCGGGACACAGCAGAAAGAGTGCCAACAATCCCAAGGGGAGGAAATAGAATTTCTTCATGGAGCCTCTGCAAGTCAAACTATGCACGGACGCTAATCGTGATTCTTTTTCGCGCGTGATGATTCCGCCGCCTGCGAAATCGTATCCTTTGAGGGTGGTACCCCCCCTTTTTCCGCGCGGAACTCTTCTCTGGTTTGGCGCAAGGCCCGCAGCAATGCCGGCCAATCCCCCGCATCGGTAGCGAAGATGTCTTCTGCCATGCGACGCGTAAGTTCCGGAACCAATCTGTTCAGCATAACTGGGGAATAACCCATCCCATCTGCCAGGCGGGCCCAGTACAGATAGTTAGAATCCCAGGATTCCGCCAGCAAACCGCTGCCGTATCCCTCACAAGCCGGGAAGGGTTGCACATTGAGCAACTCGCGTGCATAACTTTGCGCCAGCATAGGGTGAGGCACGCCGAAATCTCGAGACAGCCGCTTCCAACTGACCTCCGCGGGATGCTTCCTGGCAAGGACCTGCAACTCCTTCCCGGCAGGCCCCGAAGCATCGCTGTCCTCGGGAAATCTTCGGCGGAACTCAGCCTCCAAATAGAAGGTGTCTGCCGGCATAATCAACGCACTTGCCTCAGCAAGCTGCCCTGTTCGCAGAATGCTCTCCATTCGCGCCAGCCTGGCGGGCGCCATGCGATCCCGCAGGATGGCCAGCACCTTGTCGCGCAGCGTCTCGTTGTCCTGGCTGGCCACAAGCAGTGCCTCCCCGGCCTGCTGATAGAGGGCCACGGCATGCAACTCCTCCGGGCTTACGTTCCACCACCGCGACAAAGTCGAGTCGGTCAGGAAGACCGCCACCATTTCCGTCCAGATGAGCGCCTGAACATTTCTCGGCGCGATAAAGTCCTCCTCCGCCTCCGCCAGCACGTAGGGCAGATTCGCAAGAGAGCCGACCAAGTGAGCTCCTCCACCCGCGGGGTTGCCGACCCCAAGCAGTTGCGGTGTTTTCCATACGGAACTCAATCCCGCGAGCGTCTCCCCGGCAAAGTCATGCGAGCGGACAAAAAGAGGATTGCTGCGCAGGATCTGAGAGCCCGGCGGGTCGTAATACGCGTAGTTCAAACCCACCAGGGTGTCGCGCAGGAAGGGGACGAGTTCGCTGCGAGCCTTGGCCAATCGCTCCGGGGAAGGATGGGATTTGATTACCTTCGCCAGATTGGTGCGCATTTCTAGATCAGTATGGCGGTTGTTATAGACTCCGGTCGCCCATTCCGTCCTCTCACCACGGCTGAAGATAGGCCTCGGCATCTCGAATTCTCGCAGTTCACCAATCAAAGGCATGGCCGCGGTTTCCGCGCCTTTGTTTCCGGCCACGGCGTCCAATTCATTCCCCAATGCCAATATGGTGTCGAGAGAAACCAGTCGCTGGCCATCGAGGTCGGAGCGTATTTTCTTTGCCAGCTCCTGGTGGATCTGACGCGCTTCCGGACTGGACTGTGGCGGGCCAGCCAGCAAGTCAATGATTTCATCCTGGGAACAGGCCGGTTTGCCGGTCGCCGCCCGCATCAGTTCCCGCAAGGAGCGGCGGCCGGCGTCGAACAGCTGGGTGCCCGAAGAAATCCTGCTAAACGGAGCCGTGACCTGTTGGAAGGAATTGTTGAGAGAACCCTTCGGGATCTGCCCCTGCCGCGCCAGAATCTGCCACAGCCCTGCGTTGCTCTGAAAAATCCCCATAGCATTTCCGCGCAGGGTGATATCGGGAATTCGATCGAGTCCTTCCGCAATTGCGAGAAAGCGCGCGATCGAGGCATTATCCAGATCCGGAAACTCGGAAAAGATAAGATATTGATCGTTGAAGCTTGCGAACCTGCGAGCCAGCAAACGCACTGTTTCCGAGCTCAGGTGGCGCCCGGGCGCACGCTCGGCATCCAGTTCGCTCAGCAGGAGATAGATCTGCAGGGGGCCGTCATCGGTTTTCGCGCGGCTGGCTCCGAACAGCCCCTGCACCAATTGCTCGGGTGTTCTCCAGCGATCCGCTTGTTTCCCCAGGCGGTGGACGATCTTCGAATCGGTTTTCTGACGAAAGATGTCTTTCCATACTTCCAGGCCGCCCGGTACTTGCGGCTCCCCGTTCGGCCCCAGGCGAAGACGGGTCACCAGCAGCAGCAGACCCGGGTTGGGGCGAAAGGCGCCTTTGTAGGCGTCAGGAAAGGGGTCCCGTCCCCGCAGCGCCTGATAGAAGCGCCGCAGCCGTTGCGGCTCGGTGAAATAGGCCTGCCGCGTCTGAGTGGTGCGCGATAAGGCATCGAAGTAAGCCGCGAGCCAGCCCTCGTCTTTGGTCAATAGTCGCAACACGAATGGACCTGGCGAAGCCGTGCTCGCGCCCACCAGATCCTTCCAGGCCGATTCCGCGGGAGTTCCTCCCGGCACTGTCACCCGGCCAGAGCGAATCGCAATGTGAGTTCCATAAAAATCAAGCGCCGCGGAAGCGGATATGAGCCGGTTGAGTCCCGCAGACCGCTTCAGAGCAAGTCTGGTCTCGGGATCCACTTGAGACAGAGCCACGTAGAGGCGCGCCAGCGCCGGGTCGTCCAGCAGCGCATCAAGGAGAGTCTTCGCCTCGACTCCTCGAATGGACGTCCAATCCTTCTCGCTGAATAGTGCCGGCACGGCAGAACCATGAAACGGGTATACAAAGGGTTTGCCGGCGTGGAGATCGTTTTCCAAGTCCACCAGCGGGAAGCCAGCGTCAATGGTGAGGAAGGCCCTGTCGGGATTAGCAGTTTCCAATGCCGTGCCGCAACCTTTGCGGAAGCGATACCCGAGAATGTGCAGCAGGGGGGGCGCTTGCTCGCAATTGGCAACGCGAATGACGCCATCCCCCCCGGCCAGCTTCGTCAATTCCCTGGCCTGTTGCACGTAGCGGCTTAAAAGCACCAAAAATTCGGTGGGTGGGCCCGGTTTGTCCTGCCAGCCCTGATAACCATGGGTGACCACATTGCGGGCCAAAAGGGGCAGCACGTCTTCCGGCGGGATCTGTTGGCTAACTGCCGCCATGCGCAGGAAGGAGTGCAAGGGGCCAGGAATGGTGATGGTTACCGAATCCGAGGGCGGCGCTGTGCTTGTCGCCCATACGCAGGAAGAGCCGAAGCAGGCAAAGACCAGGAGAAGAAGAAACGTGGGTGTACCGAAAAACTTCATGGCTGGAGCCCTCTACAGACCTTGGCAGACTTTGTACAACAAGCCTTGCTGAGATGACGAAGGCATCGTCGTCATCAGGGTTCGAATGGGCCGGACTCCAAAGATCGCAACGGCCGCGACCTTTAACTGAAAATCGGCAGAACGCCTCGTCCCCTCTGTCACACCCTTCGGCGTTCCTGCCTTTACGTCGGGGAAGAATATATGATTCCCTCCCCATAAGGCAAATTCCAGCCGGCCGGCGCTTCTGCCGGGCATCGCTTTGTGATGCTTGTCACACGCTGCTGTGACCCTGGCCATCGCCGCGCCAGCGCCGGAAGCTTATCGTCTTCAGATGGTGGGAGGAGGCGGCGATGGCCGAGCTGAAGAAATGCTGGCGGCAAAAAGTGGTGGCGGAGATGACCGCAGTCCACCTGCAGCAGTTCGCCCGCGAAATGGGGACTTCGCTGAGCACGCCCGACGCGCTGGTCTTCCTCAACGAACACGGCCGCGCTTATGAGATGTGGAAGCAGATGATGCGCGCGGGTGAAGAATATATCAAGGCCAAGCTGCAGGAATCGCAACGCCGGGCGGCGGCGCGGCCAGCCATGGCACAAATGCAAGCGCCGCAGTCAGCAGTCCGGAGCCGGTAGCGGGCAGTAGCAAGCCACATCAAAAATCAGTAGGTCACCAGCACCACCCAGTACGCGCCCGCGGGATACTTGCGGGTGCGGGCGAAGCAGGCGCCGACGGCGAAAGCCTGGGAATTGCGCTGGCGGGCGATAACCGCGGCTTCCGGTGGAAGCACCTGGGGCTCAGTGGAAGTGAAAGTGGCGGCCTGGCGCACGTCTGGCAGGCGCATGGCCAGCCGGGGATCGAGCTTATCGTGGTGGGCCATGCTGCAGGCATCCTGGCGCAGCGCGGGAACAAAACGGCGGCCCAGGGCGGGCAGGCCGGCGCGGCCGCGCAACTCGGTCACGCGTCCGGCTACGATTTCCTCCACTCCTGAAGCGGAATATTCAGCGAAGGTGCGGGCAAAATCCTCGGTCACCCAGAGGTTGCCGGCGCGGGCAACGACGGCTATGCCGACGGCGTTGTAATCGGGATTGAGGATGTTGGCGCGATGCGGCGGCGAATGCATAAAGCCCTGGTGCGCGCCCTCGGCGCTCTGGTTCAGGCCCACGTTTTCACCGTCATTATCGAAATGCAAGCCGGTGCTGGCCAGGCGGTCGCGGAGCACGGCTTCGCCTCCAAACTTGTGGGAGAGCTTCTGGCGTGAAGCCATGAGCTGGGAATGAGCGCGCGCCGCCTCCTGCAGCTGGGCGTTGGCCTGAAGGGCCGGCAAACCGCGCCGGGTGCGGGCCTGGTTGAGCAGTTCAAATATCTTCTGCTCCGCGGTTTGGTCGTAGGCCAGCGCCATGGAAGGGCTGGCAGCGGCGCTGAGGAAAACCCCCACCCCCCAGAGGAAAACAAGCAAGCGCTTCATAAGCAGTCGGATACAGTCCGAACTTTTCCCTTTTCTTCGCCCCACCGCAAATACTACAATCCTGCCATACTCGCGGGAGGAATGGTATGGGCTCGGTGGTACTGACGGCAATTGTTTTTGCGGTGGGCGGCGGGGCGCTGGCCTGGGTGCTGGCGCGCGCCCAGGCCACGGCGCTGCGCCAGCGGCTGCAGGATGTGGAGCAGCAATACGGGGCAGCCAGCGCTGAGGTGAAAGCGCAAAACACCGCCAACGGCGAGTTGCGGCAACGGGTGGCTCAGCTGGAATCCGACCTGAAGCACACGCGGGAAAACGCCGAGGAGAAGCTGCGCCTGCTCAGCCAGGCCAGGGACGAGCTCAGCAATGCCTTCAAGGCGCTTTCGGCGGAAGCTTTGAAATCGAACAATGAATCCTTCCTGCAACTGGCGCGCGAGAGCATGCAGAAGTTCCAAACAGGCGCGCAGGGCGACCTGGAAAAGCGCGAGCAGGCGGTGGCGGAGCTGGTTTCGCCGATCAAGGACACGCTGGACAAGTTCGATGCCCACATCCGCCAGGTGGAGAAGGAACGTGGCGCGGCTTACGGCCAGCTAAGCGAGCAGGTGAAGTCTCTACGCGAGACCCAGGAAAGCCTGCGCGACCAGACGGGCAAGCTGGTGCAGGCGCTGCGCGCGCCCTCGGTGCGGGGGCGATGGGGCGAAATCCAGTTGCGGCGGGTAGTGGAGCTTGCGGGCATGCTTCCCTACTGCGATTTCGAGGAGCAGGCCACGGTGATAACGGCGGAAGGCCGGCTGCGTCCCGATCTTGTGGTCAAGCTGCCCGGGGGTAAGAACCTGGTAGTGGACGCAAAGACACCCCTGGCGGCCTATCTGGATGCCATGGAAGCGCAGGATGAGGACGTGCGGCGGGCCAAGCTGGCCGACCACGCGCGGCAGGTGCGCGACCACATGGTCAAGCTGGGCTCGAAGTCGTATTGGGAGCAGTTCGAGCACACTCCCGAGTTCGTGGTCATGTTTCTGCCGGGCGAAACCTTTTTCAGCGCCGCCCTGGAGCAGGACCCATCGCTGATTGAATCGGGCGTGTACGAGAAAGTGATTCCGGCTTCACCGACCACGCTGATCGCGCTGCTTAAGGCGGTGGCGTACGGCTGGGGGCAGGAGCGGATCGCGCGCAGCGCGCAGCAGATCAGCGCCCTAGGCAAGGAACTGCACGAACGCCTGCGGCACCTGGCACGCCATTTCGAAGATGCCGGCAAGGGCTTGGACAAAGCGGTGGAGTGCTACAACAAGGCGATCGGGTCGCTGGAAGGGCGGGTGCTGGTTTCGGCGCGCAAGCTGAACGAGCTGACGGCATCCGCGGCGGCAGAGATTCCAGAGCTTGAGCCCATCGAAACCACGGCGCGAACGCTACAGATGGAGTTCGAGGAAGAGGACACAGTGGCGGAGGCCAAGGCAGCGGAGGCTGGTTCCAACGGCAATCTGGCGGGCAGCAGGCGGACCTGATACGCGCAAGCCTGCTAC
>DATEJK010000007.1:0-15902 GCA_035278025.1 Terriglobales bacterium | reverse complement strand
CGCCCTTCGACCTTGATGTCCGCGCCCATGCGCACCAGTTCCTGCGCATGCATGAAGCGGTTTTCAAAAATGTTCTCGGTAATCAGGGAAGTGCCGTTCGTTTGGGTGGCCAGGGCCATGTATTGCGCCTGCATGTCGGTAGGGAAGCCGGGATACTCTTCGGTCACGATATCAGACGCCTTGAGCTCGCCGTTGCCGATCACGCGCACCGCGTCCAGCGCGGCCACAATCTTGACCCCAACTTCTTCCAGCTTCTGCAGCAAAGCCTGGAAATGACGCGGCTCGCAGCCGGCCACGTTGAGGTCGCCTCCGGTCAGCGCGGCGGCAATCACAAATGTTCCTGCCTCGATGCGGTCGGGAATGATGCGGTGCCGCGCGCCATGCAATTTCTCGACCCCCTGCACGCGGACGGTGGCGGTGCCGGCGCCCTCGATTTTCGCGCCCATCTTGTTGAGCAGGGCGGCCAGGTCGGCGACCTCAGGCTCGCGGGCACAATTGTGCAGGACGGTTTCGCCTTCCGCCAGGCACGCGGCCATGAGCAGGTCTTCGGTGCCGGTAACGGTGATTTTGTCGAATGAAATTTCGCCCCCGCGCAGGCGCTTGGCGTGAGCCAGCACGTAACCGTGTTCCTGTTCGATGGTGGCGCCCAGTCTTTCCAGACCTTTGATATGCAGGTCAATGGGGCGGGCGCCAATGGCGCAGCCTCCGGGCAGGGAGACGCGGGCGCGGCCCGTGCGCGCCACCAGCGGTCCCAGCACCAGGGTGGAGGCCCGCATGGTCTTTACCAGTTCATAGGAAGCTTCCGGCGCAATCAGGTCGCGGCAGCAGATGGTGGTGCGGTGATGGGCGCGGCCGTAGCCCAACTCCACTTCCGCTCCCATGGCCGCCAGCAGCTTGCGGGTGGTCTCAATGTCCTGGACCTGGGGAATGTTCTCCAGGATGACGGGTTCCTCGGTCAGAAGAGCGGCGGCCATGGCAGGCAAGGCTGCGTTTTTCGCCCCGCTGACGCGGATGGTTCCGAGCAGCGGGTTGCCGCCGCGCACTACGAATTTGTCCACGGTTAGATAAGCCCCATGTCAATTTCCGGGTAATGACTTTTCCGGGATTCTGACCCTCATTGTAGCCACAACCTGAGTTCTGACGATCAGTAAATTCACCTAGTTCTGTGACCGTTAGTGCGATGACCAAGCGCGTTAGCGATGGCCTTCCGGACATGACCCTTGGCGGCGCGCAGACAACTTTCGGCCTCCCGACGGCTGACCTCCGCCTGCACCATGATGAGAGCGACGGGCACCCGGTTGCCTGCCAGGCGCAGCGCACGGCGGGCGCGGGCTCGGTCCACGGCAGCGGCGCTCTCCAGGATGGAGATGCCGCGTGCCACCAGCTTGCGATTTTTAAGATGTACGTTCACCATCAGGTTGCCGTAAACGTAGCCCAGGCGCGCCATGGCGCCGGTGGAGAGTATATTCAGCACCATTTTCTGTGCGGTTCCGGCCTTCATGCGGCTGGAGCCGGCTACCACCTCGGGCCCAACTGCCACCACGATAGACACGTCCGCCGCTTTTCCCAAGGGAGAGTTGCGGTTGCAGGTGACGGCCACGGTCTTGGCTCCCTGGCGGTGGGCGTATTCGACGGCGGCAATGGTATAGGGCGTGCGCCCACTGGCAGCGACACCCACTACCACGTCATTCTTGTCCGGCTTCTTAGCGGCCATGTCGCGCCGTCCCAGGGCGCGGGAATCTTCATTGGCCTCGACCGCCGCGCCCAGGGCTTTTTGCCCTCCAGCCATCACAAACTGCACCATGCGCGGGTCAGTATTGAAAGTGGGCGGGCACTCGGCGGCGTCGAGGGCGGCAATGCGGCCGCTGGTGCCGGCGCCCACGTAAATGAGACGCCCGCCGCGCTCCAGCGCTGCGGCGATCAGGTCAATGGCGCGTGCGATCTGGGGCAGGGCGCGGCGCACCGCCGGCGCCACCTTGGAGTCTTCCGCATTGATGAGGCGTGCGATTTCCAGGGATGAGCTGGTATCCAGGCGGGCGGCAGCGACATTGCGCGCCTCGGTGCGCAGGCGGGAAATCCTGGCGGCGGGTTTCATTCTTTGATTCCGCGCTCCTCGCCTGAATGCAGCTGCTTGCCGGTGAGCACTTCGCGCAGTGCCCAATCAATGCGCCCCAGGGATTGCTCGATGCGCTGGATGTGCTCCTTGTCCTTGGTCATATAAGCCGAGTACTGGATTACCTGCAGGCCATTGCGCACATGGTGGTTCATCTCCGCGATCACTTCCAGCCTCTCGGCCAGGTAGCGGTTTTGCCGGCGCTGGTAAGACCAGGCGATAGTGCCGCAAAGCGTACCCAGAACGATGGCATCCAGAATGGGAAAAACAGGCTGGGGGTGAAATGAAATCACTAACAGGTCAGACAAGTAGCCGAGCACCGCGACGGTAACCGCCACCACCACTGCCACTCGCGCGGCGCTGCGGCGGATGCGGAGCCTGGGGCCGCTCAGGCCAGGGCTTCCACCACCAAGTTGTGAAACTTCGGGCGCACCTGCTTGATGGCCTGATTGCTCTGGTCCGGCCAGGTGCGATTGGTCAGCAGAGTAATCGCGAGCTGAAGTTCTGGATCGATCCATAATGAAGTCCCAGTGTAGCCCAGGTGGCCGAAGGCCGCAGGCGACAAATGGCGTCCCGATTGCGAGGGTTGCGAGGGAGTGTCCCAGCCCAGGGCGCGGGAGGCGCCGGGAGGTGAGTTTTGGCGGCGGGCGAAGAGCGACAGAGTTTCGGGGCGCAGGATGGGGCGGCCGCCGTTCAGCATGGCGTGGGCGAAAAGAGCCACGTCGCCGGCGGGAGCAAAGACGCCGGCGTGCCCGGCGATCCCGCCCATCACGTCGGCGTTTTCGTCGTGCACTTCGCCTTGGACCACGCGATGGCGGAAGGAGCGGTCGTCCACCGTGGGCGGGATTTGGGTTCGCCATGCCGCGGGCGGGCGATAGCTGGTGCGCGCCATGCCCAGAGGCCCGAAGATTTCGCGCTGGCAGAAGCGGTCCAGCGGCTCGTCGGCCAGGCGGGCCAGCAGTTCGCCCAGAATGATGAAGCCAATGTCGCTGTACTCGGCGCGCGCGCCGGGATCAGCGGTGAGAAGCACGCTAAGGGCGGCGCGGAGGAGCTTTTCACGGGTGCGCGCCCTCTCGAACAGGCGCTCGTAGGCGGGCAGGCCGGAGGAGTGCGCCAGCAGCATGCGCACCGTGATATGGTCGCGGCGCGGGTCATCACCGGCGAACTCCGGCAGCAGAGAGACGACCGGCGCCTCCAGCTCAAGCTGACCGCGCTCATAGAGCAGCATGGCCATGGAGGTGGTGGCTACCACCTTGGAAACCGAGGCGAGATCAAAGATGGTATCTGCCTGCACGGCGGGCGAGTCAGGTTCATAGGTGAACCGTCCCAGCCCCTTCAGCGCCACCAGCTTGCCGCCATGCAGGATGGACACGGCGCAGCCGGGAAAAGCGCGCTGGGCGATAGCTTCCTGCAGAATGCCGAAGGGACGTGCGAAGTGTTGATCCTGCGCGGCGTAATCGGCCTGGGGCAGCAGCGGCGAGCTTTGGGCAGAGGCAGGCAAGGCTAGGGACGCTTATAACAAAGTGTGATGGTGGAAGCAAAAGGCGGGTGCCCCCACATTTGCCCGCACACTCAGATCCCGCGTGCATCATTACAAACTTCACGCGGTGCAGCACCCCAACAAAGATGTGGGATACGCACAAACGTCCTTTTGCCGCTGACCGTCTGGTTACTTGAGAACCGCGCTGGGGTTGTGTAAAGTCGCGGGTACTCTCTTTTCCATAATCGAACCGCTGTGAAAACGAACCCTAGGCTGTTACGCCCTTATTTCGCCGCTTTCCTCTGCCTCATTACTATTTCCTCTTTAGCCTCCGCCAAAGCCAGCAAGAAGGCTGGTGTGTCGCTGCCGCAGGTGGACGCTATCGTGCGCGACGCCATCGCCCAGCACCAGGTGCCGGGCGCGGTGGTGCTCGTCGGGCACCACGGGCGTGTCATCTACCGCAAGGCCTTCGGGATGCGCTCGCTGGAGCCGCGCCGGGAGCGTATGACCGTGGACACCATCTTCGACCTTGCGTCGCTGACCAAGGTAATCGCCACCACGCCTTGCGTGATGCAACTGATGGAAGAGGGCAAAATCCGGCTCAACGACCCGGTGGTGCGCTACATCCCCGAATTCGGCGTGAACGGCAAACAGGACATCACGGTGCGGCAGTTGTTGGTTCACTATTCCGGTTTGGCGCCCGACCTGGACCTGACCCAGCCCTGGCAGGGCAAGGAGACCGCCTTCCAGATGGCGTTCCAGGAGAAGCCGCTCAACCCGCCGGGAGCGCGTTTTGTTTATAGCGACATCAATTTCATCATGCTGGGCGCGCTGGTGGAGCGGATCAGCGGAGAGCCGCTGAACCAGTACGCCGAGGAACACGTCTTCAAGCCTCTGAAGATGACACACACGCAGTTTCTGCCGCCGCATTCCTGGATCGGCAAAATCGCGCCCACACAATATGACGAGCACAATGTGATGCTGCGTGGGGTGGTGCACGATCCCACGGCGCGGCGCATGGGCGGGGTGGCGGGTCATGCAGGGCTGTTTTCCACCGCCGACGACCTGAGCAAGTATTGCCAGGCGCTGCTCAGCGGCAAGGTGCTTTCGCCCCTGACCATCGAGAAGATGAGCACGCCCCAGCAACCGCCCAACGCCACCGACGTGCGCGGCTTCGGCTGGGACATTGACACGCCCTTCTCCAGCAACCGCGGCGAACTGCTGCCCGTGGGCTCGTTCGGACACACCGGCTTTACCGGGACCTCGGTGTGGATTGACCCCACCACCCAGACCTACATCATCATTCTGGCCAATGGCGTGCACCCGCGCGGGATGGGCACGGCGGTTCCCTTGCGCTCCAAGGTGGCGACGGCGGTGGCGGTCTCGCTGCGCCTTACCGTTTCAGAAAAGGAGCAGCTGCGGCTGGCCCGGCTTACCGGCTACAACGAAGCGGATGCGGCCGCGCGCAACCTGCAGGTACGTGACGGCGACGCCAAAAGCGGCATTGACGTGCTGGAGGCGGGGAACTTCGCGCTCGACGTATTTCAGAGCAAGGGCACGCAGAAGCGCATTGGCCTGCTCACCAACCAGACCGGCGTGGATGCGGAAGGCCAGCGCACCGTTGACGTGCTGGCCAAGGCGCCAGGGGTTTCGCTGGTGGCCATTTTCAGTCCCGAGCACGGCGTCACCGGCAGCCTGGACACCACCGCCATCGGCAACACTGTGGACGCGGCCACCAAAATTCCGGTGTACAGCGTGTACGGCGCCACCGACGCCGAGCGGCGGCCTTCACTCGACGTGCTCAAGGGCCTGGACGCAGTCTTCATTGATCTGCAGAACGTGGGCGCCCGTTACTACACCTACGAGACCACCATGGGCTATTTCCTGGAAGCGGCGGCCAAGGCTGGAATTGAGGTGGTGGTGCTCGACCGTCCCAACCCAATAACCGGTTCCATCGTGCAGGGTCCGGTCTCCGACGCAGGCACCGCCAGCTTCGTCAACTATTTCCAGGAGCCGGTGCGGCATGGCATGACCATGGGCGAATTGGCGCAGATGTTCAATTCCGAGCTGAACATTCATGCCCGACTGACGGTGGTGCCCATGCAGGGTTGGATGCGCGGCGACTGGTTCGACTCCACCTCGCTCATCTGGGTGAACCCTTCGCCCAACCTGCGCAGCCTGACCGAGGCTACGCTTTATCCCGGCGTGGGTCTGGTGGAAGGGACGAATGTCTCGGTAGGGAGGGGCACGGATATGCCGTTCGAGCTGCTGGGCGCGCCCTGGATCAAATCGCGCGAGCTGGCGGATTATCTGAACGGCCGCCAGGTTCAGGGTGTCCGCTTTGTGCCGGTGGATTTCACTCCCCAATCAAGCACTTACGCTCACCAGCTTTGCCATGGCGTGAACATTGTGCTGCTGGACCGCAGCGTGCTGGATGCCCCGGAAATGGGTGTGGAGCTGGCTTCGGCGCTGCACAAGCTTTACGGCACAGCTTATGATATGCACCGCATGCCGGAGCTGCTCAAGAACAAGGCGGCGTTTGATGGCATTGGGGCCGGCGAGGATCCGCGTCGGATTTCCCAGGATTGGCAGGAGCAGCTCAGCAAATTTCAGGACATGCGCCAGAAATACCTGATCTACAAATAGGAGGCGGGGATGAGCGAGAGCAAGCGGTCGCAGGCAGATCCCGCGCAGCGCTGTGCCGGGCCCAACTGCGGCACCATCCGGCGCGAGGGGCAGCAGTGGTGGCTGATGTGGGTCTCCTACCGCGACGGCCAATATGCGGTGCTCTCCATCTGTCCGTGGGAGGACCACGTGGCCCTGCAGGAGGGTGCGATGCCGGTGTGCGGCGAACTGTGCGCTCAGAGACTGCAATCGCAGTTCATGGGCAACGTGCGGCAGCGGCGGCGGGCGCGCAGCCAAACCGCGTGAGTCTCTGAGGTGAACAAATCAATGAAACCACTCTTCATCTTTCTGCTCGCTTCCACGGCGTGGGGCGCCAACCTGCAGAAGCAGCTCAACAAAATGACGGCGCACTTCCACGGCAAGGTCGGGCTGTACGCCATCAACATGAAAACCGGCGAAACGGTGACCATTGACCCCGACCAGCCGGTGCAGACTGCTTCCGTCATTAAGCTGCCCATTATGGTGGAGACCTTCGCCGAGGTGGCGGCAGGGAAGCGCAGCCTGGAAGACAAGCTGGTGCTCACCAGGGACAATCAGGTACCCGGCTCCGGCATTCTGACTCAGCTGCAGCCCGGCCTGGAGTTGACTCTCTACGATGCGGTGGTGCTCATGATGGATCTGAGCGACAACACCGCCACTAACCTGGTGATTGACCACATCGGCATTCCTGAGGTGAACCGCCGCACCAGGGCCATGGGGCTGAAGGACACCTACCTGTACAAGAAAGTATTCAAACCCGCGGAGGGACCCATGCCGCCGGACCAGAAGAAGTTCGGCCTGGGCAAGACCACAGCGCGGGAAATGGCGGAAGTGATGGAGAGCATTGAGGGTTGCGCTGCGCAGGCCAGGCCGCCGTCGCAGGCTCCCGCCAACTGGAACGGTATCAACGACCCCGGGCTGTGCCGCCGGATGATCGAGATTATGCGCAACCAGCAATACCGCAACATGATCCCGCACTACCTGGAGACCCTGGATACTTCCGATCAGGGCTCAGCCATCGCCGATAAGGTCGGGGAATTGGACGACGTGCGCAACGATGTGGCGCTGGTCTACAGCAAAGCCGGTCCCATCGTGATTTCCGCTTTCACCTATGACAACAAAGACCAGACTTGGACGGCGGACAATGAAGCCGAGTTGCTGATCGCCCGCATGGCTAAAGCGATTGTGAACACCTGGTCGCCCGCCGGTCTGCAGCCGCCCCAAGGCCTGCCCAGCGGCAAGCCCTGAGCCCGCCCTGGAAGCCGAAGTCGTCGGACGGATTCGAGAAAAAAGCCCCAGGCACTTCGAAGCCGGAGTTGCGCACACCCCTTCCGGGACTATAATTGCACCAGCCTTACCTGCTCGGGGTAAGGAGTGTGGGACAAACCTGCCAGTGCTGATATTGCAGTGCAGTAGTCTGCCGTTCTGCCCTGTCCCTTTTGTCCGCAGCTTTCCGGAGCCAGGGGAAGGGAACCTTGAAGTTTCCCCAAGCACGGGTCTCAGTTCGGACCAGCCAAATTTCTGCCGCCTCGAGAATGAGGAAGGAGGACCTCGAACCAATGCCGGTGCCAAAGAGAGCAATGGAGAATGTGATTGAAGAGAGCGCCATCACGGCGCTGCGCGCGCAGCTGCGTGGCGACCTGATCCAGCCTGATGACGAGAAATATGAGCAGGCGCGCAAAGTATACAACGGCATGATTGACCGCTATCCGCGGCTGATCGTGCGCAGCGTGGACGAAGCCGATGTGATTGCCGCCGTGAATTTTGCTCGGGAACAGGGCTTGTTGCTGGCGGTTCGAGGTGGAGGCCACAACGGAGCAGGTCTGGGCACTTGCGATGACGGCCTGGTCGTTGACCTTTCCCGCATGAAGGGAGTGCGCGTGGATCCGGCTAACAAGACGGTGCGCGTGCAAGGCGGCTGCGTTTGGGGCGACGTGGACCACGCCACCCATCCTTTTGGCATGGCAACGCCCACAGGGTTCATTTCCAGCACCGGGGTCGGCGGTCTTACCCTGGGCGGCGGCATTGGCTACCTCAGCCGCAAATACGGCCTGACCATTGATAATCTCCTGGGTGTGGACATGGTTCTGGCCGACGGCCGCTTTGTGACCGCCAGCGCCACCGAGAATGCGGATCTTTTCTGGGCAGTGCGCGGCGGCGGCGGTAATTTCGGCGTGGTTACCTCGTTTCTGTTCCGCCTTTGTCCCGTGAGCATGGTGTACGCGGGCCCGACTCTGTGGCCGCTGGAGCAGGCGGCCGATGTCATGCGCCAGTACCGGAAATTTATTCTGGAGGCGCCGCCAGAAGTCAACGGCTGGTTTGCTTTCCTTACCGTCCCGCCGGTTCCGCTGTTTCCCGCCCACCTTCACATGCAGACGATGTGCGCCATCGTTTGGTGCTGTACAGGGTCGGCAACGGATGCGGAACGAAACCTGAAGCCCATGCGCCAGTTCGGCAAGCCCGCCTTCGATCACGTCGGAACCATGCCTTTTCCGGTGCTGCAAAGCTTCTTCGACCCGCTGTTCCCTCCCGGTATGCAGTGGTATTGGCGGGCGGATTTCGTGAATGAACTGAGCGACGAGGCCATTGCCCTGCACGTGAAATTCGGCTCGCAGCTCCCCTCGCCGCAGTCCACCATGCACCTCTACCCCATTGACGGCGCGGTCCATCGCGTGGGCCCAAACGACACGCCCTTCAGCTATCGCAAGGCCAACTGGACGGAGGTCATCGTGGGCGTGGATCCCGATCCCGCCAACGGCAAGAAGATTGCCGACTGGGCCAAGGCCTACTGGGACGCGCTGCATCCCTATTCCGCGGGCGGCGCCTACGTCAACTTCATGATGGAGGAAGGCCAGGAGCGGGTGGAGGCCACCTATCGCGGCAATTACAAGCGCTTGGCCGAAATTAAGAAGAAGTATGACCCGGACAATCTGTTCCGTGTAAACCAGAATATACGGCCTGCCTCTTAGGGCGGGCAGAACCGCGGGAGCCTGCTCGCCCGTGCTAGATTATGCTCTGCACGGAGAACGCCTTGCGCCGGCGGCAGGCTTCGCGGCTCAGGTCAAAGAGGTGGGTGTTCATGCCCAAATTTGTAATCGAGCGAGAAGTACCGGGAATTGGCAATCTTTCGGACGCGGAAATACAGGCCATTTCCCGAAAATCCATAAACGTCCTCAAGGACATGGGTCCGGAGATTCAGTGGCTGCACAGCTACGTTACCGGGGACAAGATTTACTGCGTGTACCTGGCTCCGGATGAAGCCACCATCCGCGATCATGCCAAGAGAGCGGGATTTCCCGCGAATCGAGTTTCGGCGGTCCGGCGTTTGATTGACGCCTCCACCGCGGAATAGCGACTTCCTCACTGCCCAGGGAAGACAAGTGCTTCCTGGACAGCTCTGTCCACCGGCATTGACCATCCTTCCATCCAGGCGGTAGCCGCCACCGTATCCGCCAGTGCCTGGCGGGCACTATCCAGGCGTTTATCCAGCCGGGCTTGCTCAGCCGGGGGAAGGGGGACGCCAAGATTGCGGCGCAAGGCCGCGGCTGCTCCCGCCAGGCGCAAGGAGCGCTCGGCCTCACCCTGCACGGCCGCGGAGGATGCCAGGCATTCCAGGAGCCGCGCGATTCCCCGTTTGTGGCCCAGTTCCTGAAAAATGGTCATGCTCCTGGCAAAGAGAGATTGCGAGCCCTGGTGGTCGCCCTGCTCGCAACCCAGGGCTCCCAAATCCGCCATGCATCCGGCAATGCCCCAGCGGTCGTCCATTTCACGGAACATGGAAAGACTCTCGCTGTAGAGCCTGGCTGCCTCCGCGGTATTCCCCTGATCGCGCGCTATATCTCCCTGGTTGTTGAGGGCGCGCGCCATTCCGCCCCGGTCATGCAATTCGCTGAAGATGGAGAAACATTCCTGGAAAAGAGATTGGGCCTGGCTGTAGTCTCCCTGCGACTTCACGACATTAGCCAGATTGCTGAGCGAACGGCCGACGCCGGCGCGATCGCCCAGTTCTCTCCACGCCATCACATTCTGCTCCGCCAGCCTGCGGGCAGCGGCCAGGTCGCCGCGGTTTCCCGCAATTACCGCCAGTGCATTCAGGGCGATAGCCGTGCCCCATTTGTCGTTCAGGTGGCGGGCAATGGCCAGGCTTTCTTCAAACAGAGCGGCCGAGGACGTATAGTCCCCCTGGTCTCCCGCCAGCACGCCGGCGGCGAACAAGGCGCGGGCACGCGCGTTGCTGAGCGCCGCTGCTCCCGGCAACTGCAGAACTTTTGCCAGCCGCTCCCGGCCCTCGGTGAGGTGGTCCCGGGTCTCCCAGAAGCCAAAAAGGGCTGCCGCCAGCCGCAGGCCCCACTCTGCGTTTTGTTTGCGGATGAGCCAGTCCAGGGCGGCGCGGCAGTTATCGTGTTCGGATTCCAACAGGTCGAGAGAGGCCGCCCCCACGGTCTGGGCCACATTCGAAGCTTGCTCCTCCGCCAGCACCAGGCAGTAGGCGGCATGGGCGCGCCGGGTGGCCTCCTCCTCGCCGCTGGAGGCCAAACACTCCAGCCCGTACTCGCGGATGGTTTCCAGCATCACAAAGCGCGATTCGTCCGCCGTCGCGCTGATTTGCTGGGCCAGGCTCTTGTCCACCAGAGAGGCCATGCCCTCCAGCACATCTATGCCGAGATCGCCCTTGGTGTCGCACACGGCTTCGACCGCTTCCAAGGTGCATCCGCTTACAAAAACGGAGACTCTGCGGAACAACTTCTGCTCGGCCGGATCCAGAAGTCCATAGCTCCAATCTATGGCGCCGCGCAGGGTTTGCTGCCGCAGGGGAAGATCTCTGGCCCCGCCGGTCAGCAGGCGCAAACGGCTGTCCAGCCGGTTCTGCAAGGTGGCGGGCGGAAGCAGCTTGATGCGTGCCGCGGCCAGTTCTATGGCCAGGGGAAGGCCATCCAGGCGGGCGCAGATTCTCGCCACCGCCTGAGCATTGTCTTTGCCCAGTTTGAAATCGGGCTTGACCGCGGTGGCGCGCTGCAGAAACAGTTTCACCGCCGGCGATTGCGCCAATTCCTCCGGAGAAGGCGTGGCGGTGGAACTGGGCAACGGAAGCGGCGGCACCGGAAACTCATTTTCGCCGTAAATGTGCAGCGGGGCGCGGCTGGTCACCAGAACCTTGAGCTTGCTGCCCACCGTGAGCAGCTCGGCCACCAACTCAGCCGCCGATGTCAAATGCTCAAAGTTGTCCATTACCAGAAGCGTGAACGAACGTGAGGGAGCCTGCAAATAGTCTTTCAGCACCTCTAGCGCCGGCTGACCTCCACTGCCCCGCAGCCCCATAGTTTGAGCGATGGTGGCGGGCAGCAGCCCGGGATCGCTTACCGGAGCCAGGGGCACAAAGAAAACGCCCCCCGGAAAGTGATCCAATACGCTGCCGGCCACCTGCAGTGCCAGGCGGGTTTTGCCGATGCCCGCCGGGCCAGTCAGTGTAATGAGCTGTGCTTCCGGGCGAAGCAACAGTTGCTGCACCCGTTCTATTTCAGCTTCGCGTCCCACAAAGGTCGTGCGCTGCGCGGGAAGATTGCTGGGACGCACAACCGCTTCCTTGGCGGCGGTGTCGCCGACCCGATCGCGGATGGCCGCCAGGTCCCTGGCCAGATCCAGGGTGGAGGCGTAGCGTCCCTCCGGCTTTTTGGCCAGGCAGCGCTCCAGCAACCAGCACAGTGGGGCGGGAGCCTGCGGGTTGAGGGTAGCCACGGGGGCGGGTTCCTCGCGCAGGATAGCCACCATGGTTTCCGCGGGAGTGGCCTTGCGAAATGGCGGCTGCCCGGTCACCATTTCGTATAGCACCGAGCCGAAGGAAAACTGATCGGAGCGGAAGTCGAGCCTCTCGCCGTTGGCCTGCTCCGGCGACATATATCCCGCAGTTCCCATCACCGTTCCCGGAATGGTTTGCGTGAGAGAGTCGGTGATGCCGTCGTCGGAGTTGGCGAGCTTGGCCAGCCCGAAGTCAAGGACTTTCACGAAGTCATCCTGCGAAACCATCAGGTTTTCAGGCTTCAGGTCGCGGTGCACCACCCCGGACTCGTGCGCCTTAGCCAGGGCCTCGGCGATCTGGGTGGCTATGTGCATCACTCTGCGCAGCGGCATGGTTCCGCGCGCGATCAGCTCGCGCAGGAGCACTCCCTGCACCAGTTCCATGGCGATGTAATAGGTGCCGTCTACCTGTCCCAGTTCGAAGATGGTGACGATGTTGGGGTGGTTGAGTGCGGAGGCGGAACGCGCCTCACGCTCAAAGCGCTGCAAGTGTTCCTGGCTGGGCGCAAACTGGCCGGACAAGGTCTTGATGGCGACTTGGCGGCCCAGGCGGCAGTCGCGGGCGCAATACACTTCGCCCATGCCCCCGGCGCCGATGGCGGAGAGAATCTCGTAGTTTCCGAATCGCGTGCCGGACGAGAGCGTCATCAGATCATCAGGTGGTGCCGGTTCCTCGGCTTGGGCGCACGCCACTCCTTCGTTTATGCTGGTCACGACCGCCAGCTTCCACTTGCTGCATGGCAGCGGAATCTGGCACAGGGAGGCGCGCAGTTATGCCCCACGGTCTCTGCGTACCGGGCCTCATGTCAGCTAAGGAAAAATAGGACAGAAGCTGCTGCTTCGGTCTTAGCCCCACGCACTATGATGGCCAAAGCATAGCAAAAACCAGGAGAAAAAGAGATGGATGTTCGAGCGCGGCAGCGGCCTTTTAAAGAACAGTACCGCCAGGACCCCCATGCTTCCCGCATTACCCTGCGGGCCAAGGGCGGCGAAACCGACACCCCTCTGAGCTGTTCGGTGGATATCGGCCGTGCCATTTATGGGGCAGAGGCCCATAAGGGGGTGGGTGGCAGCGGCGCCGCCGCGTGCTCGGGCGACCTCCTGCTGGGCGCCCTGGCAGCTTGCGCCCAGATAACCTGCCAGATGGTGGCCGCCGCCATGGGAATCGCCACGGAAGGCATCCAGGTTACGGCGGAGGGCGACCTAGACCTGCGTGGCACGCTTGGCATTTCCCGCGACGTGCCCGTCGGCTTCGACCGCATCGCGCTTCACTTTGATGTACGCGCTCCCCAGGCCACGGCGGAACAACTGCAGGCCCTGCGCGAAAAGACGGAACAGTATTGCGTGGTTATGCAGACCCTGGTCCGACCGCCAAGAATCGAAAGCCAATGGACTTAGCCGGGGCCGTGCTTCGGGCGGCGGCGGGTGACAGGAATCACCGCAGGAAGCGTTACTTTCCAGCCCCGTTTGGGTTCTATACTGGAAGGCGAACGGGCGGAGGTATTTGTGCGCTTCCTCACCTTTGTTTTGTTATGTACGGTGCTGGGATGGGCTCAGGCTAACCCGCAGAGAGCCGACGACAACAAGCCGGCTGCACAGGCAGAGACTACCGCTACCGAGCACCCGGCCCACAACCTGACAGTCCCGGCAGGCACCAAGATTCCGCTCTCTTTAGTACAGGCCATCTCGACCAAGAACGCGCGCCAGGGCGATCCGGTTTATGCCTCCACCAGCTTTCCGGTGACGATTGGGGGACGCCTGGTGATACCCCCCGGCACCTACGTGCAGGGCGTGATTGACCGTGTGCGCCGCGCCGGCCACGTTAAGGGCAAAGCGGAAATTCTCATGCACTTCACCAGCCTGGTATTCCCCAACGGCTACACGGTGGTGATGCCCGCGGGCGTGGAAAATGTCCCCGGCGCCGAGCATGAAAAGGTGAAAGGACAGGAAGGCACCATCCAGGGGGAAGGGAACAAGGGCGAGAAGGCGAAGACCGCTGCCGGCACTGCCGCCACGGGCGCCATCATCGGCGCCGCTGGCACCGGTACGGGCAGGGGCGCTCTCCTTGGCGGAGCCATTGGCGGCGCTGCCGGCCTCGCTATTGCCATGCTGAGCCGCGGTCCCGACGTGCTCCTCACACCCGGCACCAGCATTGAAATGATTATCCAGCGCCCGCTCACGCTCGATGCCACCCGCGCGCACGCGCCCGCGGAATAGGGGTCGGCGGCGCTCTCACTCGGAGCCTCTTACCCCTTTGTGTAGCACTATCATGTCTTGTGGGCCCATCCTCGGTATGGAGCGGAAGTACATGAGCGTACGCTGGAGTTCCGACCTTGGTCCAGGGGTACTCGGCTGCGCTTTCCTACTCCTCTGTACTGTCCCGGTACACTCATTTGCACAGGGAAGCAAACCGCTTGTAACCCAATATGCGGAGTGCGTAAAAGACGACAAGGGGAGCGACATCGCATCCCGTGCGTTGCCGACGCCTGTATTTGAGTCAAAGCTTGGATTCAGAACCTACGGGGTGGTGGTCGCAAAACGTTCGCCGGAAGGATCGTGCAACAACACTAGTGCTGTTTACATTGCTGGACCGGGAGGCGCGTTTCAACTTGCTCTCCAACAAAAGCCCGAGCCACTGCCTGATGGTTCTGTCTTTGACGGAAACGGCATTGAGGCAATACGTTGGTCCCCTTCCGGGGAGCGGCTCTTGGTGGAGGTGTGGCAATGGACGTGGGGAACCGATTCCACTTGGAACACAAAGTACGTCCTCATCAATCCGGGCGAACAGAGCGCGAGGGAGCTTCCAGTGTCAGAGGCAATCAACAGATATTTCGCTAAGCCGTGTATCAGAGTGTTGACCTCAAAGGGATGGCTCGACGATACGCGAATCGGAATTGAGGTTAGTCCAACAAAGGACATAGACGAAGAAGGAGTAACTCTCGCAACTCCTTCATGCGTTCAAAATCCTACAAAATTGTGGTTCGACGTCGTTTCTGGGACTTTGGACACGACCAACGATTAACGAAGTTGCAACCTCGCCGCTACTCTTGAAAACTATTCTTACCACGGGCGGTCTGTCAGGATACTCACGACCTTGAGTTCTAGTATTCTGTAATATCTGGCTGGCGCCGGAGCGGCTTTCCTTTACCCCATGTCCATCCGAACTGTATTCCTGATGAAAGAGGATTGCGCCCGCGGCGAGCGCCAGGGCTGGCACGAGTTTGTCCGCGACTACGCCCCTCTAACGAGAACGCTCCTGCAGCAGTATTTTCCCACCATGGCGCCGGAGATGGACACGCATATTGCGGCGGTGTTGCAGCGCGCCCGGGCCAACCAGAACGAATGGTTCCGCCATGTCTCCTTCAGCAACGAGCGCGAGTTTCTGATGGCCTTCCGCCAGCTGGTTTTCGCCTATGGCCGGGAGGCGGCGCGCGTTCCTGTCCCCCAGCTCTCCCTCGACCAGGTGCGGGAGATCATGAAAGACCTGCCGGTAACCGAGCGGCAGATGCTGTGGCTGTTTATCAAGGGCTACTCGGCGCAGCAGATCGCGCGCATGATGCGCGATGCGGAGAACACAGCTGCCGAGGTCAAGCGCATTTCCGATGAGCGCCTCAAGCAGTTGCTCCCCGCCACCGCGCCTGACGCTTTCAGCATCTCCGCCCGGGTGCTGATGGAGGAGGCGGAGAAGGCTGGTTCCGAACAATGCGTTGCGCTCAAGACTTTCAACAACATCCTCAACGGACAGATCAGCTGGCGGGAACGGGAGCTGGCCGAGGAACACATCCGCGACTGCTTCAACTGCCTGGACTGCTTCACCGGTTTTCAGGAGATGATTCGGCTGCGCCAGGA
>DATEJK010000006.1:0-92936 GCA_035278025.1 Terriglobales bacterium | reverse complement strand
TTCCCCCGCCGGTGGATGTCCGCCCCACTCTCCCTCCACCTCTGCGCGCAGCTTGAGCACGTTCCGGAAGGCCGCCTGATCGAAGCGGGCATCTGGTTCGTATCCTCCGGGAGCGAGCATGTCGGCATAGGTTTCCGCAGCGATTTCAGGCGTCACATGGGAGCCGGTGGTCAGAAGGGTGATCACCTGTTGTTTGTTGGCCGGATCGAGCAGCCAGCGTTGCGCCTGAATGTAAGCCGCAAGGTAACGCTCCAGCAGGCCGGCATGGTCTCGCGCCCACTGGCGGCGCACGAAGGCGCCAAAACCCTGATAGGGGCCGATGAAATGCAAAGTGGAGCCCAGGCTGCCGAAGCCTTCGCGCTTGGCCTCCAGCGAGGCAGGCGGCCCCAGCATGGAGCCGGCATACTGTTTGTCCGCGCGCATGGCCTTCAGCCGCAAGGGTGTGGCGCCCAGCGCCTTCAGTTGGCAATCGCGTCCCGGCTTGAGGCCGTTGAGCAGGAGAATCTTTTTGAGTTGCAGAGCGTAGGCAGTGTTGATGGCGTCCACCAGCAGCGTGCGCCCGTGCAGGTCAGCGAAGCTTTTGATTCCGGGTTGAACAATCAATTCGTTGTTGGCGCCATCACCTCCCATGACCGTGACTACGTCTGCCGCCGAGCTCTCCACCATGAACACGGCGTTGTCCACCGCGGCATGGCCGATATCGGCTTTGCCGCTGGCCAGCATGGCGCGCAAAATGTTCGAGCTGTCCGCGTGTTCGTTCTGCAGTTCAATGCCGTGTTGAGCGAAGTAGCCATTTTTCTGGGCCACCACGATGGGCAGGGAAGGAAACAATGTGACCACGCGAACCGTGGCCAGCTTGGGCGCCTGCGCCGTCGCACAGGTTACGGCCAGCATGACAACTGTTAAGCAGCACAATATACGCATATTCATGTCCTGAGCAGGTGGGAACTGAGCCAGTTGGCCACCAGTTGGTCGGCATTGGGATCCCCGCCCATGTGGCCGCCTTCCGGGTAGGTGCGGGCGGACTTGGGCTCGCCATTTTCCAAGAGCAGATACAAATCCCGGATGCTGATCCAGGGATCTTTTTCGCCGTTCACCACCAGCAGCGGCGCACACGGCTTTTGCAGCCAGCCCTGCGCCTGCAGGGAAAGCGTGGGCGCCTGGCGCCGCAATTCGTCCAGGTTGCGCACGTGGTGGGCGTAGATCATGGAATCCAGAAGCGACCACAGGTAGAGCCGGTCCTGCTGCAGGTGCTCGAACCAATCCTGCTGGAAGGTGTAGTGCGTGGGACCGCCCCAATCCACCGCCGCGCGCAGCCGCTTGTTTTCCACGTAGGCCATCTTGGCGCCCCAGTAGCCGCCATAGCTGCGGCCCAGGATGCCCATGCGCGCTCCATCCACATCCTTGCGCGTCCGCAGGTAATCAATGATCGCGCTATAGAATCGGTGCGCGTCCGGCGTGTACCACAGCGGGCATTCGCCATTTCCCGGCATATCCGTGGAGAAGGCCGCCAGGCCGGAATCGAGCAGGTCGGAGGTATCGCGTTCCTCTTTGTAAACGTCAATGCCGCCGGTGGCGATGACTACCGGGGGATGAGAAATGCCCTTGGGCAGCCGCAGGTAGCCGATAATTTCTTTGCTCTCGAACGGAATCGTCACCCGTTCCAAGGGAGGATCGAAGTAGCGCGCCGCTTTCAGATAATTCTCAATGCACTTGCGGTAAGCGGTCTGCTTAGCCGGGTGATTGATGACCGGGAATTTGGCTATCCCGTGATACATGGAAGCCTTGTGGTATGCATCTCTGGCCTGCTCTGTCTGGGACTCCGCCTCAGCTTGGGCGGCGCGGCGCTCCCACGGTCCGGCCAGGCGCGTCCAGGCGGCGACCCAGGGTTCCGCCGCCAGATCCGGCAGCGAGCGGAACACCGCTTCCGCCTGTTGTGGATCAGCTCCGCGCTTGATGAACTGGGCCAGGCGGAACTTGGCGCCTACCGCGTAACGCGGGTTGGTGAGCAGGTCGTTTCCTTCACTTTGATCCGCAGAAGCGGCGACACTAAAAGCATTCGCCCAGTCGGTCGAGGAAAAAGCACTGGCGGTGCCCAGCATGGCCCATCCTGCGCCACCGGCCGCGCGGCGAAAGAACTCTCGTCTTGTCGGAGCCTTACCGGCGAAGCAAGCACTGCCCAGATTATGGTTCGGGGCGGAATCGCGCTTCATCCTTGGTCCACTCGTCCTTGTGTACAGAGGCGGTCTGCGCCAGGCAGATTGGTTAGACAGCTCTACCACCATACGCCTTGCCGGGTCAAGAAGAATTGGGCCTGTTTCCCGCCTTCAGAGGAGTAGACCTCGGCTCGCGCCCTCGGATGATGGCAAGTTCTGGGTGGAATCAGCCCGGCGGGCTACGTCCATTTCTTCGTGCCTTCGGTAAGGGTGATATAGCGGTCAACGGGAAGGTCGGTAAAGCGCTCAAGAGCTCCGCTGGGCTGGGGCCATTTGATTTCCAGCCAGTCAATCTTCGCCCGAGCCCCCAGTCCCAGGACCACGCGAGGATCGTGGGACGAGAGATAACTCCCGCCGGCGACTTTCATGGTGCTCCGTTTGAGATCACCGGCCTGCCAGGAGATGCGTGCCCCAACGGCGTCAGGGTTTGACTTCTTGCCGATGAGCCGCAGCCCCAGCCAGTGGTTCCTGGCCCCAACTTTATTGCGCAGCAACACTGGGCGGTCATCATTCACCGCGATGAGCACATCCACGGCTCCATCGTTGTTGAAATCGCCGATGGCCAGACCACGCGAGGAAAGAGGCCGGGTAAAAAACGGTCCGCTCCGCGAGGTAACATTTTGAAAGTTCTTACCGGTGTTGTGAAACAGCAAGCAGGGTTCCCGGTAGCTGACGCCGGGGTGCAGCGATTCGATCAGATCATCGGGGTTTCCGTTGGCAAGAAACAGGTCCAGATTGCCGTCATTATCGTAGTCAAAGAATTTAAGTCCCCAGCCGCTCATCAGCCGGGTGGCCTGCGCGATCCCGGTTTGAATGGCAGCATCATCGAAAGTGCCATCGTGGTTATTCCGGTACAGGGAGTACATTTCGTGATCAATGTTGGCCACGAACAAATCCATCCAGCCATCCTGGTCGAAATCCGCCGCGTCAACCCCCATGCCGGACCGGGGACGGCCGTCGGCGCTATAAGCGATGCCGGCCTCCTCGCCGGTTTCCTCGAACCTGCCGTTGCGATTCATAAACAGGAAGTTCCGCACCGTGTCATTGGCGACGAACAGGTCCATGCGATCGTCATTATTCAGGTCGGCGGCAACCGCCCCCCAGGCCTTGCCCAGGGAGCCGGCAATCCCCGATTTTTTGCTTACGTCGGTAAAGGTTCCGTCGCCGTTGTTGTGAAATAGCCAGCTCGCCATGGGCTGGTAGAGATGTGGAATGCAATAGCCGCGTTTCGCATCTTCCCCGGTGCGACAATCCTTGCTGCGCTCCTTGGAAAACAGGACAAATTGGCAGACAAACAGATCCAGCCGCCCGTCATTGTCGTAATCGAACCATAGCGCGCTGGACGACCAGCCGGGAGCGGCGACTCCGGCTTTTTCGGTCACATCCGTAAAGGTTCCATTGCCATTGTTGTGGTAGAGGATGCTCCGGCCGTACTGGGTCACGTATAAATCGGGGAAGCCGTCGCCGTCGTAGTCGCCGACGGCAACCCCCTGTCCGTAGCCGCCGCCTGCCACCCCGGCTTTTTCCGTGACATTCGTGAAGGTGCCGTCGCGATTGTTGTGGTAGAGGGCGTTGCGCAGCGGCGGGTTGGGCTCATAGAAATCGCATTTGCCGCTGTTCACAAAGTAAATGTCCATCCAGCCGTCGTTGTCGTAGTCCAGAAAGGCGCAACCGGCGCCGGTGGTTTCGGGCAAGTATTTCTGCGGCGACTTTGCCGCCACGTGTTTCCAGGTGATGCCGCTCTGGGCGGGCAAAACCTCCTCGAAGGGATAATCAGGCAAGGGAGTTCCGGCGGCAAAGCGGGACAAGCCGGCGGCGGCCACGCTGCCCGCAAGTCCAGACAGAAACTCACGGCGGGAAAGGCGCAAGTTCACTGGGAAGAGTCCTGTTCGGGTGGGCCCTTTTGCACCATGCGGCGGTGGATGGCGAATTCCTTGGCTGCCTCCTGCTTCCGGCCGGCGCGGCTGTAGGCGGTGGCCAGCATGTAGTGCGCGGCTGGATTTTGCGGCTCCAGCTTGACCGCCGTCTCCAGCGGAGCAATGGCATCAGAGTACTTTGCGCTCGAAATCAACGATTGGCCTAAACCCAAAAAGGCGTCGCCGAAGCCTGCATCCAGTTTGGCGGCGCGGGAAAAGTGCTCAACCGCCTGATCCCACTGCTGGCTTTCACGGGCCAACTCGCCCAGCACATATTCCGCGCCCGCATTGTAGGGGTCAATCTTGAGCTCGGCCTCGAACTCTTTCTTGGCCTGCTCCGCCATATCGGGACCGGGATTGGGTTTGGAGAGCAGCAAACGGCCCAGATGGAAATGAATGCCGGGAGCATTCGGATCTTGCTGCAGCACTCGTTGGTACTCTTTGGCTGCCTGGTCCCACTTGCCCTGCATTTCCAGGGATTCGGCGTTCAGTTCGTGAGCCTGATAGGACTGCGGCGCTCGCTGCGCCAGGTCGGCGGCGGCACGCGTCGAGAGGTCCGAATACACGTGGGTAGAAACGTAAAGAACTTCGGGATCGTTGGGGAAATCATGGTTCAGCCACTGCAGGGCGCTGCTAGCCGTTACCCGGCGGTCCAGAGTCATGGCGCAACGGACTTCGGCCAGACCAGCATTACGTTTGAGTTCCTTATCGGCAACGCGGGAAGCCGTCTTTTCCAGCACAGGCAAAGCCTCAGCACAGCGGCCGCTGCGGGCCAGGGCAACCCCGTGCTGGGCAGAGGCGGAGCCGGTTGCGGTGGAAGATTTCGTGGTCTGAGCCGTCAAACCGGGAACCAGGGAAAGGAACAAGCTGACAGTTAAAGCCTGAGGGATGGACTTGAACATGGGAAACAAATAGGGGCAGGCGTCTGGCGACTGCCTGCCCCATGATACAGGCTCAGAAGTAGAACTTCAGGGCAAATTGGATGTTGCGCGGGTCTTGAGAGCTATTGATCAGCCCCATATTGCCCCCCAGCGCGGTAGCCGGAGCATTCAGGTTGACGCGGTTGAAGGCGTTGACGAAGTCGGTGCGGAACTGCAGCCGCTTAGACTCGGTGATGCGAAAGTCCTTCTGCAGGCTCAGATCCACGTCGAAATAACCCGGTCCCCGAATCGGTCCCTGCGCCGGGCAGGTACCGAACTGGCCGATGGGCGGTGCTGAGAATGACGTCGGGTCGAACCACTGGTATCCGGTGAAGGCGCCGCTGCTGGGGTCGAAGGCCGGCTTCCGGCCGAACGTCTGGAAGGGGCCGTTGCAGTCCGGGCGCAGCCCGCGAGAACCGGTGCCGGTTGGGTCGCTGCCGAAGTCGTA
This sequence comes from Terriglobales bacterium, assembly GCA_035278025.1. GTDB lineage: Bacteria > Acidobacteriota > Terriglobia > Terriglobales > Acidobacteriaceae > JAICWP01. The sequence goes on along the minus strand of DATEJK010000006.1, from coordinate 87,436 downwards.
GAGAGCCAGCGGGAAGCCGGTATGCACGGAGACGATGGGGTTGACGGACCAGCCGCCAGCAATCGCGCTGAGTACTTTAGGCGCATTGGCGCCGAACCTCTTGCCGCGCCCGTAAGGCAATTCGTACACAGCGTAGGCGGAGAGCAGATGGCTGGCGTCGAAATAGCACGGAGCATAGTCAGCGTGGGGATCGTAGAGGTTCTGGTAGTAGGGATTGGCGGGCGTAGCCTGGGTCGAACCCCAGGTGCCGTAGTAACCGCTGTTGTCGGTCATGCATTTGGAGTAGGTGTAGGCCACCTGGAACTGCAGACCCTGGCTGTAGCGCTTCTGGAGAACCGCCTGCAGGGCGTTATAGCGCATGTTGCCCACGGAGGCAGTTCCAGAGATCTGCGAAAGATCGCTTTGCAGCGCCGGATTGCCCGAGAGGTAGATGCTGGGCGCAGTGCAGGGAGGAGTGGAGCAGGCGCTGTTGGGAAGCAGTTGCCTCTGCAGGTAGGGCATGGGGACCATCAGGTGGATTCCGCGCTGGCCTACATAGCCGACCTGGACGGTTGTGCTGTTGTTCAACTCCTGCTGGACGGTCGCATTCCACTGGTAGGTATCAGCCGGTTGCACGTGCGAGTCCCAGACGCGGAACAGGGCGCCGGCAAAGGGATCCCCGGCTGAAGTACTCGGCGGAACAATGCCGTCCTGAGTGGAGGTGGGCGCCACGTTTCCGTTGAACTGGGTTAGAGTTTCCGCCGGGCTGAACGGCGGGTTGATAGGCAGCCGCAGGTTGGTGCCCGTGCCTTCCAGGTAGCTGGAAACGGTGAAGGCGCCGCGGATTACCGTCTTGCCGCCAAAACGAGCCGGTGTCCAGGCAAAACCCAGGCGGGGCTGGAAGTCAGCCAGGCCATAGGTGCCCTGATAGAGCCCGGGGTTGCTGTTCTGGCAGGAGAAGGGAGTGGTTCCGAGCAAGGAGCAGTCCGGCGCGATGAGCTGGCCGCCGATCAGCGTAGCGTTGTCCTGGCGGTTATTTCTCTCCACCCAGGGCGTGAAGGCCTGATAACGAAGTCCAATATTGACCGTCAGATTGTCGGTGGCACGCCAATCATCCTGTACAAAGCCGGCAACCACGCTCTGGCGTTGTCCCCAGCCGCCACCCGAAATGCCGTGCCCGTAGGAATTGGGCAGACCAAGGAAGAAATCGGCTCCGCCGAAACCGGTGCCGTCGGCCGGGCTGCTGCCATCGTTGGCGGTGTACTGGCCGCTGAAGAGGATGGCGCCATACTTGCCGCTGTTGCCGGAGTAGAAGATGTTGATGCGGTTGCGCCGGTAGTCGAATCCTGTGTGGATGATGTGGCGTCCGTGCGTGATGACCAAATTGTCGTCGAACTGAATGACGGCGCTGCGGAAGTTCTGCTCAATGCCGCTGGCGCCCACACTGTTGAGCGTGCCCGAACCCGCTTGGCTGGGAGTCCCACCGTAAAAGCCCAGGCTCATCAGTCCCGGTCCGATTGGGTTTCCATTGGCAATTCCCAGTTGGGTAGCCAGATCGCCGACCGAACTGCCGAAGGTGGTTCCATTATGCAGCTTGATGTAGTTCACACCAAAACGAAGGTCGTTCAGCAGGTTGGTGCTGAAGGTGTGCGTCCAGTCCACCACCTCGTTGTTGATGGGCGCCTGGGAAAAACCTTGTCCGATAATAGCCAGGGAGTTGGTTAGCGGATTGTCCTGGTTGGCATGCGAGTAGCGGCCAAAAATGTGGTCCTTTTCGGTGGCGTTGTAGTCAATCTTGACGTCGAACTGGTTGTTGTCGAAGGCTTGCGTCACCGTGTTGAAGGCATTGTTCTCGATGTTGTTATTGACCGGGGCCGGATAAAGTGGAGAGCTGAACAGCGCCTGCGCAACCGGGTTCAGCATGCTGGTGGGAATCCGGTTGAAGGGGAAGGGGGTGCGGGTGCCGGGAACGAAATTTGCCGCCGTACACGGGCCAGCAGTGTTGGTGCAGGGATTGTAAAGCTGGTTGGTAACCTGGCCGTTCTTATTGCGGTCCTTACAGATGCCGGAGCCGTCAAAGCCGCTGCTGCAGAGCGCTCCAAAATCCCCCGCGCGCTCCGCCGTGGTAAACACGTTGAAGAACCGGGTGGAGGCGGGATGGTCGAAGCGTTGTCCCTGGTAGTCAAAGAAGAAGAAGAGCTTATTTTTGACTACCGGGCCCCCGATGGTGCCGCCGTACATGTTCCAGCGCAGCGGTGGACGTTTAACTCTGGGGTTGGCGAAATTGTTTTCCCAACTGTTGGCGTTCAGTACATCGTTGCGGAAGTACTCCCAGAGATCGCCGTGAAAAGCGTTGGTGCCCGACTTAATGGTGGCGCTGACAATGCCGCCCTGAAAGTTGCCGAACTCGGCGGAGGCGTTGCTGGTGATGAGGTTGAATTCCTGAATGGCATCGGGCGCGGGCGTGTAACCCAGCAGGTTATCCGAAACCTGGTTGTTGTCCATGCCGTCCAGCAGGAAGTTGTCCGACTGCTCGCGATTGCCGTTAATGTAGGGCCGGGCGCCGCTGGCGGTGTTGTCGCCGTTATTGAAATTCGTGGGGTCGGGTGAAATCGAGCCGGGCGACAACAATGTCAACTGGACGTAGTTGCGCGTGGCCAGGGGCAGTTTGTCGGCGGAAACCGAGTCAATCACCGTGCTCACCATGGTGTTTTCCGTTTCCAGCAGGGGCGCTTCGCCGGTCACCACCACGGTCTGATTGACCTGTCCGACCTTCAGCGAGATATCAATACGGGCGGTCTGGTTCAGCACCAAAGTGAACGCCGGGTATTCCACGGTCTGGAAACCAGCGGCGCTCGCCTTCAGGGTGTAACTGCCCACCTTGATTCGCGAAATGTTGTAAGCGCCCACATCGTTGGTCTTTGTCGAGTAAACCGTGCCCCGAGCGGTATCGGTAGCGTTCACCGTCGCCCCGGGAACCGGCGCCCCGCTAGGGTCTTTTATCGTGCCCACGATATTGGCGGTAACTTCCTGGGCCCAAGCCATCGGCAGGGCAGCCAGAAAGGTAACCAAGGCAAGAAGGACAACGCCAAACCGCATCGGTCGCAGCATTACAAACCTCCTGGAAAATCGTGTGGCCGGGCCCAACAGCAGAAATTTCTCCCCACAAATGAATGCGTACGCTATATAGTACTTATCGGGTTGAGGTCAAGAAAAAAATCGCGCTCGGCGGGAGTAGCGGGAAAATTTCCACTCGACAGCAAGATAGGGATAAGAATTTTGCAGTTCAGGTATGAAAAGCAATAGCACGAGGCCTGTGGAAATCTAGATATTGGAATAGCTTCCGCCGCTTGAAAGCTGCGGCGGCTAGGCTATACATTGCCTCCTCGCGCTTGCAAGGAGGCGGTTGAACCCAGTCGCGCGAGGCAAGAAGTCAGCCCAAGATATCCGCTCTTGAGGTTGAAATTTCCGTAGTATAAAGGGACTAATGCTCTATCGCACTGCCGCAAGCTACCGGTGAAGGCTGCAAGATTCGAGAGCCGATGAGCCCATCCCCTCATAACGGAACACCTGCTTACAGGAGAATCCAGAGAGCGATTCTGGAGCGCATCGAGGCGGGTCAACTCAGGCCCGGGGATGCGGTGGGTTCGGAACGCGAACTGGCGCGCCTGCACGGGGTGAGTCTTATGACCGCGCGCCACGCCCTGGTGGGTTTGGAGCAGGATGGCAGGGTGGAACGCCGGCGGGGCGCGGGAACGTTCGTTGCCCCTCCTAAGATTCATTTCAACAAGCTCACCAGCTTCAGCGAACAAATGGCGGGCCGCGGCCTGGTGGGTTACTCGAGAATTCTATCGGCCTCAATTGTGGGCGACCAGCCCGAGATTTCCGCCCGGCTTGCCTTGCCTTCGGATGGACGACTGTGGAAGATTGAGCGCCTTCGCCTGGGAGCCGATGAACCGTTTGCGCTGGAGACGGTTTACATGTCGGCGCAGGATTTCCCCGGACTTGTGCGCTCGCGCCTGGAGCGCGGGTCTCTCTTTTCAATGCTGGAAGGGGAGTACGGAATGACCCTGGCTCATGCCGACGAGGAAATTGATGCTACCACCGCGGACGCCAAAGCGGCGCACCTCCTGGCTGTCCCTCCCGGAGCGGCGCTGCTCCGCATACGGCAGATCATCTTCTCCAGCGGCGGCAAAGCAACGTTGTATGTGCTGGGCCTATACCGCTCCGACCGCCACACGCTGCACATCCGCAGGTTCCGCTAGAAGCGTTGCTCCCGGCGGAGCGGGAGAGATTACAATCCCGCTATTCAGCTGAGATGGTCTCCACTGAGAATAAGGGCGGGATCGGCAGTCCGCAGTCGAGGGGAGCGCCGGCAAGAAGGGGGAATTTCCCAGGGCGATTTCCCAGAATCTCGCTGCTGGTGTTTTTGGCGGCGTTAATCCCATGGCGCTCAGGCGGCGTCCGGCCGCTGTGGGCACAAGACCGTGCAGAGCCGGTGGTCAAATTTTCGAATGTGACCCAGGCGGCGGGGATAAGCTTTAAACACTTCAAAGGGAAGAAGGTCACCTCCACCATCCTGGAAGAAGCGGGGCCCGGCGTGTGCGTGGCCGATTTTGACCGCGACGGCTACCAGGACATCTACTTCGTGAACGGGCGCGACCGTTACGGACGCGGCATTACCGTACGCAACGCACTGTACCGCAACAATGGCGACGCAACCTTCACCGATGTGACCGATAAGGCCGGTGTTCCAGGCAGGGCGTACGGCCTGGGGTGCGTTTGGGGCGACTACGATAACGATGGCTATCCCGACCTGTACGTCACCCAGTACGGGAGCAACATCCTTTACCGCAATAACGGGGACGGCACGTTTACGGACGTGACTGCCAAGGCAGGGGTTGCGGGCACGGACTTTGGCAGCCAGTTCCACACCGGGGCAACATTTTTTGACTACGACCGGGACGGGTGGCTGGACCTGTACGCGGGCAGTTATGCGGATTTTGGTCCGAAAAGTCAGCAGCACTGTACGATCGGCGACGGCATACCCACCAGCTGCCGGCCCGCGGCGTATCACGGCACCCCGGCGGTGCTGTACCACAACAACCACGACGGCACGTTCACGAACGTGACCAGGACGGCCAAGATTTACCAGCCCCATGGATTCAATCTGTCGGTGGGGGCGGCAGACTATGACAACGACGGCTGGCCCGACTTATTCGTAGCCAACGACGGAATCGAGGCTTACCTCTACCACAACGATCACAATGGCACCTTCACGGAGTTGGGGACGGCGGCAGGCGTGGCCTACAACGCCAGCGGGGGCACCATGGCGGCCATGTGCATATCCCTGGGCGACTACGACAACGACGGGAATCTCGACCTTTACGTCTCCGACTTTCAGCTGTCTTCCGACCACCTCTGGCATAACGACGGCAAAGGATTTTTCGACGAGGTGAGCGATCAGGCGGGCATCACGCTGCCCACCCACAACGTGCTCAGCTTCGGGGGAGGATTCTTCGACTACGACAATGACGGCAAACTCGACCTCTTCATCGCCAATGGACACGTGTATGAAGAAGTGGAGCAGGTTTCGCCGGAGGTGCGTTACAGGCAGATCAACAGCCTGTTTCACAACGAAGGCAACGGCAAATTCGTGGAAACCACGAAGCAAGCGGGGGACGGATTCAGCGCGCCCTACGCGGGGCGGGGTGCGGCTTTCGCCGACTTCGACAACGACGGCAACATGGATATTGTGGTGGCCAACAACGGCGATCCTCCCCTGCTGCTGCACAATGATGGCAAAGCCCGCAATCACTTTGTGAATTTTCAACTGGTGGGAACCAAAAGCAACCGCGACGCCATGGGCGCCAGAGTAAGAATCCGCGCCGGCGGCGTGTGGCAGATGCGGGAGATTGCCGGGGGAGGCAGTTATCTTTCGCAGAGCGATCTGAGGGCGCATTTTGGCCTGGGCAAAGCCGCGGTGGTTGATGAGGTGGAGGTATGGTGGCCGAGCGGGGTGCGGCAGAGCTTTCAACATGTGGTCGCGGACAAGTTTTACGTAATCGAAGAAAGCCGGCAGCAGATGACGTTGCAGAAGTTCGCGCGCCCGTCGCCGGCTAAATAATAATAATCTTAACTTTTGGTCGCAAATGTGAGGAGCAGGCGATGCGGCTTCTAATTCTGGTTACGCTGACGATGGGCTTGGCCGCGACCGTGGCGGCGAAGACCGTACCCGCGCGGGTATGGCAGGGCACCATAGACCTGCCGACATACGAACTCGGCCCGGAAGATCCCTACCCGCCCTTTCCGCTGATTGACTCGCACAACGTCTATCCCTACACCATGCTGGACGACCTGGGCAACCGCCGCGAGGTCAAACAATACCGCGCTATTTTCCTGGAAAACGAGTACCTGAAAGCGACCATCCTGCCGGATCTGGATGGACGCCTGTATTCACTTTACGACAAGCAGGCGAAGCGCGAGGTTTTCTATCGTAATCACGTGGTGAAGTATGGGTTGGTAGCGCTGCGGGGAGCGTGGATTTCCGGGGGAATCGAGTTCAATTTTCCCAATGGACATACCACGGTGACGATATCGCCGGTGGATGCGCGAACCTTGACGGCAGCCGACGGCAGCGCGACCGCGGTGGTCGGCGGCATTGACCGGGTTACGGGAATGCACTGGGAAATATGGCTCACGCTGCGGCCCGAACAAGCCCGCCTGGAGCAGAAGGTGGTGCTGTTCAACAATACCGCCCTGCCGCAACTGTACTGGTTCTGGGCGAATGCGGCGGTTCCGGCAACCCCGGACATGCAGTTCATCTATCCTATGAGGGAAGTAAATCCGCACTCGCACACGCAGATCTGGACCTATCCCGTGTGGAAGGGAGTGGACTACAGCTGGTATCGGAACTTTCCCCAACCCACTTCCTTATTTGGCCTGCAAATACACCGCAATTTTTTTGGCGCCTATTATCACGATCTGGACTACGGGGTAGTGCACGTTGCCAATTTCCGTCAGGACCCGGGGAAGAAAATCTGGAGCTGGGGCACGGCGGGCGATGGCTTGATCTGGACTGACCTGCTGACCGACCACGATGGCGCCTACAACGAAATTCAGAGCGGACGATACGAGACGCAGTTGAGCCAGGAGTTCCTGTCGGCCGGGCGGGTGGAATCGTGGACAGAGTACTGGTACCCGGTGGACAAGCTCAACGGTGGGTTCGTGGAAGCCACGCAGGAACTGGCGCTGAACGTGAACTTTGTGGGCGGAAAAGGCAGCCATGCTGAGGTGGAGGTGGAGCCGGTGGTGAATGTTTCCGGCGTGAAGCTGCGCGTCCGCCTGGGTACGAAGGTGCTGCGCGAGTTCTCGATTCCCGAACTTCAGGCCGGCAGGACGGAGAAGTTTACTGTGCCGGTGGAGCAGTTGGAAGCGGCCAGGAAGCAGCTTGCGGTGGAGGTGGCGTCGAGCAAAGGCGAAATCCTGCTGCATTGGTCGGCGGCGGAGCCGGTGGACGGGAACCCGGATTTTGTCTCCGCTGCCGGGACGCACCAGCAGGAGCAATTGCCGGCGAACGCAACCGCCGATGAGGTGTTCCGGTTTGGAGTACGTGAAGAGCAGGAGGGGCGGCCCCAGGCGGCCGAGCATTTGTACGAGCTGGCTGCGGAGAAGAATCCGGGATACGTGCCGGCGCTGCTGAAGCTGGCGGAGCGCGATTACCGGGCAGCCGATTTCGCTGCAGCCGAAAAGCGCCTTGCGCAGGCGCTGGCGCACGACAGCGCCGATCCCAGGATTAACTTTCTTGCCGGAATCGTCTACCGCGCAGCGGGGCAGACGAGCCGCGCTCAAGACGCATTCTGGAAAGCGGTTCATTTCGGCGGAGCGCGACCGCCGGCATTCGAGCAATTGGGCGGGATTGCCATCCAGGAAAAGCAGTATGAGGAAGCCGAAGGTCTGCTGCGGGAAGCTCTGCGCTACAACCCGGACAATCAGCTCACGCGCAGCGCGCTGGCTGTTGCCCTGCGCCTGGAAGGCGACCAGCAGCAGAGCCGCCAAGTTGTGGAGCAGGCTATCGCAGCGATGCCGATCTTCCCCTTCGCTCTGGCGGAGAGTTCACAGGCGCAGAGCGGAACGGCGGCGCCAACCTCCAGCGATGGTTTAATCGCGCTGGGCCCGCGTGGAGACGTGGACACGTATCTCAGCGTGGCCGCCTGGTACCGTGGGTTGGGCGATTATGCCTCCTCCGACCGGGTGTTGAACGCGGCCTCCGGGCGGTTTGGAGCATCACCACTGGTTTATTACTTCTTGGCGTCGAATGCCTGGAAGCAAGGCCGCCAGGCGGAGGGTGCGGAGTATGCGGCGAAGGGCGGGGCCGCGCCTTACACCTCGCTGTTCCCGCACCGTGTGGCGGACGCGCTGGTGCTTTGGGATGTGCTGGCGCACAATTCCCGCGACCAGCACGCGCTCCTGCTGCTGGGTGACTTTCTTTTCGCCCGCGGACGCTATGATGAGGCGGCAGCGAAGTGGCGCAGCGCTTCGTCGCTGGGCCTGGAGAGCGCGGAACTGGAACGCGACCTGGGGATATGGGCGTGGCGGGTGAAAGGCGACCGTAACCTGGCCGCGACCTATTACGAAAAGGCGATTCAACTGGCGCCGCGGCAGTACCGGCTGTACCCGGACCTGGACGAGATCTATGCCGAACTGGGCGACAGGGCGCGGCGCGGGAAACTTTATGCGGGCGCGCCACCCTCTGTGCTGGAGCGGGATGTGGTGCGAGTGCGCCAGGCGGCTTTCCTGGTGGACGAGGGCCGCTTCGAAGATGCCCTAGTGGTGCTGCGTTCGCATCCCTTCAAACCCTGGGAGGGCGGGCAGATCGCGCGGGAGATGTATGTACTGGCTAATGTGGAGCGAGGCCGCCGGCAAATGTCAGAGAAGGCTTATGGCGAGGCGGAAAAGAGTTTTCGCCAGGCGCTGGAGTATCCGGTCACGCTAGGCGTGGGCAAGCCGGCCCGCCCCCACGACGAAGAGGCGCAATACTGGCTGGGCGAGGCGCTAAGCGCCGAGGGTGAGAGGGACGCCGCCTTGAAGGCCTGGCGGAGCGCCGCCGATTCGGGGCAAGGGGAGGAAGGCATCGCGGCGCTGTTCCGGGCAGCAGCGCTGCAGCGCCTGGGGAACAGCCAGGAAGCGCAGAAGGAACTCACGGCGCTGATCCACGCCCCCGATGAAGCACAAGCCAGCGCGCAGGAGTTGTGCATCGCAGGCAGAGCTCAGCAATTTCTCGGTCAATTGCCGGCGGCCGAACGAGACTTTCGCCAGGCGCTGGCGCGGGACCCGGGGAACCGCTGCGCGCGCCTGGAACTGACAAGAAGCGCGGCCCGCACGGAGACGGTTGGCGCGAATAATTGACCGTGTTCCGCGATTTTTTGTGCACTCAGCAACGCTGAGCGGCACGGCCAGAGGACTTTCCGTTATTTAAGGAGGAATCATGCGGTGGGCGATAGCAGCGGTCCTGTGTGCCTGCGCGGCAGCGGCGCAGGCGCAACCGAAAGCGCTGTTCTATATGACACAGCGCCCCGACTCTGTGCAGGCATTTTTAAACCACGCCGACAAGATAGATATTCTGGTCCCCACCTGGTATTCCGTGGATGGAACAGGGCTGGTATGGGGCGGACCGGACGAGCAAGTTATGCAAGTGGCGCGCCAGCACCACGTGGCGGTGATGCCCATTATCGTGAACACCGGGACCGCAGGCAAAGAGGGCTTCGACCAGCAGTCATTTCATCAACTGGCAACCGATCCCGCGGCCCGAGGACACTTTATTACCGCAATGGTCGGAGAATGTAAGAAGCACGGTTACACCGGCTTTCAGTTCGATTTTGAAAATGTCTCCTGGACGGACCGCGACGCCCTCACGCAATTGGTGACCCTGGCGGCAGCCAGCCTGCACAAGGCGGGATTCCAGTTGTCAATTGCCACCGTCCCTAACGCTCCCGGTTATCCCGGGCAAGGCCGGTTTGCGCGATGGATCTATGCTAACTGGCGCGGCGCTTACGATCTTGCGGCGCTGGCGGAGCAAGTGGACCTGATCTGCCTGATGACCTACGACGAGCACACGTCCTATACGCCGCCCGGCCCGGTCGCCGGTTACACCTGGGTAGTGCAGAACCTGGACTACGCACTGAAAACCGTTCCCAAACAGAAACTCTCGCTCGGCATTCCGGTTTACGGATACCGCTGGTACGCCGGCGATCCAGGTAAAGCGAATGAGCCGGCCGAAACCGCCACGTACGTCGGAAACAACGACGTGCGCATGATGATTGATACTTACCATCCGGCGGTGCAGTGGGACCCGACTGACCGGGCGGCATGGTTCTATTTCTACCGTGACCAGACGCGGGAATGGGTTTTTTACACCGATACGCGCACCTTCAAGGACAGGCTGGACCTGGTAAAGGCCCGGGGCCTGGAAGGCTTCTGTTCGTGGGTTTTGGGGCAGGAGGACCCGGGGATTTGGGACCAGCTGCCCACGCACCAGTAGCAACTTCTTAATGACGAGGGTAGTCGTCCGCCATTGCGGGCGTCGAATTGCCGAATGTTGGGGTGTTGAAGTACTGCGATCTGGCCTTTTCCCACTCCGTCATGCTCAGGCCGGAGGGATCATAGAGAATGCGCCCCGCACGCACGGTCATGCGCGCCACCAGTTTTAGATCGCCGTCCATGCGGGCGTAGCCGCAGTCAATGTAGCCGAACTTTCCGTGCTGCTCCTCGAGCACGGCGATATCGGCTTCCTTACCCGGCGAGAGGGTTCCCAACTCCGGCCGATGAATTTCCCGGGCGGGATTGACGGTAGTGCGCCGGATCACATCCTGTAAGGGCACGCCCATGGAAAGGAACTTCGACATCACATTGTTCATGCTCAGGATGGTGAAGTTCTCGATGTGCAGGTCGGTGGAGAAGGAATCGGGGATGAATCCCTGTTTGACCGCAGGCACCGCGTTGCGAAACCAGAAGCTGCCGGCGCCATGGCCCACGTCGAAAATGATGCCGCGCTTCCTTGCTTCCTCCATGATGGGATTCAGTTTCCCATCGGGCAGCAGGATGGGGAACTGCTGCGCGAAGACGTGGGTGTGAATGTCGCCGGGCCGCATTTTTTTGAGGATTAGGTCAGCGTAGGTGCGCTGGGGGCGAGGCCAGAAATCAACCATCACCGGCACATTGAGCGCCTGGGCGCATTCTTCGGCGCGATCCACCGCGGCCCACGGCGTATGCTCCGCGTCCCAAGGCTTTTCCGTCCAGTAGTGGGCGGTTTTAACTCCAACGATGATGTCGGGATATTTGCGAATCATGGCCTCACAGCGCTTGGGGTCCATTTCGTCCACGGTCTGTTCCAGCCCGCCCTGCATGCCGTTGCCCACAATGTTGAGGAAAGCCAGGACGCGTACCTTGGCATGATCAATGACCTCCTGCTTCTCCTGGACGAAAGTTTCCGCCCCGGAGCTGCCAGCGTCCACGATGGTGGTCACGCCGGATTGCAGCGCCAGGTCGGGCAGTATGCCCAGAGGCTCATCGTGTGAGCGCGCCTCCGCGGCAAACCAGTTCAGCGGAGCTCCGCCGTGGCCGATGTGATAATGAATATCAATCAGGCCGGGCGTGACGTAGAGGCCGGAGACGTCCACCACCTTTTTGGCCTGGCTGGCAGGAATGTTTTTCTGCACGGCGGCGATTTTGTTGCCCGAGACTGCCACGTCCATGATGCCGTCGAGATGATTGGCGGGATCAATGACGTGGCCGCCTTTCAGCAGCAAGTCGTAAGCTCCTGTCTGCGCCCATAACCCACCGCTGAGGCCAATTATGATTGCCAGTTGTGCGACTGCCGGTTTTATGCCGTGCCACATGCGCTCACCCCTTATTCGAAATTGTCCGCTGCGCCGACAAGAAGCGGCGTTGCGAAAGTGTAATCACACCGAGGCAGGATTGCCAGTGGCGCCGGCCAAAGCGCGCTCTTGAAAACGGTGGGAACGATGTCGTAGCCTGTGCACCTGCCTGTCACAACTCAATTCTTGGGGAGCTCGCGGATGGATCGGCGCACCTTTATCAAAGGAACTTGCCTGGGGACGGCGGGCCTGCTGGTGGAACGCCTGGATGCCAGCTCCCAGCAGGATCTTCCCATGCCCCAGCCGCCGCCGATTCTGAGGCATGGGATAACTCCGGGGAAACCATCGCCGCTGGGCATGCCCGGACTGTTCCCGGGCAGAGTGGTGGAGATCCGGGATTCCAGGTCCATCGTGAGAAATCATGTTTCCCAGGATGTTGTGCGCCACATGCTGGAACGGGGAATGACGGAACTGACTGGCGAGCGTTCGGTGCGCGATGCCTGGGCAAAATTTGTACGGCCGACCGAGGTGGTGGGCATCAAGATTAATCCCTCCGGAGCGCCGGCCTGCTCATCATCTCCCGAGATTGTGCGCGAGATTGTGAGGGGGCTCCAGGCGGCGGGCGTTCCCCTGCGCAACATTGTTGTGTGGGACCGCTACTCCTACGAAATGGACATTGCCAGTTGCCGCACGACGCTGCCTCCAGGAGTGGGGGTGGTGGGCATCGAGAACGGAGTTCGAGACGTTTCCGGCTACGACCTGAACGTCTACTGCCAAGCCAACTTCTTTGGCGAGTGGGAAACACGTTCGTACATGGCCAGCGTCGTCACCCGGAGCGTGGACAAGATCATCAACGTTCCCACCACCAAGGACCATTCGGCGGCTGGGGTGACGGGATGCCTGAAAAACCTGGGCTATGGTTCCTTCAATAATGTGGCGCGCTCGCATCGCCCGCCGTATTCTTTTACCGATCCCCTGATCGGAGTGATGTGCTCAGTGGAGCCGCTGCGGAGCAAGGCGGTTTTGCACATCATGGACGGCATGCGCCAGGTGTGGCACGGCGGACCGCTCACGCAGGTGCAGGACTTCATTGACCAGACGGGCACGATTTATGTGGGCACCGATCCGGTGGCTCTTGACACCACGGAACTGCAGGCCATCGAGAAAAAAAGAAGAGAAAAGGGCGCGCCCTCGCTATGGGAGCACGATCCCGCCAGCATCACCAGCAACAACGAGGAGTTCTTTCACAACCCGAACAAGAATCTGTTTTATCGGCGGCCGGGCCATATTGCGGCAGCAGGGAAACTGGGACTGGGAGTCGCGGACCTGGGCCGCATCGAACATCGCCAGATTCTCCTCGGATAGCGTGAATGATGGCGGACCCTAAACAGAACCCGGCCACCGTTGAAGGCGAAGGCGAGTGGGTCACTCTGCTGAAAGACAATGCGCGGAGCGGGGGCCAGGGCCGGTTGCCCGCGCGGCCGCCTTCGCGGCTGCGGTGGCGGTTGAGGATTGGGAGAGCGATTCGTTCCTCTCCCATCCTGCGGAACGGCATTCTGTACGCGGCGGCGGTGGACGGCGCTATGCACGCGATTGACGCCGCCAGCGCGAGGACGAAATGGAAATTTCAGGCGCCGGACCAAATTCACGCCACGCCATCCTTCTCCGGTGATTCCATCCTGCTGGGATGTGACGACGGCAAGATGTATGCCATTGAATCCGAAACCGGCAGCAAGCTGTGGGAAGCCGCATCCTCCGGAGAGGTGTGGACTTCGGCGGTGATTCGCCAGGGAGTTGCATTCTTCGGCAGCGCGGACGCATGCGTGTATGCCGTGGACGTGGACAGCGGCAAGCAACGATGGCGCAAGCAGTTGGGGGGCAGAATATATTCCACGCCGTTCAGTGCCGGCGAAAATATTTACCTTGGCTGCGGGGATGGCAAGGTTTACTGCCTCAAAGTGGCCGATGGCGCGGTCGTGTGGAGCACGCAAACAGAGAACGGAATTGACAGCTCTCCGGCCCTGGCGGGCGACACGCTGCTGATCGGCTCGGAAGATTTCTACTTATATGCGCTGGATGCGGCGAGCGGGGCCCTGCGCTGGAAGTACGGGACCGGGCTGGGCATTGTTTCCTCTCCCGCGCTCGGCGACGGCGCGGCGTTCTTCGGCAGCAAAGACGGCTATCTTTACGCGGTGGAAATCCAAAACGGCAGGCTGCGCTGGAAAATCCGCGCCGGGGAGGCGGTTACGGCGCCCCCAGTCTTTGCCGGGGGCACAGTGTGCATTCAGGCAGGAGGCGCCGGCGCCCTCGACAGTGCGTCCGGAAAATTGCTGTGGCGAGTGGGGTTGGGGGGAGCGGTGCAATCAGTTCCGGTGCTGACCGAAACCACGGTTTACCTGGCGGGAATGGATGGCGAGCTTTATGCGCTGGAGTAGGCTGGCAATTGCGTCCCTTGCGCTGGCTGGGCTGCAGGCCGCGGCCGCAGCCAACTCGCCGGCGACCGCTCTTCCGGTCCACCAGCGTAAATATGCGATGGGAACGGTCTTCGACATTGTGGCCTATGGGGATTCGGCAGAACGCGCGTCTGGCGCTATCGAGAAGGCGTTCCAGGAGATCGTCCGCCTGGATGAGGTAATGAGCAATTACAAGCCGGAGAGCGACCTCAGCCGTCTCAACCGCAGCGCTCATTTCCGAGTGCAAAACGTTGTGCCCGACCTTTACCGCGTGGTGGAAGAGTCGCTGCCCTATTCCCGGATGTCGATGGGGAAGTTTGACATCACCGTGGGCCCGCTGTCCGATTTGTGGAAAGCGGAGCTGCGCGGCGGGCCGGTTCCCTCGGCCTCTCAACTCGCCAGGATAGAGCCCTGCGTTGGCTACACAAAGATTCGAATGGTTCCACCGCGTGGCATTGAGTTTCTCTCCTCCTGTCTGCAGATTGACCTGGGAGCCATTGGCAAGGGCTACGCCGTGGACAGGGCAGTGGAAATTCTGAAAGCCCAGGGCATCCGTAGCGCGCTGGTAAATGCGGGGGGAAGCACGATGTATGGAATGGGATCGCCTCCAGGGCAGGCGGGCTGGATGGTAACCTTGCGGGACCCATCGCACAGCGCAGGCCCCACAGTGAGTCTGCATGACAACGCGGTTTCTACTTCCGAGCAATCCGGGCCCAGCCTGCTGGAAAACAGACGCGCAGGACACATTGTTGATCCGCGAACCGGCCTGCCGGCAGATGTGAGGTTTGCCGTAAGTGTGCTTGCGGGTAATGCAACCGCCGCCGACGCCCTCTCCACCACGCTCCTGCTGGTGGGACCGAAAAAGGGACGGCAGCTGGTACTGAGGAGCAGTCAAACGGCCGCAATCTGGATTCCACCGAACGGGCAGACCATCACCGCGTCGAGCGGGCCGAAGATCTACCTGCGAACCACGAACTCCTTCAGCACTGGTGGTTCCCGGTGAAAATGGCGCGTTCCACGATGGTCCTGTTGGTCGCATATGTGCTGCTTGCGGTTCCATCCTGGGGCAGGGCGTTGCTGCGCTGGACGCAGCCGCATGTGCCGGCGAGAGAAGTCCTGGGTGTGGACAGCCTGGTGATCGCAGCGGGGCCGAACGAGGGGGCAATAGCAAACCAGGCTCGGCAGAAGGGTTACCGTGTGTTCCTTGAGGTGCCTGTGCAGAAAGCTGCCGGCTTCGGGAGCGCCGCGCAGGGACTAACGGGAGTCATTCTCGATCCCGGGGAGGCAACGCAGGTTCAGGCGGAGGCAGCGGCGGCAAAACTGCGGCTGAGCCATCCCGGAATTTCAATCCTTGTGGCTGACCGCAGCGCCAAAGAACCGCAAATGCGCGGGCACTCAATCATCAGCAGCCAGGGTGTTCTGGAGGCGTCGAGTCCCACGGAGCAGCCTTGGCTCGACTGCAACCTGGCGCTGGTTCGCTACGGTCGCATGCTGCATCCCGCTCAGGTTCCGCTGTACCAGTTCGATTGGGAATTGCCTGAGCCCCTGCAACAGCGGAAGGGGCCGAGCGCGGCCGCCTACGCATTGGCCGTCGCGGAGGCAGGAGCGTTTCATGCAGACGTAATCCTGAACCTGCGCGAGGACCTGCAAACCCGGCTGGCGCAGGGCGAGGCTGGCGCTGTGGCCTTCTGGGAGCGGGTGAAGCCCTACCTGCGGTTTACCCAAAGCAGTCCCGCGGGGCTACAGCCACAGGCCGATATCGGAGTTGTGGCAGACAGTGATTACGATTGGTTTGAACCCGCCAACCTGATGGCTCGGCACAACATTCCATTCCGGATTTTAACCCCCCCGGAGTTGGCGGACGGTTCACTCCACGGCCTTAATCTTCTCGTGATATTTGCGGCCCCGAACCAAGACGCGGCTGCGGCTGTGGCGAAGTTCGCTTCCCGTGGCGGCACGGCCGTTCTGGTAAGTTCAAAGGGCATGTATCCCTGGCATTCCGCGCGACCAATCCGGAGCAGTGACGCAGTGGCGGATTATGCCGTCGGCAAAGGAAAGGTTATCGAACTGCTGAAGGCGGTGGATGATCCGGATACTTTTGCCAGCGACATTCGACGTTTGATGGACAAGTCCGTTCCATTGATCAGCTTATGGAACGCATTGACAACCATTGCGGTTCCTTACCAACAGCCCAGTTCCGGTGAGACGGTTGTGGAGCTGGTGAACTACGCGCAGGATCCTTTGCCGGTACAGGTACAGGTCAAGGGCGAGTTTCATTCCATCCGGTACGAGAGCCCTGAAAGCGGCTGCTGCCGCAGATTGAAGGCGGTGAAGGAAAAGGGGTCCACCGAATTCGTCATCCCCAGATTGACAACGGCGGGCCGCGTCTATCTGGATGCCAGGCCAGATGAGAAACATCAGGGCACAACTGCGCCCAGTCGTTAAGCTCGCTCGTGGCTCTCGTTACGTCGCCTGATAGCGCAACGTGGAGCGCGTGCGGGTGGAGGAGGAGAATGAAATTAACGAAGCGGCCATTTGCGTTTCTGCTGACTGTGCTTCTTTGCCTGCCGTTGGTTGCATCATCGCAACCCCCGGCTCAAAAGGCGACTCAGAAGACATACTGGGTGTACCTGGGCACTTACACCGGCCCCAAGAGCAAAGGCATATACAGCTATCGCTTCAACGAGTCTACCGGCCGGGCCGCATCACCCGCCGTGGCCGCGGATACGGCTAACCCGTCATTTCTGGCGGTCTCTCCTGACCAGCGGTTTCTTTTTGCGGTGAATGAAGAGTCCGATTATGGTGGCGGCAAGAGCGGCGCTGTCAGTTCATTTGCGATTAATCACAAAACAGGCAAGCTCACATTTCTCAACCAGGTTTCCTCCCGCGGGCCCGGGCCCTGCTACGTCTCGCTCGATAAGACGGGCCATTTTGTTCTAGTTGCCAATTACGATGGCGGCAGCGTGGCCGTTTTTCCGGTTCTGCACGATGGGCGGCTGGGCCAGACGTCCGCCTTTGTGCAACATTCCGGACATGGCGTGAACCCCAAAAGGCAGGAGGGTCCGCACGCGCACTGCATCGAGACCGACCACGGCGACCGTTATGCCATCGCGGCGGACCTTGGTCTTGACCGCTTGTTGGTTTATCACTTCGATTCGAGAAGCGGCGCCCTTACGCCTAATCAACCGCCCTTCGCGGAAGTTAAGCCGGGGTCTGGACCGCGCCATTTTGCCTTCGATCCTACCGGCCGGTTCCTCTATCTGGTGGATGAAATGGGTTCCACCATTTATTCCTTCTCTTACGATTCCAGCCAGGGCGTGCTGCGGCCACTGCAAAACATTTCAAGTCTGCCGAAGTCTTTCCAAGGCGAGAACGACGCCGCCGAAATTGCGGTGCATCCTTCGGGAAAGTTTCTCTATGCCTCCAACCGGGGGCACGACTCCATCGCCGTCTTCGCCATTGACCCCGTCAAACACACGCTGACGCCTGTGGAGGATGTTCCTACTCAGGGAAAGTTCCCGCGCAGTTTTGGCCTCACTCCTGACGGGGCGTACATGTTCGTAGCCAACCAGAAGTCCGACAACGTAGTGATCTTTCGCATTGACCAGGAAACGGGGCGGCTGACGCCAACCGGGCAGTCGTTGAAGGTGACTTCTCCGGTGTGTGTGAAGTTCGTCTCCGCTGAATGATGCTTCAGCTGCGACCCATGGGAGCCCTTGCGACCGCCGGCCGAGAGCCCGGGGTGTTTTGGCCGGCAAGGGTGCGGGCAGGATCCACAAACAACCAGGCCAGGGCGCCCACGCCGCAGAGAGCGGCGGCGACGAGAAAGGAAGCTGTCCAGCCGAACCGGGTGGCAATCGCCGGAGTTAAGGAAGCGGTGAGCGCTCCGCCCAACTGCGCCCCCATATTCATGAAGCCAGAAACCGAGCCTGACGAAGGGCCGGCGATGTCCGCCGTAACCGACCAAAAAGAACTCTGGGAGAGATAGAGAGCGCCGGCCCCACCTGCCAGCACCACGCTGGCCAATCGCGCCCCGGCGACTTCGGAGCCGAACAGCAGAAACACGGCCGCCAGTGCAATGGACACAGCCGCCACGCCGCATCTTCCCACTCGGGCGCCGCGCCAGCTGGTAAGGCGGTCACTGATCAGCCCGCCGAGCGGGCAGCAGGCCGCCATGGCGAGGAACGGAAGCATGGCGTAGAAGGCGCTCGCCTTCAGATTCAGTCCGCGCACGGTGGCCAGATAAATGTAGAACCAGCTGAAGAAGATCCAGGCCACATAGCCGTAGCAGAAATAACTCACGGTAACTGCCATCACGTCGCGGCTCTTTAACATAGCGAGCCAGGAGACAAGCTCGCCGCCCTGGTTCCGAGCCTGAACGGGGTTTTTGCTGCGATCATCTCCCTGCAGGCTGAGCCCGGAGTTGATGGTGTGCAACTCGGCTGGCGAAACGCGCGGGTGCTGGTCTGGGCGGTCGCGGGCGATGAGATACCACACTGTGCCGCTGGCGACCCCAATCAGAGCGCAGACCCAGAAGGAAGCGCGCCAGCCGTGGTGCAGCATGATGTAGGTGACCAGCGGGGGAGTGAAGCCGGCTCCGGCGCCCACGCCGGCGAAGATCCAGCCGTTCGCGATGCCTCGCTCCTGGGTGGGAATCCAGCGCGCGACGAACTGGTTGGAGGCGGGATAGATTACCGCCTCGCCCGCGCCCAGCAGGAAGCGGACGGAAATAAACAAGAGCAGCGCGGATGCGATGCCGGAAGGCACGGCCGCCGTCAGGGCGGTAAAGATTCCCCACCACAATACTCCCGCGGCCAGCACCCGCCGCGGTCCCAGGCGATCCGCCAGGCGTCCCCCCACGGTTTGAAACAGCGCATACCCGACCAGGAACGAGCTGAATATCCATCCCAGTTCGACATTGGTGAAGCGGTACTCTCCACGAATGGAGCTTCCCGCAATGGAGATATTCACCCGGTCGAGGAAAGCTACCGAGCTCAAGATAAAAAGCCAGAAAACCAGCAGGAAGCGTACGCGGCTTGTGGCCTGGAGAGGCAGCTTGTGGCTCCTTGTTCCCAGAATGCTGTTGCGGGGGCTTATCGCACCGGCATGCGCAACTTCGACCCCTTTTGCTGCAGCCACTGGTTGAACTGCTCGACCATGGATTTCGTCCACTTGCCGTCAATCTGGCCGGGCGTGTATTTGCCTTCACGCAGCATCATGTGGCCCCAGTCATCCACCATGTGATCCATCTCAGTATCATCGGCCACTTTTTCCGCTAATTGCGGAGGCACGAAGGTGAGCCCTTCGGGATCCCCGATGGCGATATCGCCAGGCATGACGGTCACGCTGCCGATGCGGATGGGAACATTGATGCCCATCAGGGTGACCTGCTCGAGAGCGGAAGGGTCCACACCGCGCACAAACACCTGGAAGCCGTGAATCTGCTGGATTCCGGTGACATCGCGGACCGAGCCGTTCACGATGAGGCCATTGTGGCTCTTGGAAAAAATAGAGGTGGAGAGATTGTCCCCGGCAAAGGTTCCGTAACGGATTTTTCCGAACAGGTCCACGACCAGAACATCGCCTGGCTTGAGAGTGTCAATGACCCAGGAGTTTTGCCCTCCGATTCTGCCTTCCTTCTTTCCGTTCGCCTCCACCACGGCGTCAACGTCGGGACGCCGCGGCATGAATACAGCCGTGACCACGCGCCCGACCAGCCTTTCGCCGGGATTGATGATTTTCCAGTTGCCCTCGAACTGGTTGCGGTAACCGGAATCCTGCAGAACGTCCCAGGCTTCGTCCGCGGTTACATTCTTCAACCGTTGCAGCACGGCATCGGGCACGCGGGGCCGACCGTCGGGGAAGCGCTCGCCATGCCAGTCGGGAGTGAAGGTGACACGCTGGTCTTTGGAGAACAGACCCAGTTGGGCGTGGGCCGGAACCAGCAACGACCCGGCCATAAGCAAAATGACAACTGCGAAAGGCTTTGTCATGGTTCGGCCAGAAAGCTCGCCCATACTCTCAAGCGGAATGAGCGCGGAACAGTTGCACCAGCCGGTCGGCGATGATTTTGTTTTCGCCCGGCTGCAGCATAAACGAGTTCATGGCCAAACCAATTTCGCTGGTGGCCAGGATAATCGAGGGTTTGGACTGCTTCAGGGCGTCGGCCGCCTGCTGGGGGGTGAGAGAAATGCGGCGCGGGTCCCAGTTGATCTGCATGTGGGGCACGTGGTTGGCGATGTCGGGGACAAAGTAGGCGGTGCTGACGCCGGCAACCCGGGTAACCTGGCGCGAAACCGCGTCCAGCCGGCTCCACCATTCCCGCGTAATTGCCTCATGGTCCTGATTAAGGAAAATCTCCAGCGCCTTGACCATGCCCACAATCTCTTCTTTGCCGATCTTCTGGCCCCGGCCCAGGGTATCTTCGTGCGGGCTGTTGTTAAGCAGGGCGTAGTGGACCAGGTCCTGCTTTCCCAGCAGCAGTCCGGCACACTGGGGACCGCGCAGGGCTTTGCCGCCACTGAAGGCGATCAGGTCGTAGCCCATGTTGGCATAGTCCCAGAGATGCGAAACCGGCGGGGTATCGGCGGCGGCATCAATGAAGGTAGGGACCTTGTACTGTGCCGCCAGTTTTACCCACTCGTCCACTTTGATCAGGCCGGCTGCGTTGGCGAAATTGGTGAAGTGCATCATGGCGGTGCGGGGGCTGACCGCGCGACGGAGCTCATCTGGAGTCTCAACTTCGATCAGCTTGATTCCGGTGGCGCGGAGCTGGTGATCAAAAGCATTCCGGTGCGTCTTTTGGATGATAACTTCAGACTTCATGCCGGTGAGGTCTGGCAACTGCTGAATGAACTGGGGATTATCGCCGGTAAGAATTCCGGCGAGGCCGGACTGCATGGCGCCGGCGGCGCCCGAGGTTACGATTGCGGAATAGCCCTGGGGCAGCTTGAGCATGGCGGCGATTTTTTTGCCGGCAGCCTCTTCCAGTTCCACGATGTTCACAAAGTGGCGTCCGGCCTCGGCCATGACCGCCTCGACTTCGGGCGGGATCAGGGATCCTCCCAGATAGGTCATGGTGCCCTGGCCATTGATGACGGTGGTTACGCCAAGTTCCTCGTAAACGTTGCCCGTTGAGCCGAACCCGGTCTTGGCGCTGTTGCCGCTGCGCGGTTGCGGCTCCCCCATCAATTTCACGCCGCTGAGAGCGGAGCCGGCGATCACCCCAAGCGAGCCCAAAAAACTACGACGATTCCATTTGTCACGAAGTGCCATCAGTTATTCTCCTCTCCTCACTTGCGGGTTACGGCGGCGATACAGTTGATTTCCAGCAGCGAATGACCGGGCACGCCCGCCACCGCGATGGTGGTGCGCGCCGGGCCGCCATGGGGGAAATAGGTCTTGAACACCTGGTTCATGCCATCATAATCGTCCAGCTTGGCGAGATAAACGGTTAGCTGCAGGATGCTGTCCATGGTGCCGCCCCCGGCTTCCACCAGTTTTTTGACGTTTTCCATCACCTTGCGGGTGTGGTTTTCAATGTCGTTGTGCTGGACGGCGCCGGCATCATTGGCGCCCTGGCCGGAGATATAGATCAAACCGTTGTGCACAATGAGCGAGGTGATCATCTGCTTGCCGCTGGCCGGTTTGCCGTCGTAATCAAGCTTCTGAACGCCATTGGCGACCTGCGCCTCCGCCTTTCTGGTGAAGCTCAGCCCGCCCGCGATCCCGGCGGCGGAGAGAAGGGAACCGAGCCCGAAGCCAAACTTCCTTCTTGTGAGGTTTGCTGTCATATTGTTCCTCCCGTTAAAGTGAAGTTCATAAATCTGCAATTGATCAGGGCAAAGCAAAAGCAAAGATATCGCTGCCCGCGGCAATGGCCACATACTGCTTACCATTGATGGCATAGGTCATGGGCGAGGCATGTAGCGCTTGTCCGGTGTTAAAGTGCCACAGCGGCTTTCCCGTCTGGGCATTCACCGCCTCGAACGAGTCCGCATTATCGCCGAAAAACACCAGCCCTCCCGCGGTGGTCAGAGTTCCACCGGCGGAATAGCCATCCCCAAGCTGCTTATACCTCCAGGCGATTTTGCCTTCGCTTAAGTCGTAAGCGAGCAGCAGTTTCTGGGCATGCTCGCCGGGAATTCTCCGCACCCCGCTCGCATAATAAGTCCGTCCTGGGACGAATGTTTGCGGCTTGGTGAAGTACAGTTCGCAATCTTCCAGCGCCAGAAAGTACAGAAGGCCGGTGGCGGGATTATATGAGGGAGAGAACCAGTTCGTGGCTCCCGCGTAACTGGGGCAGATGCGGGTGCCGCCGGGGGAAGGCTTGATGCCGCTACGGATGGGACGTCCCTTCGCATCCACGCCCTTCGCCCAGTTGAGCTTGTCCACAAAAGGAGTCGCGGATAGAAACTGTCCGTCGGTGCGATCCAGCACGTAAACAAAACCATTACGATTTGCCTGCAGCAGCAATTTTCGCGGCCGGCCCTGGTAATCGGCGTCGAGCAGTACCGGGGTTTCGGTTGCGTCATAGTCGAACAGATCATGAGGCGTGAACTGGAAATACCATTTGAGCTTTCCGGTATCCGGGTCGAGCGCCAGCACGCAGTCAGTATAAAGGTCGTCGCCAGGGCGAACGCTGCCGTCGAAGTCGGGCGAAGGATTGCTGGTGGTCCAGTACAGCGTGTTCAGTTCGGGGTCATAGCTGCCGGGCATCCAGGTGGTGCCGCCGCCACGCAAATAACTCTTGCCCGGCCAACTGGAGGAGCCGGGCTCGCCGGGAGCCGGAATCGTCCAGAAACGCCACGCCAGCTTGCCAGTGCGGGCATCGAAGGCGGCGAGGAAGCCGCGCACGCCATCATCGCCGCCTGAGGTTCCAACCAGCACCTTGTCGCGGACCACCAGAGGCGCGCTGGTAGCGCCGTAATTCCCGGCCGGGGCATAGGCGACGTCCCACAGCAGGTGACCGGAGCGCGCGTCCAGGCAGAGCAGGTGCGCATTGTCGGTTTCCACGTACACACGGGAGCGCCACAGCGCCACTCCGCGGCTCACGTGTTGCGCGGCGTCATCTATCAACCCTTCACTGATCGGCCGGCTGTAGTGCCAGATTGCGCGGCCGGTCCGCGCATCCAGGGCAAAGCTGTCATTAGCGGCGGTGACCAGCATGATGCCATTGACCACGGCGGGCGTAACTTCCAGCGCGCTGGGCAGCGGCGAGTGAAATACCCATTGTGCGCGCAAATGGCCGACGTTGCCGGTATGGATCTGACCCAGGCTGCTATAGCGCCGGCCGGTATAGTCGCCGTTATAGGAAATCCAGTTGGCTGCCACCGGCTGCGCCCGCAGGTCCGCGGGCTGAACGTCAATGACGGCTGAAATCTCTGAGCTGCTCTGAGAGGCGGCCAGAGGGCAAAGCAATGCGCCGAGCAACACCGTCAAAAGCAACGTGCGCAGATGTCCCCCGGGACGCTGGGTCTTTGCCGCCGGCTTCAAATGGGTGCTTGCCTGGATGTCGTCTGGCATCGGCCTCATCACCGGCCGCAATCACAGGCGCCCAAACTTGCGGATGGCTTCGCCGAGCGATTTGTATTTTTCAATGTAGGAATACATCGAGTGTTCCTTGAAGTCCATTTGTTCGGCCAAGGCCAGAACGGATTGTGCTTTGCCGCGTGGAACCACGACCACGCCATCGGAATCGGCAACTACAATATCATCTGGATTAACGGTTACGCCGTCGCAGACCACGGGAATGTTAGCGCCGGCGAAGCGATAGTGTCCCACCGAGGTGGATGGAACAACGCCGGTGGCAAAGACTGGAAAGGCAATCTTGCGAAGCTGCGGCAGGTCGCGCACGCCTCCATCAATGACGGCGCCCGAAAAATCCCTTGCTGCCATGGCGGTTCCCATCAACCCGCCCATGCCGGCGATATTGGCGCCGTCCTCCACCACCATGACGTACACCGAGCCGGCCTTGCCCTGGTCAATGGCGGCCACCATGCCGCTGAGCGCTTTGGGGTCGCGGTTCCCCTCGTCCTTCTTCAGCAATACGGTGAGGGCAGAGCCGGCGAACTTGGCGGGAAAAATGGGGCGCATCTGATGCGTCATGTACATCTTCTTCCCGGTGATCTGCTCTACCGCATCGGAAACTGAGGCGACTTCGACGTGCCGGAACCCGTCGAGGAGCGCGGTGGCGGGATTGTTAGACGCAGCACTGGGAGCCTGGGCGTAGGCCACGGCGGCCGCCACCGCCAGTGCCAGCATCAACACCAGCAGGCATAAGCCGGAAGTTCGTTTTGTCCCTGCGGGAAAAGAAAATTTGTTCATGAACCCTCCAGGTTGTATATATGTGCGCGGACTCTACCATCGTTTTGCCCGGTGTGAAAGAGCAGGCCGGAAACGACCTCCGGCCGCAAAGGAGAAATTCAACATGAGGCGGCAATCTTCTGCAGTTTTTGGTCTGGCAGTCTTAGCGCTGTTTTGCATGACCTTCGCGTCGCTGGCTTGCGCGCAGCAAAAGAAAGTTATAGCAGGAGGCGAGGGTCTTCCATTCAGCGACGGCATCGTAGTGGGCAATACCCTCTATGTTTCCGGGCAGCAGGGAACTGACCAGCAGGGCAAGTTGAAGCCGGGCGGGATTAGCCAACAGACCCAGGCTACCCTGGAAAATATCGCGAGAATTGTGAAGCAGGCCGGCTTTGAACTCAAAGACATCGTGGCGGTGAACGTATACCTCGCCGATATCAATGAGTTTCCGGAGATGAATAAGGTCTACAAGGGTTTTCTTCCCGACCCCAAGCCCACGCGCACCACGGTGCAAGCCGCTGGCCTGGTAAATCATGCGCGCATTGAGATCTCCGCAATTGCGGTAAAAGAACACTGATTCCCCACCTCACTGGTATGGGATCGGGCTTCTTTCTTCCAGGCTTGCCACAACCGGGGAAAGCCTGGATCAGGTAAGGTGTTTCGCAGTGAGTCCGGTAAGAACAGCACAAAACCGATTTGCGGTTCGCCCTCTCATCTATAGGGTGGCTGGCGCCGTGCTGTGCCTGCTCGCAGTCTTCCCAGTATGGCCACAAGTCCGCGCTTCCCGCCAGCCCCGGAAAAAGGAGGGAAGTAAGGCGCTATCTGGAAGAGGGAAACAGCTCTTCGCCTCCAGTTGTGCCGGGTGCCACGGATTGGATGGGCGGGGCGGCGAGCGCGCGCCGGACCTTACAGTCAGGGAGGTGCAACGCATGTCAGACGGGCAAATCTCCCGCATAGTCTTGAACGGAGTTTCCGGCACCGGCATGCCCGCGTTTCACCATTTGCGGGGATCCGAACTCCAAGCGCTGGTGGCTCATATTCGCGCTCTGCAAGGAAGCGGCCCCGCTGCGGTCCGTTTGCCCGGCAGTCCTGTGCAAGGGCGGTCCCTGTTTTTCAAAAAGGCAAAATGCTCCGCATGTCATATGGTTCACGGCGAGGGAGGATTCATCGCCGGCGACTTAACCAGCTACGGCTGTAACCACTCTGCTGATGAAATCCGCCGCGCAGTGGAGGCCCCGGATGCCAGCCCGCGGTCCGGGGCAAAGGTGGCGACTCTTACTACCCGCGGCGGCGGGAAGTACACCGGTGTGGTTCGCAATGAGGACAATTTTTCGGTGCAATTGCAATCGCTGGATGGCGCCTTCCATCTCTTCCTGCGATCGGACCTGCAATCGCTTGACTACGACCCGGAACCGTTAATGCCGCTGAATTACAGGCGGACTCTGACGCGCGCTGAATTGGACGACATCGCCAGTTATCTGATCAGTGCTGCGTCCGAACGCCGGGCGGGAGATGATAACCAGGTCCAAAGCCAGTGTTCGCGGTGAGACGGGCAGACCTTATTAATTATTCTGCTTGCGTGGACGTACGCCCATGCAGGGTGGGGGAGATACTCACTCTGCCGATTCCTCTGACTGTTACTTCCAACGGTAGTGTCCTCCAATAGCTCCCTTGGCAACACAAGAACTGCAACTATTTTCACCCGCCTTTGACAGTGAAGCGAACGCAAACCCTTGCACATCCATCAACCCATTGAACAGCCGACGTTTGCGGCAAACGCTATTGCTGGCCGTTGTTTGCCCTGGGTGTTCAGGTGTGGAAGCAGAAATGCACTAAATTCGTTGCAGGGCAATATCCGCCTGAAAATGGCGGAGGGTTATCCCTCGGACGAGTCTAGGCCCATGAGAAGTGAACGCGGTGCCACGATTGTGGAAGCGGCTCTGGTTCTTCCCGTCTTCTTTCTGTTGGTTCTGGCCATCTTCGAGTTCGGGTTGGTTTTCAGTGTCTATCACACCATGGTAGGCGCGGTGCGGGAAGGGGCGAGGTATGCGGTCACCCCCAACCCATTTGATACCACCCCAAACATGGCTTATTCGCTGCCCACCAGCGCTCAGGTGGCAGCGAAGGTCTGCGACAAGATCCGGGCTGGCATTTTTGGCGTCGGACAGATTTCGGCTTGCAATGGCGGCTCACCGGCCACGCTGGCCACGGGAACCTGCCCCTCTGCTTCCGGTACCCAGCCGGCTGTATCTACCGAAAACATATATATCGGTCAATGCACGGTCACGGTTCCGCTGCCCTACAACTGCAAGACGCAGTCCGGCCTGTGCGGGGCGGAAACCTACCAGCAGGTGAAAGTGCATCGCACGGTGCAATTGTTCTGGGGCTGGCGATTTCCGCTAACGGCCTCCGCAGTCATGCGCTCGGAGGCGAACTGATGAGACGCTATCGCTCGCAAGAAAGCGGAACGCAACTGGCGGAGTTTGCCGTTGCACTTCCCCTCATTATTCTCCTATCCCTGATAGCAGCCGAAGGCGCGAACCTGTTCCGCGTGTACGAAGTGGTGGCTAACGCCTCGCGTGAGGGGGCGCGTCTGGCGACCCTCGCCTGGTACTCGCCGTCGGCGATGAAGCAGAACGCGCAGGTGACTTGTACCTTCAAAAGCAACACCCTGACCAGTACGAACGCGGTGTGCCAGGGCGTGGCCAATTACGCGCAAAACAACGGCCTGATTGGCAGCGGATTACAGCAGTGCTCGACGTTGACGGTCAACGTAAATCAAAGCTATCAGGCGCCCAGCGACAGCACCCCTCGTTATTCCCGGGTGAGCGTGACTTGCGCCTATCAATTGCGCTGGCTGCCCCGGTTGCCGTCTTACACGGTCGCCAACTTGCTTAACGTTACACGCGGTACTGCGTTCCTGCAGTTGTACTGAGGAGCCTCTATGAATCGCCGGTACGAGCGAGGTTCGGTAGTACTGATGACAGCCGTGCTGCTGCCCGTTTTGATCTTTGTTTTGGGCTTGGCGACTGATTTCGGCATCATGTATGCGGTGCGCAACTCGGCGCAGAACGCTGCCGATGCCGCGGCCATGGCGGGAGTTTACGAATACGCCTGCGGCTCAGGGGGCGCCTGTCCCGTTGGCCTGTCGCCTTACACCAACGACACCACAGGTAACACCGCTGCCCAGAATGCGTTTCAGGCGAATCCGTTCCTTGGCAGTTCGACAGCCACCCTGAGTCCGACGCCAGGCGGTTACAGTTGCACCGACGCTCTGGGCTTTCAGAATTATTGCTACAAAGTTACGGTCACCACCAACAGTCCCACCTTTTTTGCCCGAGTGTTTGGCAAGCAGTCGGTCCCAATAACCGTGACCGCCCTAGCGCAGACTAACACTGGACTTGGCATGGGGCCGAGTTGCGTGCGTCCCGTGTTTGTGCCTGACACGGCAGTCGTGTCCGCCTCACAAGGCTACCCTGCAGGCTGCAGATACAGCGGCAATACTCTAAGCTGCCCGCAGGGACCAATTGTGCTCAACAACATTCGTCCCACCAGCCCGGGCTCGGGCACCAGCTTCACTCCGAGCACCTACTACTCCCTGGATTTTTCCAGCCTGTTGCAGGACATCACCGACCCGGCGAACACTCCGTCCAATATCTTGAATGCCACCAATCCGGTGGTCTACAGCGATGGGTCGGTGATTGATAACAGCGGCCAGGGCCCGAATTCTCCCTATGCGCAGTCCTGGTATCAGTGCACCGTGACGGCGTTGCATTGCGGGCAATACGTGCGGGTGCAGACCGGGCTTGCTCCTACTACCACCACCAATTCCGTGAATTTCCTGGTAGCGGAAAGCAATAACAACAGCACCTACATTTTTCCTCTCTGGGATGCCACCCAAACGGTGGTGAATGGGAATGAGATGTTCGCCAAGGTGGTGGGTTGGGCACAAATGACCGGCTTGCACTGCACGAATCCCAGCACAGGTGTGACCGACCAGCCCTGCTTGAATGGCGATAACATCACCGCCACTTATATGACCTATTCTGCCTGTACGGGAGGGGGCGGCGCCGGCGGTTCGGCCTCAGGTTCCGGCTCCGAAACCGGGTCTTATACCACCCCGGTGCGGTTGATCAGGGACGGGCAATAGCGGCGATTGCCCGGAGTGGCGAGCACTTAGATTTGCCGGGAGGGCGGGTACGATTCGCATAGCCGCTTGATCGCGCCTCGTTCCAGTTCGTTCAGTTGGATGAATTCGAATCCGTAATGGAAGCTGCGGCGATTACGCACCGTCGCACATACCTTCAGCGCCGGTGCCAGTTCAAGGTACACGGTTCTGCCCGGAGCCAGGTGTTCCGGCAGAATCGCATCCAGCCCGCCTTCACCTAACACCCGACAGCGACCGTTGAGAGGGGAGACCGATTCCTTGTCTCCAAACACCAGCGCGCGCAAAGGCCGGTCCACACGGTATCGGGGAAACCGACGGCTCACCATTTGATAAGCCTACATCTGTTCCCTGGCTGCAGTCCGGTCACCGAAGGGCATGGCCGCAGGATGGCCCCTAGAAAGCTCTTGGACGCGCCAAGGAGTGATATCTGCCGGCTCTGAAGAGCGGATCCAACCAGTGCCAGACAGCCATGATCCGCTGACTGATGCTTACTCTTCAGGCTGTGTGGATTTGCGCTTCAGCTTGATCTTCGCCGCCCCGATCTTTGCCTGCTACCTACGTGACGTTTCCAGAACAGAGGGCGGCAATGGATAATTCATCCCGGCGTGATCGTTGCCCTTGGGAAACGGACGGGTGCTTCTCTGGCGGCAGAGAAGTCCGTCGGCGGTACTTTGAGGGAAATGGCCATTTGCGCGCTGCCTTCCAGGCATGATTCAGCCAAGAGTCTGGCGAAGCGCCATGCGGGTGATTGAGCCGTCCGAAGTCGGCGCAAGCTGTTAGATGACGCCTGGGGCGAGGCTGAGGTCACGAGCAGCCTTGTGAGTGACAGGGCGGAGCTATAGCACGAGCCCGCGCTAAGCCGGCGGAAGACAGGCCAGCAGGTTCAGCCCTGGCGCAACTCCGGGAACATTTGAGTTTTGCAACTCATAACTTGCGGCGGCACCGCGTTGCGGTGCAGGAAGGACGCATTATGTTGAATCATGTTCTTGCCCAGGCGGTAGCCATGCTACTGCTTTTCAGCCTCCCCGCCACCATGTTGCCGGCGCAAAACCCGGCCGCAACCGATTCCCAGTCTCGAACCGGCGTGCTTTATCCCCAGGAGGGCGTAACCGTGAAGGGAAATCCGGTAGTCACTTCCACGGCGGTTTATGCCGGCGACGAAATCCAGACCGGCGCTCTCTCGACTTTACTGACGGGCGCGGGAGTCTCCATGCAGCTCAAACCGCACACTTCCCTGAAATTCGGAAAAACGGCGGAACTGGGTTGCGGCGGGCTGGTGCTGGTAACCAGCCAGGCTATTCCGGTGCGCTTGGCCGGGCTTGAGGTTATCCCTTCCGGCAATCCCGCCAAGCTGGAGGTGGAGAACGGAAGTGGGACCGCCAGGGTGTCGGTGAGGAGCGGCGCGGCCACCGTCAAACAGGCGGGGCAGATCTCCCGCTTGCAGGAAGGGCAGTCCATTACCCGCTCGGTGGCAGAGCGCTGTCCGGCTCCGGTCGCCGGCAGTCCGGCGACGACCCCGGCGGTGGCCTCCTCGTTCGCGGGCGGCACCAGCCTCTATTGGGTTATCGGCGGCGGGGCGGTAGCCGGGGTGACGGCCGGCGTCCTGGCCACGCGCGGCGGCAAGTCCATCAGCCCATCGGCTCCTTAGCCGGCAGGCGTTGCAGTGAACCTGCAGGAACGAAAAGGGGAGGGAATTCTGTTGCTGTTTTTAGAGAATTACCGGAGTCCAGCTGAAGCCCCAGCCGGCCAACCCGGCGCCAGAAGGTGGATGTTTTTTCTGGCGCTGGTTTTGGCGTCGGGCGGGCTTTCGCTCTTTGCCCAAGTCCAGCCGGCCCCGGGCGCGGGCGCTTCTCCCGCGGCCAGCGCCGCGTCCGCGCGGGCTCGAGATTCGGCCGAGATGGCTGGGGCAGCGGAGCCGGAATACCTTATCAGCCCGGACGATGTGCTGGATGTCTATGTGCTGGACGTGCCTGAACTCTCGCGGTCCTACGAGGTAAGCTCCACCGGCAAGGTCACTCTGCCGCTGCTGTCCGCTCCTTTGCCGGCCGCCGGGCTGACCTTGAATCAGTTTTCCGACGCGGTGAGAAAGGCGCTGCAAAAGGAAGATTTCGTGAGTGACCCGCGGGTGAACACATCGGTGCGGGATTCCCGCGCGCACGCGGTTTCCATAGCCGGCGCGGTCAAGAAGCCGCAGATGTATCGCGTGCTGGGCCGGACCACCCTGTTGGACGTGCTCTCCCAGGCTGAGGGACTGGCGGACGACGCCGGCACGCTCGCCATCATCCGCCGGGGCGACATCGCCATGGCCGCATTGCAGCTGCGGCCGCAGAAAGGGAAAGCCGAGGAGCTGCGCACCATAACCGTGGATCTGCAGCCTCTGATGGATAGCGGTGACTCGGCAGCGAATGTTGACGTCTACCCCGGGGACCGCATCACCGTGCCGCGGGCGGGAATTGTCTACGTCGTTGGCGCCGTCAACCGCCCGGGGGGATTTCCCCTGCGCACCGGGAAGCAGAGCATTACCGTGCTGCAGGCGCTGGCCCTGGCCGAAGACCTCAAAACCAGCGCGGTGCGCGAGAAAGCGGTCATTATCCACGGCGACGCGGGAGCCCCCGGCAGACACCGGCAGGTTCCGGTCAACCTGAAAAAGCTTCTGGCCGGCAAGACCGCCGACCCCTCCCTGCACGCAGAAGACATCCTTTTTGTGCCCGACAGTTCCAGCCGGCGCGCCTTGAAGCGCAGTGCCGAAGCCGTGCTTCAGGTGGCCACCGGACTGGCAATCTATCGTTTCTAGAAAGAACAACAGCGACTATGAACGGTAATGGAGCTGGAAGAGCGGAACTGGTTTCCGCCGAGCGCGGAGCCATGATTGGTCCCCTGCCGGTAACCACGCCGGCAAGGGTCTTGCCGCCATCGGAGCCGGAGGCGCTGGCCGCGCCCGATTATCTTTCGCTGGCAGCTTACTGGAGCGTGCTGCTGAAGCGGCGCTGGACGGTGCTGACGGCGGTGCTGGTGCTGACCACGGTTGCCACCATCGCTTCCTTCCGCGCCACCCCGGTCTACCGGGCGACCGCCAGGGTGGAGGTAGAAGCGGAAACGCCGCTGCTGCAATCCCTGCATGAGGCTTACCAGAAGACGCAGACCGATGATGCTTTCCTGCAGACCCAGATCCAGGTGCTGCGGAGCGACAAACTGGCCTGGCGCACGATTGAGGAGCTGAAGCTGGCGCAGAACCCGGCATTCGCCCGGCCGCCGCAAGCGGCAGCCGACCAGGACCGGCGCAAGCTGGGCCTGATCAACCTTTTCCGCGACC
This sequence comes from Terriglobales bacterium, assembly GCA_035278025.1. Lineage (GTDB taxonomy): Bacteria > Acidobacteriota > Terriglobia > Terriglobales > Acidobacteriaceae > JAICWP01. The sequence goes on along the minus strand of DATEJK010000006.1, from coordinate 55,342 downwards.
GCCTTAATGTGCAACTGGTTCCCCGCACCCGCATGCTGCTGGTGGGCTTCGACAGCTCCGACCCTCGTCTGGCCGCCCAGGTCGCCTCGACTCTGGTGAACAGCTATGTGGATTACAACTTCCGCGAAAAATATGAGGCTACCCGCCAGGCCTCCGGCTGGATGGAGCAGCAGTTGGATGAACTGAAGGCCAAGGTGGAGAAATCGCAGCAGGCGCTGGTCGAGTACGAACGGCAGAACCAGATCGTCAACACCGGGGAAAAGCAGAATGTGCTGGAGCAGATGCTCTCCGAGGTGAGCCGCGATTTGACCAACGCGGAGAGCGAATGCATCCAGAAGGAGTCCCTCTACCGCCAGGTGCTGGCCAACCGGGCGCAAGTTGCCTCCCTGGCCCACAGCGAACTGCTGCAGAAGCTGGAGGAGAAGGCCTCGGACCTGAGCGGGCAATACACCGAAATGAGCGCCCAGTACGGTCCCAAATTTCCCCGCACCCTCCGTCTGCAGCAGCAGCTGGCGGAATATCAGGCGCAAATCACCCGCGAGCAGGGGCGGGTGATTGCGCGCATCGGCAACGACTATAACGCCGCCCTCAGCCGCAAGAGCCTGGCCGCCCAGGCCTTCGCCCGCCAGAAAGAGGAGCTGGGCAGGTTGAACCAGCTCCTGGTGCAGCACAACATCCTGCAACGGGAGTTTGAGAGCAACCAGCAGCTTTACCAGAGCCTGCTGCAGAAGCTGAAAGATGCCACGGTATCGGCCGGCCTGCGTTCCACCAATATCCACGTGGTAGACACCGCCTTGTCGCCGGCGGAACCCATCCGGCCGCGCAAAGCTCTGAACATCCTGCTCGGCCTCGTGGCCGGCCTGGTGCTGGGCGTGATGGGCGCCTTTGTCCAGGAAGGGCTGGATCGCTCGGTCAATTCCGCCGACCAGATCGAAGGCCTGCTGTTTGCGCCCGCCCTGGCGGTGATTCCGCTCGACCACTCCAGCCAGCCGGCGGCCCGCGGATTCAGGGGCAAGCTGCCCAAGCGGCAAAGACGCGGCGGGCAGGGCAGCGAAGTCGCTTTGACGGTAGTCAACCGGCCCAAATCTGTGCTGGCCGAATCCTACCGCGCCTTGCGCACCGCGGTGCTGCTGTCGTCAACCCCCGCCGCTCCCAAGACGCTGTTGATTACCAGCGCCCATATGGGCGAAGGCAAATCGGTGACCGCGCTGAACCTGGCGCAGGCCATGGCCCAGCGCAAGGGCCCGGTGCTGATCATGGATTGCGACCTGCGCAAAGGCAGCGTGGCCCGAGGCCTTGCGCTCAGCGCGGAGAAGGGAATCAGTTCCGTGCTCACCGGAGTTCACACTCTGGAAGAGGCCCTGCAGCAATACGCTCTCCAGCCCAGCCTGTGGGTGCTGCCCTGCGGGCCGGTGCCTCCCAATCCCGCGGAACTGCTGGGGTCGGACAGAATGGCCGAACTGTGGAAAGAACTGAGCTGCCGTTATGAACACATCGTGGTTGATTCGCCGCCCGTGCTGCTGGTCACCGACGCCACCATTCTTTCGAGCCTGGCGGATGGAGTCATTCTGGTGGCCGAGAGCGGCAAAACGCCGCGCGCCGCCCTGGTGCGCACGCGCCGCATTCTGGACGATGCCGGCGCCCGCATTCTGGGCGTGGTGTTGAACAAGCTCAACCAGCGCCACGGCGGTTATTACGAGTATGGCTACTACCGCTACGGCTATCAGCATTACGGAGAATACGGTTACGGGTATGGCAACGAGCGCGCGCAGCGTTAACCCTGGCCAGCCGACGGCTCCGGCATTGCCGGCCAGCAAGCCCGCGCCGGGGAAATGCCCGCCCGGTACCCTTCAATATTCCTTGCGCGGGCGGTTCCGCGGCTTGCTCTTCCTGCTCGCCATCTTGCTTCCTGGAATATGGATGCTCGTGCTGGTGGCCAGAAAGGGCCTGGCGGCAGCCTGGGGAGAGTCCGTGCATTTGCCGACGCTGCGCCGGGCCGTGGCTCTCGATAGCTCCAACCCGGCACTGCATTTCCAACTGGGCACAGCTTATCTTTGGGCCGAAGGCGGCAATCCCCCGGCAGCGGCCGGGGAATTGCTGGAAGCCACCCGCCTCAATCCCAATGTGGCCGAATACTGGTCGGCTCTGGGCAAGGCCTGTTACGCCGCCGGGCAGGAGCGGTGCAGCGACCGGGCCTTTGAGCGCGCCACCGGGCTCAGCCCGGCCAGGCCGCGCTTTGCCTGGGAGGCGGCGCTGCACTACACGATTACACGCCGGCCGCAGGCCGCCTGGCCGCATCTGCGCCGCCTGCTGCGCCTGCAGCCGGAGCGGGCTCCCCAGGTCTTCGATTTACTGCGGCGCGCGGGAGCCGATCCGGAGCCGGTCTGGCGGCAGGTGGCGAGCGCGGCCGGGGCGGACGTGAGTTTGTCCTATTTGAGTTTTCTGGTGGCTGATTCCCGGTTGGCGGCGGCGGAGAAATTCTGGGGCGAACTTTCTTCCGCCCGAACTGATTTGCCCCTGGCTTCCGCCAGCAACTATGTCGAGCAGCTGCTGCGCTCAGGGCACTACCGCGCCGCGGCCGCGGTTTGGGCGCGCCTGCAGGACAGAGGAGCAGCGGGCGGGAGTTCTGCGCCCAGCCTGCTGTACAACGGCGGCTTTGAGCGCAGGCCGCTGGAGGCCGGCTTCGACTGGCATTTTCAGCAGCAGACCTATCTCAGCGTGGATTTTGCCGACCCGGGCGCCCGCAGCGGAGCGCGCGCTTTGCGGCTGGAGTTTACGGTGCCGGACAATTCCGACTACGAGCCGGCCTACCAATTCGTGCCCGTAACCCCGGGGCAAACCTACGTCCTTGCCGCCCAGGTGCGCTCCGAAGAGATAACTTCGGATAGCGGTCCGCGGCTGCGGGTTCAGGACCCGCAGTGTCCGGCCTGCCTCAGCCTGGCCAGCGCCGGCACAGTGGGAACGCAAGCCTGGCATGCGGTGGAGCTGGAGTTTACCGCGCCGGCTGCGGCCCAAGTTGTCCGGGTCTCAGTTTGGCGGCCCCGCAGCCGTTCCTTCCCCATGGCGATCAGCGGCCGCCTCTGGGTGGACGATGTTTGCCTGCGTCCACAAAATTTCCTTCCAGCTCGCAGCGCCGCCGGAGGCTTGGAGCGATGACTGGCAGCTCTTCGCGGCTGAATCTCATGCCCGTGGCCGGGGCGGCCGAGAACGCCCCCGGGAGGCTTGCGAAAATCGCGGTCTGGTGCCTCGTAGCCCTGCTGATGGCGGCGCCGCTGGCATTCGGCGCCGTGGAAGCATGGGCCTGGACAACCCTCAGCATAGCTGTGCTCCTTCTGTCCTTTGCCTGGGCGGTCCACTGCTGGCGAAGCGGCTGGCTCAAAGTAGTGTGGTCTCCGCTGCTGGTGCCGCCGCTGGCTTTGCTGGCTTTGGCGGTGGTGCAATTGCGCGCGGGCTGGACGCTGGATGGGGCGGCCACTCGCGAGGCCATCATCAAGCTGCTGTCCGGTTTGCTGGTGTTGTTCCTGGGACTGCAGTTTCTTGCCGGCGCATCATTCCGACTGTGGCGGGGCCTGGCGCTGGCCATCAGCCTCTACGCTTTCGGGCTCGCGTTGTTTGCCGTGATCCAGTTCTTCGCCAGCCCCGACCTGCTCTATTTCATCATCCGGCCGCGCTGGGGAGGCTATGTTTTTGGCCCCTACGTCAGCCATAACAATTATGCCGGGCTGATGGAGATGCTGGCCGCCATCGCCGCCGGGCTGGCGCTTGCCTTGCGGCGGCGGCATCCGGCCAAGCCTTTGGCGGTTTTCGCTGTCCTGCTCTGTATGGTCTCGGTGCTGCTTTCGGGTTCCCGCGGCGGAGTGGTGTCGCTGCTGGCCGAATTCGCGATTTTTATGACCGTAATGTTGCTGGCCGGGCCCGCCATCCAGCCGCGCCGGCGGGCGCTGCTGGCCGGGTTTTCCCTGGCCCTGCTGGCGGGCGCATCCTTCCTCTGGCTGGATTCGGGAGGCGTCTGGAATCGCTGGCAACAACTGGCCGAGACCCGGGAGCTGACCGCCGGCGACCGGGCGCGTATGAGCGCGGATACCTGGCGCATGGCGCGCGACCACGCCGATCACGGAGTTGGGCTGGGCGCCTTCGCCACCGCTTACCCGGCCTACCAGACCGTCATTACCGATGACTTCATAGACTATGCCCATAACGATTACCTCCAGCTAGCGGCGGAAGGCGGGGTGACGGCCTGGATTTTGATTCTGCTGGGCGTGCCCGGGTTCGTGTGGCTCGCCTTCCGCGGCTTGCGCCGGCGGCTGCGCCAGCCCGCCGGGTGGCTGCAGACCGGGGCGGCGGTGGGAGTCTGCGGCATGCTGGTGCACAGTTTGGTGGACTTCAACCTGCACATTCCCGCCAACGCGGCTTGGCTGGCTTTTTGCGCCGCGCTCGCGCTGGCCGCCCCCGGGAATCGCGCCTGGCAGAATCCCTCCGCCAGCGCCGCCGCAAATTAAGCCGCCCGCTTGACCTCCCGCGTCACAGCTGAACCGCGAGCCAGTATTCACCGCGGTGATCCCAGATTGGAGCTTTCTTTCTATGCTTGTGCCATGGCAGATCAAAGTAGCCGGCTTTAAGCTGCTCAGCCTTTTGCCGGCGGGTGAGTCGCTCTACCGGGCGATGCAGCAACACCTGACCCGCAGCATCGTGCCCACGCCGCCAACGGTGCAGCAGAAGCTGGAAGTGGGCAGGGCGTACCTCAATCTGTTGCAGAAGTTCCATCGTCAGGAGCTGCTGGCGCATGCTACTCACATTGACATCGGATGCGGATGGATGCCCACGATTCCCCTGCTGTTTTATGCGCTGGGGTGCGAGCGCCAGCTTCTGTGCGACGTTCGCCGCCACCTCAGCCCGGTTACGGTGCCCGGCACCGTGGAAATCGTGCGCCGGCTGCTCGGCGGCTCACCCCCGTACACCGACCTGCCCCTGCGGCGCTTGCCGCCCCCGTTTCCACCGGATGGCAAGGCGGAAGAGTACCTGGCCGGCCTGGGCATGAGTTATGTGGCTCCTTATTGCCTGCGGGACCTGGTTCGCCCCTCTCCTCTGCTGGTGACCTGTACCCAGGTCCTCATGTATCTCTCCCCGTCGGCGGTGCGGGAGCTTCTGCTCGCTCTGGCCGGGACTCTGACTCCCGGCGATCTGTTCATCGTGGGCGTCAAGTGCTACGACCTTTATTCCGACTGCGATCCCGGCCTGTCGCCGTACAACAAGTGGACCTATTCTCCCTTGGTTTGGGAAAGCTTCATCAACTCCCGGCTGATGAGCTTTAACCGCATGACCGCCGCCGACTACCGCCGGCTGCTGCTGGAGTGCGGGTTTAAGCTGATTTTCTTCGAGGAAACCAGGCCCGCTCCCGCCGAACTGGAAGCATTGCGCAGCCTGCGGATTCATGCCAGCTTTCAGCATGTGCCCCGGGAAGAACTCGCCGCCAAGGAGTTCCTCGCGGTGGCGGCCACCGGCTCTCCGGCATCGGGGTTGGCCAAGCACTAGGAGGCTGGGGCTATGCTGCTGGTTCTGGTCTATCACCGAGTGAGCGATGGAGGAGAAAGTTTTTACACGCTCTCGCGCGCACGGTTTGCGGCCCAGTTGCGCTGGCTCCGGCAGAGCGGGATAGCGGTGGTCGCCCCCGGGGACCTGCCGCGGGGGAACGTTTCTGGCGTGCTGCTCTCGTTCGATGACGGAACAGCGGACCACTCCCGATTCGTGGCCCGCCTGCTTGAGGATCATGGCATGCGCGGCCTGTTCCTGGTGCCCACCGCCCGCATCGGGAAGCCGGGATATGTCAGCGCGCGCGAACTGGAGCGCATGCATCAGGCCGGACATGTGATCGGCTCCCACGGACACACCCACCACCGCCTGGACCGGATGGATGATTCACCTCTGGGCGAGGAACTTGCGCGTTCGCGCCGGGTCTTGGAAAGCATAACCGGCTGCCCACCACAGTATGTTGCTCCGGCGGGAGGATTTGTCACACCCCGGGTAGCGAGCGCCTGCGGCGCCGCCGGCTACAGCGTGATGCGCACTCTGGCCTGGGGTTACAACCGGAGACTGAACAGGGGCCTGCTGGAAGCGGTTCCGGTGCTTCCCCTGATGGGCCCCGGCGCTTTCGCGGCCCTGCTGCGGGGAGAGCACGAGGCGCTGCTGCGCTCGCTGTTTGCGGCCAAGAACGCTATCCGCTGGCTCACCCCCGCTTATGCTCGGGTGCGCAACTCGCTGGCCCATACTCTGCTGCGGAATATGGAACCGCAATCCCCGGCCTAGCAAGATGGACAACGACGACATCGTGATTCTGGGCGGCGGCATCACCGGTCTGGCCGCCGGCCTGGCTTCGGGGGCGCAAGTTTATGAGGCGGGCCCGCGGGCGGGCGGACTGTGCGCTTCCTACTATCTGGCGCCGGGAGAGCTGCGGCGTCAGGCCCAGCCTCCTCCGGACGGCAACGCCTACCGTTTCGAAATCGGCGGCGGACACTGGATCTGGGGATGCGAAGGGCTGATTGCGCGTTTTGTCTCTTCCCTGGTAAGCCTGCGGCCCTACACCCGCAAAGCCGGAGTCTATCTGGCCGCCAGCGGGCAGTATGCGCCCTTTCCCATTCAGTACCACCTGAGCGCGCTGGGAAGCGAAGTGGCGGGCAGAGCGCTGGCGGAGATAGCGGAGGGAGCGGCGCGGTCGTGCCCCGGCCTCAGCATGCGCGCCTGGTTTCGCAGCCGTTTCGGCCCCACCCTGGACGAGCTTTTTTTTGCTTCCTTTCAATCTCGCTACACCGCCGGCCTGTGGGAAACGATTGCCCCCGAAGATGGGGACAAATCGCCGCTCGATTGGCAGCGGGTAATCAGCGGGGCTCTGGGTTTCTCGCCCGCGGCCGGCTACAACGCGGGCTTCGTCTACCCTCGGGAAGGGCTGGGCGCTCTGGCGGAAAAGATGGCGCAGCGCTGCCGCATCAGCTGCAACAAAAAGGTAGTGGGAATCGAGGCTGCAAATCGCAGCTTGCGCTTCGCCGACGGCAGCGCGCGCAAGTATGGCGTACTGATCTCCACTTTGCCGCTGTTCCGCGTTCTGGAAATAGCCGGCATTGGGGTGGCGGCGCCGCCTGATCCGTATGTTTCCGTCCTGGTGCTGAATATCGGAGGCACGAGGGGAGCAAACTGCCCGCAAGAACACTGGCTCTATATCGGCGGCGCGCACAGCGGATTCCACCGGGTGGGCTTCTACAGCAACATTGACCGCAGTTTTCTGCCGCAGTCGCTGCGCCCCTCCCCGCAGGCGGTCAGCCTTTATGTCGAAAAGGCCTTTCCCGGAGGGGCCAAGCCTTCGCCCCAGCAGATGGACAGGCATGCGGCGCAGATCATAAGTGAGCTGCAGGCGTGGGGCTGGCTGGATGGGGTGGATGTGGCCGACCCCACCTGGATTGAAGTGGCCTATACCTGGCGCGCGCCCCAATCACGCTGGCCGAAGCTGGCGCTCGAGGCTCTGGAGCAGCAGGGAATCTATTCCATCGGGCGTTATGGGCGATGGGCCACCGGCCTGCTTCAGCAGGGGCTGGCCCAGGCGCTGGAGATGGGCTTTCAGGCGGGGGCGACGTTTCGTTAGAGCATGTTGCCCGCTCTCACACCGCCGGTATTCAGCCTGCGCCAGCGCGCGGTGGATGTTCTCGAAGCGGAGCACATTGCCTACGCCGTGCTGCATGGCTGGGAGGGCGAATTCCCCGGCGAGAACGGCGATCTCGACCTGGTTGTCGAAGCCGCGTCCCTGCCGCGTATTACGCGCGCGCTGCAGCGCAGTTTTTCCCTGGTTCAGATGCTGCCTTATCAATCCACCGGCATCGGGTTTGTGATCCGACCCAAAGGAGATTCGCGGCAGCACTCTCTGATCGTGGATTGCAGCAGCGACTTTCGCTGGCGTGGTCTGGTGCTCTTTCCTGCCCGGGAGCTGCTGGCGGAACGCCGCCGCCTCCACCATCACTGGCTGGTGGCGCCCGGCCATGAGTTTGCCTACCTGCTGGCCAAAAAGATTTTCGAAAAGCGCTTCTTCCCTGAACCTCAGCGGCGCCGCATCCGGCAATTGCTCGCTCGACTTGGTCCCGAGGCGGACGCCATCAGCTCCCGGCTGATGGGAGAAGGTTGGGGGAGGGCGGTATGCCAGGCCATCCGTCGCGAGGACTGGGAGCTGCTGGCGCGTTCTATGCCTGCGCTGCGACGCGCGCTTCTGGTCCGCCGTCTGGCGGAGGACCCCTGGATGTTGCTCCGTTACTTGGCTCCGGAGATCCGGCGATTGTGGCGGCGCTGGCGGCGGCCCACCGGATTGTGGGTGGCTTTGCTGGGCCCGGACGGCAGCGGCAAGACCACGCTGGCGCAGAGACTCGAGCAGAGCCCGCCCGCCGCCTTCCGCAGGACGCTGCGCTTTCACCTGCGGCCGCAGCTTTGGCCGGCCGGCCAGGGGCGCCCGCCGGTCAGCGAACCCCACGCCCAGGCTCCCCGTTGCCGCTTGGCCAGCGCCGTCAAAGCCGTCTATTACTCCGCCCGGGAGTGGATTGGCTACCTGGCGCAGGTGCGCCCCGCCCTGGTTCGCTCCACCCTGGTGATCGCTGACCGGTGCTTCGACGACATCCTTCTCGATCCGCGGCGTTATCGCATGCACGGTGCCGGCAGTGTGATGCGCCGCATGCGGCGCCTGCTTCCCCGGCCTGACTTGTCGCTGGTGCTGCTGGCGTCGGCGGGCGCAATCGCCGCCCGCAAACAGGAGGTTCCGCCGGCGGAACTCGATGCCCAGCTCGCCGGCTATCGTGAGTGGGCCGCCCGGACCGGCAGCGCGGTACTGCTGGACAGCGAGGCGGGGCCGGAGCGGGTTTATGAGCAGGCCCAAGAAATCATCAACAACATCCTCGAGCAGCGTACTTGCCTTTGGACGGGAAAGGAAGACCATGCTGCCGCAAAGCTGGAGATACTGGGGGCCTGGCGGCCACAGGCTTGGGACATCGGTGGAGACCGGAGCGGAAGTTATGCGCTGTGGGCGGGACCGGATGGGCGTCAGCTGCTGACCAGCCTGGCTTCCCCGCGAGTGTCGGCGCAAGGCCTGAAGGTTTGCAATGCGCAGAAGAAATCTTCCCGCCTGCTGGCGGCTCTGCTGGAAACCGCTTTGCGGGCGGGCCTGGCACAGCCTTTCGTACGGCGGATCGGAATTTCCCCTCCTCCAGGCCCGCTGCTGCACTGGCTGCGGCAGGTGGTCGGAGAAAAATCCCTGCACTGCTCGCTTTCCCTGGGACCGGCAGGACCGCACCAGAAATGCGTTCTGCAACTGATGCGGCCTGATGGCAGCATCCTCGGCTATGCCAAAGTCGGCTGCAACCAGGAGACGGTGGCTCTGGTGGAGAATGAGGTCCGCTTCCTGCGCCGGCTGAGCGAACAGAAGTTCTCCCGCCTGGTCATCCCTGAGTTGTTGTATGCGGGCTGGTTCCGGGATCGGTTCGTGGCCGTGACCCGCCAGGCAAGCCCGCCTGTGTCGCAAGCTCCGGCGGCCATAACCTCTCTGCACCTGGAAGCGCTCCGGGAGCTGCGAGAGAGCCTGAATGTTGCCGCGCGCGGGCCTGCTGCCGCGCCGGGATGCCGCCAGGTGGCAAGCGGCTACTATTGCGGCCTGGTGGAGCAGGCCACCGCCCGGGCGAGACGGTGGCTGGGAACCAGTCCGCTGCCCGTGTATGCACGCCACGGCGATTTCACGCCCTGGAATCTGCGGCTGGTGGCAGGCGGGCTCCTGGCGTTTGACTGGGAGTATGCCAGCGAGCAGGGAACTCCCGGCTACGACCTGATCCACTTCTTATTTCGGGCGCGGGCGCTGCAGAGCCCTGGCCGCATCTATGCTCCGGCGGTAGTGGAACGCGAAACCTGGCGGCACCTGGCGGGGTATCTGGCTGCCGTGGGCTGCGCCGATCTTGATCCGCGAGCTCTGGTCCTCCTCTACCTGGCGGACCAGATTGCCTTCCTCTATCACACCGATGGCCGGGATTCGGCCATGCTGCGCGACCTTGCCGCCGCGATTCACGTGGTGCTCCAAAAATAAGCCATGAAACGGCTCAACGTTCTGGTGTCAGCCTATGCTTGCGAGCCCGGAAAAGGCTCGGAGGCCGGGGTGGGATGGAACTGGGTCAAGGCTGCCTCCCGTTTTCACAACTTGTGGGTCATCACCCGGGCCAACAACCGGGAAGCCATTGAGGCCGCTCTGAAAGTGGAACCCATCCCGGAAGTGCGCTGGTTCTACTATGACTGTCCGGCGTGGGCCCTGCGCTGGAAGAATCATGGGCGCCGGGTGCGCTCCTATTACTACCTGTGGCAGCTGGGCTCCTACGGCTGCGCGCGCCGGCTTTGTTCCTCCATCCCCATGGATGTGGTCCATCATCTGACCCTCAGCGCCTACTGGCTGCCCAGTTTTTTGCCCCGCTTGCCGATACCTTTTATGTGGGGCCCGATTGGCGGAGCGGAACCTATTGCTCCGCCACTGTACGGCACGCTCTCCTTCGCTCAGCGGCTCCGCGAGCAAACCGTGGGTTTGCGGCGTTTCTGGCCCTGGCTCGATCCCGCGGCGCGCAGATGCCTGCGGCGCTCCAGCCTGATTCTTGCTCAAACCCCGGCCACGCTGCGCTTTCTGCCTCCCGCCGCCCTGCCCCGAACTGAGGTCTATCCCGCCATCGGCATTGAGCAGATCGAGCAAAGTTCCCGCGGTTCCGGGGATAGCTTTCGCGTCGCCTCCGTGGGCAACCTGTACTACTTCAAAGGCGTGGAACTGGGATTGCGCGCTTTCGCGAAAGTCGCCGCCGAGTTGCGCGGACAAGCTTCCTACTGGGTGCTGGGTGATGGTCCGGAACGAAGCAGACTGATGGCTCTGGCGGCCAAGCTGGGGGTCGCCGGGCAAGTGTATTTTTCCGGCCAGTTGCCGCGGGCCGAAGTTCTAAAACGTCTGCAGCAATGCGATGTCATGCTGCACTCCAGCTGGCGCGATCCCCCGGTATTTGCGGTGTTGGAAGCGATGGCTGCCGGCCTGCCCGTGGTGTGCCTGGATAGCGGAGGTCCGGCAGTGCAGGTGGCGCCGGGAACGGGGATAAGGATTAAAGCCGCTGAGCCCGAGGAAATAGCGGAAGGCATGGCGGCCGCTTTGTTGCGCCTGGCCCGCGATGCGGATTACCGCGCGCAGCTTGGCCGGGAAGCCGCCGCCCATGCCCGCCAGAATTATCTTTGGGCGCGGAAGGCGGAAGCCATCGCCCGCTTCTACACCCAGGCTGCTTCCGCCTCTGGCCCCTCAAAGACAGCTTGCACAGGTGTGCAACCTGGTCCTGCGGTGCGCTCGCCGGGTCTGCGGGTGGCGGGTAACGCGGCCCTGACCGCCGGCGCCGCCGCCCTGGCGGTGCTGCTGGCCGTTCTGGCCACGCCTTTCATGCTGGCCAAACTGAAAGCGGACGGATATGGCGTCTATGTCCTGCTGGCCACCCTGGTGGGATATTACGGGCTGCTTGATCTGGGCGTCGGGCAGGCGCTGGCCCGCACCGTAGCGCGGCATCTCGAGGGCGAAGCCCGGCAACCGCTGGCTGATGCCATCAACACCGCGCTCGTACTGCAGGCGATCGCCGGGGTGATCGCCGGCGCGGCTCTGGCCGGGTTCGCTCCCCAGTTTTCGAGCCTGTTGCAAATTCCGCTGCCCATGCAGGCGGAAAGCGTGGCCGCCATCCGCGTCACCGGGGTGGCGTTCCTGCTGTCCACCGTGTGCAACATTTTTCGGTCCATCCTTGCCGGGCTCGAACGCTACGGCTTTCTTGCCCTGATTGACAGCCTGGGCGGGCTAGCCACGACGGTGGCGGCGGTATTGGTTCTGTTGGCCGGCGGTCGCCTGCTGGCCATCAGTATTGCTTCCGCGGTGGTCGCGGCCGCTTTGCTGCTGGCCTGCGCCGGGCTGGCCTGTTTTCTGCTGCCGTGGTGGCGCTTTCGCGTTCTGATTCAGCCGCGGGCGCTGCGGGAATTGGTCGGTTTCGGCTGGTATATCTCGCTGGGAAGAATTACCCAGACGGTCAGCGCTACTTCGGTGCGGGTGCTGCTTGCCGCCATGTTTGGACCTGCCGCTGTGGCCCAGTACGTGATTCCGCAGAGGATTATTCAGGGCCTGGGTGGGCTGCTCAGTTCCGGAGCCTCGGTTCTTTTTCCTCATGCCAGCCGTAGAGCCAAGGAGTGCACCCGGGAAGAACTGGAGAATCTGTACCGCAGGACCTCGGCCGTTTTCAGCGCCCTTGCTTTTCCTGGACTGATGGCGCTGGCGGCGCTTGCGGGAGAGATCCTCAGTGTCTGGATTGGGCCCCGGTTTGCTGCCCAGAACTGGCGACTGATGCAGTGGCTATGCTTTTCCGCCCTGCTTGGTTCCTTGAGCACCGTTCCTATCCATTTCGCCTGCGCGCTGGGCCACGTCCGCAAGGTGGCCCTCATGTCGGTGGCCACGGGCGGCGCCTCCTTGCTGGCCGCGGCGCTGGGCGGAAGCCTAAGCGGGCTGGCGGGCGCTGTTGTGGGAGTGCTGTGTGCTTCGGGATTGTGGCCGGTTTGCGGCTTGGTCATAACCTGGCGCTACTTTCACCTGAGCCCGGCGGAATTTGCGGCTCGCATCTGGGCCCCCGATGCCATCGGCAGCGCGCTCCTGTTTCTGGGACTGCGGCACGTTACCGGTTGGTGCAGATTAAATTCCTGGCCGCAACTGCTGGCCCTGGCTGCTGCCGGCCTCCTGCTGTATGCATTGGCGGTGTTTCCATTGCGTCGGCGGACGCTGCTAGACGCAACCTGAGAAGACTGTGCGCATTTTGCTGGTCAATACCTATGTGGCCGCCCACGCCGGCGGCCAGGAAAGAGTCGTGCTCGACCTGGCCAACGGCCTGGCGGAGAGCGGGTGCGATGTTTTCCTGCTCAGCCCCATCAGCCGTTCTCCCGTACTGCTGCGCCGGTTGCGTGCGGACGTCCACCGCCTGGAGATGCCCTGGCAGCGATTGCCTGCGGGCGAGGCCAGCCACTGCGCCATGTTTCGCAGCAGCCGGAAGATCATCCTCCATCACGGAATTGACATTGTCTCCGGCCACGGCAGGATGTTCGGAGTCTATCTGGCCGCGCGCCTGGCGCGCGTGCCCATGTTATGGACTTTTCACGGCGCCGATGCTCCCGCGTACCGAAGCAGCCTGCGCTTCCGTCTGACCGCGCGCGCGTTCTTGTTTTTGAGCAACGATCCCAATCTGCGCCTGGTGGGAGTAAGCGAGTTCGTCAGCCGGAATCTGCGCCTGCTGTTTGCTGCGGCGGTGGCCGAGCGCATCACCACCGTGGTGAATGGCCTCGCCGATCTGGACGGTTTGCTGGCCCTGCCCCCACCCTCGCCGAAAAAACAATTGCGCATCGGATTCGTGGGACGTCTGGAGAAGATCAAAGGAGTCTGGGATCTGCCGGCTCTGGCGGATCTGTTACGAGAGAAGCGCGTGCCTTTTGAACTCACGATATTCGGCAGCGGATCGCAACGGCAGCCTCTGGCCGAGGCTTTTCACCGTGCCGGCTTCACTGCCGATCAGGTGGTGTTTGCTGGATATCGCGCCGATACCCGTGAAATGTACGGCGGGGTGGATGTAACGGTGCAGCTGTCGCGCCAGGAGTGGCTGGGCTCCACCATCATCGAGAGTTGCGCCGCCGGCCGGCCGGTAGTGGCCTACATGGCTGGCGGTAATCCTGAAATTCTGGAAAACCGCCGCAGCGGCTATCTTACGCCCGCCGGCGATGTCGCGGCCACGGCGTGCGTCCTCGAGCAGCTATGGCGCGATCCTGCCTTGCTGGCGCGAATGGGCGAGGCAGCCCGGGCTGTGGCGGCCTGCAAGTTTACCCCTAGGCGCATGGTGCGCGAGTATGTTGATTTGTTCAACCGTGCCTTGCGGTCCAGCAAAAGTTTGTGATGCAGTTGTCCTGCCCAATCTGCAGTTCCGCCTGTCCGCCCCGGCCCTTGCGCTTCTTCTGTGCGGCTGGTTGCCGGTATGAGCTGGCGCATTGCCGCGCCTGCGACCTGATGTTCTGGACTCCGCCGCTGCTGCCAACCGAAACCTATTATTCCAGCCTGGACTTCGGCACTTACGATACTTCCCACGGCAGCGGGCACGAGGAACTCTCGGCCCACCAACAGGGCTTCGCCCAGAACTATCGCGGGCCGAGGGGAAGGCTTCTCGATGTGGGGTGCTCGGATGGAAACTTTCTGCGCTGGGCCCAGAGCAACGGGTTCGAAGTCTACGGAGTGGATATTGACCGTGTGGCCCTGCAACACGCCCGCAGAATTACTCCCCGGGTGTGGCTGCTCACGCTGGCTGAGTTTGCCGAGTGGGCGAGCGGCCGGGGACTTCGGTTCGATGTGATCACGTTTTTCGACGTGCTCGAGCATCAGCCCCAGCCACTGCCCTTCCTGCGCGCGGCGGCCCGTCTGCTGGTGCCGGGGGGGTGGATTGCGGGGACAGTTCCCAACCGGCGTCGGCTGCTGAAGACCGGGCGCAGCGCTTGCGAGGCGTTCTGGGACTTTCCGCCTCACCACTTTCTGTGGTTCAACGCCGGAGCTTTGCGCTCCGCCCTCGTCACCGGTGGTTTAAATGGCGTCGAAGTGCAATGCCAGATGTACGGCTATGCCACACCCGATATGCTGCGCCTGGCGGGGAATCCGGTGAAGCGATTGGCGCTGGGCCGGGCGGGGGAGGCTCCATCCGCCATGATGCCGGAGTGGCTTTTTCAGGCATTGCGCCAGGCCAAGCAGGTGGCGCAAGCCTTGCCGCAAGCCGTGGAGGCGGGGGTGGAAAGGCTGGCGCGCGCCGGCGGCAGCCTGTATTTCCAGGGACGTCATGATGTGGACTGAGGCTTCCCCCGAGCGTATGGACGGGTTAAACCACCGGCTGGCCGCCATCGTGGGATGGTTGCGCCAGCTTGCCCATCTCCTGGGCCGGGCGCCCCGCGTGCTGGATTACGGGTCGGGCACGGGCATGCTGCTCACTCTCCCTCTGGCCCGGCAATGCCCGGAGTTCGCCGTCGTGGCCTTCGATGTTTCACCGCGAAACATCGCTGTCCTGCGCCAGGCTGCTTCCGCCGGCAGTCTGGGCAACATTCAGGCCAGCAGTGACCGGGCGGAAATCAGCCGGCACGCGCCTTTCGACGCCATCATCTGCGCCGATGTGCTGGAGCATTTGCCGGAACCGGAAGTCGTTCTGCACGACATGCACACCCTGCTCTCACCTCGAGGCTGCCTTATTTTGAGCCTGCCCAACGGTTTTGGCCCTTTCGAAATGGGAACATTTATCGCCGACCTGCTGTGGATTACCGGCCTGCTGCCGGCCGCGCGCAAGCTTCTCCGGCGCCCCGTGCAGCCGGGTCTGCCAGGGGACCGCCGGGGTGTGACGGCGGTAACCGACACCCTGGAAGTGGACCCGCACCTTCAGTTCTATAGCCGGGCTTCCCTCAATCGCCTCCTGTCGCGCACCGGCTACGCGGTGAGGGCGCACAAGAATCGCATGTTTCTCAGCGGTTTTCCCTTTTATTACCTGGAGCGCTGGCCGCAAGTGGCGGAATGGAATGTGCGCGTGGCCGAAAAGCTGCCGCCCGGCTGGTGTTCCGCGTGGCTTTTCATGTGCGCCAAATCGTCGGCGGGGGCGCCGCTGCCGGCGAGGGAGCATTCCCGGACGCGGCGCGCCTGGACCGCGGTCAGGCGTTGGAGCAATCAGAAACGCTGGCCGCTGGCGGTGCAGCGCCTCCCATGATCGTCCTCATCTTTGCCATTCTTCTGTTCAACGCTGTCCTGCCCACCAAATGGCTGCGCCTGGGCGGCATCTCTCTGGGAGACTGGGTGGCGGTAATCTGCTACGCCGCTGCCATGCTGCACTGGCTAAGCCCAGCTCACGCCCGCATTCGTAAGAGCGAGGGCATTTGCTTCCTGTGCATGGCCGCGGTGAC
This sequence comes from Terriglobales bacterium, assembly GCA_035278025.1. Taxonomy (GTDB): domain Bacteria; phylum Acidobacteriota; class Terriglobia; order Terriglobales; family Acidobacteriaceae; genus JAICWP01. The sequence continues at coordinate 39,325 of DATEJK010000006.1, read as the reverse complement.
GCTGTCCGTGTTTTCCTGCTGGGCGGGTGGCGGGGAAATGAAGTACATGCTGGAAAATGGGCGCCAGGTGTTGCATTACCTCTTCTTTGTCCCCTTAATCTGTCTGGCCACCCAGCGCGCAAGCCTCATGCGGGTGCTGAGAATCTATCTCGGCATCGCGCTGGCCGCCGCTGTCCTGTTGAACCTGTACCATTTTTCTCCCGGGCTGGTGAACTGGGATCTAGGTACGGGCGACATCTGGGAGGCCTCCGACGGTGTGATTCGAATCTTCACTCCCGGCATGCACTACGTGTTCCTCGCCCTGCTGGGACTGATGGCCTATATTCCCTTGAGCCGCGGCTACCGTTCGCTGGCCTGCGCTGTAGCCTGCTTGACCATGCTCTCGGCTCTGGCTTGGACCGGCATCCGAGCCTACTTCGTCATTCTGGCAGTGTGCCTGGGGAGCCTGTTCCTCATCCTGGGCTTCACCCGGCGCACCCGGCGCTTGTTCAACCTGGCGGGTGCGGGCCTGTTTTGCGCCGTGATTGCCGGCGGCTTGTTCCTCGAGACCGCGGACGCTATCGGCGCGCGTCTGGCCACCCTGGTCGGCCTGCGGGAGATCCCGCTCACCCAATTCGACACCATGGGATGGCGAATGCTGGATGCCGGAAACGCATTAAGCATGATCGAAGGCCCGCGCGAATGGTTGTTTGGCGTGTTCGCCAAGCCCTATGCCAGCGAGGCCTGGTTTGGCGCCACGCCCCACATCGCTTATGTGGGCGTCATTTACCATTTCGGGCTGCTGGGAACGCTTTGCTTTGCCTGGCTGGCGGCGGGAATTTCCCGTCGGCTGGTGCGCCACCTGGCCGGTCTGGCGCGGCAAAAGGCATACGACCCGCTCTTTGCCGCCGCCGCCTTAGTCTGGCTGGGGCTGCTGCTGCATTCCTTCGTGGGCGGAACCTTTGCTTCGGGTCCCGCCATTATCACTCTCCTCGTCGTGCACTTCATCAGTGTTCTGCCCGGCCGGCAATCCTGCCCGTCGCGACCCGTGAAATTATGAAAATTTCCATCGTTACGCCTTCTTTCAACCAGTCCGCATACCTGGGAATCGCGGTACAGAGCGTTCTCGACCAGCATTATCCCGAGGTGGAGCACATTGTGGTGGATAACTGCTCGACGGACGGCACCCTTGACGTATTGCGTTCCTATCCTCACCTGCGCTGGAGTTCGCAGCCGGACCACGGTCAGAGCGATGCCCTCAACCAGGGATTGTGTCTCGCCAGCGGCGACATCATCGGCTGGCTGAACGCTGATGACCGGTATTTGCCGCAATGCTTCCAGACGGTGGCGGGCATTTTTCGCGACCGGCCGGAAATAGACCTGCTGTTCGGCGATTTTCGCTGGGTGGACTCGCAGGGCCGGGTGCTGCGCCGGCGGCGCGAAATTGATTTCGACCTCTTTATTCTGAAATATCTGCACGTGCTTTACGTGCCCACCGCCGCCACCTTCGTGCGCCGCCGGGTTATCACTCAGGGATTTTTACTCGATCCTTCCTACCACTTTGCCATGGACTACGAATGGTTTTTGCGCATGGCCCTGGGCGGGGTCAAGTTTGCGCATGTGCCCCGCTATTTCGCCGATTTCCGCATTCATCCCGGCAGCAAGACCGCGCTTGCGGCCCATCGCCAGCGTGCGGAACAGGAAAAGGCTTTGCTGGCGCTCACTCCCGGGCTTCGCCGCCTGCCGCCCCGGCTGCGGGGGGCGGTTCGCCTGAGCCTGATGGGCGCGGCCCGGGCCAAGAGAACGTGCAAAAAGCTCTGGGGCGGATGTTATCTCCCAACTCCCTGGCGCCGTGACTGCGGCCATTGCGAAACATAGTGCCTGAAAAGCTCAGCATCATACTCGCCCACAATTACTACGGCGATCGGGGCGGGGAAGACATTGTCTTCGAGCGTGAAACCGAGTTGCTGCGCTCACGCGGCCATCGCGTGGCGGCATTCACTTGCAGCAGCCGGGCGCCCTCCCCCTGGAAGCAACTGACGGTTGCTGCCGCGGGCGCCGGACTTTACAACCTGAAGGCTGCTCATCAGTTTCGCCAGTTGTTGGAGCGGTTCCGCCCCGACCTGGTGCATGTTCACAACACATTTCCTTTACTGTCTCCTTCTATTCTCTCCGTCTGCCGGCGGCTGGGAGTGCCGGTGGTGGCAACCTTGCACAACTATCGTTTGCTCTGCCCGGCCGCCACGCTCTACCGCAAAGGTCGCATTTGTCAGGATTGCCGCCGCTCCAGCGGCCACTGGCAGGCAGTCGCGCGCGGCTGCTATCGGGATTCCCGGTTTCTGTCAGCCGCCACCTGCTTCATCATCAATGTCCACGACCGCCTGCGGACCTGGCAGCGCTCTGTCCGGGTTTTCATCGTTCCCAGCCGCTTTACCCGCACCCAATTCCTGGCTGCCGGATGGCCTTCCCGGCAGATATGCACCAAGCCCCATTTTGTTTTGCAGGATCCCGGCCCCGGTCTGGGGCAGGGACGATTCTGCCTGTTTGTGGGCAGGCTCGCGCCTGAAAAAGGAGTGCAAACGCTGCTGCGGGCATGGAAGGAAACCCGCTGTCCGTGGTCGCTGAAAATTGTGGGCGACGGACCGTTGGCCAAGCAGGTCGCCACCGCTGCCCACGGCGATCCGCGCATTCAGTGGCTGGGCGCGCAAAGCAGCCGGCGAGTGATGGATCTGCTGGGTTGCGCCGAAGCCCTAATCGTGCCCTCCGAATGTCTGGAAACTTTTGGCTTGGTGGTGATTGAGGCTTTTGCCCGGGCTGTTCCCGTGGTCGCCAGCGGTCTGGGGGCGCTCAGCGAACTGGTGCGCGACGGAGAAACCGGGGTTGTGGTTCCGCCCGGCGATTCATCAGCCCTGAGCGGCGCGATCGAATCCCTGGCTTATGGACGGAATCGTGACGCCATGGGCCGCCGGGCAAGACTGGAATTCGAGCGTCGCTATAGCGCTGAACAGAATTACACACTGCTGCAGGAAGTCTACCAGCGTGCTTTAGGGGCGATCTCTCCCGGAGAGGACTCAGAACCCCGGCTCGTAGCCGGCTTAGAAGAAATATGAATTCTGGCTTGCCCAACTTCCATCCTCCCGCCACCGGTCCTTTTTTCACAACTCCCGCAAACCAGACCAGCGCTGCGCGAGCGGAGGAATTCCACTCGCCCCTGACTGCGGTGGCCAGGCCCCGGCCTTTTGCCCGCGCGCGTCCCCCCGCCATCTTCGGTCCCGCTCTTCTGATGGGGACCAGTGTCGCGCTGCTGGATGTGTGCATGCTTTGCCTGGCCGCGCTGGGTGGTTTTCATTGCTGGTCGCTGCTTCGCCCCCTCCCTTTGCCCGGCGTGAGCATGGGGCTGGCCATACTTTTCGCGGTTGTCAGCAGCGCATTTTATGGGCTCTATCCCGGAATTGGAATGGCGGCGGCGGACCAGATTCGCCGCCTGGTGCGCAGCATCACGCTGGGATACCTGCTTATTCTGGCCGCGACCTTTATGGTCCGCGAGTTTAGTTTCGGTTCCCAGGCTGTCCTGCTGCTCTCCTGGGCGTTTTCCGTGACCTTGGCGCCGGCGGGGCGTTCCTTGGCAGGACAGATCCTGCATTCGCGGCCATGGTGGGGCATGCCGGTGATGATTTTGGGCGCTGGAAAAACCGCCAATCAGATCATCCGCGGCCTGGCCAGTCACGGTTCGCTGGGCTACCGGCCGGTGATCTGCCTTGATGACGACCCTGATCGGCACGGTTTGTGTGCCGGTGTTCCGGTTCTGGGCACGCTGGCGGAGGCGGCCTATTTCGCGGAAACCCGCCGCACACGCTGCGCCATCGTGGCCATGCCCGAGCTTCCGCGGGAGAAGCTGCTGGCCCATCTGGAACGCTGGTCGCAGATATTCCCTAAAATCATCGTTGTGCCCGATTTGTTGGGCGTCGCCAGCCTGTGGACGGAATCCCGTGACATGGGCGGCATCCTGGGACTTCGCCTCCGCTTTAATCTGCTGAGCCCCTGGAACCGGCTCCTCAAGCGCGGGTTGGACGCGGTCCTTTCCTCCCTCGCCTTGCTTGTGTCCACGCCCCTTTTCCTGATCGCGGCGTTGTGGATCAAGCGCGTCAGTCCCGGGCCCGCCTTCTATTGTCAGGAAAGGGAAGGCGAAGGGGGTCAGCTTATACGCGTGCTCAAGCTGCGCACGATGTATCCGGATGCCGAACGCATGCTGGAGTCATACCTGGCGGAAAGTGCCGAGGCGCGTCTGGAATGGGATCGCTTCTGCAAGCTGCGGCGCGACCCCCGGGTGCTGCCTGGGATTGGCGCGTTCCTCCGCCAGACCAGCCTCGACGAGTTACCCCAGTTGTGGAATGTATTGCGGGGCGAAATGAGCCTGGTGGGGCCAAGGCCTTTTCCCCGCTATCACAACCAGCGTTTCGACTCCGCCTTCCGCAAGCTGCGGCTGCACGTTGCTCCCGGCATTACAGGATTGTGGCAGGTTACGGCCCGCAGCGATGGCGACCTCGAGATGCAGGCGGCGCTCGATAGTTACTACATCCGCAACTGGTCGCTCTGGCTTGATCTCTACATTCTGATTCGCACCATTCACATCCTCTGCACCCGAAAGGGCGCTTACTAACCTCATTTATCGCCGCGGGGATCGCGGGGGAAAACTTCGCCGCCATGTGACGGCATTTTGATGCTCTTCCCGCGCGCTGCTTTGCAAATTCCGATTACAGAAAGGGAGTTGGCTATGATTCATAAGGATCGCATATTGGTTACCGGGGCCGGAGGCTTCATCGGGCACCATCTGGTGCGCCGTCTGAAGCGCGACGGCTTCTGGGTTCGCGGTGTTGACTTGAAAGAACCTGAGTTCGAGGCCAGTGCCGCCGATGAGTTTGAAATCCTCGACCTGCGCCGCTGGCACAATTGTCTGCAGGCTACCCGTGGAATAGATCAGGTTTACAATCTGGCCGCCGACATGGGAGGAATCGGCTATATCACCGTTTATCTGGCTGATATTTCCAGAAACAATATCCTGATCAACGCACATATGCTGGAAGCCAGCCGGATCAACGGCATCCGGAAATATCTGTTTTCTTCTTCGGCTTGCATCTACGCCCAATCGAAACAGAGGGCGGCAGAGGTAACGCCACTAAAAGAAGAAGACGCTTTTCCCGCCGACCCGGAGCCCGGCTATGGCTGGGAAAAACTGTTTACGGAAGAATTGTGCCGCTACTACCAGAAGGACTATAACTTCGAAACCCGAATCGTCCGTTTCCACAACGTCTATGGGCCGCAGGGAACGTATGAAGGCGGCAAGGAGAAGGCTCCAGCGGCAATCTGCCGCAAAGTTGCTCTGCTCGCGGATGGGGAGGAGATCGAAATCTGGGGCGACGGCCGGCAAACGCGTTCGTTCATGTACATAGACGACTGCGTTGAGGGTCTGATCCGGCTGATGGCTTCCAATTATCGTGATGCCCTCAACCTCGGCACCGACCGGCTGGTGACGGTAGATGGGCTGGTGGACATCATCGCCAAGCTTGCTGGCAAGCGGCTGAGAAAGCGGCATGACCTGGCCAAGCCGCAAGGCGTGCGCGGGCGAAATAGCGACAACACGCGGTTGCGGCAGGCGCTCGGATGGGAGCCTTCCATCACACTCGAAGACGGACTCGCCGTCACCTACCGGTGGATTGAGGAAGAATTGCGTGCCGCCGACCGCATGCAGGCCGCCGAGACAGAACATGCCGTTGCCTCTGACTGACTGTCCCCGGGCCAACGTGCTTGGAGTCGGCATCAACGCTCTCAACATGCAAACGGCTGTGTCGGCGGTTGATGCCGCTCTCCGCAGCGGCCGGAAGGGCTACGTGTGCGTCACCGGTGTGCACGGGGTGATGGAGACGCAAAGAGACGAGAGCCTGAAGGCCATTCTAAATAATTCCTTTCTCACCACCCCCGATGGCATGCCCACCGTGTGGGTGGGGCGATGGCAAGGCTTTGGCGCCATGGAGCGCGTCTACGGGCCGGACCTTATGCTGGAAATCTGCCGCCTGTCGCTGGCCAGGGGCTACACCCATTTCCTGTACGGCGGCAAGCCGGGGGTCGCGCAGCGGCTCCAAAGCGAGCTTCAGCGCGGATTTCCCGGGATACGTATTCTCGGCGCCCACTGTCCTCCGTTTCGTAAGTTGAACGAGGCTGAAGAAAGTGAACTGATTCAGCGTGTCGCGGACCTCAAGCCGGACCTGTTCTGGGTGGGGCTGAGCACGCCCAAGCAGGAGCGCTTCATGGCCGACTTCATTCACAAGCTCGACACCAGGCTGATGCTGGGTGTGGGCGCGGCATTCGATATCCATGCTGGACTGCTGAAAGACTCGCCGGCATGGATAAAAAAGGCTGGACTTCAGTGGCTTCACAGGCTTATTCAGGAGCCGGCCAGACTGTGGAAGCGTTACCTCGTCAACAACCCTGAATTCCTGGTAAAGATCTGTCTCCAGCTTACCGGTCTAAAGCGCTACAAGATTCAGCCCGGCACACCTGGGAGCGGGCTGGTTTCGCGGGCGGCTTAGTCCTCCAGCAGCAGAAGCGCATTCCAAGGGCACGCAAGAGCGTGCCCTTTTTTTTGTGGCCCGCTGGGACACAATACGAGTGAGCTACAATCCCCTGCGGAGATGAGCCTTGAGCCTTCGACAAAGAATCACGCCCGCTTTCATCACGATATTGATGTTTGTGTCGGCCGCTTCCGGCCTGTTTGCGTTCGACTCCTACCAGGTGGCGCTCGAGCCCGATGTCTCAGTAAGGATGAGGGATGGCGTGATTCTGCGTGCCGACGTTTACCACCCTAAGGGCGGGGGCAAGTTTCCCGTATTGCTGGAGCGCACCCCATATAACAAGGGAGCCATGGGCGAGGTCGGCTTCGGGCTCGAGGCAGCTGCCCGCGGCTATGTCGTGGTGATTCAGGATACGCGCGGACGCTACCAGTCGGAGGGAGAGTGGTATCCATTTGTCCACGAGCCGAACGATGGCTATGACACCGTGGAATGGGCGGCGGCGCTGCCCTGGTCGGATGGCAGGGTAGGCATGTTTGGTGGTTCCTATGTCGGCGCCACCCAGATGCTCGCGGCCATCTCACACCCGCCGCACCTGGCCGGCATCTGCCCGGCGGTAACGGCCAGCAATTATCATGAAGGGTGGACCTACCAGGGTGGAGCCTTCGAGCAATGGTTCAATGAATCCTGGACCTCTATTCTGGCGCAGGACACGCTGGATCGCGTGGTCCGCGACCATACCAACGCCTTGGACGGAATCTGGAAACTTCCTCTTGACCGCTACCCTCTTTTTCCTTTGCCAGCCACGTCGCCTGATAAAGAGCTGACTCGCAGTCTCGCGCCCTATTTCCTCGACTGGCTAAGTCATCCTTCCTACGACGAATATTGGAAGCGCGTAGCCGTGGACGAGCACTACCCGGATATCAACGTGCCCTCCTTAACCATTGCCGCCTGGTACGACATCTTTCTTGGCGGGTCACTGCGCAACTACGTAGGACTCAAATTGCACGCCCGAACGGAAGCCGCTCGCGCCGGCCAGCATCTGCTGATTGCCCTTGGCGGGCATGCCGGCTCCGAGCGCAAAGTGGGGGATGTGGATTTTGGTCCCTCGGCGTCATTCGACGAGCAGCAAGTTACCCTAAGCTGGTACGACCACCTGTTCAAAAATGTGAATAACCAGTTCTCCAGCAAGAAAAGGGTGCGGATGTTCGAGATGGGTGCTAACCAATGGAGGGATGTGGATGACTGGCCTCCGCCCCGTGCGCGCTATACCCGCTACTACCTGCATTCGGCGGGTCGGGCAAACTCGTCCGCTGGTGATGGTTCACTCTCCGCCACAGCGCCGGGTCGGGAACCATCTGACCGTTATGTTTACGATCCTGCGCATCCCGTGCCCACCATCGGTGGACCATTGTGTTGTGACTCAGCCCACATCGAACCTGGACCCCGGGACCAGCACACAGCGGAGGAACGAAGCGATGTGCTGGTTTATAGCACGCCCATTCTCGCCCAAGACATGGAAGTGACCGGCCCGGTGAGCCTCGACCTGTATGCCAGTTCCTCTGCTGTGGATACTGACTTTACCGCCAAGCTGGTGGATGTGACGCCGGAAGGTTTTGCCCGCAATCTGACCGAGGGGATTATTCGTGCGCGCTACCGCAATTCTGCTGAGAAGCCCGAACTGATGAGGCCCGGCCAGACTTATAAGTTCACAGTGGATTTATGGGCAACCGGCAATGTGTTTCGCAAAGGCCACAGGTTGCGGCTGGAGATCAGCAGTAGCAACTTCCCTCGTTTTGACAGGAACCTCAACACCGGAGAAGATCCGGAATCGGACCAAAGCCCGAAGCCGGCCACCAACACTGTGCTTCATGATGCGAAGCATCCTTCGGCTCTGATTCTTCCCATCACGGCACAGCAATAATGTGCGGAGAGCCACGGGAAGCAAAATCTTGCCCAGTCTCGTTTCTTGCTATAGTGACGGTTCACATTCCGGAAGTGAGGAGGGCGAGTGATCAACCGCAGACAATGGCTGGTGGGAACGGGAATGCTGCTGGGCGTGGCGGCCGCGCCGGATATTGCCCATGCCTCCGATAACCAAGTCCGGAATCCCTCGTCCGCTGCATCCGCCCCCAGCAAGCCATTGCCGCTGGTCGAGTACGAGCCCAAAAGCATGCTGCACGTCCGCGAGACAAGCGTCGCGCGCTCGCGCTATCCCGCCATTGATTTCCATACCCACATCTCGGTGTCAAAGAAATCGGAAAAGGGCGTAGAACTTGCGCCCCAGCGCCAGTATCTGGGCACCCCCCAGGAACTGCTCGCGGTCATGGACCGCAAGAACCTGCGTGCCATGGTGAACCTCACCGGGGGTTATTACGCCGGCCTGGCGGACGCGGTGGCAAAATACGACCGCGCTTTTCCCGGACGTTTCTACACTTTCACCGAGCCCTGTTACTCGCGGTTCAAGGAACCGGATTATCCCAAGATTCAGGCGCAAGCGATCGAGCAGGCGCACCGTGACGGCGCCAAAGGACTGAAAATTCTCAAGACCCTGGGGCTTTACCTGCGGGAGAACATCACTTCAGGCACGCTGGTGAAAATTGACGACCGCAGGTTTGACCCCATGTGGGACGCCTGCGCGCAGTTGAATATTCCCGTGGCCATTCACGTCTCCGATCCCGTCGCTTTTTTCCTGCCCACGGACCGCTTTAACGAGCGCTACGAAGAGTTGAACAACCACCCTGATTGGTCTTTTTATGATCACGATTTTCCCAGCAATGCCGAACTGCTCGAAGCGCGGAATCGCGTGATGGCCCGGCATCCAAACACCCAGTTCGTGGTGTTGCACGTGGGAAATTTCGCCGAAAACCTGGAAAACGTGTCGGAAAATCTCGATCGTTTTCCGAATATGGCGGTAGATATTGCAGCCCGCATTGGCGAACTCGGCCGCCAGCCCCGTACTGCCCGCAGGTTCTTCGACAAATACCAGGACCGCATCCTGTTCGGCACCGATGCGACTCCCCACGGCGACGAGTTTCCTCAGCAGGTGTTTGGCGACCCTCTTTACGAAATCTATTACCGCTTTCTTGAAAGCGGCGATGAGTACTTCGATTATGCTCCGGCAAAAATTCCGCCGCAGGGCCGCTGGAAAATCTATGGCGTCGAACTGGCCGACCCCGTGCTCAAGAAGGTGTACTACCAGAACGCAGCCCGGCTGTTGCATCTCTCCACCTGAGATCAGGGTCTACTCGGCGCAATCAATAACTAAACACCACACGCCGCTCGCGGCGCGGAGAAGATTCAGCTAAGCGGCCGGCCAATGCGTGAGATGCCAAGCGGCCGTCTTTTTTCGCCAGAACTGCCTCCCGGGTCAAACGTAATTAAATGAAACCATAAGGTCCAAATAAAAAAGCGATTGACAAGCATTCGAAAGAGCAGTAGCGTGTGCGGCGCCGGGAAAATCCAACGCCACAGGCGCGCCGCCGTGTCTCGCGGCGGTTCCGGCGCAGCATTTGTCGCCAGTGCGGGAGGACGAGCATATGAGAAGGGTCATGTTGGTTGCTGGTCTCCTTTGGGTACTCACCGCGGCTTTGTCGGGGTTTGCTCAAGTTGACACTGCCACGGTGGTCGGCACGGTTCGCGATGCTACCGGTGCCGTCGTGCCCAGCGCCACGGTTACAGCCACCGCGATCGACACTGGAATCAAGACCACGGTTAAGAGTGGACCGGACGGCGATTACGTGCTCAACCCCCTGAAAATTGGCAGGTATTCCGTTTCGGTCACGGCCAGCGGATTCCAGACAGAGGCGCGCACCGGCATCGTCCTCAACGTTCAGCAGAGGCTGCGGCTCGATTTCAGCTTGAAGGTGGGGTCGGTTTCACAAACCACCGAGGTCAGCGGTCAGCCTCCGCAATTGGAAACGGAATCAGCTTCTCTGGGCGATGTGGTCGCCGCCCAGCAAGTGGAGCAATTACCCCTGAATGGGCGACGGTATACGGATCTGGCCGAGCTCAGCGCCGGCGTCGCCAAAGTTATCGAAGGCCCGGTCAATGGAGGCAGCGCGCCGACCAACGGCAATACGGGGGGAAGCTTCTCTGTGAACGGAACCCGTGGCGACCAGAACAACTTCATTCTTGATGGTATTGACAACAACTCCAATGACAACGGAGATGTTGCGATACTCAGCAGCGTGGATGCGATCGCCGAATTCAAGATTCAGACCTCGAACTATTCCCCGGAATTCGGGCGCAGCGGCGGCGCCGTAATCAATGCCAGCACCAAGTCGGGCACCAACCAGTTTCATGGCGAAGCCTGGGAGTTCCTGCGCAATGACGCTTTTGACGCGCGCGGATTCTTTGAGTCGCCCGATCAGCCCAAAGCGCCCTACAAGCAAAACCAGTTTGGAGGCGCGCTGGGCGGTCCCATCAAAAAGGACAAGGCTTTCTTCTTCGTGGATTACGAAGGCACCCGGATCCACTCGGCAACGACGGACTTTGCCACCATTCCCACCGCCGGCGAGCGCTCCGGAAATTTCAGCGACATTCTCGGAACCCAGTCTATGAGCTGTGGGCCGGATGGAACTTCCCCCTGCGTGGATGCGCTAGGCCGGCCGGTGTTCAACAATGAAATCTACAATCCCGCCACCACGCGCACGGTGAACGGCTCGACGGTGCGCGATGGTTTCGGATTCGATCCGGTAACCGGCCTCCCCATTCCGGGACAGGCCAACGTGATTCCCTCCGCCGCCATGAACAGCATTGGCCTGAATTATGCCGCTCTTTATCCCTCCCCCAACGTGCCGGGAGCCCTGGCCAACAACTACCTGGTGAATGCGCCTGGCAATGACCGGGTTGATCAGATGGATGCGCGAGCCGATGAGAACCTCACCAGCAAAGTCCAATTGTTTCAAAGATTCTCACTGACTAAAGACACTCGCTTCCAGGCGCCGGTGTTTTCCGGAATTGCCGATGGAGGTGAGTACAACACCGGCAATCGGCCGCTCAACGCCGAGGGTTTGGTCCTCGGCTTGACCGATACAGTAAGCCCCAACCTGGTAAACGCATTGCGGGTCGGGTTCAACCGCGTCCATTACATCTCCAACTCTCCTACTTACGGGCAGCACTATCCGCCTCCCAATCTGCTGGTACCTGGAACCCCAAACGATCCTCTGATCAACGGGCTGACCTGGTTCGCCCCCGGTCAGTACGCCGGACTTGGCGAGCCGACGTTTACGCCCACCCGCAGCACCACCCAGGCTATTCAACTCAATGACACGCTAAGCTTTGTGCATGGCAAGCACCTGATCAAGCTGGGACCGCAGTTCCGCTTTGACCAGTTCAACCTGCTGCAAATAGGCCAGCCGCGCGGCAACCTCTCGTTCAGCGGCCAATTTACGTCCGATGCCGGTTCGCTGGGAGATGGCAGCGGCAACGGTCTGGCGGACATGCTTTTGGGGCTGCCCGTCACTTCGGTGATTTCGACCATCACCTACTTCGGCAATCGCCAGCACACATACGGGGCGTTCGTTCAGGACACCTACAAAGCCACCTCCCAGCTGACGCTCGACCTGGGCCTGCGCTACGACTACGCCACGCCGCTCTATGAAGCCCACAACAAGATGAGCAATTTCGACTATGCCAAGGGAATTATCGTTCCCGCCGGCACCCCGGGGTATCCCGAAAAACTGGCAACCCCCCACAAAGACAACTTCGCGCCGCGCGTCGGGTTAGCCTATAGCCCGCTTCCATCCAAACCATTAGTGGTTCGAGCCGGATACGGCCGGTTCTTTGTCTTTTACGAAATTCGCACCGGTGATCCGCTGCAGCTTGACTACAATCTCCCATTTTTCTATGAGCCTACCTTTAACAGCGATGGGATAACACCCTCGCTTACACTGGCCACTGGATTCCCGCCTCTGAATCCCCTTAATGCACCCTTGGCCGGCGTGACCAGCCAGGATTTCAACCCACAAACCCCGGTTTATGACCAGTGGAATGTTGACCTCGAGTATGAACTGCCAGGTCAGATTGTCATCAGCCCGGCCTATGTAGGGACCAAGGGCACCCACCTCCAGGTTCTTCGCGATCTTAATCAGATTCCTGCGCCTCAGCCCACTTTCGATCAGGCCTTGGCGCCCTATCCCCAGTTTGGAACCTTCACCTCAATCACGAATGGCGGGAGTTCCACCTATCACGCGTTTCAGCTCAAGGCCGAAAAGCGGACCAGCCATGGCCTTTATTTCCTGAGCGCTTTCACTTACAGCAAAGCCATCAACGACCAGCCGGAAATTTGCTGCAATTCCCCCTGGCCGCAGGACAGCTACAACATCGCCGCCGAAAAAGGCCTGGCGGACTTCGATAATCGCAAGCGATGGGTCAACAGCGTTGACTACGAGCTGCCGGTCGGAAAGGGCCACCCATTCTTGAACCGGGGCGGTGTGCTCGACGCAGTACTGGGTGGATGGCACGTGGGAGGAATCATCACCCTTCGTTCGGGATTTCCCTTCTCGCCACAAATCGGATTTGACCCGAGCAACACCGGCTCTCCCGGGTTGCAACGCTCGAATCGGATTGGCAACGGCGACCTCCCCAACCGCAGTCCGAGCTTGTGGTTCAACGTAAATGACTTTCCCGTTCCCAACTGCCCGAAGGGATGCTTCGGCAATGCCGGCAAGAACATACTGGAAGGCCCGGGGGCCACTACCGCGGACCTGTCGGCGCGCAAATTCTTTAACGTTACCGAGCGAGTCAACCTGGAGTTTCGCGGCGAGTTTTTCAACGCCTTCAACCATGCCGTGTTTTCTCAGCCGGATGCCACCATTACCGATGGACCTGGCGCTGCGGGCGTGATCACCTCCACCGTGATACCGCAGCGACAGATCCAGTTTGCGTTGAAATTGCACTTCTAGCCCGGAGCTCGAGGGGAGCGACTCTCATGCGCCGCAGAGAATTTCTGAGAAATACGGTTGCGCTTGCTGCTGTCGCGCAACTGGGAGAGAAGAGCGCGCATGGGCTGGTCCCAGCCCATAACTGGGGCAAATACGACTTCGGCTCCGGTCCGCCCGTCACTGACCGCCTGAATCAAGGCCCCTTCCCGCAATATCCGCCGGACGCCATCATTCCCAGCGATGAAGTGGTCATGACCACCACGCCTTCCGAAGAGGTTGTACCCGGCTATGGCAAGGGGCTGGTTACCTACATTACCGCGGATATGGGCACCGACGAGATCAAGTCCGACAACATTCCGCAGGCCATCGAGGATCTGATTCGATTTCCCCTCGGGCAAAAGCTTTATATTCGCCCAACCTGGCGGGAAATTCAGCCCCGGCCGGGACGCCTGCAGCTTCCCGATTATCTGAAGCTGGTTTTCGATCTCGCTAAGAAAAACGACAAGCAGATCGGCATGCGCATTCAGATGAGCGCGCCCGACTACCGCAATGCTCCGGCCCTCCCGGATTTCGTCCTCCAAAAGGTGCCCACGGTTGACCTGGTTATGGACCCGAAGGAATCGGCCGCGCAAGGCGAACGCTTCCTGAAGAACCCGTTTTCGCGTTATCAGCCTCGGTTCGACCATCCTTTTTTTCAGCAGGCGTTCAAGGAACTGATCGGGGAGATGGCGGCGGAATTCAACGGCAATTCCTCCATTGAATTCATTGATACCTTCCTGTATGGCTTCTGGGGCGAGGGGCACACCTGGCCCTTCCGCAACAATCCGTTTCCCGATTACCCGACCGCCGAACGCACCTGGGTCGAGATGTGGGAGGTCCAGCAGGAGCACTTCACCAGGACGCCGCTGCTTACCAATACCCAGCCCGATTACAGCCGCGTGGGCAACTCCGAGGTCCTGGACCGCACGGTGCGCAGCAATAACTGGATTCGCAGCGACACCATTTTCATTGAGAACGAGCAGATCGAGGCCCTGAGCAATCGCCCACCCTGGGTTGCGGTGATGATCGAGCAGGGCTTTCCAGGCAAACCTCCGAATACTCTTACCCTCAGCGAAGGCATATCGCCGACCGACGACATCATCGTGCACGTGATGGATGTGGGGGCAAATTACTGGTCGCTCTGGAACTTCCACGATATCAGCGCCGCCAATCTGATGGCCTATTATCGCGCCTTTCCTGCCTGGTTCGACCGCATCAACCGCCGGATCGGATACCGGGTGCGTCCCTCGATGATCTGGAGCTATGAAGATAACGGCTACCTGGGGCTTATTGTCGGGTTTGCCAACGACGGGATCGCCGGAGTTCCCGGAGTGCTGCGCGTGAGCGTAGAGAGCGAAGATGGAAAGCCCCTTTATACCGGCTGCCTGGACCCCGGCTACCCGTTGCCGGGCAAGATTCGGCAGGCTCAGTTCGTGCTGCCAAAAGGCACGAGGTGGCAGGGGTTGCGACTGAAGGCGGAACTTGAAGTGAAGGGCATCCGCTATCCGGTGCGCTGGGCGTGCCACCAGAAACTGAATGAGGATGGCACGCTCTCGCTGCGCGCCAACGGCCGCCACGCTTCTTGAAGGCTGCGGCAATCTCGCGCTTTAGACCGAAACTGGCGCTGTACAAAGATCAATGACAAGCAGGGGAGGACTACGGAATGCGACGCCGCGACTTCGTCAAATTCGGCGCACTGCTAACCGGAACCGGCGCGCTCGCCTCCGGACGGCTATGGGCAGACGTGCCCGACCATCGCTGGCAAGGCTACGACTTCGGTTCAGGACCGCAAGTGACCAACCGGTTGAATCAGGGGCCATTTGGCATCGAGCAGGATGAAGGCTGGTTCACCATCTTCGCCACCCAGCCGTCCACCCAGCACGTGCGAAATTTCGGCACCGGGTTGGTGGGTTACACCTGGGAAGAAAACGGGCCGGCCCTGGGTGCGATGTGTGGACGGGAAACGCTCGAGCAGAGCGTGGAGAAAATGGCCAGCCTGCCCTTTGTGGACGTGTTGTACATCCGCTGCGATTGGAGGGATGTACAGTCAGCCCCGGGCCGGCTCAATCTGTCTCCGGTTTGGGCCGCCACCCTCGACGCCGCCAAGCGGCACAATCTGCGCGTGGCATTCCGCATCCAGCTCTCCAGCCCCAACCTTCAGCCGCAAAAGCTATCCATGCCGGATTTTCTGCGGGGTAAGGTTCCGGTCGTCAGCATCGGCCGGAAATCAAGGGAGCGCCAGGAAGATTTTGATTTCTATGAGCCGCGATACGATTCCCCAGAGTTTCAGAAGGCGTTCGCCGAGCTGAATGATCTTCTGGCCGCGCGCTTCGATAGCGATCCGCTCATGGAATACATGGATCTGATGATGTATGGCTTCTGGGGCGAGGGGCACACCAATGATTTGCCCAATCCATTCCCCGACTACCCCACCGCCGAGAAAACGTTTGTCCACATGACCCAGTTGCAGCTGGATGCCTGGAAGAAAACGCCGCTTGCGGTCAACACCGAGCCCGACATAAGCCGGGTCGGTAACCGCCAGGTGCAGGATATGGCGGTGCGCGCCGGCTGCTGGCTGCGCTCCGACAGTCTCATCATGGACGAGCCCATCCAGATCGAAGAACTGGCGCACCGGCCCGGCTGGCTGGCCACCATCATAGAGGACGGCGGAAATCGCCATTATGTCCTGCCCGAGTACAAGGCCGAGGAGCAAGCCTGCTTCGCCAAGCTGCCGGCCACCGCTCTTTCCTTCATGGGCAATGACGATGAGGCGCAATCCACTGACGACTACCCTCACCGCAGCGGCGGCCCCATGGACCGGCCCGAGCGCGAGGTTGCGGGCTTCCACGCCCTCGATATTGGCACGAATTATTTTGGCCTTTGGACCGAGGCCGATAATGTCAGACGCTATTACGAGAAATTTCCGCAATCGCTGCAGGCCATGGAGCAGCGGCTCGGCTATCGTGTTCGGCCTTCCTGGATCTGGCAACGCAAGCGTTATGGCACCATGGAATTGATTTTAGGGGTTGCCAATGATGGTGTGGCGGGAGTGCCCGGCATCTTGGGCATTTACGCCGAAAGCCTCGATGGGCGAGTTAGAGTGGGAGGCAATCTCGACGCGGGCCAGCCGCTGGCCGGGCAGGTTCGGCAGGCTTCCATCATTCTTCCCCAGGGCATGGATGGCCAGCAGATCCGCTTGCGGGCGGAACTGGAGACCAAGGGAGTACGGCGCCCGGTGCGCTGGGCCTGTCACCAGCCAACCAATCCTGATGGTTCCCTGACCATTCGTCTGAAGAAAGGCAGTGACGCCAACTGGAGAAAGGGAGTATAAGCACCCCCATCCGAAATCCGGTCTGGCCTTGGCTTGAGTTGTTTCCGCGCGGCGATTCAGACAAATGCTGGAATCGCAGTATCATGCGTGCCGCGGTGTGCAACTAGCCCGGCAAGTGCAATGCGGAAGCGCGCCGAACCTGGCTGCAGCTTGGAGGCGAGTGATTATGTCTTTCTCAGAGGAAAGCGACAAGCACGACAAGTCTCTCGGCATGGACCGGCGGATTTGTCGGCGTGATTTCTTGAATTCGACTTTGCTGGCGGCGGGCGGTTTGCTGCTTGCGCCTCTGACCCCCAGACAGTTTCTGAATCGGGAGGACTGGACGGGCTACAGCGGTGTGGGAGATTACGCCGGCGCCAATGGAAACACCTTCGAAGTGATGACCGCCGGCCACCAAATCCGCAACCGGGTGTTTGATTCTTTGCCTGGTGACACGATTGACACCGGAGAAGTCTTCGACTGCGTAATTGTGGGCGGCGGCATCAGCGGGTTGGCGGCGGCGCTGCTTTTCCAGAAGTATGCCGGTCCGGGCCGGAAGTGCCTGGTGCTGGAAAACCACCCCATCTTCGGCGGGGAAGCCAAGCGGAACGAATTCGTTGTGGATGGACAGCGCATTATGGGACCTCAGGGCTCCGACCACTTCCAGGTTCCTTATCCGCACAGTTTTATCGCCAGGTTCTACGATTTGATTGGCCTCGACTTGCGTGCGTTTCGCTATCAATCCTGGAACAGTTCCTCTCCCCAGGTTCCCCTGGGAACGAGCTTCGAGGATATGAGACCCCCCGTAGGTTTCTATTTCGGAGCCAAGTTCGGCCAGCAGCCCGGAATGTGGTTGATTGATCCCTGGGGAAAGAAACTGCAGGGGGCGCCCATCTCGGCTGCAACCCGTGCTGAACTCCTCAAATATCAGGGCCAGTCCAGGCAAGGCTTGCCTTTTGAGTATCCGGGGGACGAGAAGTCGCGCCGGTTGGACAGCGTGACTATCCAGGATTATTTGACCGAGACTTACGGGCTAAGCGTCCCAACCATTCAGAGCTTTCTCGCCGACGAGGGGGGTGGGTTCGGCGCCGGGCCGGATGTACTTTCGGCTTATTGCCTCTATGCCTTTGACGCTGAACATCCCTTGAACGACGTCAATCACTCCTTTCCCGGAGGCAATGCCGGAATTGGGCGGCAGATGGTCAAAACTCTGATTCCGCAGGCCATCGCCGGTCCGCGAACTCTGGAGGCGGTCTGTCGCAACAAGATCAACTTCGCTGCCCTGGACCGGCCTGGCCAGCCGGCCCGGATACGCCTGAATAGCACCGTAGTCTGGGTGGAGCACGAGGGCAATCCCGCTACCTCCAATTTCGTCAACATCGCTTACACGCGGGACGGCAACGTTTATCGTCTCAAGGCGCGCTCGGCGGTAATGGCCGGAGGCTGCTGGACGTCGAAGCTTGTGGTGCGCGATCTCCCCTCGCTCCAGCGCCAGGCGTATGACCAGTTTTATCGTTCCCCTTGCATGATGGCGAACGTAGCCGTCCGAAATTGGCGGTTCCTCTACAAATTGGGAATCTCCGCCTGCCAGTGGTTTGAGGGCCTGGGCAGCTTTACAGCCGTTCGCAAGGTTCCCACGTTCTCGACCGATAATAAGACGATCGGACCAGATTCGCCGGTCGTTCTCACCCTGAAAGTGCTTTTTCCTCATCCCGGCCTCCCCCTGCAGCAACAGGGCAACCAGGGGCGGGCGCAACTGCTCTCCACTTCCTTTCGTGAATATGAGCGAAAAATCCGGCAGCAATTGGCGGAAATGTTTTCCTCGTCTGGATTTGACCCCAGCCGGGACATCGCCGGAATCGTGCTCAACCGCTGGGGTCACGCCTACGTGAGTCCGCAACCGGGGTTCTTTTTCGGCAAGGATGGAAGCCCTGCCCCGCGCGATGTGCTTCGCTCCGCTCCCTTCGGACGAATTGCCTTCGCCAATACCGACCTTTCCGGGGCGCCCGATCATAGGACGGCAATTAAGGAGGCGCACCGGGCCATCAGTCAAATCTGCGATCAAGTCTTGACCGAGTAATTCAGGAAACCCACGCGGTAGTTAGCTTTTCGGTCCTTTTTCCCGCTGTCCCGGGAGGGGTCGCCCCCGGGCCCGAATCGGTTAAGTTCTGTAACTAGGACACTACAACCGGGGAGCTCGCACCGCGGCCGTGCAGCGGGATTAAGCTTCATCATTCACAATCCCGCACGAGCAAAGCCGAATGTATTCCGCAGCTGCCTTGAGGCGCAAAAGCTCCCAAACTTACTGCAGCGCGGAAAACAGAGCCTGTTTCCATCTTCCCGTATCAATGGCCCAGCACACTTTGGCCTTGTGCTTTTTGTCCAGCCAGGGAGCCCAGACCGCCTGATTGCGCTCGTCGCCGGCCACGTTAAGCCGGTCCACCACCGTCATTCCGCGGGTCAGCTCGCTCTGCGTCTCGATATCCACATAGTGCGGACTCCACTCCGTCCCCACGCTGGGGTCTAGGGCAACGCACATGGCGACCGGGTCAGGCAGCGAGATACCGTCCTCTCCCGTCTGTATCTTGTAAGCCTGCCGCGCCTGGCTGTTGCACTCGATGGCGAAGCGGGCCACTTGGGTGTTGAATCCCTGCAGCCGCGCAATATCGCTTTCCTTCACCACCGCTTCTCCGCGGGAGAGCTGCCAGCCGATCAATTCAATGGGGAGGCCGCTGCGGAAGACGATGCGCGCCGCCTCCGGATCCACCCAGATGTTGTACTCCGCGGCGGGAGTTACGTTGCCTTCGCAGCAGGGCGCCCCGCCCATGATCACGCAGCGGCCCACCTTTGCGGCGATGTCCGGCCGCTTGGCCAGGGCCAGCGCAACATTGGTGAGCGGCGCCAGGGTGACCAGCGTCAGGCCGGGATACTTCTCGGCCGCCGCAATGATGGCATCGGCGGCGTACATCGCTTCGGGCGCCTGGCGGGGAGCCGGATAGTTGTGGTCTCCCAGGCCGTCTCGCCCGTGGAACCAGGTCGCATTCTGATAAGGGCGAAGCAGCGGCTTATCTGCGCCTGCATAAACCGGAACATGGGCCCCGCAGAGTCCCACCGTGAACAGCGCATTGCGCGTGGACTGCTGCACCCCCACGTTGCCCGCCACCGTGGTGATGGCGACCACCTGGACGTCGGGGGCGCGTAGCGCCATGATGAGCGCTACGGCATCGTCGGAAGCAGTGTCGGTGTCAATCAGGAAGGGGCGCGCCATGCGGGTTCAGGCCTCTGCCGCACGTTGGCCGGCGCCGGAGAGCTGCATCAGGGCGTAATACGCAGCGAAGGCAATCACGAATCCGGCAAACCATGAGTAGTCGTACAAAAAACGCAACTGTGGAATTATCAGGCCAGACAGTGCCACTCCCGCCCCCATGGCCAGCGCCGCCACCGCCCGCCAGTTCACGCCCCCGGAGTACTCGTAGGCGCCGCCGCGCAGATAAAGGTCATCCACCACCAGGGAGCGTCTCCGAATCAGGTAGTAGTCGCAGATCAGAATGCCCGCCAGCGGTCCCAGCAGGGCGGCATATCCGCCCAGCCACCCCAGAATAAATGTCTTGTAGTTGGCCAGCAGCTTCCAGGGCATCATGGCCACGCCCGCGAAGCAGGTGATGATGCCGCCCGTGCGGAAGCTGATCAGCCGCGGCCGCAGGTTGGAAAAGTCGTTGGCCGGCGAGACCACGTTGGCCCCGATGTTCACGTTCAGTGTGGCCAGCAGAATGGCCAGTAGGGCGATTACTACCGCGAACGGAGAATGAAAGCGGCTCAGCAACTGTACCGGGTCCCAGATGGCGCTGCCGTAAATAACCACTGTCGCCGAAGTCACGGCAATCCCGATAAACGAATACAGCGCCATGGTGGTGGGCAGCGCCACCGCCTGGCCCACCGCCTGCTGCCGCACACTGCGCGAGAAACGGGTGAAGTCGGGGATATTCAGCGAAAGCGTGGCCCAGAAACCCACGGTTCCATTCAGCGCCGGCACAAAAAATTTCAGAAAGTCGGGGAAATTCGCGAACTTCGAGGGCGCGGCCAGCATCGGCCCGAAGCCGTGCGCGGCACGATACGCCCACGCCAGCAGCAGCAATCCAACCCCGATCAGCACCGGCGCACTGAAACTCTGCAGCGCCCGGATCCACTCCACGCCCTTTATGATCACCACCAGGTTGACCAGCCAGAACAGAAAGAAGCACAGCCACGGCCCCAGCGTCACCTGCCTCCACTGCGGCCACAGCGTGGCCACCAGAGTGTTGATGGCTTCGCCGCCAATCCAGGTCTGAATACCAAACCAGCCGCAGGCCACGATGGCGCGCAGCAAAGCCGCCACATTTGCTCCCAGCACCCCGAACGACGCCCGCGCCAATATCGGAAACGGAATGCCGTAGCGTGCGCCTGGGTGTGAATTCAGCAGCATCGGCGCCAGCACAATGCAGTTGCCCACGAACACCGTGGCCAGAGCCTGTTTCCAGTCCATTCCTCCCTGGATCAGGCTGGCCGCCAGCATGTAGGTCAGGATGTTCACCGACATCGAGATCCAAAGGGCGGCGAAGTTGTAGGTGCCCCACGTGCGGCGTTCGGCGGAAACCGGCGCCAGGTCAGGGTTGTAGAGCGAACTGCCGGCGACGCGCGCTTGTGCCGTGGAAGACGGGGTGGCGGCCATGGCGGAAGCTCTCAGTCTGCCGCCGCGCTGAATGCCGACTGCGACGTCAGCTGCGCGTAGGTTTCGGGACGACGGTCGCGGAAGAATTGCCAGGTCTGCCGCACCTTGGTGATCATCTCCAGGTCCAGGTCCGCGGTTACCAGTTCATCTTTATCGCGGCTGGCCTGAGCCACAATCTTGCCGCGTGGATCGCAGAAGTAGCTCTTGCCATAAAATTCGCCGATACTCCATGGCTTCTCTTCGCCTACCCGGTTGATTGCGCCCACGAAATACCCGTTAGCCACCGCGTGCGCTGGTTGTTCCAGCTCCCACAGGTACTCGGAAAGCCCGGCGACAGTGGCAGAAGGATTGAAGACAATCTCCGCCCCATTGAGCCCAAGAATGCGCGCGCCTTCGGGGAAGTGCCGGTCGTAGCAGATGTACACTCCCACCCGCGCGTGTTTCGTCTGGAAAACGGGATAGCCCAGATCTCCCGGGGTGAAGTAAAACTTCTCCCAAAACCCGGGATGGCAGTGCGGGATGTGATGTTTGCGGTACTTGCCCAGGTAGCTTCCGTCCGCGTCAATCACCGCCGCGGTGTTGAAATAGAGACCCGGCATGGGCTGCTCGTACACCGGAACAACCAATATCATGTGGTGCTTGGCCGCCAGTTTGCGCATCAGCTTGGTCGTCGGGCCCTCCGGCACCGCCTCCGCCAGCTCATACCAGCGCGCGTTCTGCTCGGCGCAAAAATACGGTCCGTAAAACAGCTCCTGCAGGCACAGGACCTGCACTTTCTTCTGCGCCGCCTTCTCGATGAACTTGACGTGCTTCTCGATCATCGCTTTCTTGATTTGCGCCAGCGTGTAGCTAGGGTCGAGCACGTTGCGCGCCTGGATCAAGCCGCAGCGGACAATTCGCGCCATAAGGCACCTCGGGAGGCAGACTATATCAAATCTCTCGCCGACCTGCCCGCCCGGCATGTCATCCCGAGCGAGCCCAACTGAGCGCAGGAGAGAGAGCGCGAGGCGAGGGAACTTGCGCTGTCCCTGGCGCCCCGCCAGTAGCCCACAAATTCGTGTCATCCTGTGGAAGCCCAAGCCGCGCTTGCGCGGTGAACGCGACCGAAGGACCTGTGGGGTTTACCGTGGCGACATAGGCAAAAACAGCGGTTTAACCCTCAGCACGCTCTAGCCTTCCGCCGGAAGCGGTTCCTGTCTCAAATCAATGCAAAGTCGCCTTTCTTTGCGTCCCTCCCCTGCCACCGCGATGCTCTCGCAGTTTTGCGCCACCCAGTCCGCCCCCGCGGCCCGCAATTCACCCGCCACCACCGTGGTTGGAAATGCAATCACCCTTGCCCCCGCAGCTTTTCCGGAGCGGATCCCCGAGGGCACATCTTCCACTACCACGCAGTCCCCCGCAGCCACTCCGAGCTTGCCCGCCGCTTTGAGGTAGGGTTCCGGATCGGGCTTGCCCTTCACAATATCGCTGGAGGTCACGAAGAATTTAGGCACCGCGAGCCCGGCCGCGTGCAGCCGCGCCTCCGCCAGCTTGCGCGTGGACGAGGTCACAATGGCGTAGCGCTCTGCCGGCAGGCTGGTCAGCAACTGCCGCGACCCGGGCAACGGAACCACGCCCTCCAGATCGGCAATCTCCCGCCGCTCTACCTCTCGATTCTCTGCCTCGTGGTCGGCATGCGGCAGCAGGTCGCGAATGGTGGCAATGCTGGGGCGTCCGTGCGCCATGCGAACGACTTTTTCCGGATCGAAACCGCGCTCCCGTGCCCACCGGCTCCACACCCGCGCTACCGCCGGCGTGGAATCAATCAGCACTCCGTCCATGTCGAACAGTATCGCGGCGCAGCAAATCTCCATCTGCTCAGATTAGCAGACGCCGTGTGCCCCCCCATTTGTGCGCGGATGCCGGCAGCCGCCTCATTTCACCTTCAGCATTGCCGCTCCATGCTTCGCCACTGTCACGGTGTAGCTGCCCGTGAATGAGCCCAAGTCGCGATGCGCCCACAGGTCGCGTATCTGGGCCGAGCCGCTTATGCCAATGTCCTTCAGTTCCAAAGTTACGGGAGCCGGAGACTCGCTGCGGTTAAACAACCCCACCGCGTAGCTGCCGTCTGCCAGCGGCTTGGCCCACACTTCCAGCGGGCCTTGCTGTGCCACCCGGTGCCCCTGCACGCCTTTGGCGTCCTGGTCCACCGCGATCACTTCCTTGTTGGTCAGAATCGCCAGGTCCGCGGCGCTCACTCTTGACAGATCGTTGCCCGCCAGCAGCGGCGCCGCCAGCATCGCCCACAGCGTCATATGCGTGATGTACTCGTCGTGGTTCATGCCGCCATTGCCGACCTCCAGCATGTCCGGATCGTTCCAGTGCCCAGGCCCGGCGAAGCTCTCCAGCCCGTTCTGTTGGAATCCGATCAATGCCATCCGGTCGTAGTGGTCGCTGATGTCCCCTGTAGTCCGCCACAGATTGCCGCCCACCGACGGTCCCCAGCTCCACACCCGCTCCATCCCATACTGGCACAGGCTGTAGACGATGGGCCGGCCCGTGGCCGCCAGCGCGTCGTGCATTTTCTTGTACACCTCCTGCATCTGGCTCGGCTTGTACACCCGCGAGGCGCTGCACCAGTCGTATTTCAGATAGTCAATGCCCCAGGCCGCGTACTGTTTCGCATCCTGCTCCTCATGCTGGTAGCTGCCTTCGTGGTGGGCGCAGGTTTGCGGCCCGGGAGAGGAGTAGATGCCGATCTTCAGGCCCTTGCTGTGTACGTAATCGGCCAGCGCCTTGATATCGCCAAAGCGCGCGTTGGGATGAATGTTGCCCTGGGCGTCGCGCTTGCCCTGCCAGCAGTCGTCAATATTCACGTAGGTGTAGCCCGCTTCCTTCATGCCGTTGCTGGCCATGGCGTCGGCGGCGGCGCGAATATTGCCCGCCGTCACCTTGCAGGCAAAATGGTTCCAACTGTTCCACCCCATGGGCGGAGTGGATGCCAGTTCTTGTGCCTGGCCTGCCGGCGCCAGCGCCAGCAGCAAAGCCGCGCCCAGCCACAATTTCGTCATCTCGGATCTCCTGTTCCGGAAAGGAAGACTTAATCCAGCAAGTTGGTCGAACTCGGCTTTTTAGCCCATCTGACTGGCGACTGTCAACGAAACCCAGGGCGGTCGGCTCGCCTTCCGCTGTACACTAAGCGGGGAGGCCACTCCAATGATTCGCCAGCAAATACGAGCCCCAAAAAAGGGAGACCGCGTGGGAGCGACCGGTCAGAACGGCACTTTTGAAGTTATCGCCGTGACTACTTCGCCCTTTAGCATGGCGACCTTGAGGCTCCTGGGCAGGCCCGATATCACCATTGACGTCCCATGGGGCGCTCTTATTTTCCGCGACAAGGAAAGCGCGGCCGATGCCCCCGCACAATCGTAGGCAAACGCCGTGTTCCTGTTTTCCTCGCGGTGGCCCATCGCAATGCGCTGCGGCAGCGCCGCAGCCTCGCTCACGCTCCTTTCCGCCTCTCCTTGACTCGCCAGGAGGAGGCTAGCTGGCCTCCGGCGGATAGCTTTACCCATTTTCACCATCCACCGGCCCCGCAATGCGAGAATGAACGCGATGAAGAAACAACTGTTCGGCAAGACCCGCGAGGGAGGGGAAGCGTATCTCTACACTCTTCGCAACCAGAGCGGCGTCCAGGCAGATATCAGCAGCTATGGCGGCGCCATCGTTAATCTGCTGGTTCCCGACCGCGCCGGCAAACTTGCCGATGTTGTCCTGGGCTACGACACCCTAGCCGGTTATGAGAGCGACAAAGCCTACCTCGGCGCCATCATTGGCCGTTTCGCCAACCGCATTGCCCACGGCAGCTTTACTTTGCACGGCGTTAGCTACAGCCTTCCTCGCAATAACGGCGACAACAGCCTTCACGGCGGCGCCGTCGGATTCAATAAACGCTTGTGGGCAGCGAAGGAAATTTCCAGCAACGGCACTCCCGCTCTGGAACTCACCTACCTGAGCCGCGACAGCGAAGAAGGTTATCCCGGCAATCTTTCGGCTAAGGTCGTTTACAGTTTGACCGACCAGAATGAGCTGAGGATTGACTACTCCGCCACCACCGACAAGGATACCGTCCTCAACCTCACCAACCACTCCTACTTCAATCTGGCCGGGCAGGGCGAAGGCGACATCCTGGGGCACGGCCTTACCCTTCACGCCCGCCATTTCACCCCGGTCAATGCCAATCTGATTCCCACCGGAGAAATTAGCGGCGTGCAGGCTACGCCCATGGATTTCACTAGCATGGCGACCATCGGCTCGCGAATTTCCGCCGACGATGAGCAATTGAAGCTGGCGGGCGGCTATGACCATAACTGGATTCCCGACCGCGAAGGTGATCGCCGCCTGGTGCTGGCGGCGGAGGTCCATGAACCCGGCTGCGGGCGCGTGCTCCAGGTCCTTACCTCCCAGCCCGGAGTTCAGTTCTACAGCGGCAATTTCCTCGACGGCACCATTCGCGGCAAGCAGGGCAAGGTTTACCATCGCCGTTACGGCTTTTGCCTGGAGACGCAGCACTATCCCGATTCCCCCAACCACCCAGATTTTCCCTCCACTGAGCTCCAGCCCAGCCAGCACTACCGCGAAACTACCGTGTTTCGATTCTCAGCGCGGTAAGATGAATGGCTCAGGGCCTCGGCTTTCAAGGCCGAAACTCAAATGCTGGTGGGCTGCGCGCACGTACGACGGGCTGTTACTCTGGCCTCGCCCGCTGGAATAACTGGGAGCCGTACATGATGCTGGAATCGCTGCGCAACACGGTTCTGAAAGCCAACCTCGATCTGGTGGCGCGCGGCCTGGTGATTGATACCTTCGGCAATTGCAGCGCCATTGCCCGCGACCAGGGCGTGGTCGCCATCAAGCCCAGCGGCGTGCCTTACGACCGCATGCGCCCCGAGGATATTGTTCTTACCAATCTCGACGGCCGATTGGTCGAGGGCTCCCTCCGGCCCTCTTCCGACCTGCCCACTCACCTCGTGCTTTATCGCGCCTTCCCTCATATTGGCGGCATCGTGCACACTCATTCCTCCAACGCCACGGCCTGGGCTCAGGCCTGCCGCGAAATCCCCTGCCTGGGAACCACCCATGCCGACTATTTTCGCGGGCCTGTTCCCGTCACCCGGCACCTGGAGCCGGAGGAGATAGAGGCGGAATACGAATTCAACACCGGCCAGTCCATTGTCCGCCGCTTCTCCGATCTCGACCCGGCACACATGCCCGCTGTCCTGGTGGCCGGTCACGCTCCCTTCTGCTGGGGAAAAACCGTGGAGGACGCGGTCCATGTTGCCGTCATGCTGGAGCAGGTGGCTTGGCTGGCCTTATCCAGTCTGGCTCTCAATCCCTCCGCTCGCCCCCTCAGCGACGCCTTGCGCGACAAGCATTTTTTGCGTAAGCATGGTCCCGCCGCCTATTACGGACAGACCGGAAAAGGTTAGTATTCTTGCGCCCACTCGAGGTGAAATCCATGTCCATGGCTCGGTTACCCGGCAAGCACGTCCTGCGCCTTTTGCTTATTCTCCTTCTGGCCATGGCTGCCTTTGCCCAGGAACCCGATCACAAGAAGAAGGACGAGGGCTTTCGCTTCCGTTTTGTCGGACCGGTGGTCGGCAATCGCGTCGCTTCCATCGCTGGCGTGCCCGGCGACCCGAGCACTTATTACGCCGGCGCCGCTTCGGGCGGTGTGTGGAAGTCCACCGACGGCGGCAACCACTGGGCTCCCATTTTCGATAAAGAGCCTGTCGCCGCCATCGGCGCTCTCGCTGTCGCGCCCTCCGACCACAGCATCGTCTGGGCGGGAACCGGCGAGGCCTGGGCTATTCGCGATACCGACGTCACCGGTAACGGAGTTTACAAGTCCACCGATGCCGGCAAAACCTGGACCCACATGGGCCTCGATCAGACTGGCCGCATCGGCCGCGTCATCGTCAACCCGCAGAATGCCAACATAGTCTTCGTCTGCGCCCTCGGACGCCTTACCGGCCCGCAGCAGGAGCGCGGCGTTTACCGCACTACCGACGGCGGCCAGCATTGGGACCGCGTCCTGTTCGCCGATGAAAACACCGGCTGCTCCGGCCTCTCCATGGACCCGCAGAATCCTCTTGTCCTCTTCGCCGGCATGTGGCAGGCGGAGATGCACACCTACGCCGAACTTAGCGGCGGACCCGGCAGCGGCCTTTGGGTTTCGCGCGACGGCGGCAGCAACTGGTCCCGCATCCAGGGCCACGGCCTGCCCAAATCGCCGCTGGGCAAGATTGACGTGGCCGTCGCCGCCGCCGATTCCACCCGCGTCTACGCTCTCATCCAAACTGCCGACCAGGGCTCCCTATGGCGCTCCGATGACACCGGCGAATCCTGGCACGCCGTCAACTGGGACCGCTCCCTGATCGGCCGCGCCGGCTACTACATCCGCCTCGCCGTTTCGCCCCGCGACGAAAATGAAGTTCTGGTCGCCAACAGCGCTTTCCACCAGTCGCTCGACGGCGGTCATACTTTTCGCGATGTCCCCTGGGGCGGCGACACTCACGACATCTGGATTGACCCTAAGAACTCCGACCGCTTCGTTATCACCGACGATGGCGGCCTCATCATCACCACCGTGCATGGCCGCGGCTTCCATCGCGTCACCCTGCCCATCGCCCAGATGTATCACGTCGCCGTGGACAACCAGGTTCCCTATTACGTTTATGGAAACATGCAGGACGACGGCACCATGCGCGGCCCCAGTGTTTCCCCGCCACTCGAATACGGCCAGAGTCCCGATACCGGCTGGACCCACCACATGGGCGGCTGCGAATCCGGCTTCACTCTGCCCGATATCACCGACCCCAACATTGTCTGGGCCACCTGCTATGGCGACGAAGTTACCCGCTGGGACGCACGCACCCACATGGCCCGCTCCGTCAGTCCCTGGCTGCACACTCTCGATTCCCCGCCCACAAATCTGAAGTATCGCTGCCACTGGACTCCGCCCCTGGCCGTTGATCCCTTCGATCACAACACCGTCTACTACGGGTGCCAGGTGATCTTCAAAACCACCAATGGCGGCCAGAGTTGGTCCGTCATCAGCCCCGACCTCTCCACTCACGACCCCAGCCGCATCGTCTCCTCTGGCGGAATTGTGGGCGACAACCTCGGTCAGTTCTACGGCGAAGTGGTTTACGCTATCGCCCCCTCCACCGTTCAGAAAGGCCTGCTCTGGGCCGGCACCAACGATGGCCAGGTCTGGTACACCCGCGACGGCGGCGGTCATTGGGAGAACGTCACCAAAAACATCGCCGGCCTGCCCGCCTGGGGCACCATTACAAGTATTCAACCGTCATTTTTCAATCCTGGAACAGCCTACGTTTCGGTTGACCTCCACCTCATGGACAACCGCGATCCCTACATCTATAAGACCGCGGACTTCGGCCGCTCCTGGAAACTCATTAGCGGTCCCCTGCCCAAGGGTCCGCTGGCCTATGTGCGCGTCATCGCTGAAGATCCCAACCAGAAGGGCCTGCTCTTCGCCGGCACCGGCAACAGCCTTTATTACTCGCTCGACGACGGCGGCCGCTGGACCGAACTCCAGAAGGGCCTTCCCCACGCCACCGTTTCCTGGGCGGTCGTCCAGCGCAATTTCCACGACCTGGTGGTTTCCACTTACGGCCGCGGCATCTACATCCTCGACGACATTTCGCCTTTGGAACAGATGGCTCGCAAGCAGTCACAAGGTGGCGTGCGCCTGTTCGCCTCCCGTCCCGCCTGGCGCTTTCCTGACATGGGCCGCGCCTTTCTGACTTATTCTTTGCCACAGGCCGCCAAGGATCCGGTGAAGATCGCCATTCTCGATTCCGCCGGCAACCTTGTCCGCGAACTCAAGGCTCCGGGCAAGGCTGGTCTCAATCGCATTGACTGGGACCTGAACTACGAAGGCCCGCACCTGGTCGCGTTGCGCACCGCGCCCGAAGTCAACCCGCGCATCTGGCAGGAGCCGCGCTTCTGGGGCAAGGAATCGCGCCCCATTACCCATTGGGGCATGGAATCCAAAGACCTGCCCGGTCCCATGGCCGCGCCCGGCAAATACACCGCGCGCCTGACGGTGGACGGCCACACTTACACCCAGCCGTTCGAGATCGTGCGCGATCCCCGCACTTCCGCTACTGACGCCGAAATCCAGGCCTCGGTCAAGCTGCAGTTGCGCATCCGCGATGAGGTCAGCCAAGTTGCCGACATGGTCAACCGTCTGGAATGGATGCGCAAGCAACTGAACGATGTGACCGGAATGTTGCGCGCCGAAAAGGGCAATCCCGAGCTTCTTCAGAGTGCCGAGAAGGCTGGCCGTCAGATGGAAGACGTGGAATATAAGTTAGTGTCCAAGGCCCTCACCGCCAGCGACGATAAATATTTTGTCGAGCCCTATCAGATCTACTACAACCTGCTTTGGCTGAATGCTGAAATAGGCCCCGGCGCCGGCGATGTGGCCGGCGGCGCCAATTTCCCGCCTACCGACACCGAGTACGCCCTGCTCCAGGACATCGAAAAAGACCTGGCGGGGGTGAAAATCGAATATGCCGCGCTCATGGACAAGAGCCTGCCCGCCTTCAACCGCGCCCTGCTGGAGCACGGCGTCATGCCCCTGCCCGGCGCGGCTCCCGCAGTGGAAGTCAGCGCCCCCGCCGCCGGCAAGGCCAAGCCGGAGGTGACCAGGCAGCGATGATCCGCAACCGGGTGGAACCGCAACCGGGTGGAGCAGGCCTTCAGGCCTGCAACAGAGAGCAGCTAAGCTGCGGGCTTTTAGCCCCTGAGGGTAGGTTTGGTCTTGTCACCCGCGAATTATGACGTCCTCATCATCGGCGCCGGCATCATCGGTGCTGCTTGTGCCCGCGAATTTGCCCGCGCCGGCCTGCACATTGCCGTGGTTGAGGCCGGCTTCGGAGGCGCCACTTTCGCCGGCATGGGTCACATCGTCGTCATGGACGATTCCGAACCGCAGTTTGCCCTCACCCGCTACTCGCAGCTGCTCTGGCGCGAACTCGCTCCTGAATTGCCGTCCGACGTCGAATACATGCCCTGCGGCACCCTCTGGATCGCTGCCGACGATCAGGAAATGCAGGAAGTCCGCCGCAAGCAGGAGTTCTATGGCGCGCGCGGCGTCCCCACGGAAATCCTCGACCCGCGCGCCTTGTACGAAGCCGAGCCTCATCTCCGTCCCGGACTGCTCGGCGCCCTGCTCGTCCCTGAAGACCTGGTCATCTATGCTCCCTGTGCCGCCCGCTTTCTGCTCCGCCAGGCTCAGGCCTATTCCTGTGACCTCTACCTCGACAAAGTTGTGCAGGTGCATGACGAGGGCCTTGTTCTTCAGAACGGCGGCAGCCTCCACGCCGGCGCCGTCATTAATGCCGCTGGAACTTGGGCGCCGCAACTCGCCCCCGGCCTGGAGATGCGTCCGCGTAAGGGACAGCTCATTATCACCGACCGCTATCCCGGCTTCGTCCGCCACCAGCTCGTGGAACTCGGTTACCTGAAGAGCGCGCACACCCTCACCGCCGAGTCTTTTGCCTTCAACGTGCAGCCGCGCATCACCGGCCAGTTGCTCATCGGCTCCTCGCGCCAGTTTGGCGTGGAAACCAATGCGGTGGACAACCACATTAATGCCGGCATGCTGGCCCGCGCCTGCCACTACCTTCCGGAACTGTCGCGCATGTCGGCCATCCGCACCTGGACCGGCTTTCGCGCTGCCACCGCGGATAAGCTGCCGGTTATCGGCAAGTGTCCGGGCCGCGAGCATCTCTATCTCGCCACCGGCCACGAGGGCCTGGGCATCACCACTTCACTCGCCACGGCCCGCCTTCTGCTCGATCAGTTTCTGCGGCGCGCTCCCGCCATTCCCCTCGAACCTTATCTGCCCAACCGCGTCACGGATACTGCCCATGCCTGAGCTTGTGCAACTGAAAATCAACGGCGTCTCGGTGCAAGTGCCTCGCGGCTCCAACGTTGCTGCTGCCGTCTTACTGGCCGGCCACTCAGGTTTTCGCCGTTCCGTTTCCGGCGAGCTGCGCGGGCCCTTATGCGGCATGGGAATCTGTTTCGAGTGCCGCGTCGCAGTTGACGGCCAGCAGCATGTGCGCAGCTGCCAATTGCTCTGCCGCGAAGGCATGGAGGTAACCCTCCATGAGTGACCGCCGCCGGTTTGATGTGCTGGTGGTCGGTGGGGGGCCGGCCGGCATCGCCGCCGCTTGTTGCGCTGCCGAGGCCAGCCTGCGCGTCGCCATCGCCGACGACAATCCCGCCCTTGGCGGCCAGATCTGGCGCGGTGAACACGTCTCTCCCAGCACCCAAGAAGCTGCCCACTGGTACCGGCGCCTTAAGGAACTCAGGGTGGAGCATCTCCCCGGTGCCCGCATCTTCGCCCAGACGGATGCGCGTACCCTGGTCGCCGAAACCGACATCGGAGTTTGCAAGCTTGGCTTCGAAACATTGATTGTTGCCACCGGAGCCCGTGAGCGCTTTCTTCCATTTCCCGGCTGGACCCTGCCCAATGTCATGGGCGCGGGCGGTCTCCAGGCCTTGGCCAGGTCCGGACTGGATGTGCGCGCCCGCAAAGTAGTCGTCGCCGGTACCGGCCCGCTGCTGCTCGCCGTCGCAGCTCATCTCAAGAGCTACGGCGCGGATGTTCTCCTTGTGGCCGAGCAAGCTCCATGGCGCCGCCTGCTGCCATTTACTCTCGGCCTCTCGCCCTCCAAGCTGAAGGATGCTCTTTCCCTTCGCCGTCAGCTGGCCGGCATTCCTTATCTCGCCGGTTGCTGGCCGGTTGCTGCGCAGGGAAAGGAAAAGCTGGAAAGCGTGACCCTGCGGCGCGGAGCAAAAAGCTGGAACCTGGCCTGCGACTATCTGGCCTGTGGCTTTCACCTGGCGCCAAACATCGAGCTTGCCTCGCTTTTGGGCTGCGCTTTGGACGATGGCAAAGTCCGCGTGGATGATTTTCAGCAGACCACCATTTCCGCCGTCTATTGCGCCGGCGAGCCCACCGGTGTCGGCGGCCTGGAGTTGTCTGTTGTCGAAGGCCAGATTGCCGGCTTCGCCGCCGCCGGCCGCCTCGATTCCGCCCGTCGCTTGATTGCCAAGCGAAACAAGTTGCGCCGCTTCGCCAGTAGCCTGGAACGGGCTTTTGTTCTTCGCCCAGAATTGAAGCAACTGCCCCTGCCTGAGACCCTGGTCTGTCGTTGCGAAGACGTCTCCCTCTCCCGCCTGCGTGAGCACCCTTCCTGGCGCGCCGCCAAGCTGCTCACCCGTTGCGGCATGGGACCATGCCAGGGCCGTATCTGCGGGCCCGCGGTAGAATTCTTGCTTGGGTGGCAGCCCGAGTCCGTGCGCCCGCCTCTCTTTCCGGTTCGCGTCGAAAGTCTGATGGCGGCCGCTGCGAGTGCCATCTCAGAAACATCGTCGCCGAATCCCGTCTCCAGGAGTTGATCATGGAATGGAAGGGTGTAATGCCCGCAATTACCACCTGTTTCGATCAAGATCTCAGGGTGGATTTTTCTTTTCTTGCCGGCCATTGTTCCTGGCTGGTGGAGAACGGCTGCACCGGCATCGTTCCTCTCGGCTCCCTGGGCGAAGGCGCCACCCTCACGCCAGACGAGAAGCTGGCCATCGTGAAGACCTGCGTTAAAGCTGTGGGCAGCCGCGTGCCCGTGGTGGCCGCTGTCTCCTCGCTCAGCACCCGTGAAGCCGTGGACCTGGCCCGTGCCTTCGCGGAGGCCGGCTGCCAGGGCCTCATGGTGCTGCCCCCCTACGTATATCTCGGTGACTGGCGTGAAACCAGGGCCCACGTCGCGGCCGTCTTCCAGGCCACCAGCCTGCCCTGCCTGCTCTACAACAATCCTGTTGCTTATGGGGTTGATTTTGTTCCGGAACAGATTCAGGAACTGGCCCGGGAGCACCACAACCTGGCGGCAGTTAAGGAGTCGAGCACCGACGTGCGCCGCGTCACCGCCATTCGCGCACTTCTCGGCGACCGCCTGGCGGTGCTCGTAGGCGTGGACGATGCCATTGTGGAAGGTCTTGCGGTGGGCGCGGTGGGCTGGATCGCAGGCCTGGCCAACGCTCTGCCCCGCGAGTCGGTCGCGCTTTTCGACTTAGCGCTGCGCGGCGAATCTGCAAAAGCCCTGCAGCTCTACCGCTGGTTCCTTCCCCTGCTCCGTATGGATACCGTGCCCAAGTTCGTGCAGCTCATCAAGTTGGTGCAGCAGGAGGCGGGCATGGGAAGCGCCCGCGTGCGTCCCCCGCGCCTCGAGCTTGCCGGTGAAGAATTGCGGAGCACACAAACTCTGATCCGCCGCGTTCTTGCCAACCGTCCCGCCGACTGCCGCACTCCAAACAGGCAAGTGACCTATGCCCAATAAAGCCGCCACCACCCTCACCGGCAGCGAACTGCGCGGGCTGTCGCTTCTGGGCTCCCGCCTCGCCTCCGGACACGGCCAGCAGTTTCACGCCCTCAATCCCGCCGATGGTCGGCAGCTTCTCCCTGTTTATCACTCCGCCACCCGCGAAGAGCTCGACTCGGCCGGGCGCCTTGCCGTCGAAGCTTTTCCCATTTACAGCCGGTTGCCGGGGAAACAGAAGGCGGAATTCTTGCGCAGTATTGCCGCCCATATTGAACAAATCGCTGAGCCCCTGGTGGCGCGCGCCATGCAGGAAACCGCCTTGCCCCCCGCCCGTCTTCAGGGCGAGACCGCTCGCACCTGCAACCAGCTGCGTCTGTTTGCTGACCTGGTGGAAGAAGGCTCCTGGGTGGCTGCCCGCATTGATCCCGCCCTGCCCGACCGCAAGCCCCTGCCCCGGCCTGACGTGCGCTCCATGCTGCGGCCGCTGGGCCCGGTTGCCGTCTTTGCTGCCAGCAATTTTCCCCTTGCCTTTTCCGTCGCCGGCGGTGATACCGCCTCGGCCCTCGCCGCCGGCAATCCCGTCGTCGTCAAGGCTCACGCCGCTCATCCAGGAACTTCCGAGTTGGTCGGGGACGCTGTGCGCGAAGCCGTACGCCAACACTCGCTCCCGGAAGGCGTCTTCTCGCTGCTCTTTGATGCTGGTTTTGAGATCGGAACGGAGCTTGTCAGTCATCCTGCTATCAAGGCCGTAGGCTTCACCGGCTCGCGCGCCGGCGGCGATGCCCTGCGCCAGGCCGCCTCTTCTCGTTCCGAGCCTATTCCGGTGTTCGCCGAAATGGGCAGCATAAACCCGGTGTTCATTCTCCCCGGCGCCCTGCGCCAGCGCGGCGAACAGATCGCCGCCGGCCTCCACGCTTCCATGACCCTTGGCGCCGGACAGTTCTGCACCAAGCCGGGATTGGTTCTGCTGCCCGACGATGAACCGGCGCGGAATTTTGCCCGCCAGTTGAGCGGCCTGGCCGCCGGGCCCGCCTCCTTCACCATGCTTACGCCGGGGATTCAGGCTGCCTATAAGAAAGGTGTGGCCCAACGTTCCCAGTCCCGATCAGCTCGCAAGCTGGCGGAAGGGCCGGCGCCCACTGGCAGCGGTTGTGCCGCGGCAGCCGTGGTTTTTCAGGCCGATGTGGAAGAGTTTCTGCGCGATCCCAGCCTGGAGGAAGAGTTGTTCGGCCCTTCCACCTTGCTGATTAATTACTCCACCCGCGAGCGCTTGCTCCAGTTGGCGCGCAGCCTCGAGGGCCACCTCACCGCCACTATCCACGGCACCGAGCAGGATTTGGCCGGCCACCGCGACTTGATTGAGATTCTGGAAAATAAAGCAGGCCGCATCATCTTTAACGGTTTCCCCACCGGGGTCGAGGTTTGCCACGCCATGGTGCATGGCGGCCCCTATCCCGCCACCTCCGACAGTCGCACCACCTCGGTGGGCACGCTTGCCATCCTGCGCTTTGCCCGCCCCGTGTGCTTTCAAGGCTTTCCCCAGCAGGCGCTGCCGGAAGAGTTGCAGGATTCCAATCCCCTGGGCATCTGGCGCCTGGTGGACGGCCGCCCCACCCGCGACCCGCTCCGCAGCTGAGTTAGCCGTTTTCCTATTTGGAAGTTGTCATCGTGAGCTCAGCCGGGTGCCCCACTCAAACTGTCTTTAGCTTGAGTTGGTCGAAATGCATTCTGCGTGTCCCACGGCAACTTTTAAAAAAGCTGTTACGTTCAAGTTGTCATGCTGAGCGCAGCGAAGCACCTGCTTTTCAATTGCCGATTACCCGTTTACACAATTCCAAAAGTGCAGATGCTCCGTGCCGTAGTAAGTGAAATACAGAGGAGAGTTGACCGTTGAGTGACTCGGCGCTTGCACCGTCGAATTAAGGTCGGGTAATATTCCGCCCCACATGAGATCCCGAGCAATTCTTCTTGTCGCCGCCGCGCTGTGCCTGGCGAGCAGTGGGGTCGTTAATGCCGCCTCGCAACCAAACGCTCTGATCCAAAAACCCAAATCCCGCGCCGTAACCGGAGGCGGTTGCCGGATTTTTCACGGCGACACCTTTTCCGGTACGTGGGGCCCTAGCGCTCTGCCAACTCTCGCCTTAACTGTCGGACCAAGTTCCGCCATGGCCGATCAGATGCACGCCAATAAGACTAAATTCCACGGACCCGGCGCCTACGCCAACGAAATTATCGCCGTTTATCTGGGGAAGACCGCCCTCGAGGATGCCTACGCAGGCTTGGGCACCGTCGTCCTTAATGCCGACGGTCACACCGGGACGTTCTCCCTGAAAGATGGCTCTGCCTCGGGAAAATTCGACTGTGGCCAAGTCCCCGCCCATCAGTGAGGAGCCTGCCCGAGCGGGCTGTTTTTCAATTACCGATAACTACTCAATTCCAAACATCGGCACCTGGCCTACATCGGCGGCGGCGGCCTTGCGTTTCCGCCCGCGTCCTACTCCGATCACGCCCAGCACGGTCACACCCGCCAGAGCTGAACGGGGCACGAACATGCGCTGCGTGTTGGCTCGCAGGTCGGGTGGATTCACCAGGAAGCCCTCCGCCATCACCTGGGTTAAGTCGTTTGGCATCAATCCTTCCATGACTTCACCATCTTTAAACTTCAGGCGCACCCACAGGCCCTCGGTGCGGGGCCGGTTGGTGAAGGTCTTGCGCTGGGGAGCGCTGGCCTCGGTAAACTCCCGCACAAAATAGACAATTTTGATCTCCCGTAAATCCACCGCAACCACGTTTCCGGCTGTGTTCATCATCTCTAACTTGCCTTCTACCAGGAAGTTAGCAGGCGACACGTAGCCGTTTACCGTGTCCCGGTCCAGTTTGCGCACAATCACTTTTTTGTGGGTCGAAACCATGGTTTTTGGGGGAAACCGTGAAAGCTCGACCGCTCTCACTTCCCGCGATTGTCGCATTTTTTGCCCTATTTTTTGCCTCAAAAATGCGCACTTTTGTAGCCAAACCATCATTCTTTATGGTAAGGTGAGGGGTTTATTGCGCCCTCGCAAAACCGACTTAAGTCCATTGGAAAGAGAAGCTTACCCGCAGTTGAGCGGCTTCGGCGAGCGGTCCGGAACCGGGCCGCCCCAGGGTGTGCGTGTGGCAAGTAAGTCCTTTAAAGTCTGAGACATGGCCGACTACATCTACACCATGGAGATCCGGCTTACCCCGGAGCAGCAACGCGCCGTTACCGGGTTGCAAGACGTGGTGCGCGCCAATGAGATGAACGTCTATCTCACGGGTGGGGCCATGCGCGACATCATCAGCGGCTTTCCCATCCGCGATCTGGACTTCACCGTCCAGGGCAATCCCCTAAAGCTACAAAAGGACTTGGAGCGCGCCGGGGTGGTGGTGCAGGGCGTAGATGACGACCTGAAGACTCTCTACCTGATGTTTCCCGGGAACGTACGCGGCGAGGTGGCGATGGCGCGCTCGGAGCGCTATGACAAGCCGGGCAAGCCTCCCCAAATTGTTCCCTCCACCATCGCTGAGGACCTGCGGCGGCGCGACTTTACGGTCAATGCCATGGCTTTGTCGCTGAACCCGGGCTCGCGCGGCCTGCTGCTCGACCCTTTCAACGGGGCGGCCGACATTGAGGCCAAGGTGCTGCGCATCCTGCACAACTACGCCTTCCTGGAGGAGCCCTCGCGCCTGCTCCGAGCCACGCGTTTTGCCCATCGCTTCCACTGGCCGCTGGAGGAGCGCACCCAGGCGCGTTACGACTCGGCCAAAGAGAACAACTACATCGAGAACATCGGCGACCGCGCCATCGGGTACGAAATTGAGCAACTGGCCTACGAAGAGGATCCGCTGCACATCCTGAAGGCGCTGGAAAAAGAGGGCTGGCTGAAGGTGCTGAACCCGCACTGGAGCGTAGCCAAGGTGGATACCTCGGAACTGGGGCAACTGGCCAAGGCGCGGCAGCTGATGGCGGAGCTGGGTTACACCCTGGATACCGGCCCCATCGTGCTTTATTTTCTGACCAAGCGGCTGAGCGACCACGACATTGCCGACATGCAGAAGCTGATTCCGCGGCGCGACCTGGTGGAGAGCTGGCGCCGCCTGGAGTCGGATGCCAAGGAACTGGCCAGGAAGCTGACGGGCAAGGAAGCGGCCACGCCTTCTCGCACCTGGGAGCTGCTGTCCAAAGCGAAGGCGGAGACCATACTGTTTCTGGAAATGACCACGCGCCAGCAGGCGGTGGAGCAGAAGATCAAGAATTTCTTCACCAAGTGGCGGCAGGTGCAGCAGAAGCTTCCTTTGCCGGAAATGACGGAGCTGCACATCACGCCGTCGTTGCCCGAGTATCCCAAGATCGCGCACGACGTTTTCCTGCTGTTGCTGGACGGGAAGATGCGCTCGCGCACCGAAATTCTGAAGTACCTGAAGCCTTTGGCGCCACCGCCACCGCCGCCTCCGCCTCCGCCTCCACCCAAGCGCGGACGCGCCGCCAAGGCAGCGGCCCAAGCGGCAGCCGCGGCACAACCGGCGGCAACGCCGGCAATTGCCAGGGCGGCGGCCGGCAAGAAGCGTAAGGGCAAGGGAGGAGAAGCGGCATTGCCTGCCGTGGCCGCCGCAGCTTCGCCCGCGGCAAAAGCCGCCGCGCCGGCTACGGCTGCGAAGGCCAATCCGTCGCCCACTCCCGCCAAGCCGGCGCCTCCAAAGCCCGCCGAGTCCAAGGCCAAACCCAAGAGCAAGGCGCAGCCGCCCGCCAGAAAAGCTAAAGGGAAGAAGAGAAAGTAGGGGCAGCAATTGGCAATTAGCACTTAGCATTTGGCCCTGAACGTCCCCGGCAAATTGAGAAAGGCCTTGCTTTCAGCCGGGCCACCGGCCCCACCAAAACCTGTCATCCTGAGCGCAGTGGAGCGATTCGCGCAAGAATCGCTCTACGAAGTCGAAGGAGCCCCGCGTTTCGCTTCATGCCTCCTTGCGCTTGGGGGAGTTATTCGGCGGTCAGTTCTTCACCCGGGCGGCGACGTGGGGTGCGTTCGAGATGCTTGGGGCAGGCTAGTGCTTTTGCGAAGGGAAGCAGGGTTTGGGGGAGGCTGTAACTTGATAGAGGCTGGCTGGCCAACACCCGATGGCAGGTCAGGAGTGAAAGAAGCGCTCGATCTGGGGCCAGTAGGCGCGGACCACCGTGTCGGTATGCAGATGGCCGCCGCGGCGGAGGAGGCGCAGCTTGATTCCTGCGGCGGCGGCAAACCGGCTCACCGAGCGCCAGGGAATGTAGGGGTCATCCTGGGCGTGGAAGATGAGAATTTTGGAGGGAGTGAGCTGTTGGATGTGATGGGCGGGGTTGTAGAAGACGCCGGAGAACAGCTTGTTCCAGTTCTTATCCGGAAGGCGGTACCCGTTGCCAAAGGCCTGGCGGATGTAGGCGGGGTAAC
>DATEJK010000005.1:0-6498 GCA_035278025.1 Terriglobales bacterium | reverse complement strand
CCCCCCGCCCCACCCTCTCTTTGCCTCACGTTCGCCCTGCGCGTGCGTAGCTCTGTTCCTATAAGCGGAACACGTGAAGAACACCAGTGTTTATGCCTGTCAGAAGACCTTAAGACTTGGGACCGCAAGGGTACGTGTTTTCAGCAGGTTAACACGAAGGCGCGAGCGTAAGTTGCTGAAAATAAACACCCAGGTGACGGGAAGGGTCCGGGTTCCATCCCTCCCGTTAACCGATTACGTGGTTGCATTGTGTTTGCTCCCGCCACATGAGGCCCGTGGCCAGTTTGACCCGCTTGCGACCACCTTCAATACCGGCGCGCTGAAACAGCGAACGCAGGTGTTGTTTGACGGTACGCGGGCTGATGTTCAGTTCGCTGGCAATCTCCTTGTTGCTGCAGCCTTCCAGCAGCAGGTGCAGGATTTGCCCATCCCGTTGCGTGACTTTGAATTGCTTTAACTCCACCATATGAGCTTCCTTCGCAAAGCCGGATTCGCTTTGTCTTCGCTATGACTGCCGTACCGTGGAGCAAGTCTTCCTCCAAGCGAAGGCTCCTACCCGGCTTCCCGCTAGCTAGCTGAATTGCAGGCAGTTGCGCCGCTCAAACGGAAAATCTCTCAGCCCCAGGCGGGCCCTGTGGACAGGCCTGTTTCCCGAAACGGGCAGTAGTCGCCTAGAATCAATGCCCTGTTACGGGCCGGGCTTCCCGTTCTTGCCCGTTGATGGCTCCGCCAATCGCCGCTTTTGCCGTAGATTTTTTCATCACAGAGGACACAGAGAAAGAGAATTCAAACCGAGGCCGGGTGGCCCACACAACCCGTTTTTGGTTATGTGGGAATGCCTCGACTCTGCACATTAAAGATCCGCACTGAACCGCGGTCTCCTCAGGTTCCCCGCCACTGCAGAGTGCCTTCTCGATTTTTTTCCCTCTGTACTCTGTGGTTAAGAACAGGCTTGGCTGAGGCCATCAGCTACGGGTGCGGCTAACGGCGACGCGCTCTTCTTCGCCGGGCGCGGGAGCAGGATGGGAAGTGAGGATCCTCTTGCGCGCGCCGAAGCGCAAAAACCGCGGCTCCTCTTTCCAGGAGCTGTGCAGCAGGAACACCGCCAGCAGCAGCATCTCCGGGGTGATGGGATGCTGGTAGCGGGGATGGCAATGGGTGATGTAGTACACCAGGGGGAAAAACAGGAAAAGCCCGGCGAACAGCCAGGCGGCGTGCTGCCGGCGGCGGAACGCCACCCCCAATCCCCAGAAGGCCAGCAGGGCGACAGCAAAATACAGGGCGTGGCGAGAACCAATGCCAAAATGCCGGGCCAGGTGTCCCTGTTCCGGAATGCCGAACCAGAAGAAGCCGACGCGTTTTAAAGTCAGCTCGGCAAAGCGACCGGGATTCTGCTCCATCCATTGGAGCGCGATCTTCTGCTTCTCCGCCACATAAGCCAGTTCGCCTTCCCGGGCGAAGCGCGCCATCTCTTCCTTGTTCCACACGGGATGGTCCCAGAACATGCACAGGCCCTCGGAGCCCTGGTGGTTGCCCATGTAGAGCTCTTCGCCAAAATCGCTGCGCGGGAAAATGAACTTGCCCATGACCAGGTAGTTGCGCGTCACCCAGGGCGAAACCGCCAGCAAAAAGAGCAGCGCGGAAGCGGCGGCGTGCGCAGATCGGAACTGCCCCTGCTGGCGCAGCCGGTACCACAGCCAGATCGCCGCCACCGGCAGAAAGGACAGGCAGGAGGCGTTGGTCAGGGCCAGCAGTCCCCACAGCAGCCCATACAGAACCCAGGTGCGCGCGCGCGGCCGCCGGGCCAGCCGGAGCGTGAGCCAGAACAGCAAGGTAAACAGGAAGGTGGAAACCGCCGTTTCCCAGATCCAGAAGCTCCAGTTGATACTGTAGGGCAGGAGGGCCCAGGCCCAGGCGGCGATGACGGCGACGGCGGAGTCGAACAGTTCCATGCCGATGAGGTAAATGGCCAGGCAGGTGAGCGCGGAAAACACGCTGTTAATCACCATCGCCGCCAGCGCCGAAGCGGGCGTGTAAATGCCGAAAATCTTGAACATGCCGGCGACGATGGCCGGGTACACCGGCCCCAGCCACGCGGTCGGGCCGGAGGGGCCGGGGAATGGCGAGCTGAAGCCGTGTCCGGAGGCGAGGGCGCTGGCGATGCGGCCTACTTCGAAGCCGAAAAAGAGGTGGCCGTAAGCCGCGGGAATGTCGTAGCGGTGGTGGAGGACCATGCTCCCGATGCGGGCCACAAAAGCCGCGGCGACGATGAGCAGGGGCGAACCGAGAAGGCGCCGGCGCCGGCTGGGAGCAGAGGAGTGGTCGCTGGCGAGAGTCGGCGGCATCAGGGCACCACCGCCAGGCGCTGGCATTGGGAATGGGTGATGGTGCCGGCGGATCCGGTGGAGGCAGGAGCTTGCCAGCGGAGCCTGGCGTCTTCCACGGCGCAGAAGTCATGGTCGCCGGTTTTGTGAGCCGCCTCCGCCGCGGCGGCGGCCACGTAAGTCGAGTTGGGGCCGGCGCCGGCGGGATTGGCGGCGCTGAGCGCATAAAAGTAGCCGCCGCGCGGCTGCAGCACCCCTTCCGGCAGGTGGCAGTCAATCAGGCAGGCATGCTCCGCGGTGGGGCGGCACTGGCGCAGGTCGCAGTTGCCGGCCAGCCGCGAGAGGGAATCCGCGTACCCAATTCCGGGATAAGCCGTCTTATAGGACTCTTGCGCCGAAGTGATAATATCCACGTTGGCGATCGCGGTGGCCTCATTGGCGGCGATACGGGAATTCAGCAGCCGGGGCACCAGCGCGGCCGCCAGCAGCATCGCCAATCCCGTAATGATCAGGACCTCGACCAGGGAAAAGCCATGGGCGCGTGAGGACATCAGCTTGTCTTCCGGCAGCTTGGCCGTCATCCTGCCCCTGTCATTCCAGCACTGCCGCAAGTCCTTCATTCTAGCGGAATGTGAGCTCTGGAGACAGGCAAGCCCACCTGCTTATCCCTCTGCGGAGAATCAACCGTGCTAATCGCCTCTCTCGTGCTGGCCGTCGCGCCTCTGCTGGGCATTGCCTATATCTTCTTCCAGGGTTCATTCGACACGGTGGACAACCTGTTTTATGCCCTCATACTGCTCGCCATGTCGGGGATATTCGCGGCCAATGCCATGGTGGAACTGCGGCGACGGCGGCGGGTGGGCAAGGTGGCGCGGGTGCCCCGGGCCGGAGCCCAATTCGCGGCCGGCGCATCCGGCACCTTTACGGAGCGCGGCCTGGTGGAGGATGTGCTGTTCTTTGAAAGCCCCATCGGACAGCCCGATAAGTCCATCGTGACCCTGCGCAGCCATCGGGGCCCGGCCCGCCTGCTGTTCTTTGAAGGCGACCTGCGCAACCAGCTGCCCGCCGGGCACCAGGTGGAAGTCACCTACGAAGCCCAGAACGGCGCCAACCGGGTGCTGGCGCTCAGCTACAAATAGGTCTCTAAGGCTGGCCAGCGGGGCTGGGCCTCATCTATTTGGCTAAGCGCTCAATTTTTGCCGCCAGGATGAAGTCGCTCTCCGTGAGCCCATCAATTTTGTGGGTATAAGTGGTGATTCCCACCTCGCCCCACTTCAGCACGATGTCAGGATGGTGGCCCTGCTCCTCCGCCAGCTCGCCCACGCGGTTGACGAATTCCAGCGCCTGGCGGAAGTCGGGAA
Organism: Terriglobales bacterium; assembly: GCA_035278025.1. Taxonomy (GTDB): domain Bacteria; phylum Acidobacteriota; class Terriglobia; order Terriglobales; family Acidobacteriaceae; genus JAICWP01. The sequence goes on along the minus strand of DATEJK010000005.1, from coordinate 2,813 downwards.
ATTTGAAGGTGCGAGTCAGATGATGTTCATTGACCACGGTCCAGCCGGGCAGCTGATTTTTAAATGACTCCAATTGCTCGCCCTTCAGAGGCGGCACGCCCCCGCGGCAGGGAACACAGGTTTTGCTGGCAAGATCGGAAACGGCTGCATTCGCCATCGTCGTAACCCCCAGCTAACTAATTTACTGCAATACCGAGGGGAGCGGGGCAGCGTTGTACAATCTGCCGACCGACATGGAAAGCAAAGCAGCGCCCGCCAGGTATTCGGGCATAGAGCGTCAACTCGAGATCTACCAGTCCGGCCTGAAAGGCGCCCAGCCCGCGGTGCCGGTTTCCCCCGTGCTGCTGGAGCAGAAGGCGAAGGAGGTTCTGGAGCCTCGGGCCTACGACTACGTGGCCGGGGCGGCGGGCGGGGAGCAGACGGCGCGCGCTAATCTCGAGGCTTTCTACCGCTGGCGCATCGTGCCCCGCATGCTGAGCGATGTATCGCAACGCGATCTGAGCCTCGAACTTCTGGGCCGCACCCTGCCCGCGCCTGTGCTGCTGGCCCCGGTGGGAGTGCAAGGCATAATTCACGCCGAAGCCGAACTGGCTACCGCCCGCGCCGCCGCTTCCCTCGGCATTCCCAGCGTGCTCAGCACCCTCTCCTCGCGCCCCCTGGAAGCGGTGGCACAGGCCGGCGGCGACGCGCCCCGCTGGTTCCAGCTCTACTGGACCACCCATCCCGAGGTCACCGCCAGCCTGCTGCGGCGGGCGGAAGCCGCCGGCTACTCCGCCCTGGTAGTCACCCTCGACACCGCCATTCTGGGCTGGCGCGAGCGCGACCTGCAGCACCCCTACCTGCCTTTCCTGCAGGCGGAAGGCCTGGCCAACTTCTTCACCGACCCGGTGTTTCGTTCCCTGCTGCCGCGGCCGCCGCAGGAAGATCCCGTGGCGGCGGTGCGGCTCTGGGCCGGCATCTGCTCCAACACGGCTCTTACCTGGAACGACCTGGGCTTTCTGCGCCGCCACACCCGCTTGCCCATTCTTCTGAAAGGCGTCCTGCACGCCGAAGACGCACAGCGCGCCCTGGACGCCGGTATGGACGGGCTCATCGTTTCCAATCACGGGGGCCGCCAGGTGGATGGCGCCATCGCCGCCCTGGACGCCCTGCCAGCCGTGGTTCGCGCCGTCAACCGCCGCATCCCCGTGCTCTTTGACAGCGGCATTCGCCGCGGTGCTGACGCCATTAAAGCGCTCGCCCTGGGCGCCCGGGCCGTGCTCCTGGGCCGACTCTATCTTTGGGGGCTGGCGCTGGGCGGGGAGATGGGCGTGCGCGAGGTGCTGCTCAATTTCCTGGCCGACCTGGACCTGACCCTGGCGCTAAGCGGCTATCGCTCCTGCCGGGAACTGGATGAGACGGCGCTGGGTCGTGACCCCTATCCGGCGGCTTAGACGGTTGTGATTTTGCGGAAACAGTTTCGCGGAAATGAAAAAAGGGAGCGCGGAACGCTGTCCGCTGCTCCCCTAGGCTCGTACCCTCCCCCAGGTACTTCGCCGAAACCAATACTACCCAGATCGCCATTCGGTTGGAATGGCACGAAAGTGGCGGCATACTGGCACGCAGGTAATCCCGAAAATCAAAAAAACACCCGCGAGGGGCGGGTGTTCACAATCCGTAAAACAGTAGGGAGCGATGAGGCAGGGAAAAGAAAGAGGGGGAGATTTACTGCGATTGCTGCAATGGTGATACTAGGACCCAATCGCGCTGGCTGTCTGCGAGAAAACGTTGTTCGCCTGCGTGCCGATCAGCCGGATCGTGCCCACCACGATGACCAGGATCACAGCCAACATCACTGCGTACTCGGCGATGTCCTGTCCCTCATCGTTAGACCACAGGTTCTGCAAGAGTTCCTTCACGGTCGTTCTCCAACTTCCTAAATTTCGCCCCGCTGCGGGCGATGGTGTTGCCATGCTACGGGGAGCCGGGGAGGGGGAGAATGGCCCATAGGTGCCATGCCGTCCCCGGTCGTAATTTCACTTAAGGTTACCCTGTGCAAGTTGTTGTCATTTAGCAGCTTATAGCGGCGGAGAGGCATGATGCTCAAGATGAGTGAGGCGGCACCCACGGACCTTCAGGCTCCCGGGAACCTGGCATGCGCAGTTACGGCCCACTGTCTGGCGGGCGCTCCGGCGGCAAAGAGTGGAGACCCTAACGTAACCTTGGTGGCGCGGCCGCCCTCACTCGCGAACACCAGTAAAGGAAGTAACCTCCGCGGGGAATTTTCTTTGCTCGCGGGCTCATTTTTCGCGAGTGGGAAGGCCGGCCGCAAAGATTTTTTCGCAGCGCCCGCTGGCTTCCGTCATATAATCGGCTTGTTCCCCCAGGGCGCGCCGACTCCCAGGAACCCTCCGGTTCCTTCAAGCAGGCCTCAGGATGGCGGCGGTTTCAAAAATCGAAAATGGCGTAGTAGAGCTACGCACCGATGTGGGCCGGTTGTACGTGTGCCCCACGGGCTGGCAGAGCCTGTATTTGCGCTGGACCTTCCGCAACTTTCACAATCTGCCGCAACAGATTCTCAACCGGCGCCAGAAACGACTGATTGAGCGCCTCTCTCGCACCGCTTTGCTTAATGTGGCTGAGCCCGTGCCCAGCAGCGCGATCATCGGCATCGTCGAAAACATGAGAGTGTTCGGCCTGCCTTCCCTGGCCGAACCGGCGGAGTCGGCCACGAAGGCAAAGCCGGCGGTTCCCGCGGACAAAGTGGCGGTGCTGCATGCCCGGGCGGAAGATGCCGCGCTCGACTCCACGCCTCCTGTGCGTGTGGAGCGGGC
>DATEJK010000004.1:0-45239 GCA_035278025.1 Terriglobales bacterium | reverse complement strand
CGAAACCAACAGCATCCGCGCACTACCTAAAAGCTGTAACGCCCGATGATTGACGTGAAATCGCCTTCACGTAAATTATGGATTTGCACTGCTTACGGTGCAGGTTGCTGATCGCATCTCCTTTTTGCTCTGCTAGAGCAGGGCTGTGGCTTGCGCCACGACAACGCCCGCCAATCGCGCCGGAACGCACTATAACGGGCCGCTGGGTGGTCATCTCCGGTGATGCTGAAGGGTAACTCTGAACACGTTTTTAAGCTGAACCAAATTCGACTACAGGTGGATTTTGCTGTAGAGGCGACGAATCCAGCCGATTTTATCCGGGTCGTGCGAGAGATTCTCGCTGCCTAACTACGCTGCTTTCTTTGGAGTGCCCTTCCTGCGTTGCTTGCGCGATCTGCGGGAGTTGATCGCTGTATCGGCCCATCTGAGATACCTCTGGATGTCCACGACGTTTGCGCGGGTGACGTTCTCCTCTACGTCAGCGCCGTCGGAGGTAGGTGGCGTGAGTTCCACTTCAGCACTGATTTCTTGGGCGCGGAACGGGGCCGTTGCAGGAATGCTACTCTCGTTATTCCCTTTCTTCTTCAACTCCGTCCTCGTTTTCCTTTTCAACCCCGTGCTCGGTTCTCTAGGTTCGGTAGTCTCGTATGATGACAACCCTTGTAAGAACGGGTTGTCCATGTTGGCAGTCGCTATCAGAGTGAAATCACTTTGCACTGGAAGAGGGGCAATTTGGGGAAGGATTGTATCGTGTAAGGACAGGAGATGCCCCAATCGTCCGGCATGGTGCCAGTGTTCAGCCGATATTCCATTTCTGCAACAGATGAATCCTTTGAGTCACTGCCCATCAAATCCACCCGAAGGTGGCGCTATTTCGATAGGTCGGGTGACGACCTTTTGTACCTTCTCGGCCACTTGACAACTATTCGGGACTACCAGACAATATTCTGCCATTGTGACTGCGGCACAACGGGGCAGACCGCTCATCCTCCACGTCGAGGATAATCGTGCTCAACGCGACGTGCTGAAGGTCATCCTTGAGGGCAATGGATTCTCGGTTCTTCAGGCCGAGACTGCAGAAGAAGCCTTGCGAATGTGCCGCGAGACTCCGGTCAGTCTCATTCTAGCGGATCACATGCTGGCTGGTATGACAGGCGCAGACCTTGCAGCGAATATTAAGGCTTTGAAACCTACCGTCCCGGTTGTAATGCATTCCGGTAGTCCACCGACCAGCATGGCCCACCTTCGCGCTCACTGTTTTTAAAGCCGATGTAGCCGGGGGGCCAACCCGTTGCCGATCTGCGGCTAGAATGCCCGTGAATCGCGCTAGAAGCCCGTATAGCGGGCCGCTGCGCTGGCGACCATGCTTCCCCGCCTCCGCTCTGCAGTACTCAGGGCTTACAGCAGGAAATGCGCCGAGTCGAGCGTTGCGTCGAGTGCCGGATCAGCGACTGCAGGCCAAGGGATCGCCGCTACCCAGTTTTAACCCCTATGGTGTCTCAAAATTTCCGCCAAGAGAAAAGTAACTCCTGCGACGAGAGCACAGAAGATTCCTAAACCGACGCGGAAATAGTGCATCGCCGCGATATTAAAGATCGCCTCACGACATGTCTATTGGGATTTTCCCCGACAATCCCGGCAAATCAATAGCCAGTTTGGATTCTGCGGCAGGTAGGGTGGATCGAAACCGACGGCTATTATATCGGTACACGGGCGCTGGAATGCCGGCCAATCGCGCCAGAACGCGGTTATAACCTTTTTTTCTTCCGCCGCTCCAGTTCGCACGCCTTGCATATCCGCATGACATACCTCTTCTTCCCGCGCACACACACTTCTTCGCGAGTGTTCTCAGGCGTAAATGGGTGCCCAGCTTTGCAGTGGGTCTGGCGCTTGCGTTTGGCAGCGTGCTTGTGAAATTCGGGAGTGAGAGGCATCGCCCTACCAACGAGCCGCCCCTCCTCTGGACTCCCGAGCATTCGAAAGGTTACATGGATATGTTCAGGCGAGTTCAGACTGATGAATGGAGAATTCTAGGTCCGACGAATCGAAACAGAACTGACGCTGGCCCGAGGCTTCACTCAGCGCCTTTCGTATTCATCGCGCTAAAAACCTTGGGTGCAACTTGGGTGCAAATTCATCGAAATTCTAGCTTGTTTTGAGGGGTTAAGTCCTTTGGAATCAGCGGGCGATTTAAATAGACGATTTTGGAAGGGCTCGGGATGGAAACAATCAACCAATGACACCATTCACCACAGAGGGCACGAAGAATACAAAGGGATTCCTATCAGTTCAACCGGCTGGCGATTAACCGCTCAGGACAAGAGCCATTCCCAAAAACCCCTTCGTGTTCCTTCGTGTCCTCTGCGGTGAAAGGCTTTCTGGTACTTAAGGAATTTTACGCAGGACGAGAGCGGAGTTCTTCGAGCCGAAGGCCACGCAGTTGCAAATGGCGTGCTCGACTTTGACCTGTCGGCCGGCATCGGAGACATAGTCCAGATCGCAGGCAGGGTCGGGCTGCTCCAGGTTGATGGTGGGTGGGACGCGCCCATGCTCCATGGCCACCAGGGTGGCGGCCACACCCGCGGCGCCGCAGGCCCCCTGGGGATGCCCGATTTGCGATTTCAAGGCTGACATGGGCGTTTTCTCCGCCTGCTTGCCCAGGGCCAGCTTGAGGGCGCGCGTCTCCACTCGGTCATTCAGCTGGGTGGAGGTACCGTGCAGGTTCACATATTGCACATCCTGGGAGGCGATGCCCGCTTCCTCCATAGCCAACTCGATGGCGCGGGCCGGCTCTTCCGCGTTTTCATCCATGCGCACGCGGTGAAAGGCCTCGCAGGTGGAACCCCAACCCGCCAGTTCAGCGTAGATGCGGGCCCCGCGAGCGCGGGCATGCTCGTACTCCTCCAGCACGAACATCCAGGCGCCCTCGGCGAGCACAAAGCCGTCGCGGTCGGCGGAAAAGGGACGGGAGGCGCGCTCGGGGGCGTCGTTCCATTTTGCCGTCAGCGCCCGCAGCAGCATGTAACCCTTCATAATTCCCGGCTTGATGGGCGCGTCTACCCCGCCCGCCAGAATGGCGGAATGCACGCCCGCCTGGATGTGGCGCAAGGCGTAACCCAGTGCGTCGGTGGAGGAGGTGCAGCCGCTGGTGACCACATGGCTCATGCCGCGAAACCCGAAGCGCATGCTCACTTCGCTGGATTGGGTGCCCATGGTGCCGCTGGGGATGGAGAACAGGCTGACCTGCTTGACCTGGCCGCTGTGCCATAGCCGGTACTGCTCTTCCGAGAACTCCTGCGCCCCGCCGCCGGTGCCCAGCACCACTCCGAAATCGCGCTTCTCCTCCATGGACATGTGCCCCGGGTCGAAACCGGCATCGCGCAGGGCTTCAGTGGAGGCGGCCAGCGCCAGGGGCACGACTCGAGAAACATGCTTGCGCTCGTGCGCCTCCACCCAGGCGAGTTCGTTGAAATCGCGAACTTCGCCGGCAATCTGCACCGGCTGCTGGCTGGCATCGAAGCTGGCGATGCGGGCCACGCCGCTTTTGCCCGCCAGCACCGCCCGGCAGAAGGCCTCCCGGCCCATGCCGTTGGGACTGACCACGCCCATGCCGGTTATGACGACGCCTGCCATGTTCTTGTTCAGATGTAGGTCGGTGAGCGGCGGTTACGTCCCCGGCGCGCAATTCCCGCCTTCCCAAGCGGAGATCGGCCCGCGCTCCTCATTTACCGTGAGGATTGTATATCCCCGCCGGGGTTTGGGCCGAGCATGGACGCATTACGGCCCCAGAGAGCGGGCACAAGGGGGCACCCGCCAGGCGTCCGGCGGCTCCATCGTGCCGCCGTCCCGGCTGCCCCCGGGACGGCGGCACGATCTCGCCCCTCAATGGGCTAATAGCGCTTGCTGCTGGCAGGAGCCATAATCTTTGCGCACATGGTCTACCTGCAGCGCCAGGTCGTCGTTCTTGCCAATTTTCTTGCCTGACACTTTCAACCGCTCTCCGGGCTTCAGGTCTACTCCCTTGTCGGATGTGATCGAGTAGGTCTGCTTGTTCTTCTCGCTCATGAGAGTGCTGCCGTTGGGACCAACACAACCCAGGACAGTGGCCCGCTTGTGCGCATGCCACAAAAGCAGACCTCCCGCCAAGGCCGCCCCTCCTACCACGCCGCCGATGATGGCCCCTTTGGAGCTATAGCTGCGAGGTGTGTAGGTTCCTCCGCCTGTAGTTCCTGGCATGGTGCCGCCGCCGGTCCCACCGCCATACTGAGCAACGGCGGAAATCGTGCATACCGCAAGAACAGTAACCAGGGCGAAAAACTTGCAAATCATAAAATCCCCCTTCGCTTTCAGGTTTTTGGCTTCCCACTGTTGCTAATGCGGCGAGCGGGGCTTTCATCCTCCCGTAAACGGGAAATCATGCCGACAGCGGAAGCCCGCAATAAGCGTGTAATAATTGACCAGTTATCCCCGATGCCGCTCGGGCTGTACATCTCCGTTCCTTTCTGCCGCACCAAGTGCAGCTACTGCAACTTTGCCTCGGGAGTGTTTTCGCGGTCTGTTTATGCCGGTTATGTTGATCGCCTATGCCAGGATCTGCGGCGCGCGCCGGAAACGGCGTCCACTCTGGGCGGCCACTTCGAGCCTGTGGTGGATTCCATTTATCTCGGTGGAGGCACGCCCTCTTTGCTGCCGGCACAGGATCTGCGGCGGCTGTTCGCGTGCCTGCGCGACTGCTTTACCATCGCACCGGACGCCGAAATTACGGTGGAGTGCGCCCCTGGCAGCCTGGACGAGGAAATGCTCGCAACCCTGGCCGGGTGCGGCGTAAACCGCGTCAGCCTGGGGGTGCAATCGATGGTGGATGGCGAGGCAGCGGCGGTGGGCCGCCGGCACAAGCGTGCCACCGTGCTCGATGACATTGCCCGCCTGCGCGCGGCCGGCATTCACAACCTGAACCTTGATTTGATTGCCGGGCTGCCGCACCAGACGGAGGCAAGCTGGAGAACCTCTCTGGAGGAGGTGATTGCCACCGGCGTGCCCCACGTCAGCGTGTACATGCTGGAGGTGGATGAGGATTCGCGCCTGGGGCGGGAATTAATCGCCGGCGGTACCCGCTACCACGCCCACTTCGTGCCCGACGAGGACGCGGTTGCCGATTTCTATGTGGAAGCTTGCCGGCGCCTGAACGCGGCCGGTGTGGGCCAGTACGAAATTTCCAACTTCGGCCGCCCCGGCGCCGTTTCCCGGCACAACTTGAAGTACTGGACCCGGCAACCCTATCTGGGCTTCGGCCTGGATGCGCATTCCATGCTGGAAGCCTCGGCCGACGCTTACACTCTGCTGCGCTCGGAGGCGGCGGTTTCCTCCGGAGATTCGGGCTCTCGCCCCTGTGCGGTTTCGCAGGCCAATGTGGAGGCGGTGCGCTTTTCCACTTCCGACTCGCTGGAAGAATTTTTAGCCGGAGCGCCGCTACAGCCCACCCAAGTCTCCTGGGCGGAAGCCCGCGAGGAAACCTTCTTTTTGGGGCTGCGCCTGAATCGCGGCATGGACCTGCGCGGGGTCGCTCTGCGTTTTGGCCTGCCCGCTGAAATGGAAGACGTTATTGCCCAACTCTGCGCCGAAGGCCTGCTGGAACGCGAAGCCAGCATCATTCGCCTGAGCGAGCGCGGGCGGCTCCTGTCCAATGAAGTATTTCAGCGCTTTCTGGCGTCCAACACTGTAACCTTCGAATGAGCGGGGTTCGCGGCCTTTGACCCTCCGCATCACTTTCATTAGACTTTTGCTTTCGGCGATGGCACCGGCCTGTTGCTGGTCTGAATGCTGAGTGCTCACCGCTGAATGTGGTTATGAAAACTCCGGCTCAACCTGCCATCGTTGATCTGCGCAGCGACACCGTCACCCGCCCCACGCCGGAGATGCGGCGTGCCATGGCCGAAGCCGATGTCGGCGACGACGTTTACGGTGAAGACCCCACTGTCAACCGGCTGGAGCAACGCGCGGCGGAAATTTTGGCCCGCGAGGCCGCCCTTTTCGTTCCCAGCGGCACTATGGGCAACCAGATCGCCATCAAAGTGCACACCAGGCCCGGACAGGAAGTCATCTGCGAGGAGCGCGGCCATATTTTCAATTATGAAATGGCGATGCTGGCGCACTTTTCCGGCTGCCTTGCCCGCCCCGTGGCCGCACCCGACGGCGTTCTCACCTGGGAGCGCATTGCGCGGGTGATTGCGCCCAAAATCTACTACCGCGCGCAGACCGGGCTGGTTTCGCTCGAGAACACGCACAACATGGCGGGAGGCACCGTCTACCCGCCGGAAATTTTTGACGACATCTGCGAGCGCGCGCACCAGGCGGGCTTGCCCGTCCACCTGGACGGGGCGCGCATTTTCAACGCCGCTGCCGCGCTGGGCAAGCCGGTGGCGGAGATCAGCCGGAAAGCCGACTCGCTTATGTTCTGCCTTTCCAAGGGGCTGGGCGCGCCGGTGGGCTCGCTGCTGGTGGGCAGCCGCGCCTTCATTGACCAGGCGCGGGTCTACCGCAAGTCGCTGGGCGGCGGGATGCGGCAGGCTGGAGTGCTGGCCGCCGCCGGTTTGATTGCGCTGGAAAAAATGCCGGCGCGCCTGGCCGAGGACCACGCCAACGCCAAATTCCTGGCCGCGGGCCTGGCGCAAGTTCCCGGCATTCGCCTGGACGCAGCCAAAGTCGTCACCAACATTCTGGTATTCAATGTGGCCGGGACCGGCATGAGCTCCTTCGACATCTGCAAGAAACTGGCTGAGCAGGGTGTGTTGGCCAGCGGCATTGACGCGGAGCAGATCCGCATGGTCACCCACATGGATGTGGACCGTGCTGCATGCGCCCGCGCCCTGGAAGCGGTGCAGGCCATCTGCGGGCGCGGCAGCCGCGCCGGCGCCGCCGACTAGTTAGCGTAGAACTCGAACCTAATAGGTACTATTCTCCGCGCAGGGCCAGCAAGGGGTCCGTGCTGGATGCACGCCGAGCCGGCAGCCCCGAAGCCACCAGCGCCAGTAGCAGCATGGCCACCGTAGAAAGTGCGAGCACGCCAGGGTCGAATGGGCTCACATCAAACAAAAATGAACGCAGCAAGTGGGATGCGGCCATGGCGCCAAGCAAGCCCGCGCCACTGCCAAAAGCCGCAAGCTTGGCGCCGGAACTCAGAATGAACAGGATCACTCCGGAGCGCTGGCAGCCAAGCGCGATGCGCACCGCCATCTCCTGTTCGCGCAATGCCACGGAGAACGCGATCACGCCATAGATCCCGAGAACGCTGAGCAGCACGGCAGCGATGGCAAACGAGGAAATCAGCACGGTATTGAAGCGTCGCGGCGCTTCGCTCTTGGAGATGGCTTGCTCCATTGTCTGCAACTGGTACAGCGGCAACTGCGGGTCAATCTTCCGCACGGTTGCGCGCAGCGTATCTTCTATCTGTTCCGGAGCCATACGGCTGCGCAGAACGATCCAGCCGTTGGTGGCGCTCAATTCCCCCACCGAGGAGAAAACGCCTTCACTGGCGACGGCCTGTGTTACCGGCTGATATACCTGTGGCATCGTCTCCGCATCGGGCGACCCCAGCTTGACGTCGCCGACCTCACCCACCACCGTCATCCACGGCGTGGAGGTCTCCGGCAATCCCCGGCGCAGCCGTTTGCCGATCGGGTCCTGGCCTGGCCAGTAGCGCTCGGCCATCTTGCGATTCACGACCGCCACCAATTGTGAGCCGGCATTATCCGCTTCGGTAAAGACGCGTCCTCGGAGCACTCGAATGCCCAGCGCTTCGAAGGGATTGCCTTCGAGCAGCGACATCGCCGCCATATTCAACCCCGCACCCTTGGGAGGAACATAACCTTCGATCGTGAAAGAGATGCCCCAGCTGTTGCCGGCCACAGGCAAAAAAGAGGTGATGCCAACAGCCTCTACGCCAGGCAACCGCCCCACGTCGTTCAGCAGAGTTTTCGTGAATTCGTCGATCGCGGATTGGGTTCGATACTGCTGCTGCGGCAAAACGTAGAGCGCAGCCAGCGTATTGTCGGGGCGGAAGCCCAATTTCACATCGCGCATCTTTTCGAAGCTGCGCAGCAATAGGCCGGAGGCGGTAAGCAGGGTCAGCGCCAAAGCAATCTCCGCAACCACCAGCGCCGAGCGTAGCCTGGCATGGCCGACGCCCAAAGTGCCGGTGCGTCCGCCTTCTTTGAGCGCCTCATTCACACTCGTCCTGATGGCGGCAAATGCTGGAGCCAATCCGCAGAGCAAGCCGGTCAGCAGCGCCAGTCCCACCGCGAAGAGCATGACCGGCCAGTCCAAGCCAATTTCATTGATGCGAGGTAGCGTCTGCGGTAGCAGGCTTACGCCCAACCGCAGAGCGACAGCCGCCAGTGCCAGCCCGATCGCGCCACCGGTGATACTCAAGACCATGCTTTCCACGATGGCCTGTCGGAGTAATGTGGCCGCGCGAGCACCCAGGGCGAGCCGCACCGCGATCTCTCTTCTTCTGCGGATGGCACGCACCAGCAGAAGCCCAGCCAGATTCCCACAGGCGATCAGCAGAACAACGATCACAGCAAAGAACAGGGTGCGCACCAGGGGTCGCGCCTGCGCCACTGTATCTTCCTGCAGCGGCGTCACCACCGCGTGAATACGAAGACTGCGCATGTAGGCCGGATAGTCGCGCATCGTCTCCCGGGCCACTCGCTCCGCGTCGCTCTGCGCCTGCTCGGCAGTGATCCCGGGCTTTAAGCGCCCCACCATGCGAGAGTTCCATGACGCCGCGCTGCCCGTCATGAATTCCTCCGGATGCAGGCTGAGGGGAAGCCAAAGCTCGCTCTGGTTCACATGCCCAGGGTTGAGCGGAAACTCGAAATCGCGCGGCATCACGCCGATCACGGTGTAAGGCTTGCGATAGAGAAGGATCTTGCTACCCAGTATGTTCGGATCGCCGTGGAACCGGTTCCGCCACATCCCATAGCTCAGCACCGCCACTTGCTGTTGTTCTTCATCGTCCTGTTGCGTGAATGTGCGACCCAGCAGCGGCGGCACTCCCAGCGCTGCAAAGACCTCGCCGCTCATCCGCGTCGCATTCACCGCGGCCGGACTGCCCGTGCCGGATAGTTCAAACAATCTTTGCCGATAGCCGCCCAGGTGGCTAAAGCTTTGCGTGTCGCGCATGTAATTGCGGATGTCGGGAGCGGTTACGCTAGGCTGAGCGCAGGACGCGCAGTGCGAGCCTTCCAGCACATCTCCAAGGATGACCAGGCGACCGGGGTCAGGAAACGGCAGGGGACGCAGCAGTACTCCCTCGACGATGGAAAAAATTGCCGTCGTCGCCCCGATGCCCAGTGCCAGCATCAGGATCGCAGTCACTGTAAATCCTGGAGACTTGCGCAGTTGACGGAGGGTATATCGAGTGTCTTGCAGAATCTGGCCCAGTCCTTGAAACGTTCGCTCGTCGCGGTGCAGTTGCTTCGCCTGCTCGACACCTCCATAGGCGAGTCTGGCGGCTCGTCGCGCATCTTCAGCGGTCATGCCCTGGCCCAGATATTCGTCTTCCAACAAAGCTAGATGCACACCAATTTCTCTCGCCAGCTCCGCTTCCACTTTGGAGTTGGCGAAGAGCAGATAAAACCTTAGAAAGATGCGTCTCAGGTGCTTCACGGCTAAGACTCCTCAAGCAAAACTCGTTCCACCAGAGCCGACATCCTTCTCCACGCCTCCGTCTCCTCCCCTAGGGCTTTCTGACCCGCCTTGGTGATTGCGTAGTATTTTGCCTCCCGGTTGCTCTCCGTCCTTCCCCAGCTTCCCTTAATCCACCCGTATTGCTCCAGCCGCACCAATGCTGGATAAAGAGTGCCCTGGTTGAGGTTGAGCAGCCGCTCGGAGATCTGCTGGAGACGCGTGGCGATTTGATAAGCGTGTTGTGGGCCCATCGTCGCGAGTGTGCGCAAAACGATGAGATCGAGCGTCCCCTGCAGCAGCTGGATCGATCCTTTACTAGGCATCCAAGTGGTCTCTCCTGAAGACAGACTACTACGTTTCACTTGCTTGTCAAGTGGACTCGCGCGGACTAGGGGTTGCTGGCTTCTCATTTACCGTTCCTTGCCTTAGCATCCTTCGAGGGTAGTTTCGCTGACTCCTGGCTCCCAACTACCTTTTTAACTAGAATGTTGTCTTCACGCACATCGAAATAGTGAGTCTGATTGATGAAAATTGACATTAAGCGCTGTTTTCTTTGAGCTGACATTCGCCGTCAGGCCGGGAGCCTGAAGCGCGAACTGGAACAACAACCCGGAATTGAAAAAGTAAAGCTGCACCTGGGCGGCGGCGGCGTGCTGGACGTATTTGCCGACGGAAAACTGGTCTTCTCCAAAAGGCAGGCCGGGCACATGCCGACAACCCAGGAAATTCTCAGCGCCATCGCAGCAGGCTGATAGGGCGGCGCGGTGAACCATCATTGAATCCCAGCGCCAAGGGAATTCATACCGCCGAGCACCCGGAGGGCGCCGGGGCATTACCAGAATCAATTCCTCAACCTCCTTGGCGTCCTCTGCGATTTGGGTTCTGCTGCGGCCGGTACCGCTCCTTTCCCGCCTCTCTCCCCCTGTGTTCTAATGAAATGTTTTGTCCATGTAGAGACGTAACTTGTTAGGTCTGCCCTCCGGGGAGGTATCGGTTTGGACTTCCAGTTCACTGAAGAACAGCAGCAACTCCGCCGCAGCGTGCGCGAATTCGCCGAACGCGAAATCCTGCCCAACGTGATGAAGTGGGACGAGGCGGGCGCGTTTCCTCTGGCCACCATCAAGGAACTGGGCAAGCTCGGATTGATGGGGGTAGTGTTTTCCAGCGATCTGGGCGGCGCCGGCATGGGCTATGTGGAGTACGTCACCGCCATCGAAGAGCTTTCCCGGGTTGACGGCTCGGTGGGCATCATCGTGGCCGCGCACACGTCCCTGTGCGCCAACCACATTTTTCTTGCCGGCAACGAGCAGCAGAAGCACAAGTACCTGCCGCGTCTGGCCTCGGGCGAATTCATAGGGGCCTGGGGACTCACCGAGCCCGGCTCCGGCTCCGACGCCGGCAGCGCCCGCATGAACGCGGTGCGCAACAAACACGGCTGGGTGCTGAACGGCACCAAGACCTTCTGCACCAACGGGCACTACGCGGATGTGCTGGTGGTGATCGCGGTGACTGACCGCGCCGCCCACACTCACGGCCTCTCCGCCTTCATCGTGGAAAAAGGCACCAAGGGCTTCCGTCCGGGCAAGAAAGAGAACAAGCTCGGCCTGCGCGCCAGCGACACGGCGGAGTTGATTTTCGAAGACTGCCTGATTCCCGCGGAGAACCTGGTGGGCGCGGAAGGCAACGGCTTTATTGATGCCATGCGCGTGCTCGATGGCGGCCGCATTTCCATCGCCGCGCTGTCTCTGGGCATGGCCCAGGGCGCCTATGAGGCAGCCCTGAATTATTCCAAGCAGCGCAAACAGTTTGGCCGGGCGATCAGCGACTTCCAGGCCATCCAGTGGAAGCTGGCCGATATGGCCACGGAAATTGATGCTGCCCGCTTGCTCACGATGCGCGCCGCTTCCATGAAAGATGCGGGACTCAAGACCACGCTGGAGTCGTCTATGGCCAAGCTCTACGCCAGCGAGGTGGCGGTGAAATGCGCCAACGAGGGGGTACAGATTCACGGGGGGTATGGCTTCATCAAGGATTATCCCGCGGAAAAGTTTTACCGCGACGTGAAGCTGTGCACCATCGGCGAAGGCACCAGCGAGATCCAGCGCATGGTGATCGCCCGGCAAATCCTTAAAGACTAGGAGTCAGGAGTCGGTTGCCAGGGGTCAGCAGAATCAAAACCGCCGAGGACGCAAAGGACGTGGAGGTAATAAGCAAACTTAACGTAATTAGACTTGAAATCACTTCCTCTGCGTCCTCTGTGGTTGTGGTTTGATTTTCCCGTCGACCGTCAGCCGTTGACCGTCGACTCACTAACAAATTTGTCCACCGAAATCCAATCTCTGGTTGAGCGGGTCCGCGCCGGCGACGCACGCGCTCTGGCGCGCGTGATCACGGCGGTTGAAAATCGTGCTCCCGAATCTTTGCAACTGCTGCGCGCGTTGTTTTCCCACAGCGGCCGCGCCCGCATTATCGGCTTGACCGGCGCGCCCGGCGCGGGCAAGAGCACGCTGGTGGACCAACTGGCGCGCGAGTACCGCAAACAGCGGCACACGTTGGGCATCATCGCCGTGGACCCCACCAGTCCCTTCAGCGGCGGCGCCATTCTGGGCGACCGCATACGCATGCAGGCCCACCACGCCGACCCCGGCATCTACATCCGCAGCATGGCCACACGCGGCTCCCTCGGCGGCCTGGCCGGCGCCACCGCCGACGTAGCCACCGTGCTCGATGCTTCCGGCCGCGACCTGGTGCTGATTGAAACCGTGGGCGTGGGCCAGGACGAGGTGGACATTGTGCGCCTGGCCGACGTAACCGTTGTCATTCTGGTCCCCGGCATGGGCGACGACGTGCAGACCATCAAGGCCGGCATTATGGAAATCGCCGACATTTTTGTTATCAACAAGAGCGACCGCGAAGGCGCTGAGCGGGTGGAGCGTGAAATCCGCGCTATGCAGTCGCTGGCCGCGCGCCGGGACAATTGGAGTCCGCCCATTATCAAGACCGTGGCCACCGACGGCGCCGGCACCGCCGAATTGGCCAAGGCCATTGCCGGTTACGAAGCCTTCCTGGCCAGGCACAACCTCGTCCTGAAAAAGCGCACCCGCCATTGGCGCGAGCGCCTGCTGGAGATGCTGCGCGATGCCCTGCTGCGCCGCGTGATGCGGGAGCAACTGGGCGAAAAGGAGATCAGCCGCTATGCCGCGGAAGTTGCCGAGCACAAGCGCGACCCGTATTCTCTAGTGGAAGAGATTGTCGCCAACCTGGGGAAAAATGATGTTCGACATTGACCATCTCGGAGTCGCCGTCAAATCCCTGGCCGCGGCGCGCAGGTTCTACCAGGACTTGGGCCTGGAGGTCGTAGGCGAGGAAACCGTGGAAGCTGAACAGGTGCATCTCGCCATGGTGCCGGTGGGCGAGAGCCGCATAGAGCTGCTGGAGCCGACTTCAGCGGAATCCGCGATCGCCCGTTTCATTGCCAAACGCGGCGAGGGCCTGCACCACGTCGCGCTGCGCGTCAGCGATCTAGCCGCCACGGTTGAGCGGCTCAAGAAGAAGGGCGCACGTCTGATCTCCGAAGACATCAAGGTTGGCGCCGGCGGCCACCTCTACGTTTTCGTTCATCCCTCCAGCACCGGTGGCGTGCTCCTCGAGCTCTGCGAGGACCCGCCTCAGGGCGTGTGAACATGCTGCTGCTGGCGGCCGATACTTCCGGCACATATGGCAGCCTTGCCCTGGCCCGCGGCGACCAGCGCGGCTTCGAGACCCTGGAAGTTGTGCCGCTGACGGGGGGCACGTTTTCCGCGCAGTTGGTGCCGCAAATTGCCGGCCTGCTTCTTCGACACGGCTTTTCCAGGCACAATCTGGACGCTTTCGTTGTCGCCTCCGGCCCAGGTTCCTTCACCGGTCTGCGCGTCGGTCTGGCCGCCATCAAGGGCCTGGCGGAAGTTTTGCAAAAGCCGATTGCAGCCGTGTCCCTGCTGGAAGTACTGGCCTTGGCGGCCAACTCGGAGGGCGCTATGGTCGCGGCGCTTGATGCCGGGCGCGGCGAGGCCTATGCCGGGGACTACGAAGTCGCTGACGGCAAGGCCCGGCTGCAGCACGAAAGCCTGTTGATGGAGGAAGAGTTCGTAGCCCTGGTAAGGGGCAAGCTTGCCGCCGCGGTCACCCCAGACAAACTGGTGCTCGGGTGGGCGCAAAAGCATGGATTCAAAGTTTACGCGCTCGAGCACCCGCGCAGCGACGCTGTGGCGCGCCTCGGCCTGGAGAAGCTGCTGGCCGGCGAAACCGTGTCTCCTGCCGACCTCGAAGCCAACTACATTCGCCGTTCCGACGCGGAAATCATTTCCCGGCGGTAATCAGAAGTGGGCCTCATAGAACTCTCAGCGAGCTTACCAGTTGAGCCCGTACCCGGCCGCGGGCCATGTACCTGCGTGCCACATGGGTTGCCTGCTGAGCCGCCAAAAACGCCCATAATGGCTGATTTTCCCATGTATGTGCGGCGGCAACACTGGTATAGTTTGAGGGCAGAGCCGAGGTCGCGAGTTGCGCTGTCCTCCTGCTTCGGCGGTCCACGCGGACATGTTGCACTTCTGGATGCAGCGTAAATTCCATCTTTGCCTCTTGCTGGCTGGACTGCTGCTGGCCGCCCCCGCAGCGCACGCCGCCGCCTCCTTCAGCCCCCAGGAACGGCTCGGCTATACCGTGGGCGATCAATGGGAACCGGCCACCGCCGCCGATGGGTTTGGGCATGTCTATCTGCTCTATCCCCAGTATGGTGTCGTTCCTGGCTGTCCTACCTGCCCCAGCCCAACTATGATCCTGCAAGTGAGCGCCGACCGCGGCCTCACCTGGTCCGGGCCACGCATGATCGCCCCGCCCGGCAATGGCCAGTACGACGCTCAGATTCAGGTTGATCCGGTGGACCGGAGCACCGTCTATGCTTCCTGGCTGCAGAACTCGAAAAGCAATGCCGTGGTCGCCAAGTCAACCGACTTTGGCCAGACCTGGTCGGTAGTCATCGCCAACAGCATCAGCAACGGCGTGGACAAAGACGTGCTGGCCGTGCGCGGCAGCGACGTCTATATCGGCTACACCCACGCGCAAAAGATCTGGGTTTCAGCCTCACATGACAGAGGACGAAGCTTTACCTCCGTCAACGTCAATGTCAATGCCAAGCTGGGGTGGTCGCTGGCCGGCGGAGCCGCGATTGATCCCGCGGGTAATGTCTATTTCGCCTGGGCCGGCTACACCCAGAACGGTGGCGCCAAAGGACCGGTTAATCTTTACGTCAGCAAGTCCAGCGACGGCGGAGCTACCTGGCAAACCGGCCTGCTGGACGTTTCCTCCTCTCCTCCTGACTGTTCCGCTTACCAGTGCGGTTGGGCGTTCCTGGGAGCGCAGATGACCATCGCTTCCGACGGCGGCGGCACTCTCTACGTGCTGTGGAATGCGGGACGCACCTCGGCCGGGCCAGAGCGCATCTACTTTGCCTCTTCCACCACGGCTGGCGCTTCCTGGTCGGCTTGGCAGGATGTCTCTTCCGCTCCCCCGGGCGTGGAGCATTGCTTTCCGGCTCTGGTGGCCGGCACCTCCGGCGATGTGCGCGTGGCCTGGATGGATACCCGCTCCGCGCCCTATTGGAATACTTTCTATCGCAGTTCCACCAACGGCGGCGCGTCATGGTCAGGCGAGATGCGGATGAATTCCTTTGTTGCCGGCTACAGCTACATTTCTCCCGCCGGTTTCAGTTTTCCCTTCGGAGATTATTTCCAGATGGCGATTGACGACTTGGGAAAAACCCAGGCGGTTTGGGGAGAAGGATTGAACTGGAACACCCCGGGATCCATCTGGTACGCCCACGGCAGATAGCCCATTCTGATAAGCCGCCGTTCAGCGAGGCTCTCTCAACATTCTGCGCAAAAATCCAAAAGGCCGCCTGGCAGCGCAGGCAGCCTTTTGTTCAAGGGAGAATAGTTCTAACGGAGTGCAAAAACCGTCAAAACTTTCTGGCGAAATCTTATGGGTCGCCAAAGCGGGGTGTCAAGGTTTTTTTCGAGAATAAGTGCCTTACTTTTCAATCAGTTACAAATTAACTGCCGGTTTGCACCAGAAGCATAAAAATGGGCCACTGGGCGAATTCAGCCTGTGATTTAAGTCCATAACCCGATTGTCTTCATTGGCTTAGATGGCTCAGCGCCAGTCCCGCAGCTTCAGGCTGATGATTTCCACGTTCTTGGAGCGGTCGAAAATGCGATCTGGGAACAGGCGCTTCATCAAGAGCCGGAAACCGCCAAAGAGCAGCCCGGCAACTAAGGAAAATCCGATGAGAAGGGCTACCAGCAGAATCACGCCCACTAACAGATTGCCGATGTTGTCGCGTTTGCTGAAGAACGTATTCTGGTTCCAGGTGATATCGGCATCGTAGTTGACCTGGTCGAGCAGCGACTTGGCGTCGCTGTTGGAAATCTGGCCGGAGACCAGTACCACCAGGGGCCCACTGCGCTTCACCCGGCTGGCCGGGTCCTCCGGCCGTGAAGTGGTATGCAGGGCGGCATCAATTGCCTTGGCCCGCTCCGCCGCTATCTGCGGCGTGGGATAAGAAATGACCATGAGTGTGGCGTCGGCCTGGGAGCCTGCCGAGGTTGAATATTGCGCCATAGCGACTTCCGCACCTTTGGCGAAGTCCACCACTTGCGGCGCGATGGGCGAAGAAACATCGCTCAATCCCACCACTCCCATGAAATAGCGAATCGAATCGGCGCGTCGCGCCTGTTTGGGGAGGTAGGTCAGCACAGGAGGCAGGTCGCGGGCGCTGCCGGCAGGCAAAGGCAGGGAGGCGGCCAAATCGCGTAATTCCGCGGCCGACATGGCCGTGACCCGGTCGAACACCGCATCCACCACAATGTTGCCGCGACGGAACAGCACCCGATTATTAGCCGAGGCTGCCTGGTCGCCAATCTCTTCCTTAGGCATCTCCGGCTGTTGGTAGAAGCTGAAAGCTCCAAAGGCGCCGCTGGCGTCAGCAAAGCGGGCGGCTTTCAGTTTCAACACGCGATTATCCGGACGAGTGTAAGTGGCCTGCTCCATCTCGCGAAAGCCATACTCTTTGAGCAATGGACCATAGGCGGGATCGGCTAGGGCCGGATCGTGGCTGACCGCGGGTGGGTCTGACAGGCGCCAACCCGCAAATTCCGTGGGCAGAAAAGTTGAACTTCCAGCGGGAGCAGCCCAAGCCAAGGCCATGCTCGCCAGGCAGAAGGCGACGAGGATCGCTGTGTTCTTCATGCGGTTTTACGACAGGGCGGAGTAAGTCTCACTGCTGTTATTAGATTACGCCCGGCAGCACGAAGTTTCTACTGCCGCGGGCTATTGCCCATCGTCCTGGGCCGCGCTGCTGGCTACCTTAATGCCGCTCAATCCGCCGGCATAACGGGCTATACCTCGGTAAAGCGCCAGGGCGATGTGCTGCCGGTAGGCGGGACTGCGCAGTTTGCGTTCATCCTGCGGGTTGCTGACGAAAGAGATCTCCGCCAGGATGGAGGGCATTTTGGCACCGATCAGCACCACAAAAGGCGCTTTCTTTACTCCCCGGTCATGGATGGCGGGGTTGCGCCCAGCCAGTCCCGTATAGAGGGCGCGCTGCACGTCGGCGGCGAATTCCCGTGATTCTTCCACCTTCTCCTGCAGCGCGATAGTCTTCACCAGTTGCTGCAGTTGATAAATGGACTGGTCGGAGATGGCGTTTTCGCGCGCCGCCACCTCCAGGGCATCGCGAGAGGTGGTGAAATTCAGATAGTAGGTTTCCACGCCACGCGCTTCCTGGTCGTGGCTGGAGTTGGCATGAATGGAGATAAACAGGTCGGCCTGAGCCTGGTTGGCAATGGCGGTACGCGTCTCCAGGGGGACGAAGGTGTCATCATCCCGGGTGTACACCACGTCCGCGCCCAAACGCTGCTCCAGAAGTCTTCCCAGGCGCATGCCCACATCGAGCACCAGGTTCTTCTCTTCCAGGCCATGCGGGCCAATGGTTCCGGTGTCGTGCCCGCCGTGGCCGGGGTCAATCACAATTTTGCCGATCTTCAATCCCAGGGCCCGGATTAACGAGCGGTCACCGCTAGAGGTGGGACGCGCTTCCCGCCCTTCCACCTCCTGGCCACTCTCCCGGATCACCACCCGCGACGGGCGCTTCACGGAGGGCGGCAGAACACCTCTGGCAGAGTCGGGATTGTCGTCTTCGTCGCTAATGATCTTCGGACCCGCCGCGGCGTTCAATTTTGGTCTGGATGCCGCACTCGTCGGCAGGGCCACATCCCGGCCGCGCCTGGGCTCCGCCGGCGCGATTGGTTTCTGCGCCGATGAGTTCTCCGCCCTGATGTCCTTCGCCGCGGCGGGCTTCCCTGCCGAGCTCGCCTGGCGCCCGTGGATATCAATAATCAGCCGGTCGGGA
This sequence comes from Terriglobales bacterium, assembly GCA_035278025.1. Taxonomy (GTDB): domain Bacteria; phylum Acidobacteriota; class Terriglobia; order Terriglobales; family Acidobacteriaceae; genus JAICWP01. The sequence continues at coordinate 27,103 of DATEJK010000004.1, read as the reverse complement.
TTAGGCAGCAGAAACGCAGAATAGTTCGCGAGGTCTTCCACATCCAGTACCACCCTCGCATCTCCCGGCTTCTTTTCGGAGATGCGGACCTTCTTCAGCAAACCGCTCTTTGGAATGAAGCTCTTGCCTGCCAGCGCGGGAGACAGCCGAGTCCAGTGCAGATCGAAGACCACGCGGTCGGGATGAACCAGGCGCTCGGAGTGGAAGGTGATATCGCTATCCAAATCCACGGCCACCCGGGAATAGTCGGCTGTGGACCAGTAACGAATCCCCGTAACCCGCGACAGATCGGCATCGCTATTCACGGCAGGAAGGCGCGTCTTCGCGGATTCGGCCTTGGCAGACTTGCGCTGGAGATTGAGCTGTGCCAGCGCCTGGCGCGCTTCCCCGGCCAGGGCGCTGCGCGGCTCGCGCTTCAGGAGCTCTTGATAGGCAGCTTTGGCCGCGCCTGCATCATGCAGACCATCCTGGTACAGCTGGGCGAGGGTAAACAGGGCGTCGCCGCGGTAGGGATTGCCAGGATATTCACGGAGCAAGAACTTGTACTGCCCAATAGCGGCGTGAAGTGCTTTGGAGTCGTCGAAGCGATGTCCCATTTCCGCCAGCAGATCGGCGACGCGCAGCACGCTCACCGGAGCCTTGGAGGAACCTGGGTCGGAGTAATACACGCGGCGGTAGGCATCAATCACCCGCTGGTAATCCCGGCGTGTGCGGTTTTCCGCGGGGCGCCGCATGAAAGCGTCGAACAGCTTTTCCGCTCGGGCAAATTGCGCCCGGGCTGTGCGCGGCGGGCGCGCGTGCGCCGGCGCCGGTAGCGCCAAGCTGGAAAGGAGCAATACCGCGGCGCAGAACCGCGCCTGACCTGGGAGTATCTGTTTCAATTATTAGCCTGTTCCCTACCGTCGCACCGGACTGCCGACTAATCGGTGTTTGTCATGGTGATCACGCCCTGCGCGTCGCGATATACGCGCACCGGGTCCCGGCTGGGCATGACGAACATTCCCTCTCCCGACTTTCCACTCCAATACAAATTGGTGATCTTCTTTACGTAGTTGCGCGTTTCCAAGTAAGGCGGCACTCCAGAGCTGCGCACGACCGCACCCACGCCGGCGTTATAAGCCGCCAAGGTCAGGCGCACGTCGCCTCCGAAGTCGTCCAGCAGGTGCTTCAGGTGGCGCACGCCGGCGTCCACGTTCTGCGCCGGATCGAAGGGATTGGTGACGTTGAGTTCCCGCGCCGTTACCGGCATGAGCTGCATCAGTCCCATGGCTCCTTTGCGCGACACCGCATTGGGGTTGAAGTTGGATTCCACCTTGATTACGGCACGCACCAGGTTGGGATCCACGTTATGGCGCGCGGCGGCCTGCTCGATGGCGGCGTTGATGTCCGCACTTGAGCCCACAGCGCCGCTGCCTGGGCGGTTGGCTGCCGGAGCCGCGTTCAGCATGTTGCGGACCTCCGCCGCCGCTGAACGTGCCGCGCGCATGGAGTAGTGGCTGGCCGGTGGCACCGGCTTCCAGCGATGCTCGGTCGCGCTCCAGTACATGAGCCGGGAGCCGGTGGGCTGCGCCCGCGGCGCGCTCCGCCGTACCGGCGGAGCCGCATCGTTGACCCAAACCATGCGCCCGTTGCGTTGTACCCCGACGATTTCTCCGGCACCCTCGGAAGAGTTGGGGCCAGTGCCGGCCTGCAGTGATGGCGTGATGAAAAGAAAGGAGATCGCGATTGCGGGAATGGCCATCAGGACGAAATGCAGGCGCATGCGCATCATCGGGTAGACTTCCGCGAAGAAATTACACCCTTCGCCTTACCTACCCTCAGCCTGACGGAGCTTCACCAGAGTATGACGATTATAGGTCCGCGACCCCGCCCAAACAATCTGCCGAAGGGCCACAGAACCACCAAAGTAATACGCCTAAGTGACTGTCGTGCAGAAGGTTAACTGGTTGCTCATTGCTCGATTTGCCATTAGCAATGCGCATTCGCGAGTAGCATTTAGCCGTTATTCGTTAAGCATTCAGTACTCAGCATTCAGCCAAGAGCATTTAGCAATCAGCAGTTAACAGTTGGCCTGGCAACGCTTCGTTCCGGTTCCCGACAATTCCAATAAAGGCCAAGTGCTAAATGCTAAGTGCTTGGTTTTACGAATTACTCAATTACAATTTCCATTAGTTCTCCATGAACTCCCTAGCCCCTCCCCAGCGCCAGGCGCCGGACGCGGAAATGCTGTTTGGCTTCTGGTATCGCGCCCTGCCCAGCGAGAGTGTGCGCCACAACCGCCTGCAGAAGGCCATGCTGCTGGAAATTCCGCTGGTCATCGGCCGCGACGCCCAGGGCCGGGCCTTTGCCCTGCGCGATGCCTGCCCTCACCGGGGCATGCCGCTCTCCTGCGGCGCCTTTGATGGCGGGCAACTGGAGTGCAGCTATCACGGCTGGAAGTTTGACGCCCATACCGGGCAATGCCGGCTGATCCCCTCGCTGACTTCGGACCAGAAGCTGCGTGTTGACCGCATCTACGCCGGAGCTCTGGCTTGCGCCGAGCACGACGATTACATCTGGGTCTTCGTTCCAGAACCGGGTCCCGCAGGCGCCGGGGTCACCAAACCTGATGAACCGCCTCTGCCCGCGCCCCGGGTGCCCACCTTTTCCAGCCCATACAAACTGGCGTATCTAAGCGCCGAAATGCCGGTGAACGTGGACCACGGCATTATCGGTCTGATGGACCCGGCGCACGGCCCTTTCGTACACCAGGCCTGGTGGTGGCGCTCCCGACACAGCATCCATGAAAAGCAGAAGGCGTTTGAGCCCATTCCCAACGGATTCCGCATGAGCGCGCACACGCCCTCCTCCAACAGCGCGCCTTACAAGCTGTTGCGCTTTTACAGCGATGCCGACGCGATCACGACTAGCATTGATTTCGTGCTGCCCAATTTGCGCTCGGAGACCATCCGGGCGGGCAAGTTCTGGTTTTCCAGCCTGACCACGGTGACGCCCATTACCCGCGCCCGCTGCCGCATTGACGTGGTCGCCGCCTGGAACATCTTTCGCTGGCTGCCCTTCGGCCCTGAACTGCTCAAATTCGTGTTCGCCAAGTTTGTGGAGCAGGACCGGCGCACCATGGAACTGCAGGCTGAGGGATTGAAGCACGCCCCCCACCTGATGCTGATTGATGACGCCGACCGCCCCGCTAAGTGGTACTTCCAGCTCAAGCAGGCTTACCTGGAGGCGCGCCGCACCGGGGGCGAGATGCGCCATCCTATTGCGGGGCCGGTCACTCTGAGGTGGCGGAGCTGACGGCATCGTGTTTCCGCATTTCTCGCCTGTGCTGATACATTTTGCTAAGCGTGTCTCCCGCTGACGAATACGCGCGCCGGCTGCAGCAGCGCGAACTGAGCGTGGCGCGACTGGAGCGGCTTCACATCCGCATGGGATATGTGCGGCTGCTGCTGGGCATTGCGGTTGCCGCGGTGGCCTGGTGGGGCTGGGTGCGGCACGCCTTTCCCGCCTGGTGGGTGGCTATTCCCATCGCGGCATTTGCGATGGTGGCGGAGCGTCATTCCAGAATCCTGCGGGCGCGGCGGCACGCTGAGCGCGCCGCGCAGCTGTACCGCCACGGCCTGGCACGCCTGGGGGACCGCTGGACGGGCACAGGACAAAAGGGAGACCGTTTTCAGGACCTGCATCACATTTACGCCGCCGATCTCGATCTTTTCGGCGAGGGTAGCCTTTTCCAGCTTCTCTCCACCGCGCGTACGCGCATGGGCGAAGACACACTAGCTCGCTGGTTGCTGGCCCCTGCCACCCTGGGGGAGATCCGCGAACGTCAGGCGGCCGTCGCTGAACTGCGCGATCGGCTGGATCTGCGGGAAGACCTGGGCGTGCTCGGCGAAGGCGAGCAGGTAGGCATTCATCCCGAGGCTCTGCTGCAATGGGCGGAAGCGCCTCCCCGCCTGCAGCAGCGCTGGCTGCGGGGGGCAGCCGTGCTTCTAGCCCTCCTCGAAATCGCCACTGCCGTGGTTTGGGGCATTGGGGGAACATTTCTGCCGTTTTTCGTCGTGCTGGGCATCAACACGGTTCTGGCGCGCCGCCTGAAGCAGCCGCTGCTGCAAACGCTCTTCGGAACCGAGCACGCTTTCGAAGATCTGGACCTGCTTTCCGCCGTGCTGGCACGCCTGGAGAGGGAACAGTTTTCGACCTCGCGCCTGCAAAGGCTCGGGCAACAACTGGTATCGGAGCAATTGCCGCCCTCGCGCGCCATCGGCAAGCTGCGCACCATTATTGACTTCAGCTACTCGCGCGATAATCTGATTCTTCGCGTTCTTGACCTCCCCCTGCTGTACAGCGTGCAGGTGGCGTTCTGGGCGGAAGCCTGGCGCCGCCGCCACGGCGCGGCGGTGCGCCGGTGGCTGGAAGCGACCGGGCAGGTGGAAGCGCTGGTCTCGCTGGCCACCTGCCACTACGAACGGCCCGCCGACCCCTTCCCCGAGTTCACCACTGGCCCCGCTGTTTTTGAAGCCGAGGAGCTTGGCCATCCTCTGATTGAGGCGGAAAAGTGCGTGCGCAACAGCGTGCACATCGGCGGAGAGGGGCGGGTGCTGCTGGTCAGCGGCTCCAACATGTCGGGAAAAAGCACGCTCCTGCGCGCCGCCGGCATCAACGCCGTGCTGGCCATGGCCGGGGCTCCGGTGCGCGCCCGCCACTTGCGGCTCACGCCCCTGCAGGTGGGAGCCAGCATCCGCGTTAACGATTCGCTGCAGGAGGGCAGCTCGCGTTTTTACGCGGAAATCACACGCCTGCGGCGCATCTTCGACCTGGCCCGAGGCGAGCCGCCGCTATTGTTTCTGCTCGACGAACTGCTGCAGGGCACCAACTCCATGGACCGCCGCATCGGCGCGGAAGGCATCGTGCGCGCGCTGGTCGAACGCGGCGCCATCGGCCTGGTCACTACGCATGACCTGGCGCTGGCTGAGATCGGCGGAACTCTGAATGGGCATATCCGCAATGTTCATTTTCAGGACGAACTGGAGAACGGGCGCATTCGTTTTGACTACCGGTTGCGTCCCGGAGTGGTCACCAAGAGCAACGGACTGGAACTGATGCGCTCCATCGGCCTGGAGGTTTAAGGCCGAGCGCGCCAGTTCCGGCGCCGACGCCCGTCTACTTGTGGCCGATCACCGCGTGCTCCACTCCCGGCGGCACCAACTGCTTTTCGCAGCGCTGGAATCCCGCATTGCGGAACATGCGCTCGAACTCGGGGAAGGTATACGCATCCCCTGCCGGCGTGGTCCCCAGCATGATCATGCTGAAAGAGGCGGCCATACGCGGGCTTACCCGGTCTTCGTTGGGCACGAACTCCAGGGCGACCGCTCGTCCGCCGTCCTTTAGGGCGGCGTGTACCTTGCGCAGCAGCTTCTCGTTGGTGGAAGCGTCAAAGTGATGCAAAAAGTTCATTAACAGCACAATGTCATAGCCGGAGCCGTAATCCACCTCAAACGCGCTGCCGGGAAGAACGTGGAAGCGGTTGGCGACGCCCGCTTTCTGCGCATTCTCCCGCGCCACCTGCGCCACGTTTGGCCAATCCACCACGGTCAGCTCAGCATTGGGATTCTGCTGCAGAATATTGATTCCGAACAGGGCATGACCGGCGGCGATTCCCAGCACCTTCCATTCATGTCCGGCGCGCGCATTCAGCAGTTCCGCCAAGGCCCGCGCCGGTATTGCCATCATCGGCGCCATGCTGCGGGCGAACTCCACCCACATGGGATGTTCGGGAGCAAGGGCTGACTCCTTCACCACCGAGCCGCCGTTGCGAACGCTGGCGGTCAGCTCCTTATACGCATCCAATACATTGGGCGCGGTAAGGAAGTTGGCGATGCTGCCCATATATGCCGGCGAGCGCCGGTTCAGGAACGTGGCCGATTCCGGCGTCAGGCCGTAATGGCTGTTGTCCTTAGTAAGCAGTCCGTGAATAACCAAAAAATCGCACAGGATGCGCACTCCGCGTTCTGCGGCGCCGCACCTCTTCGCCAGCGCAGGCGCCGTGTTCGCCCCCTCGGCAATCGCCGTGAAGATATCAAGCTCGATGGCCGCTTTCAGCGCGGCCGACCGTTGGAAGGCGTTCAGGGTCTCAAAAATCGGCTCGGGAGAAGGCTGGGGATGGCTGGACACAGTGGCAGACATGAGTTGATTTCTCCTTGACGGGGTTCTCGGGCAGATTTGCGCCCCAAGGGTTGAGAAAACTCTAAGGCTCGCGCTCGGCGACTGTCAAGCCGCCGGGGGCGCTTATGCCACTTCCTTTTTTTCCGGCCTGGCTCGATTGGGCATGACGAACACTTCCCCGCCGCGAACTTCCACGGGATAGGTTTCAATATTGCTCCGCGCCGGTCCGGCCACCACGTGCCCGGTGCGGATGTCGAACTGAGAGCCGTGCCAGGGGCACTGCACCGTGCAACCCACCAGCGCGCCATCAGAGAGAGGACCACCCTTGTGCGTGCAGTGATTGCTGAAAGCGAACATTCCTTCCGGACAACGCCCGATCACGACCGTGTGTCCTTTCACTTCAGCCTGCATCATCTGGCCATCGGCCAGTTCGCTCTGATTACAGACCGGCTGGTCCCAGCCCGCCAGCTTGCGTTCCCGCCACTTGCCGGCATTGGCGTAACGATGGTCCACGCCAATCTGGTTGCGGTAGACCAGGGTTCCTCCCAGCCAACCGGAGCACAGGATAAGGATGACGCCGACGGCGGAGAGCAATACGGAGAGGCCGTCGGGCATGGCTCCGGCTCCGCCGCGGCGCGCGGCCACGATGACAAAAAGGATTAGGGCAGCCACATTCAGCAGGGCGTGAATGTAGCCGCGTTTCTTGGCGCTGGAACGAGAGGGCACCACGCCAAACAAATCGGTGGCTCCGGCAATGGCGGCCAGCACAGCTCCGGCGCAGCCGCCGATCACGGCATAGAATCCGGCCGCGGCGAGAGAGGGATCACCCTCCGCCAGGGCCGCCACATCAAAGGCGAAACTGCCAATCCACAGCCCGATGGGAAACGCCACCAGCATGGGGTGGAGAGGATGGGAGCGAAGCTGAGCGCGAGCGCGCATTGAGACCTCCTGGACGGCCACTCAGGCCGCCAACACCTAACTAAGATGCATCTCCGGCGCTTGCCGCCTACTTTCCCCTTTTCGGCGCCAGGTTTTTAATTTCTAATCGCGGTGATGAGCAAAATGACCCTGGGTATGCGGTGGAGCTGTGTACTTGTTCCCTTTAGCTTGTTTGTAGTCTTGTGCCCGCCTCTGGTGACAGCGAATCCTACAGCCAGCAGTGCGGAGGTGGAGCGCGTCGTCCGCGAGGCGCTTAAACCCTCCGCGCTGCAGAGCAATCTGCAGCATCTTACCGATGAGATCGGCGGCCGGGTTCCGGGAACGCCCGCCATGGAAGCAGCTATCGCGTGGGCGCAGGATGCATTCCGCGCCGCCGGCGGAGAGAACGTGCACGCGGAGAGATTTCAGATCGCCCATTCCTGGGCGGAGAGCGAGACCCGCTTCTCGGTAGAGGAGCCGGTAAAATTGAATCTGCATGCCGTCTCCGTAGCCTGGTCGCCCCCTCTGCGCCCCTTGCGCCACGTAAACATCGTGGACGTGAAAGACGGCACCGCCGACGACTTCCTGCGCGCCGGCAACGTCGCGGGGTGCATTCTGCTGGTGCACGGCAAAGTCATCCACACCTGGGATGACCTGAACGAGGAATACGCCCGTGTGCCGCCCATCATCGAACGGGCCTTGCGCGGCAAAGCGGCCGCCATCGCCTGGATCGCGGAGCGCGACCACAACCTGCTCTACCGCCACACCGATACCCAAACCGGGCAAATGGAACCAATCCCACAGGTCATCGTAGCCCGCGAAGAAGGCCTGCGCATTGCGCGCCTACTGGCTTCCGGGCGCCAGGTTTATGCCGACCTGGAGATTCCCAACCGGGTGGGCGGTCCCCTGACCACCGCCAACGTGGTCGCTGAGATTCGCGGCAGCGAGCATCCCGAGCAGTTCGTGGTACTGGGGGCGCACCTGGATTCCTGGGAACTGGGCACGGGCGCGCTCGATAACGGCTGCAACGCGGCCATGGTCATTGACGCGCTGCGCGCTATCCACACCTCCGGGGTGCGGCCCGAGCGCAGTATTCGCTTTGTCCTTTTCTCCGGGGAAGAAGAAGGACTGCTGGGCTCGGAGGCCTATGCCCACCAGCATCGCCAGGAACTGGACAATGCGCTGGCGGCGGTAATCTTCGATTCCGGCAGCGGACGAGTGACCGGCTTTACCCTGAGCGGCCGCACCGACCTGGCGGACGCCACCCGCGAACTGATGGCGCCTCTTGCTCCGCTGGGCGTGACAGAAATCACCCAGGACGGCGATATGGGCACCGACAACTTCGATTTTCTGCTGGAGGGCGTGCCTACTCTGGTGGCCAACCAGGACGCGGCCAATTACATGCCGAATTACCACGCCATGTCCGACACCTTCGATAAGGTGGATTTGGTCAATTTGCGCCGTGAGGTGGCCGAGGCGGCCGCCATGGTGGTGGGCATCGCCGATGCCCGGCAGCGGTTTGGCACGCGCCAGGGCCGGGCCCAGATCGAAAAGCTGCTGCGCGACACTCATCTGGAAGACACCATGAAGCTGAACGGAATCTGGGCGGCGTGGGAAAGCGGGCAGCGCGGCCGCATGCGCTGACCCTGCACGCGCCGGCCCTTAGCGGTCACAGCGAGGACAAGCTTGCACCAAACGCTCTTCTGGATTGCCTTTAACGTTTTTGTGCTGCTGATGCTGGCCCTCGACCTCGGCGTCTTCCACCGGCGCGCCCATACCATCAAATTCCGCGAAGCCCTGGGGTGGAGCGTGGTGTGGATCTGCCTGGCCGCGACCTTCGCGGTGCTGGTCTATTTCTGGCACGGGCGCACCGCCACCCTGGAGTTCACCACCGGTTACCTGATTGAACTCTCGCTCAGCGTGGATAATCTGTTTGTTTTTCTGCTCATCTTCCGCTACTTCCGCGTCTCCGCCTGGCAGCAGCATAAGGTGCTCTTCTGGGGCATTCTGGGCGCGCTTGTCATGCGTGGCATTTTCATCGTGGTGGGCGTGGGGTTGATGCGGCGCTTTGAGTGGATCGTATACATTTTCGGCGCCTTCCTGGTTTACACCGGGGCCAAGCTTTTCCGCAGTAAGGAAATGGAGGTTCACCCGTCGGAGAATCGCATGGTTCGCCTGTTCCGGCGGTGGATGCCGGTGACCCCGGATTTTGTGGGCAGTAAATTTCTGGTACGAGAAAACGGTCTCTACGCCACCCCGCTGCTGATCGTGCTGCTGGTGGTGGAAACCACTGACATTCTGTTTGCCGCTGATTCCATTCCCGCGGTGCTGGCCATTACGACCGATGCTTTCATTGTCTACACGTCCAATGTTTTTGCCATTCTGGGATTGCGCTCCATGTATTTTGCCCTGGCCGGAATGATGGAAGCGTTTCACTATCTGCATTACGGGTTGGCGCTCATCCTGATGTTCATTGGGGCAAAGATGCTGGTATCGCACTACTACCGTATTCCCACGGAAGCCGCCCTGGCGGTGGTAGGCGCGGTGCTGGTGATTTCCGTACTGGCCTCCGTTCTCCATCCGCAGAAAAAAACAACCTGAAGAACTAACCACAGAGTAATAGAGAACGCAGAGAAGGTTTGAAACCTAAAATTCGGTCCAGCCGATTCCTGAGATCGCGGTTGCAGGTGGAGGGAGAAAGTGGTGTGGAGCACGCCTGACAACCTGAACTCCTCTGCGTCCTTTGTGTCCTTTGTGCTTTTTATCGATCTTATGCAAGTGAGATTGCCTTTAAGGCAAAATAAAACCCAGCACTTTGCTGGAGTGCTGGGCTCGGGAGTTGCGACGGGCTACTGCTTGGGAGGAGCGCCCGACTTGGTGCTGCAAGTGGGTGAGACCCGATAGATGTTTTTCACATTGATGGTCGGCTGGTTGCTGGAGGTCCCGGCCGCCGAATTGGAGCCCGAAGCGCCGGCGGTGTCGCCCTCAACCCGGACTTCTTCCCCGATGTGCGGCTTCAGGGCTGAGGCATTCGCGCCCGCGGGCAGTTGCAGTTGGTAACTGGTGCCGCTCTTGTCGGTAACAGTGAAGTTGTTGCCCGACCCGCCGAGGCAGCCTTGCACGCTATTCTGGCCGGCAGAGGACTGCGAAGTCCCCTGGCTGGAACTGGGGGGACGCTGCGAGTTGGGTTCCTGCTGCGCGATTCCCCAAGCCGCAAGCGCGAGCAGTATCGTGGTTACAAACAATGTCTTTCGCATTCAGACAAACCTCCTGGAGATTCGAACATGGCGCGTAGAGCACTTAGAGGTGGGCTGCTGGTGAGGGTTTGCCCCGGGGTGGGAAATCTTCTCCGGCCGGTAAACCCCAATTAGGACCAGGCTCTGCGTTGTCAGTGTCTTCTGCGGCTAATTTCGGGTTTTATTGAAAGCCGATGGAGTCGCTGCGCACCACTGAGTGCTTGATAAAGCGCTTATCGTCGGTAGAGGGAAAGTCGGTGCGGTAATGAGCGCCGCGGCTCTCTTCCCGGGCCAATGCCGAGCGCGTGATCAGCAGCCCCGCCAGGTGCATGTTACGCGCCTCGCAACCGCGCCGCGTGGTAGCCGCGCCCAAACCCGCACCCAGGTCCTGCAGGCGGCGGAGCGCGTGCTTCAAGCCGCCGCCGCTGCGCACCACGCCCACGCCATTCCACATGATCTCCCGCACTTCGCGGATCAAGGCCTCCACATCGGGCGAGTTCTTTGCCGCAGTCGCTGAGCCGGACGGATGACGCTTGCCCGGATTTTGCCGCAGCGCCTCAGCCGCCATGGCCTGCCCCGCGCGTGCCCCATACACCAGGCCTTCCAGAAGAGAATTGCTGGCCAGGCGATTGGCGCCGTGCACCCCAGTGCAAGCGGCCTCGCCGGCGGCATACAGGCCAGGCAAGCTGGTGCGACCGGCCAGGTCGGTGCGCACCCCGCCCATGGCATAGTGTGCGGCCGGGCGGACCGGAACCATGTCGGTAGTGATATCCACGTTGTGCTGGAGACAGGTTTTGTAGACGCGGGGAAAGCGCTCCCGCACGCGATGGGCCTTCAAATGGGTGAGGTCGAGGTAGACCACCGGTTCCCGGGCCCGGCCGACCTCCAGTTCGTGAGCAATGGCCCGGGCCACCACGTCGCGCGGCGCCAGTTCCCCCAGTTCGTGGTACTTGTGCATGAAGCGGTCCATCTCCTGGTTGCGGAGGTAGCCACCCTCGCCGCGCAAGGCTTCCGGGAGTAGGAAACGCGGCGCCCCCTTCAGAAATAAAGCGGTGGGATGAAACTGCACAAACTCCAAGTCGCTCAGGTCGGCTCCGGCACGAAAAGCCATGGCCACGCCGTCCCCGGTGGCCACCTCCGGGTTGGTGGTTTCCCGGTAGACTTGCCCCAATCCGCCGGTGGCCAGCAGCACCGCCCCGGCGCTGACGTAGTGCGGCTCGCCGCTCTCGCTGATCAAACGGGCGCCGCGTACGCGTCCGTCCTCCACCTGGAGATCGGTGGTGAACATGAATTCGCAAAATGTAATGTTCTTGAGGGTGGCAGCGCGGGCGTAAAGGGCCCGGCTGATCTCCCGCCCGGTGGAGTCGCCGTTGGCATGCAGGATGCGGGAGCGGCTGTGGGCGCCTTCGCGGGTAAAGGCCAGCCGGGTGCCGCGGCGATCAAACTGCGTGCCCCAAGCGATGAGCTCCTCAATGCGCTCCGGTCCCTCCTCCACCAGGACCCGGGCCGCTTCCACATTGCACAGGCCGCCTCCGGCGGTAAGCGTGTCCTGCAGGTGCAGGCTGATCTCGTCCTCATCGCTGAGCGCGGCCGCAATTCCGCCTTCGGCGTACTGGGTGGCGGATTCGCTAAGCTCGCTCTTGGCCAGCACCAGCACCCGTCCTGCTTCCGCCAGGGCGATGGCCGCCCGCAGCCCGGCTACACCCGCTCCGATCACCAGGAACTCAGTTTCCTCGGAGAGGTGTTTCATAAAGGGCAGATGTTAGCACGCGCCTTACAGGTAATTCCGTGATAGGGCGCGGCTTACGCTATCATTGGTACGTGGCTAAGGTATCTCTCCCCATCCCGCCGCAACCCTACGAGGTGTACATCGAGGCCGGACTGTTGGGCCGCGCCGGCTCGATGCTGCGCGAAATTCTTCCTCCAGCGGCGCGATGTTTCGTGATCACCGTGCCCACGGTGCGCAAGGCCTGGGCGGAGCCGCTGATGAACTCATTGGCCGAAGCTGGCCTGCAGGCGCAAATCCTGGAGATGCCGGAAGGGGAGACGCACAAGACCCTATCTACGGTAGAGCGCCTGGGACGCAAATTAGTGACCCTGGGGGCCGACCGGCACTCGGTGATTGTCGCCTTTGGCGGCGGCGTGGTCGGCGACCTTTCCGGTTTTCTGGCCTCCATTTACATGCGCGGCATTGATTACGTGCAGATACCCACCACTCTGCTGGCGCAGGTGGATGCCTCGGTGGGCGGCAAGACTGGGGTCAACCTGCGCGACGGCAAAAACCTGATTGGCCGCTTTCACCAGCCGCGCGCCGTACTCACAGATCCCAATGTGCTCACCACCCTGCCGGAACGCGAATTCCGCTCCGGACTTTACGAGTCCTTGAAGTGCGGGGTGATCAGCAGTCCGGAGATTTTCATCCGCCTGGAGGAGAGCCGGGATCCCATCCTGCAGCGCGACGTCCCGGCGCTGGAGTGGCTGATCACGGAGAGCGTGAAGTGCAAGGCCGGCATTGTCACCGTGGACGAAAAGGAAGGCGACCTGCGCCGCGTGCTCAACTTCGGCCACACCATCGGCCACGCGCTGGAGGCTGAAACCGGGTACAAGCACTTCCTGCACGGCGAAGCCGTGGCCTGGGGCATGGTAGCTTCGGCCATGATCGCCGCCGCCATGCAGAAGACCGATTCCGAGACCGCCCGCCGCATCATTTCCACGGTTTTGGCGCTGGCCACGCTGCCACGAGTGGAACCCCGGGGCAAACGCGTCTTCCGCCGCTTGAAAACCGACAAGAAAACCACCAACGGCGTAGTTCATTATGTGCTTCCTACCCGTATCGGAGCGGCGGAAATTGTGAGCGAAGTGCCCGACGGCGCCGTGGTGCAGGCCATCGAAGAGCTGCGCTACCTCTCCCGCGCTTAGACGAGCCTTGAGCCAGACCACCAAACCCGCGGTCACGGGGGCTGTTCCGGAAGGCGCTCGCGACCCGCGAACTGCGGCCGCCGCGGTGCGCGAGATGTTCAACTCCATCGCGCCGCGCTACGATCTGCTCAACCACCTGCTCTCCTTCCATGTGGACCAGCTGTGGTGGCGGCGCACCGCCCATGCATTCGCCGGCGTTCTGGCCCGCGACGATGCCCGCGTGCTCGACCTGTGCTGCGGAACCGGGGACATGGCGTTTGCGCTCAGGCGGCAGGCAGGCATGGCCACACCGCTCATCCTGGGCGCCGATTTTTCCCATCCCATGCTGCAGCGCGCGGCGCAAAAATCGCGGCGAACAGCGCTGCACTGGATGGAAGCCGACGCGCTCCGCCTGCCTTTACCCGACGCCAGCTTCGACCTGGTGACGGCAGCGTTTGGCTTTCGCAACCTGGCCGACTACGATGCCGGCCTGCGGGAGATTGCGCGCGTGCTGCGGCCCGGCGGCGAGGCCGGCATTCTCGATTTCGGCGAACCCAGCGGGCTACTGGGGACGACGTATCGCTTCTATTTTCGTCACATACTCCCTAAAATCGGCACCGTCATTTCCGGAGTGAAAGGGCCGTACCAGTATCTGCCCGCGTCTGTAGAACGATTTCCGGCGCCCCAGGAGATGCTGCTGCGCATGCGCGCCGCCGGCTTTCGCCAGGCCACCTGGACGCCCTACACTTTTGGCATCGCCGGCCTTTTCTGTGGTACAAAATAGAAAACCACGCGCAAGACGCGTTTCCAGTAAATCAAGGCAATCGCCAGCAAATCGGCTGCTTGGGAAAGACTGCGCTACTTCGACGACACTCCTGAACGAATGAACTCAAAAAACCTGTTTTTTGCGGGATTGATAATCGCCGCCAGCGGCCTGGTATCTCCGCCCTTGGCCCTTCTGGCTGGACTCTTGTACGGGCTATGTTTCACCCATCCCTATCAACTGGACGCCAAAAAACTCTCCACCTTCCTGCTGCAGGCTTCGGTGGTTGGGCTGGGATTCGGAATGAACCTGCATGAGGTGGTTCATGCCGGGCGAACCGGCTTTCTCTACACCGCGGTGAGCATCACGCTGGTGATGCTGGCCGGACTTGCGCTGGGCCGCTTTTTACAGGTGGATGGCGTAACCTCCATGCTGATCAGCACCGGCACCGCGATTTGCGGGGGCAGCGCGATTGCGGCCGTGGGTCCAGTGACCGACGCCAGCGAAGAACAAATGGCGGTCTCGCTGGGCACGGTGTTTGTTTTGAACTCTATCGCATTGTTCCTTTTCCCCGCCATTGGGCTGGCGCTTCATCTCACCCAATCCCAGTTCGGGCTGTGGTCGGCACTGGGCATTCACGACACCAGTTCGGTGGTAGGCGCGACCGCAAAGTACGGCACGCAGGCGCTGCTGGTTGGCACCACGGTGAAGCTGACGCGCGCGCTGTGGATTGTGCCCCTGGCCTTCGCGGTCGCTTCCCTGAACAAGAGCAAGACGCGAATCCGCTGGCCATGGTTCATCCTGCTGTTCTGCCTGGCAGCGGTGGCCAGCACCTACCTGCCGGCCTTTGCCCGGACCTACGGCGCGTTGTACGGCCTGGGTAAAGTGGGCCTGACCGCTACCCTGTTCCTGATTGGCTCAGGAATTTCCCGCTCCACCTTGAAGGAGGTGGGGGCGCGACCGCTGGTGCAGGGGGTGCTGCTCTGGGCATTAGTCGCTCTTTCCACGCTGGCCCTGGTGCGGTACGGAATTATCGCGATTTGATATGGGAACAACAGAAAGGAGGCTTTCCGGTGCGCCGGGAAAAGTCTGCATTATCTTGAGGCGGGTGCAGGAGAAACCCAAGCAGAGGCCCAAGTAAAAGCAGGAGCGTGGAGGCGACGATAAAAATTAAGGCGCCCATACTGCCTCCATCAGGCCGGCCGGGAAGAAGACTCAGCCGCCTGCCGGGAAGGCAGTATAGTCCGAAAGCTGTCTTCCAGGGCATCCTCAATAGTGAAGCGAATCACCTCCTCGTAGTCGTCGCCCAAGAAGCTCCGCAGGCGGGAGGTATCCATGGTGTAGCTGCCTGTCATATACGGCACAACTTCCGGAGGAATGCCCGAGATATTGAGCCGCCAGAGCGCCCGCAAGACGGCGCCAAAAAGCAGGCGGGACGGCACCGGCAGCAGGCGGTTACCGGAGCGCCGGATGCACTCGCCGAGGGTGAGCGGTTGGCCGCGTCCGGCGACATTCAGAATGGTAAGCTGCGGATCGCGGGCGTTCCGCCGCAGAATGTGTGCAATCAGGCGCGCCACATCGTCCACATGGACGAACTGGAACAGCTTCTCGCGGTAGCGGCGTCCCAGGGGAAGCAGGCAGGGGAGCCTCTTGCCCTGCGCCCGCCAGCGCGCCGCCCGCGCGCTGGATCCGGTGGGCGTGCCCCGGAAGGCGCCCAGCAGATAGTTGTTCACGCTCACGCCGCCATAGATGTGCGGGCGCAGGATATAGGTGCGGCAGTCGAATAGTTCGCGCGCCCGCTGCTGCGCCACCAGGTCCGACTCGCGCTTATGAATGGCATAGGGCAGAGTGTGTCCGCCCAGAGGGAAGTCTTCCCTCACCGGTCCGGGCAGGTCGGAGCCGTAGGCGGAGACGCTGCTGGGAAAAACGAATTTGAGAATCTGCCGGCCGTCCCGGTTGACCTCGCCGATAGCCTCCATAACCCGGGCGGTTCCGGCTACATTGATTTGCCACATGCGCTCGACTTCGGTCACGCCGGTTCGGACGGGGTCAATCACAAAAGCCAGGTGAACCACGACGCTGGCCTGTGTCTCCTGCAACAATCGGATCAATTGCAGGGTGCTGGCCTCATTGCCCAAATCCAGGCTCTCGAAGCGGGTGAGGTCGAGGCCGTGTGGCGGCATAAGATCTACCCCCACAACCTGGTAATCGGGCAATTGGGGAAGCAGGCGCCTCCCCAAATTGCCGGCAATGCCCGTGACCAGTACCGTCGGCCGTGATTGGAACATGGCTGGGGGCTACTTCTGCGGAGCCGGCCCGCCCGGCGGTGCAGCCGGCGGTTTATTCCCCGGTGGGGTTGTGGGCGCGGCCCCGCGCCGCGGCCCCGGCCCCGCGAAGTAGGCCTGGTTCAGCTCCGGTTTTACCGAGCCGATCATGCCCTCCATCTGCTTTTTGAAGGCCTGCTGCTGGAGGAAATTGTGGATTTCCCCCTTGGCCTGATCGAGCGGGATCAGTTGCTTGGAGACTACCTTGTAGATGTAATAGCCGCCGGGGTCGTCCAGCAATTCCGAAACCTGGCCGGCCTTCAGCTCGAATACCTGCTGCTGGTTGGTAGGCAGACCCTCACGAGTCAGCTTGCCCAGGTTGACGGTGGGCGACTGCGATTTGATGCCCGCAGCTTCAAAGGCCTCCTGCTGCAGCTTCTGGAAATCGCCGCCGGCCGCCGCCTCGCTATGAACCTTCCCCGCCACCGCCTTCATCGCCGCCTCGTCCGCCGCCGTATCCACCTTGGGAGGAGCAGCAGCATTCGCTTCGGGAGCGTGCTGTTTCGATTTGGGAATGAAGATGCGCAGCAGCTCGACCTGCTGAAAGCGGGTAGGATTGTTCTGGTAGTACTTCGCGATCTCCGTTTGCGGAATGTCGCCCGCTTTCTTCTGCAGGTCGCGGGTCAGGTTCTGGGCGAGCAGCTGCAAAGTGGCAAAGCGCATCATTTCCTGGAACTGGGGTTCCTTGTCCAGGCCCATCTCGCGGGCCTTCTGCCCGAACAGGAGCAGGCGCGGATAAGCCTCCGCCAGCTGCCGTTTGGTGGGCAGCGGCATCTGCGGGTTGAGAGCGTCGGCAAGCTTCTCAAACTGCGCCCTGGTTATGACCGTTTTGCAGCCGGCCGCGCTGGCCGGTTTGGCCGCCGCCCGGGTGCGGGGTGCAGCCTTACGGGCGCTGGCCGCCGAGGACGGGCACAGGCCCTGAACGGTAATGACGGCGGCTGTGGGAGGCACCTGGCTCGACGGTACCTTGGGGGCGGGCACGTCATCCAGGTCCGGCTGCCGTTCCTGTTGCGCGGCGGCAGCCAAATGGGTCCCGGATTTCGCTCTGGAGGATGCTGGCGACCCCTGCCCTACAGCCAATGAGGTCAACAACAGCAGGCTCAGCCAACGATAATGCTTCACTTGAACCTCCGCTAGAAATATGTCGTGAATCCTAGCATACAGGGTGGGTGGCGATTCTGTGATGTAGCTTCAAACCGGGAATCTACCTGCCGGGAGGCAGCCACACCTCGACGCCCCCGGAGACGGGGGAACTGAGGACATGAGGGGTGATGACCACCATGAGCTCGTCATCCTCCAGTTGCTTATTGTTGGAACCTGTGACCCGGTTCACCACCGGCAACTGGGCCAGGCCGGGAATGCCGCTTAAACTTCTCTGGTCGGTGGTGGAAACCGAGCCCACCACCACTCCGGGCTCGCCGTTCTGCAGCGTGATCATGCCCTTGTACTCGCGTTGAGCGATCACCGGCACGCCATTGATGCTCTGCCCCACCAGGCTGCGCAGTTGCATCTCCATGTCGAGAGTCACGCTGGAGGTGCCGTGAATGGCCGGCTTTGCCTTCAGAGTCAATCCCAGGTCCTCATAGGAAAAGGAGGGAAAGGGCGTCTGGAAGGAGCCGTTGGCGATGACCTGGGAAAGCGCCGGAGTGTTGAAAATAGGCGCGAAGCTGGCGTTAAGGATGGGGTAACGCTCGCCCATGCGCAGGGTAGCGGGATCAGATTGGGAGGCGTGCAGCATCACATGCTGCAGGATGCTCACCGAGGACTGGTTGTCGGAAAAAGCAGCGCTCAGCTGGGGAAAGGTTAATCCCATCAGGGTCAGGCCGCCTCCGAAGGTGGCAAAAGGCTGGGACAAGATGGAGCCCGCCTGATTTTGCAGTTGGGCCAGCAAGCCCTGCAGCGCCTGGCTGTTGGCCGCATTAATGCCGCCGCTGGAGATCAGCTGGTTGATGAGTTGCTGAATGTTCTGTCCGCCCAGCAGGCTCAGGGCCCCCACTGGAATGTTGAACATCTTGAACTGCGCCGGGATATTCACGCCCAGGGCGCGGGTGAGCGTGCTGCTTACCTGGTACAGCTTGATGTCCAGCAGCACCTGCGGCCGTTGTTCATCCATGCCTTCCAGCAGGCGGGTGGCGGCTTCCAGCACGTCCTGGGGAGCGCGCAGAGTAATGGTGGCGGTGGCCGGCTGCTGCGTGATGAAGCGAATCTCAAACAGCACCCGCAGGAGGTTGACCACATCATTGAGCTGCTGCGGCGTGCCGGCGTTAGGCACGTAAATGGTGCGCAGGGCCATGCGGTCGAACTGGCGATGGTTCTGCGGCGTATCGGCGGCAACTACCACCTGCTTTTCCGAAAGCGGCGCCCAGAAGGTGTGCGTGACTTCACCCGCGGCCTGCATGGCGGTAACAAAATTCACGTTATCAATATCGAAACGCACACGGCGCGAGACCACCGAATCGTCGAGCAGAGCGCCGATGCCATACGCCGCCGCCACCTGCTGCAGGAGGTCGCGGGAATCTCCGCGGAAACGGAAATCGCGGCGCCCGGTCTGGGGTTCGAGCTGGATAGTGCCCGCCTGCGCCAGCACCCGCGTCTCCTGGGTGGCGGCCTGCGGCGCCCATTCGCTCAATACGTCACGCAGCCGCTGCTGGGCAAACTGGTTGCCGGGGTCCAGGTTGAGCGCGCTGCGGAATGCGGCCAAGGCCTGGGTCTGCTTGCCCGCCAGCATCTGCTGATTGCCCTGCTGCAGACGGTCAAAGACCAGTTGCTGGCGCGCGACTTCGCGGGTGGTCAGGTACTCGGTGTTGGCCGGATCCAGGCGGGCGGCCTGCCGAAAAAGATCGTACGCTTCCTGGTTCTTGCCTTCGGCGCGCAACTTCAGTCCTTGGGAGAAGGCGCGATGAGCAGCTTTCTGTTCTGCGCGCGTGACCGAGCGCGGTGTTTCCCCGGGAACCGAAGAAGGCCGACTAGCGGCGTAGGCCGCCAGGCTCCCGAGCAGAACGATGCCAAGCAAAATGCGCACTTCGACTCATTTTACCCGCCCAGCGCTGGTTTGGCTCAGCTTATGGCACCTTGAAGTTCAATAACGACTCTGACCCTAAGGACACTCCGTCGGGTGGTCAGCGGCCAATGGGAGGCACTTGGCTGCAAGCGAAGTCCGACAGCCCCATTACTGGATGCCGTACTTCTTCTTATAAAACTCATAGAGCCTGGTCTGGTGGTTGGAGAGGTCCACGACCTTGCCATCAATCAACTCGGCCAGCACGTGCGTCTTCACCCGGAACGGGGTTCCATCCAGCACGATGAGATTGGCGTCTTTGCCCGAGTCTATGCTGCCCAGCCGGTTGTCCACACCGAAGAAGCGCGCCGGATTCAGGGTGAGCGCCTGCAGCGCCGCATCTTCCGGCAGTCCATAAGAGATCGCGTATTCCACCTCGAAGGGCAGATTGCGCACCTCATTGTCGGCAGCGGTCTGAATGGCGATGGGCACGCCCGCCTTGTACAGCCGGGCGGCGTTGTCCAGGCGCACGTCCACCGATTCCATCCGGCCGGGTTCTTCCAGGATCGGGCCGAGGATGACCGGAACCTTGCGCGCCGCCAGCTGATCGGCAATGCGCCAGGCAGCGGCGGCGTCGGCCAGAATAAGATGGAAGTGGAACTCGTCGGCCAGGCGCAGAGCGTTCTCTATGTCGCTGACGCGGTCGGCGTGGGCCACCACCGGAATTTTGCCATCTAGAGCCGCCACCATGGCGTCCATTTTCAAATCGCGCGCCGGCGGCGCCGCGGGCTCCTTTCCGCCGCTTTTCTGAGCGTAGGCGTCCTGCACTTCCTTATAGTGTTGCGCCTTGAGAAACGCCTGCCGCAGCATGGCCATTTCCCCCATGCGCGTCTCGGGAGCGCCGTTCTTGACGCCATAGGTCATCTTGCTCTGCTCGCCCAGGCTGATGTGCAAGGCAGCCGGCGATTTCACCACCATCTGGTCAACGGTCCCGCCATCAAGCTGAATTACCGCGCTCTGCCCGCCGACCAGGTTGCCGTCGGCCGGAGTGGAAAGAGAATTGGTAATTCCGGCAGCCCGGCTGACCAGGATGTTTTCGCTCTCCGGATTCAGCGCATCCAGAACGCGCAGCTGGGGCTGGAGGGGGGCGGTGTACTCGGTGTCGTCCACCGTAATCTGCAGCGCCGGGATTTCCACGGTGCCCAGCTTGTCGCCGGCGTCAAACCAGCCCGGCATGACCACCTTGCCGCGGGCATCAATCACTTGCGCCCCGTGCGGCACCTTGATGTCCCGGCCCACCGCCGCGATTTTGCCATTTTCCACCAGCACGGTGCCGTTCTCGATCACGCCATGGCTGATGGTGAGCACCCGCCCGCCGGTGATGGCGATCGTGTTCTGCGCCAGCGCCGGCAGAGCTGCAAGTACCAGGATTGCTGCGGCTATCGCCGCAGTTCGTCTCTCCAGCATGGCACGCTCCGCAACTCGAAACTGGAAACTCGAAACCTTGAAACTCCGAAACTTTGAAGCCTGCTCTACGGCACCAGCGTGGCCGGCCGCCCCTTCCAGGGCAGAAATCCATCCTGGCGGGTGTAAACCGGCTTGCCATCAATGAACACCTGGTCGGCCTTCGACGTCAGCTCCAGCGGATTCCCCGTCCAGATGGTCAGGTCGGCATCCTTGCCCGCGTCAATCGAGCCCACGCGGTTGTCAATACCCAAAATTCTGGCGGGGTTAATGGTCACTGCCTGCAGCGCCGCCTCGTCGGGCATGCCGTAATGATTGATGATGGAGGCCTGCTCGATGTAGTCGCGCTCTTCAATCACCGGATTATCGGTGTGCAAGCTGACCAGAACGCCTTCCTTCCAGAGGATGTAAGCATTCTGCGGGATAGCGTCCCAGCCTTCCACCTTGAAGCCCCAGGAGTCCGCGAAGGTGACCACGGCGATGTGGCGGCGCGCAATTTCCGGCGCAATCATGTAGGCATCGAGCGCATGGTGCAGGGCGGCAATGTGGAAATGGAACTCGTCGGCGATGCGGAACAGGGCTTCGAAGTGATTTACCTGGTATGAGTGGATGTTGAGCCGGACCTTGCCGGCCAGCACCTCGGCCAGCGCCTCCAGTTGCAGATCGCGCTCGGGCGGCGCGCCTTTCTTGCCGCCATCTTCCCAGACCTTCCACTTGGCCGCGTAATTCTGCGCGTCGTACAGCCGCTGGCGGACGATGGCGGCCTCGCCCATCAGGGTGGAAGGCGCCTTGTCCTTGCTGCCGTAAACGCGTTTGGGATTCTCGCCCCAGGCCCATTTCATGCTGGCAGGCGCGCCCTGGAACTTGATCTCGTCCAGCGTCTGCCCACCGTTCAGTTTCACGATGGTGGCCCAGCCGCCGATATTGTTGCCGCTGCCGGGCAGCACCTGCACCATGGTCACCCCCCCGGAAACAGCGCGCGCTATCTCCGGATCGTCGGTGTTGATGGAATCCTCCGAGCGCACCTGGGCTTCGATGTCGCCGGTCATTTCGTTGCCGTCGGAGTTGGGCTTGATTTCCGGCAGCGCGTAGACACCCAGATGGGAGTGCGGGTCCACCAGTCCGGGAAGAACGTATTCGCCGGCGGCATTGATAACCTGGGCGCCGGGAGGTACGGCAACTTTGGCGCCCACTGCTGCGATTTTTCCGTCTTCGATGACCACCGTGCCGTTGGCGATGGTCCCATGCGTCATGGTCAGAATGGTGGCGCCCTGGATCACGATGGGGCGGCTTGCAACAGCGGATGCATCAGGCGCGCACACGGCGCTGGTCGGCATCAACCAGACACACAACGACAGAAGAATTGTAAAGAAGCGCATGCTTTTCACGGATGGCTCCCGAGAAGGCGGCAAATTATACCAAACGCATCGCGGTGCGATATTTGTTTGTGCGCCCATCCGGGAAGTGGGCTTGCTTCCCGCTGCCATAAAGACTAATTTCTTCACTTCTGTATTCGCCGCCGCCATGAACATGCCTGTGATTGTCCGCCTGCAGATTTTTCTGGTTACGATTTCTGTCCTCTCGCCGCTCACCGCTATGGCAGCGGATAAGAGCCTGCCCGGCAACCTTCTTTCCGACATGCAGCAGTTTGTGCAGACGCCGGCGGTTCCCGGCTACGAGCAGGTACTGTCGCGCGCCATTGCGCAGCGCCTGGCGGCGTATTCGCCGAAGACGGACAGCCTGGGTGACGTGGTGGTCACGCTGGGCGGGGGCTCGCCCAACCGCTTGCTGGTAACGCCGCTGGACGAGCCCGGGTATGTGGTGAGCGAGATCACCGCGCAAGGCTATCTTCGCCTGCAGCGCTTGCCCCAGTTCGGCGCGCTGCCCTTGTTCAACGAACTCTATTCCGCGCAACCGGTGCAGATTCACACCGCGCAGGGAAAGTGGATAGATGGCGTGATTGCCGGCCCCTCCGTGCACCTGCAACCTGGACGGCAGAATCCTCCCGAGCTCAACGATATTGAAAACATGTACGTGGATATCGGCGCCACCAGCGCGGCTCAGGCGCGGGGCGCGGGAGCAGACGTGCTCAGCCCGCTGGCGATTGACCGAACGCTCTACCAGATGGGCGACGGCGAATGGACGGCTCCCGCTATCGGTGACCGCTTTGGCGCCGCCGCTCTGGTCGAAGTGCTGCGCAATCTCGATACGCAGAAGCTGCGCGGGCGCCTGACCGTCGCTTTTGTCACCCAGCAATGGACCGGCGCGCGCGGTTTACAGCGCCTGCTGGACCAGGTCAAGCCCGAGGAACTCATCTATGTAGGCCGTCTGACTCGCGGGCCGGCAGCTCCGGGACCTACCGGCATGGGCAAGGAAATTTTCCAGCCCACGCGGCACCCGGGCAGCGGCGTGCTCCTGGCCGAAGCCCAGGAGGAGCAGGGCTCCCCGCTCGTTTCGGAACTCACGCAACTCGCCCGCCAGAACACTATCCCGCTGGCCACCGACTATTCGGCGCCGCTGTTGCCGCGCGGTTACCTGCCACAACCGCCTCTGCCTGCGCGCTGGGCGCACCTGGGCGTAGCCACTGCCTGGCCTTCCACGCCGGCGGAATTTCTTGACGCTCACGACCTCGGACATCTGATCGCATTATTGGAAACCTATCTGCAGGGCGAAGCCCACCCGGTCAACATTCCTCCGGCTTCAGCGCTGCCCGAACCGGCGCTGCCGCCACGTCCAGCGACCGCTCCTTCTCCGCAGATGATTCTCAGCCATCTGGTGGAAACCTATGGCGTGAGCGATCACGAAACCCGGGTGCGCGAAGCCATAGCCCGCCTGCTGCCTGCCTGGGCGAAACCACAAACCGACGATCACGGCAACCTCATCCTGCATTGGGCAGGTCAGGGACCGCGCATCGTGGTGGTGGCTCATCAGGATGAAATCGGCTACGAGGTTCACTCCATCCTGCCTGACGGCCGCCTTGAACTGGAGGACAAAGGGGGCGGCCTGCCGCCGTTTTTTCTAGGTCATGCCGCCCTGGTGCACACCGCCACCGGCATTCGTCCCGGCGTGCTGGAACTGCCGGATGGCTGGGAGGAGCCTCAATTCCATTGGCCGCCCGAGTCGCGCAATGCCAGCTACCGCATGGATGTGGGCGCCGCCAACCCGCGTCAGGTTGCCGAGTTCGGCATCAAGGTCGGGGATTTTGTCACCATCCTCAAAAAGTACCGCCGCTTGCTGGGCACTCGCGCCAACGCCCGCAGTTTCGATGACCGAGTGGGCTGCACCGCGCTCATTTCAGCAGCCTGGGCGCTGGGGCCGCGCATCAGCGGCCACGATGTCACTTTTGTCTGGTCCACCGGAGAGGAACTGGGACTAGTGGGCGCTGCCGCCGTGGCCAAGAGCATGGCGGCCGAACGCCGCGCTCCCGATTACGTCTTCGCCGTGGATACATTTGTCAGCTCCGACTCGCCGCTGGAGTCCACGCGCTTCGGTGATGCGAAAGTGGGCGCAGGTTTCGTGGTGCGCGCCGTGGATAATTCCAACATCGTGCCCCGCAAACTGGTGGACAAACTTCTGGCCCTGGCACGCGCCCAGGGTATTCCCGCGCAGTACGGTGTGACCGGCGGCGGCAACGACGGCGCTGCCTTCGTACGCTACGGTTCCACCGATGTGGCTCTGGGCTGGCCGCTGCGCTACTCCCATTCTCCCGGTGAAGTAGTGGATGCGCGCGATGTGGACTCCCTGGCGCGCATTGTTGCCGTAGTGGCCCGGCAATGGTAACGCACGCGTAGAACAGCGCGGCGGCAAAGACCTGAGTTTTCAAATCCTCTACAATCTTTCCGTGCCCGATTCCGCCAACCTGCGCCTGCAACGAGTTTTGCAGCAACTGCGCCTTTACGAACACCCGCTGGTAAGCTTCGCTGCCCGCGCCAAAGGGGAAGCGGTGGAGGTCATCATCAACTTCAAGGACCCTCCCGTCCCCGTGCACACCTACTACTTCGACCTGCACCCGCGCGACCTCGACCACGCACAATTCGAGTGGGGCTTCCAGCGCCAGCTCTACGCCTGCCTGCACGACTACATCATCGAGATGTTCACCCGCACACCTCAGGACCGGGCCCAGCGACAGCGGGAAGGCCTGTGAGCCTGCGCCAGAAAATCGAGGAGGAAATCCGCCGCCAGGGCCCGATTCCCTTCTCCCGCTACATGGAGATTTGCCTCTACGATCCAGAACTGGGTTACTACGCGGCGCATACGGAGCAGTTCGGGAAAGCCGGCGACTTCTATACCTCCAGCGATGTGCATGCCGTCTTTGGCCGCCTGCTGGCGCGACAGTTCGAAGAGATATGGCGGGTGCTGAATTCACCGCCATCGCTGCAGCTATTGGAACTGGGCCCCGGCCGCGGCCTGTTCGCCCAGGATGTGCTGGACTGGTCAGAAAAGAAATTTCCCGAGTTCTTCCGCGCCTTGCGCTACGGACTGGTCGAGGCTTCGCCCGCGCTGCGAGAGCGCATGGCGGGAACTCTTGCCCGGCGAATAGAAGCCGGCAAAGCAGAGATCTATGCCTGCCTCGAGGAATTGCCCCGGCAATTCCCCGCGCCCGCGATCGTTTTCGCCAACGAATTTTTTGACGCCTTGCCGGTCGAGGTTGTCTCCGACCGCGGTGAACTGCGCGTGGGCTGCGCCGAGGGCAGATTTGCGGAGGGCTTTGTGCCGCCGGCGGCGGCCACGCTGGAGTTTCTGGACCGCTACAGCGTCCATCCTGAAGCCGGCGAGCGGGTGGAAGCGACACTGGTGGCCCGGCAGTACATGCTGGATATCGCGCAACGGCTGAGCAAAGGGTTCGTGATCGTCATTGATTATGGTTATACGCGCGAGGAGCAGTTGGCTGGCCGGCATCGCGGAACGGTGACAGCCTTTCGCCGCCATGCCATCAGCGCCACTCCCTACGACGCTCCCGGCGAGCAGGACATCACCGCCCATGTGAACTTCACCGCCTTGCAGGCGGCGGCTGCAGAAAGGGGGATGAACATGCTGGCGCTGCTCACGCAAGCCCAATTTCTTATGGGTATTGGCGAGGCCAATCAGTTCGCGGTTGCGTTTGAAGATACCGCGCTGCCGCAGGAGAGCGCCAAAGTCGCGCTGCAGCTCAAGCACCTGGTCACCCCCGCGGGCATGGGCGAGAGCTTTCAGGTGCTGGTGATGGGCAAGGGAGTGGATGCCGGGAGCGCGCGCCGCCTCGGCGGCCTTAAATTTGCGCGCTGGAGGAAAGAGGCGTAATAAGCTGCGTCTCTAGTGGCACTCGCGCCGGCGGGAGCGGCCTTGGTGGAGACGCTGCCCGCAGCATCTTAGACGCTCGAACGGCTCACAGGCCTAGACTCGCGTCCGGTACTTGCCGAGCGGAATCTCCGCACATTCGGCGAAGCATGTTGCGGCAACAATGATGAGCAAAAACCAACCTGGATGTAATCGCACAATAGCTAAGGCCGAAAGAATAATGAAAACGGCTGCCCCCAAGTACAGAGGCCCGGTGAGATAGCAGTGGATTCGCCCGCAGCGGGCCGCGTTCACCAGGCATCCCACACCCGCTATGAGAAAAGCCGGCGCCCACAGCCACACTCTGCCCGGCCGCCAGACGCTTCCCGCGATGACAAGGCCGATGGGCAGGCACCAGAAAAACAATGCCGCTTTCTGTCCAATGAGGTCGCGAGAGCCGCACTCCTTGGAACCGCAGCACTCCATATTCAACCTCCCACACTGCTACCTGAGTAGGCGGCCAGCTTCTTGGCGAGGGCAGGCGTAGCCGACACCACCGGTCCACCAGTAAAAGCAGGCGGGGTTTGGCCCCAGCTTGCGTCTTTCCCATAGAGCGCGGCAAAGTCCCACAATACGTCCCTGGGGTGATAGCCGTTGGGTTGAGAATTGAGCTGGCG
Source organism: Terriglobales bacterium (assembly GCA_035278025.1). GTDB lineage: Bacteria > Acidobacteriota > Terriglobia > Terriglobales > Acidobacteriaceae > JAICWP01. The sequence continues at coordinate 410 of DATEJK010000004.1, read as the reverse complement.
GCTGAGTTCTTTTGCCACCAGGTGCCCTTTGTCCCAGAATTGAACCGCACGAACATCGGAGAGGCGGGCTTGTACCCTGCCGCCGGGCCGCATCCAATCGGTGGGAAGTATCGGCTCCCAGACTACGAAGACACGTACCGGAAGCGAAGGTTCTTGCGCCAGCAGTTTCTCGACCGCGGATGCCCCCCGCAGGCAGACGGGTCAGGTCGGCGACAATAGCAGCACCAGGCGGGGGCCTCCCGACGCGCTATTGAAATCGCGGGCTAACTGCTCGAAGTTTTCCTGGGAAAGGGAGGTAAGCGGCGGTTGACCCGGCGGCGTGCCTGCCGGACCCCACAAATACCAGACCAGCAAAAATGCCAGCGCAAGCGCAATCAGCCAGAACGCGCGTGTTGCTTTGAACTTCGCCA
>DATEJK010000003.1:0-6661 GCA_035278025.1 Terriglobales bacterium | reverse complement strand
GTGATGCACGCGATTTTTCAGCAATTTGTGGTGGTGAAGCAATGGGAGCAGGAGCAAAACAAGTTGCGCCGCGTGGAAGCCGCAATCCAGCCAATGAGGAATCCGGCTCCACTGCTGGAACAGCGCGGCTACGAAAAAAATAAACTGATTAGTTGATTGCCCGGTGCGCGCTTGTCCATTAGAATGCGTTTCAATTCCAGCCAAGTTTTCAGAATTCTGAACGCGGGAAGCTCTCTAGCTGTGGGCGATCGGGTGCCGCCGCTGGTTTCGCGCAAGAGGGGACGGCTCCGCCCAGTTGAGGGGCGGGGCAGGACGGGGTGGCGCTAGATGTGCGGCATCGCAGGTTTCGTTGACAGCACCGGTTCTGTGGGCATGGAAGCGCTGGCCAGCGCCTCGCGGGCCATCGCCCACCGCGGCCCCGACGATTGCGGGCTGCAGATTGTTTCGGCCGGCAAACTGCAGGTGGGCCTGGCCAATCGCCGGCTGGCCATCCTGGACCTCTCGCCGGCGGGCCATCAGCCCATGCACGATCGCGAGACCGGCAACTGGATCGTGTACAACGGCGAGGTCTATAACTTCGGCGAGATACGCCGGCGCCTGGAAGGCGAGGGCGCAAGGTTCCGCAGCCATTGCGACACCGAAGTCATTCTCAAGGCTTACGGCCGCTGGGGCACCGCCTGCCCGCAACAGTTCCGGGGAATGTTCGCGTTCGCCATTTGGGACGCCGGACAGCAGCAGCTGTTTCTGGCGCGTGACCGCCTGGGAATCAAGCCGCTTTACTACGCCCTGACCGATGGCGGGATCGTGTTCGGGTCGGAGGTGCGCGCTATCCTGGCCAGCGGGCGTGTGCCTCGTCAGTTCAACGAAATCGCGCTGGCGCAGTACCTCAGTTTCGGCTCCATCTGCGAGCCGGATACGATTATCCAGGGGATAACGGCTCTGGCACCCGGGCATTGCCTGTTGTGGCGGGCAAACGGAGTGGAGAAGATCAGGTACTGGGAGCTTGACCCAGCCGCCCGGCCGGCAAGCGCCGAACCTGCGCAGGTTGAGCGGAGGATGGCTGAGTTGCTGGAAGAGTCGGTCTCCCTACGTTGCATCAGCGATGTGCCGGTGGGCGTATTTCTCTCCGGGGGAATTGATTCCAGCGCCATCGTAGCGGTGCTTCACCGGCTGGGAACGCCGCAGGTGGGCACCTTCTCCCTAGTGTTCAAGGAACAGGACTACACGGAAGCCAATTTCTCGCGCATGGTGGCGGAGAAGTTTCACACCGATCACCGCGAAATTGTGGTCTCCCAATCCAGCGTGATCGAGGCTATTCCGCGGGCGCTCCGAGCCATGGACCAGCCCAGCATTGACGGCATTAATACATTCATGGTCTCGCGGGAAGCCAGAAGGGCTGGCTTTAAGGTGGCCCTCAGCGGGCTGGGCGGCGACGAAGTATTTGCCGGCTACGAGACTTTCCGGTCCGTACCGCGAATGGAAAGATGGCGAAGGACGGTTCCGCGACACTTCGCAAACGCGCTCAGCGGCGGCTTGAAACTGTGGGATTCCAGCGACAAGGTTCGCAAACTGCACACTCTGTTCGGGGGGAACGGCGCTGCCTCTCTGTCCTCCTACGCGGTGGCCAGGATGTTGTTCATTCCGGAGCAGCAGCGGGGGATGCTGAAGCGTGGCACTCATGAATTACTGGAGCGGGCGGCGCAACCGCTTCGCGCCAGCCTGGCGCACGCGGGCGGGTTTGATGAGGTGAACCGGGTTTCATACCTCGAGTTACGTAATTACATGCTCAACACCCTGTTGCGTGACACGGACTGCATGAGCATGGCGCACGGGCTGGAAATCCGGGTGCCGCTGCTGGACCACAAGCTGGTGGAATTCCTTTTCGCTTTGCCAGCCAGCCTGAAAATGCAGCGCGGACGTGCCAAGCATCTCCTGGTGAATGCCGTGAAAGACCTGTTACCGCCAGAGGTGGTTCACCGGACTAAGAGAGGCTTTACCCTGCCCTTTGAGCATTGGCTGCGGGACGAGTTGCATGATCAGGTGGAGCGGCAATTCTGGGGATGGGACGATGGACCGTTGGGCGGCTACATAGACGGCCAGGCGGTGCGCCGAGTATGGGATTCATTTCGTGAGCGCCGCACGTCATGGTCGCGTCCCTGGGCGCTGTACGTGCTCAATCAGTGGTGCGCCACCAATGTTGATGTGAATATGCCATGCGCGTCAGAAGTGGCGAGCTGAACGTTGCGAGTTGAACATGGCCAATTCCGCAGTTCCTTCGGTTGAAAAGCCCGCTTCGGAGCTTGTGCAGGAAGCGGTAAGCTTCCACGAGGCGCTAGCCGGCAACTGGGAGCAGAAGTACCGGAAATCGTCTTTTGCTTCCCGCCAGGCGATCGTGGCCGAGTCTCTCAGAGAAGTTAATCTGAAGGGGACGATCTGGCTGGATGCAGGCTGTGGAACCGGCACTCTGGCCCGCTGGCTCGCCGGGCAGGGGTGCCAGGTGGAAGCGGTGGACGCTGCGCCGGCAATGTTGTCTGTTGCGGAAGGGCTTACAAGCAGGGGCACCGGTTCGGCGCCGGTTACCTACAGGCGGGTGCCAGGTATTAACGAGCTGCCATTCCCTTCGAATTTCTTTGACGGTGTTCTGTGTTCAAGCGTCCTGGAATATCTGCATGATCCCAGTGCCTGCCTGGAGGAACTAAGGCGAGTGCTGCGCTCCTCAGGCGTGCTGCTAGTTTCCGTGCCCAGTGCGCGGTCCATCACCCGCAGGATTTTAAAGGCGGTACACACGGGCAGCAGTTGGTTCGGACACGCCTGGCCAGAGTATCTGTCCATTTCTAAGCACGAGTATTCGGTGCGCGAATTCAGCGAATTGTTGCAGGCACATGGTTTCAGCACAGAAGTGTTCGTGTGTTTTGGAAACAGGGTGTCCCGCTGGTTCCCGAGCAATGCTTTTGTAGGTTCATTGCTGATGTTTCGCGCCAACAAGCGATAAGCGGGATCCGCGGCGGGAGTACCTATCCTTTATGAAGCAGCTTCTTCAATCGGTGCGCACGGGAGAGGTTTCGCTGGCCGATGTTCCGCCGCCGCAACTGGCTCCGGGCTCAGTTCTGGTTCGTAACCGGGCTTCGGTGCTTTCCGCGGGCACAGAGCGGAAGCTGGCGGAATTCGGCGGCAAAAACCTGCTGCAGAAGGCGGCCGCGCGGCCGGACCTGGTGCGGCAGGTGATGGACAAGGCCCGCCGCGAAGGCGTGGGCTCAGCCCTGGATGCGGTGCAGAGCCGCCTCAACGAGCCCGCTCCGCTTGGCTATAGCAGCGCGGGCGTGGTTCTGGAGGTGGGCGAGGGAGTAAGCGACATCCGCCCCGGCGAGCGCGTGGCCTGCGCCGGCTATGGCCACGCCTGCCATGCCGAGGCGGTCTGCGTGCCGCAACTGCTGGTGGCCAAGATTCCTGCCCGGCGCCATGGCCCGGCGGGGGCGGAAGTCAGCTTTGAGGAGGCGGCGTTTACCACGCTTGGGGCCATCGCTCTGCACGGGATTCGAACTGCCGACGTCAAGCTGGGGGATGCGGTTGCGGTTCTGGGCCTGGGCACAGTCGGCCAGCTTACGGTGCAGCTCCTGCACGCCGCCGGGTGCCGGGTTCTGGCTTTCGATCCCGACCGCAGCCGGGCTGCGCTGGCGCAGCAACTGGGCGCGGAACTCAGCGCCACGTCCACCGCCGACTTCAAGAGCCTGTGCGCGGCGGCGTGCGGCCCCGGGGTGGACGCGGTGGTCATCACCGCTGATACGGCGAGCAACGAACCGGTGCAGCTGGCCGGCGAACTGACCCGCGATCGCGCCGTGGTGGTGGCGGTGGGCGCCGTGGGACTGACCATTCCCCGCAAGCTGTATTACGAGAAGGAACTCGACTTTCGCATCTCCCGCTCTTACGGTCCGGGGCGCTACGATCCGGAATACGAGGAGAAGGGATTGAGCTATCCGGTTGGTTACGTCCCCTGGACGCAGACGCGCAACATGGAAGCATTCCTGAAGCTGCTGGCGGACGGCAAGCTGGACGTACAGGCGCTGATTACTCATCGCTTCCCCATAGGCGATGGCGTGCGCGCTTACGAGCTGATCGGCGGCCGCAGCGGGCAATCCTACCTGGGGGTGGTGCTGACCTATCCCGGTGACTCCCAGCTGCAGCCGAAGGTGGAACTGGGCACAGCCCGCCTGCCGGCGGCGGGCAACGAGCCTGCAACGGTAAGGGTGGGCGTGCTGGGCGCGGGGAGTTTTGCCAACCGCATTCTGCTGCCCGCAATTAAAGGGAGTGAACGGGCGCAACTGGTGGCCATCTGCAGCCGCTCGGGGGTTACAGCGCAGAACAGCGCGCGCAAGTTCGGGTTCGCCTATGCCACCAGCAGCGAAGCGCAAGTGCTTGCGGACGACAACATTGATGCGGTGGTCATCGCTACCCCTCACCACCTGCATGCGCGCCAGGTGATCGGGGCGCTGCGCGCAGGCAAGCACGTGTTCTGTGAAAAGCCGCTTTGCCTATCGGAAGAAGAGCTGATCGGAATTCTTGCAACCTGGCAAAAGGCACCGTCCCGATTGCTCACGGCCGGTTACAACCGTCGTTTTTCGCCCATGGCGCGGGCCTTGAAGGAGTTCCTTGCAGGATCCAGCGAGCCGATGATGATGTGCTACCGGGTAAATGCAGGGCTCATTCCGCGCCAGCATTGGATACAGGACCCGGAGCGGGGCGGGGGACGAACCATTGGCGAGGTGTGCCATTTCGTAGATTTCATGACCTATATAGCCGGGGCGCTGCCGGTGAAGGTGTGGTCGCAGGTTCTGCCGAACGGGGCCAAGTATTCCGACGATAATGTGGCGGCCACTCTGCAGTTCTCGAATGGCTGCATTGGAAGCGTGCTTTATTCAGCCAATGGCGATAAATCCCTGGCCAAGGAGCGCTTCGAGGTATTCACCGGGGGGAGAGCGGCCGTGCTCGACGATTTTCGCCGCCTGGAGTTGCGGCAGAGTGGCCGTGTGAAGTTTCACCGTTCCCTGCTGCGGCAAGATAAAGGACACCGCAACGGATGGCGTGCATTTTGTGAAGCCATTGTCAATCATCAGCCCGGCCCTATCAGCATCGCCGAAATAGCTACCACCAGCCTGGCCACTTTTGCCGCGATCAAGAGCGCGCGTTCGGGCGAACCGGTAGCGCTCGATTGGGGGCGGTACATGGCTCCTGAAAGAGCGGAGCAGCGGCAGCAGATCGCAGCCTCCAGCTAGCCGAGCAGGCTTACACCTATGCAATTAGCGCGGCGACTGAATTATTACCGGAGGATATTTCCCGCATACTTGGGGCGGCGTAACAGTCACCTCACGTTCTGGCACGATTCCGCGGAGATGAATCCTCGCTGCTCGCCGCATCGGCTGGGGGAGTATTACCAGCCATTTCTGCAGAAGGCGGACTATGCCGGTCCCTACGACGAGCAGGGAATTCCACTGCTCGATTACCAGGGCCGGCTGGGACGCCAGTACAACCCCATAGCAATCGCCCAGTTCGGCCTGGGCAACTTCAATGCTTTTTGTCGAACCGGGGAGGAGAAACGCCGGCAGAAGTTTCTTGCCGTGGCAGATTGGCTGGTAGCGAACCTGGAGACGAACCGGGCGGGCCTGCGCGTATGGAACCACCACTTCGACTGGGAGTACCGGACCACACTCCGCGCTCCGTGGCAGTCAGCGTTGGCCCAAGGGCAGGGAATTTCAGTTCTGGTTCGCGCCTTCAGCGAAACCCGCGATGGCAAGTACATGGAAGCGGCAGCGGGCGCCTTTACGGCTTTCAAAAAGGAAACGCGGGAAGGGGGCATGCTTCACATTGATGAACGCGGGGACGTCTGGCTGGAGGAGTACATCGTTTCGCCTCCCACGCATATTCTCAACGGCTTCATGTGGGCGTCGTGGGGCATATACGAGTACTGGCTCGCGACCGCGGATGAGGATGCCCGGCAAATGTTTGCCGCGGCGGTGAAAACGCTGAAGCGCAATCTGGACAAATATGATGTGGGCTTCTGGTCGTTGTATGAGCTAGCCGGAACGAGACTGAAAATGCTGGCCAGCCCGTTCTACCATCGGCTGCACATCGCCCAGCTGGGGGTGCTTCACAGGCTTACGGCGGACGAGGTGTTTGCGGGCTATGCGGAAAAGTGGAGCTCATACGGCAGGAAGTTCTTAAATCGGAACGCAGCTTTGGCGTACAAAAGCGCGTTCAAGCTTCTCTACTACTGAGGCGAAGATTGAAAATACTGTACATATCGCAGTATTTTCCGCCGGAAATGGGGGCGCCGGCGGCGCGGGTTTCCGAGCTGGCCCGTTACTGGGCCGCCGCGGGACACGATGTGACGGTGCTGACCGGATTCCCCAATCATCCAACGGGCGTGTTACGGGCGGAGTACAGGGCGCAATTCCGACGGCTGGTGTGCCGCGAGCAGGTGGACGGAATTAACCTGGTTCGAACCTGGCTGATTCCTCGGCCCAACCGAAAACCGCACGAGCGCATGCTTAACTACAGCTCGTTTTGCCTGTCGGCGTGCGCTACAGGAACATTCATCGGGCGCCCGGATGTGGTTATCGCCACCTCGCCGCAATTACTTGCGGGCATGAGCGGCTGGTGGATCAGC
>DATEJK010000002.1:0-2673 GCA_035278025.1 Terriglobales bacterium | reverse complement strand
CTCATGGGAGTGTCTTTCCGGCCACTGCCTGACCACTTCGTGGGAGTGATGCCAGCGGAAATTACCCTGCGGAATGAGTTCGGCGAAGTGGTTGGATCGGAGCGATTCAAGATCGCTGTTGGTCCCAAGGAGCATGCTAAGCGGGACATCGGTCGCCAACGCCAAAGTGTGTTCGAGCCTCTGGAGGACGATGTACCACCGGTCCCGCGTGAGCGGCCCGTGCATCGCAAACCATTCCGACCGGTTTCGGACCGTCGTTACCTTAACCGCTCTCTCGAGATTGATAAATGAGAACGCCGAAGGAGACACAGCAAATGAAGACTCCTCAGCTGCCTGCCCGAGCGGCTCTAATGGACAAGAGGAGACTGTGGCCGAACCAAGCGTCGCGGCCGCAGCCGTGCCGCCCTCACATACGCGGCGGCGGCCTCGTTCGCCCGTCCTGCTGCCTGGTAGGCGTTGGCCAGCCAGATTTGGGCGTCATAGTTATCGGGGGCCAGCTGCGTGGCCTTCTGGAAGGCGGCAATCGCGGCGTCATACTGGCGCAGATTCATCTCTGAAATTCCCAAGGCGAACTCGGCCGGCAGAGAGCCGGCATTCAAGGCCAACGCATTCTGAAACGCGCTGATGGCTTCGGCATGCCGGTCCAGCTTTTGCAGCACTGCTCCCAGCTGCAGCCAGATTCCCTCCACGCCGGGATCGAGCCGGGCCGCCTTCTGCAGTTCCTTGGTTGCCTCCGGCAGGCGCCCGGTGCTGGCCAGGAGCGCGCCCAGCCCGCTGCGTGCCGCGAAGTTTCTTGGGTCCAGTTGCAGGGCGCGACGATAGCATTTCTCGGCTGGCTCAAATTGCTTCTTGGCGGCATAGGCGGCGGCCAGCAGGGAGAGGGCGGAAGCATTGTTATTTAAGGAGTGCAGCGCGTTCAATCGGCGGATCGCCGTGTCCGGGTCCCCACTCCCCACGGCCTCGCGTGCGGCCTCGATGTCAACTATCGCCCCGCGAGCCTTATGGACTGCGGCATAGCCCGCAAGCAGCACCAGGAACCCAACACCATATACCAGCCCCTCCCGGAGGTACCGCTTTTTCGGGTGAACGGCAGGCGGGCCCACAGCGATTCCAATCAAAAGTCCGAAAATCAGACCGCCCAGATGGGCTCCATTATCAATTCCGCCCTTAAGGAAGCCATAGGTGAGGTTATAAGCCGAAAAGGCAAGCAGGCTGGCCAACCCAATCCATAGTTCGCGGCGCGGCACGAGCAGTTTACCCAGCAAAAGCGTAGCGATCAGCACCCCGGCCAGTCCGAAGATGGCTCCCGAGGCGCCGGCGCTGATGATGGTGGGGTTTCGCGCCAGGGAAGCGATCCCCGCGGCAATGCCCGTGAGGCCGTAAGCCAGGAGCATGGACCACCGCCCCCAGATGCTCTCGGTCATCAATCCCAGCTCGTAGAGGCACCACATGTTGATGAGCAGGTGCATCAGTCCAATATGGACGAACATGGAACTGATCAGGCGCCACCACTGCCCGCCCATGGTCAGCGGTCCATAATTGCCTCCCCAACCCAGGACCAGCCCGCCATTGAACCTGAGGAGGTGGTGGCCGCTCGCCGCCATGAGCAGAAAAATCAGGAGATTGACCGCGACCAGGGCCGCGGTCGCCGAGTGCAGCGCCCTGCCGCCGGAGGTGGCTGCCGCGAGAACGCTGTCGCGAGAAGAGGCCGCGCCGGGCGTAGTCATGGCAGGGCCTCGGCTAGGAGCGGATTCTTGGCCCTAACCCAAGTTGGCAAGACGACGGGCCGCCTCCCCAGATGAGCCATACCGGCTAATAATATAACTGCCTGGCGGCGCGTACGATTGGGAACTGCTTACCTTGCGACCTAATCTAACGGTAGAACCGGCATGAGGATGCGATTGCATGAGCGCTTGTACAGCTGGCTATCGCCCGCCGATGGCCCTGCCCAGGGCGATCTGATCTTTGTGCTGGCCGGCCGCCAAAACCGCAAGCTTTACGCCCTGGAGCTGTTCCGCCAGGGCCTTGCCGGCGCCCTGCTGATGAGCGTGGGGCGCTTCGAAATCCGCAAGTTTGCCCAGCTGTCGCTTCCGGCGGATATTGACCTGGTGCGCATTGCAAGCACGACCGAGCCGCATTTGCGGCATTACTTCGTGACCTTTCAAGACGGAAATACCGGGGTGGAACTGGTACCGCGCGGACGCTTTGGCACTCTCAGCGAGATCCAGGCCCTGGCGTGCTGGCTGGAAGCGCGACCGCAACTCGGCTCCGTGCTCGTGGTCAGCAGCGGCCCGCATCTGCGCCGGGTGCGGGCGTGCTGCCGGGCTATACTTCCGGCCCGCTTGCAGGTGTCGTTTATTGCCGCACCAGAACCCGGGGAAGTGGGCCGCAGCGCCCGGTGGCGCGACCGGGAGTGGCGAGCCCTGGTTCTTAAGGAGCTTCCCAAGCTGTTCATCTATCGGCTGGTTCTGAGCGCCAGGACCTTGCGCCGCCGCTGATTTCTGCGGTCAACGGCCCAGCCACCCAGGCTTGGCACAGCGAACATTGAACCCGAATATGTGCAACGGTTTGCAGCCTCGGCCAGGGCAACCCGTCTCCCCGGGCAAACAAAATCACAACTCCAATTAAGAGCTCAACATATTAGCTTCTGAAACCGCCGAACTGGCAGTGCGA
>DATEJK010000001.1:0-10585 GCA_035278025.1 Terriglobales bacterium | reverse complement strand
GTTTCCCGGGTCTCAAGGTTTCACAATCTCGAGTTTCCATTTCGATCAGACGCGCCCTGATGCGTCACAAGGCTGCAGCGTCCGCTGGCTCCCGACTACCGGCTCCTGACTCCGGCTCCTACACTTTCAGCCGTGATGCGTCCGCTTCCGGAGGCAGGCCGCTCTGCGCCGTAGTGCCGCTTTGCGCCTGGTCGGACGCTTTGACCGCGGCTTCGGCGGCCTGGAAGCCTATCTTCGAGTGAGTACCGTCGCAGAACGGCTTGTTCACGGAACCGCCACAGCGGCAAAGAGAGAAGGCCAGCTTGCCTTCCTTCATTTTTGCGGAAAGATCGTAGGGGTTGCCGTCGGCATCCACAATTTCAAGGCTGCCTGGGGCGGCCTCCACGCGAAAAGGACCGTTCCTGCGTACCGTAATCTTGACGTCAGCCATGCTCGCCTCCTGAGCGGGGGTTGAATTCCCTAGAGTAATTGCAAGCCCACGCAACAAGCAATTTGCACTTAGCAATTAGCATTTAGCCCCTGAACCTTGCTTGATAGTTCCGAACCGGCAACAACCGGGGATGGCTGAATGCCAAGTGCTAAATGCTAACTGCTATCCATCCAGCCTGCCGGTCAGCTCACAGGCTCCGCCCGCCCAACAGCTACTTCTTGAAGGCCACATTCACCAGCAGCTTGTCACCGCCGATATCTACCACGTTGCAGAAGGTGCGATCGCGGCGGCGGCTGAAGTCCAGACCCACGCGGCTCTTGCCCACGCGCAAGTTGCGGATATGCAGGTGGTCGAGCCAATCGGGCAGTTCGGGGTTGATGATGTTCAGTTCCTTGCGCTGGGCGCTGGGACGAATCCCCAGCACCGAAGAAAGGATCAGCAATAGCGCGCCCGAGGCCCAGGCCTGGGGCGAGCACGAGACCGGGTAGTGCACTGGTTCGTCGTTTTCCCGCCGCTGCACGCCGCAGAACAGTTCGGGCAGGCGGTAATCGCGGAAGTTGAGCGCGGCCTGGAACATCGCCGTCAGCAGCCGCAGCACCGGGCGGCGAAATTCGTTCAACGCCATACCGTGGGCGATCAGCGAGTTGTCATGCGGCCACACCGAGCCCCGGTGATAGCTGAGCGGGTTGAACACGCGCTCCGAGCTGGCCAGCGTACGCCAGCCCCAGCCAGTGAACATGTCTTCATGCATAATCCGGTTGACCAGGGCCCGGGCGCGCTCCCGCGTCAGGACGCGAGTGAACAGCAACTGCCCGGCATTGGAGGAGATGACTGAGAGCGGCCGCTTCTTCTCGTCGAGAGCCATTGCATAGTAACCCGCATCCGGCATCCAGAACGCCTTTTCCAGACGCTTGGCGAGCTCGGCGGCTTCCTTGCGCAGGCGATCGGCTCGCCCGGTATCGCCCAAGGCGCGCAGCAGCGAGGCCATACGGTACTTGGCTTCATAAACGTAGCCCTGCACCTCGACCAGGGCCAGCGGCGGCCGCGCCACCGTCCCATCGGGACGCATATTGGCGTCCCAGGAATCCTTCCATCCCTGGTTGACCAGTCCCTTGGACGAACGCCGCAGAAATTCCACAAAGCCATCGCCATCGAGGTCGCCGTAGCGGTCAATCCAGTCCAGGGCGCGGTAGGCGGCGGGCAGCAGCTCGCGCATCAGTTCATCGTCGGCGGTCCAATTGTAGGTTTCGCTGAGCAGGATGAGAAACAGCGGGGTCGCATCCACCGAGCCGTAATAGGGGCCGAAGGGCATTTCGCCGCTGCGCGTCATCTCGCCGGTGCGGAGCTCGTGCAGGATTTTGCCCGGCTCCTCGTCGCGCCAATCGTTGTACTCGGTGCCCTGATAGCGGGCGAGCACCCGCAAAGTGTCAATTGCGAGCTGCGGATTGAGAGACAGCGCCTGGTAGGAGGCGATGATGGAGTCACGCCCAAAAATGGTGGCGAACCAGGGAATGCCGGCGCCGATGGTGCACTGGTTGCCATCCGGAATCTGCAGGGCGTGGAAGTCGCCGATGGCGGTCTGCAGGGCGGCGTCAAACACGCCGTGGCTGCTGCTGAAAATGGTGGAGAGGCTCTGCCATTCGGCAAATTTCTCCCGCCGGCGCCGCAGGTTGGCGCCAAATTCATAGTGGTGTGCCGCCGTCTGCTTGCCCTCCACGAGGGGAGTAACGGTTATCTCCATCTGGAACCGCTCCAAGGGAGGCAGTTTTAAATCCCAGCAGGCGCTGCGCTCTCCCAGGTGTGCCGGAGCCGGGCGCATGGCGATCATGGTTTGACGCAGAATTCCGTCCAGCCCCCGGTAGTAGAAAGAAAGATGATCGTGCTCCACGACGGGGCGGTAGTACTGCCCGTGTGCGGCACGCGGACAGCCCCGCACCTGGAAAACGTCCACGAAGTCGGCTTCGAAGGAGAGCTCGATGAACATCTCCACCGGCCCAAGGTTGAAGTTCTCAAAGGTGAAGCGGTCAAAAAGAAGATCGCTGCCCAGCAACTGCTCGCGGCGGATGTGAATGGTGTTTTCCGGCAGGTCGAAGGAATCACGCAGGGTGATGTTGCCGGTAGTCAGTTCAATTTGCGAAACGAAAGTGCTTTCCGTGCTGGACGACAAAACCACTGCGCGTTGCCCGCCCACCTTCAGCTCCAGGTAGCTGAGAAAACGGGTGTCATCGTGAAAGAATCCGACGTCAGGGGCGCCCGCGGGGGTGATATCGCCCGCCACCGTGGTGGAAAGGAAGGTTTTGCCCTCAATCAGGGTGAGGTTGTTGACCTTGCGCGGCTCCAGGGTCTGAAACTTCACCCGCGGCTCGACATAGGGCGAGGGAATTTCTACCAACTCCGCTTGCGGAATCGAGATTCGCGCGCTCATGCCACCGCACGTTGCTCCTCAATGAGAGCTGAAATGTTCGAGGCCGGGCTGGCCGTCAAGATGCTCTGGTACAGCTTAGCGTAACGGCCGGCCATGTGCTCGAGGGAAAACCGGTCCTGCACATGCTGGCGCACCAGCGCCGGAGGAATGACCTGACCAATTTCCCGCACCCGCGCCGCCATTTCCTCTACCGAGCGGCAAATGAAGCCATTTACGCCGTTCTCGATCACCTCCGCCACCGAACCTCCGGGCAGTGCCAGCACCGGCGTACCGCAGGCCATGGCTTCCAGCATGACCAAACCGAAAGGCTCATCCCACTGAATGGGAAAAAGCATAGCCAAGGCGCCGCCTAGCAGTTCGTTTTTGGCCGCCAAATCAGCTTCACCGATGTACTCGATCATCCTGCCGTCCAATTGGGGCCGAATTTCCCTCTCAAAGTAATTGCGGAAGACAGGCTGAACCTCCCCCGCGATCTTCAGCGGAATGCCCGCCTTCTTAGCCGCTTGAATGGCGAGATGAGGGCCCTTGATGGGAGCGATTCGCCCCAGAAAAGCCACATACTCCCGTTTCGGTCCGCCCACCTGGTACTGAGAGAAATCCAGGCCGTGATGTATGGTCTGCAGGTGGAGCATGGTTTCCTGGCGGCGCTGGAAATCGCTGATGGTCACGTAGTTGACTTCGGGAAAGTAGCTGTAAAAATCACTCAACTCGGATAAGTGCGGATGATGCAAGGTGTACACAAAAGCGCGATTGACGAAACGAGAGCAGATCAGGCCGGGGGCATTATTGATATGAACGATATCGCAGGTACGAGACGCATCCTTGATGGCCCAGGCAGTGTGGTTCAGGTCCTTCAGGCTGTCATAAAGCTCGCCCTCGATGGGCCACTGTGACTTGGGAAAAAGCCAGCGGACCTCAGCGTCCAGGGTGGATTCGCCATTGGCATAAACCACCACGTCCACTCCCGCGTTTCGCAATCCTGCCGCCAGTTGCGCGATGAACAATTCCGTCCCTCCGTAACGCCGTGGCGGGACGCTTATGAAAGGTGGCGCGACTATCGCAACTCTCACCGGATACACCTCCTCAACATTTTCTAATGGCTTGCAGGTAGAAAAAGGAAAGGGTTAGCCCCCATTTGGATTGATGCGGCGGTGGCTCCGGAAGTTAGCCGAGGAGGTTGAGGCTGGCGTGAGCCAAGCCGGAGAGTGCTACACCGCAACCGCGGGTTCCCTGAGGGCGGGAAGCGGACGCGCATTGGAACGGCTGACATACTGCTCGAACTGTTCGGCGCGCCGCTGGGCGGTGTGTTCAGCCAGCACCCGTTCCTGGGCGCGGAGCCCGATGCGCCGCAGCTCGGTTTCCTCGGTCGCAGCCAGATATGCGATTACGTCGGCGGAGCCGGAAGGAACCAGGATCTCTTTTCCCGGTACAAAGAAGGAATCCAGACCGGGCCAGTTATCGGAAACCAGGGTGGCGCCGCAAGCAGCCGCTTCGAACAGGCGCACCGAAGGTGAGTAACCGGCCTGCACCATGGCGCGGCGGGTAACATTCAGGGTGAGTCGGGATGAACTGTAGAAGGGCGCATGCCAGCGCGGGTTCAGATGGCGGATGCGGCGCACGTTGGCCGGCCAGCGCAGCTGCCGGGGATATTGCGGCCCGGCGAGCAGAAATCTTTGCCGCGGCAGACGTCGTGCTGGTTCGCAGAACAGCTCTTCGATCTTGGGCTGGCGGTCAGGAGCATACGTGCCCATGTAGCTCATGTCCGACTGGTAGCGCTTGTGCACCGGCCATGTCCGATACTCCTGCTCGTCTACCGAACAGTAAAGCGGCACCGCCCGCTGAGCTCCGAACCGGCTTTCCAGCTCCCGCAGCATGGGGCCGCCGGTGAAGCTGAAGTATAAATTGAATCCGGAAATCTGGCTGCCGCGCAGGTAGTCGGTTTCGCCGGAGTTTCGCAGTTGTGCCAGCGTTACCGGAGTATCTATGTCGTAAAACGCCTTGACCGGAGCGGGCGAGTTCAGCACCTCATCAATGGCGCGGATGCCATCGGGAAAATACGAACCCACCATAGCCACGTCGCAGTCGTTTATTTCCTTTCGCGCCTGAGGCAGGACTGTATCCCATTTCTGGAATAAGCGCATTTCGCAGAACGGCGGATCGGGCAGGTCCCGGTTGGAGGCGTACCAGTCCATATCCCGTTCGAAAAAGATAACCTTGTGGCCGCGGGCATGCAAAGCGCGCACCAGGGAGCGAAAGGTCGTGGCGTGTCCATTACCCCAGGCCGACGTGATCGAGAGACCGAAAATGACGACCTTCAATTCGCTCCTCCCATTCAGGCAGCTATGGTAGTGCGCGGCTCAGGCCGCGGGCTCTCCCGAGCCGGGCTCAGGATGGCGTCCACTTCCCGAGCACGCAAGGCATAAGTGTGATCTCGCAAAGCGCGGGCCCGCATGGCTGCACCAACGTGCGCGCTCTGCTCCTTCTCCCAGCTTCTGAGGAGATGCACGATTTCCTCCGCGGAAGAAGCCAGGAGGATTTCCTCCTCCGGCTCGAAGAATGTCTCCACACCCCTCCAAACGTCCGTAATCACGCAGGCGCCCGCGCCCGCAGCTTCGAAAACGCGCGTAGGTGGAGAAAATCCCACGCTGGCCATGGATTCGCGATTAAGGTTCAGGACCATGCGCGCCGAACAGTTCACGCGATTGTGGTCCCCAGTTCCCACATGCCCTATCCAGCGCACGTTCCGGGGCATAACCTTGCCCGCCCAGCCTTCTCCGCCCAGAATGAATGAAAGTTCCGGAGCCAATTCGGCCGCGCGCAGGAAAAATTGCTCGACGCGCCGCTCGCGGTCAGGCAGGCGGTGAGCGACAAACACCAGGTCGCAGCTGAGAGTGGGGTCCGGCGGCACGGGGTGATGGCTCTCCGGTTGCAGCGCGTTGTAGATGGGATGGCAGTTCCTGGCGCCCAGATGCAGGTAATGCGCCACCACCGGCGGCCCTCCGCCATAGGTAAAGATGTAGTCGTATTGCGGAATAAACCCCAGGAAAGGGTCCTCGGGCTTCTGTTCGACTCGCGCCAGCGTTGCGGGCGCATCCACATCCCAGAAGGCGGCCCGCGTGCCGCAGCAGCGGCAGCGCAGAACTTCGCGCTCCAGCAGTTCGTCGTCCGCGCCTACGCCGCTGTGCTTGATGACCAGGTCAGCGTCGCAGGCCCAAGCCAGCATGCGATCGAGGTCGCGCGGCGTGGTGTAGACGACGACCTCTGCGTAATCAATCTCCCCAGAATCGCGGTTCTTCTGGCGATCGTAGATGTCGGGCTCGGCGAACGTAATCTCATGCCCTAAAGCGTGCAAGTTCTTGTAGATGCCACGGTAATAAGTGGCGGCTCCGTTCCAGTAAGACGAGGTCAGGCTGGAACCGAAGGCGAAGATTCTCATTTTCCCAGTTCCTCGCAAATCTCCTGAAGTTGACCGGCACGATGGGCGCAGGTGTGCCGCTGCTGAATTGTCCGCAGCCCATTGGCAGCCATTTGCCGCCGGGCGGCAGGATCGGACAGGAAATGGTGCAATTGCTCCGCCATGGCACGGCCGTCAGGCACGCATAGGTAGTCTTCTCCGGGGCGAAACAGGTTTTCCGTATCTGTCCAGGGAGCGCACAGCAGCGGAATGCCACAGGCCAGGGCTTCAAAAACACGGATGGTGGGCACCCCACTCAATCCGTTGGCATACTGCCGCCGGGGCACATGCACGGTGACGGCGCTCTCCGCATAGGCACGCGGCGCACGCAGGTTGGGCAGGTACCCGCGGAACTCGATGCCCGCTGATTCCAGCTTGCGGCGGCCTTCCTGGGGATACCGAACCCCGTGCACCGCGATTCGGCGGCCGTGCAATGCTGCCGCCGGCTCGATCAGAAATTGCTGCAATTCCTGGCTGCGCTCCTCGTCGCCCCAATTTCCTACCCAGATCACGTCCGTGGTTTTGTCCGCATCAATTGGATGGAAATTGCTGAGGTCGGCGGCTTCGTGAAAGGTCCAAGCTCTCTGAATCCCAAACGCGTGGCAATAGATGCGGCGAATGGCTTCCCCAAACGCCAGCACCCCGTCAAACTCACGGAGCGGCAGGCGCAGCACCTCCTTGGGATTGCTGTAGGCGCGATGGTGGGTATCGTGGAACAGCACCCGGAAGCCCAACTCCCGCTTCAGGGCGGCAACGGTATTTACCACCTCCGGCGCAGTCCATTCGTGCACGATGACAACATCGGCGCCACGCAGTTCTTCGCGGGCAAAATTAGGGAAGCCGGCGTCAGTCTGGTAGAAGCGCACGTCCAATTCGGGAAACGCCCTCCAGAATTCCTCAATAGCGGCGCGTGCGCCGTCGCCCTCTTCGCGTAGAAGATTGGCCACGGACCACGCCCCAGATTGCTCGTAGCAGCGCACCTCGTGTCCCAGGCGGATCAATTCCCGCGCCAGGCCGCGCAGGAAATGGGCGTTGCCGTGGTTCCAGTCGGAAACCCAGGAGTGGGCGAAAAAGCGCAGCTTTAGACGATGGCTCACGCCGCCAGGGCCTCCACTCCCGCCAACGAGTAGTAAAGCTGCAGGTATTCGTTGACCATGCGCTCGGCGGTGAAGCGCTGCAGAGCGCGGCGGTAAGCCCGTAGCCCGTAGCTGCGGCGCAATTCGGGATCGGCGGCCAGCCGGCCAATCTTTTCCGCCAGATCGGCGCCATCATTCCTGCGGAAGTAGAGGGCGGTCTCGCCCCAAAGTTCATGAAAGCTGGGAATATCGTTGGCCAGCAAAGCGCAGCGCGACAGGGCCGCCTCCAGAGGAGCCAGCCCAAAAGGCTCGTAACGGGAGGTGGCGGCGTACATAGCGGCGCGGGTGTAAAGCATGCGCAGCTGCTTTTCCCCCAGCATCCCCTTCATTTCAACCTGAGCTTCGCCCGCCAACTCCGATTGGCAGCGCAGGCCCTCTTCGGGGTGGCTTTCCGAGCCGGCAATCCACACGGGCACCGCCTGGGGATAGCGGGTGAGCAGAGAAACCTGCTTGCCGCAGTCCCATAAGCGCCCCACGCCCAGGACAGCCTCGGTCTTGGTCATGTGAGGATTGAACAGACGCGGGCTGCGGCCGTTATAAATAACCGAGCTTTGCTCCGGCCACCCGTATAGCTCGGAGAGCATCTTCAGCATCCAGCGGGAAGGCGCGACCACCGTGGTGGCTGAGCGCAGGCCATCGCTCACCACCTCGCGGTACCAGCGCAGCCACGGGCTCAGCGGCGGCTCCTCCCCGTGCACTGCTATCCACCAACTCACCACGTCGCTGTGCGCCACCACCACCCGCGGAATATCCGCTTTCACGCTGCCGTAACAATACTGATTGAAGTGGAGCAGGTCGGGGCGGACTTCGCGGATCACCGCTTCTATGTATCGCAGGGAGTGTTCTACGTCCGGCTGCGCGCCCTGCATCCATTCCAGGCGAAAGGCGGTGGGCCGGTAATCCAGGCCGCGCACACCTTCCATCCACAGGCTCTGGCGAGGGGTGGGAATTTCGCCGAAACTGATGAGGGTGATCTGCACGCCGTGGCGGGCCAAGCCAGCTACCAGTTCGCGTGTGTAGGTCCAAACCCCGCCCACCGTGTCGGCGGTAACTAAGACGCGCATTCCAGTTCCTCGATCGCCGCCGGGCGCTGCTCCTGAATATCGCTATAGCCCTTGGGGTTGAAGGTCGAGGTGTAGTAGCGATGCGCGCGCTCCCAGGCCTGATCGTCGGGGGCGCCAAACATCTGCTGGTAGAGCGGAGTGCCGGGAAACGGGAACATGGGCACGGGTTCGCTCACCCACACGTCATGCGCCTTCAGCTTCTGCTGCCATTTGTGGATCTCGTCGCGGTTGTCGTGCTCGGTAAGGATCAGGTTGGCTTGCACCCAGGGAATTCTCTGCCGCGCGTAGATGAGCAATTCGGTGAGGCGCTCAGTGGACATGCGGCAGTTCTTATTCAGTTCGTCGCGTCCGGCATCGGTAATTGACTCAATGCCGCACTCCAGGGAGATGCAGCGCGCCCGCCCCAGCAGGTCCAGAGTTTCTTCGTTCCACAAATCAATGCGCGTCTGCAGGCCGATGCTGACCTTGCGTTGGGCGATTCCTTCCAGCAGGCGGAGCACGTTCTTGCCCACGCCGAAGATTTCGTCAATGAAGTACACGTAGTCCACGCCGCGGGCCAGGACGCGGTCTACTTCGGCCAGCACGGCTTCCACATCGCGCTCGCGGAATTTGTTGCGAAACAAAGTTTTGTTGCAGAAGCTGCAAGTCCAGGGACAGCCGCGGGCGAATTCCAGTTCCGCGCCGCGCCCGGAGCCATGAAACACATGGTGACGGTGGGCGTGCTGTTCCACGGCGTAGTTGCTGAAATCGAGCGAACCCAGCCCCTTCATGTCAGCCACAGCCAAACTGGGGCTGATGTGTTCCCCGTCGTGGCCGCGCCAGCAGCAGCCATCAATCTGCGACCAAGGCTTGGACGCCAGCTCCGCCAGGGCATAGTCCGGTTCGCCGCGCATGGCCACGTCGCAATTCAATTTGCACAGGCTGGCGCTGGGAGTGGCCGAAGGATGAGGGCCGATAGCCACGCGCACCGATTTTTCCCCCAGGGCCGCGAACCACTGCCGAGGCACCCGCAGTTCCGGCTGCGGACAGCGCCAGAACAGGTACGAAGGAGCCGTGGGAATGACCAGAAAATCGGGTTCGAAGCGCTCCACCTGCAGCTTCACTTCCTGCAGGCTGAGTTTCTCGACTTGCGCGTCTACCAGCAGGGGCTCGTGTCCGGCGGCGCGGATTTTGTCAAAACTGAACAGCAGCTCCAAAGGATAGTGCGGCTCCTGGCAACCGAAGTAGGTGGAGCCGGTGAAATCCCAATCGGGGTTGACCAGGGCAAATCTCACGCTGCCACCTCCGGGGCCTGTTCCAGAGCCGTGCCGGGCACGCGCTCCTCCGCCGGGGTGACGGCAAAGAGTTCGCGGTTCCGCTTCCACCAGGCATACATCTGCTGCAGCGTCTGGCGCAGGCTGATCTGCGGCTGCCAGCCGGTATCGCGGCGCAGCTTGGCGAAATCGGTCACATACACCAACTGGTCGCCCGGCCGCATGGGACAGGTTTCATACTCCAGTTTGCGGCCGGTAAGCTGCCTTATTTCCTCCATCAATTCCAGCAAGGAGACGGTGTTCTCCGGCCCGCCGCCCACGTTGTAGATCTGCCCGGCGGTATTTTTCTGGTTCACCCGGACGGCGTCAAAGGCACGCAGCAGGTCTTCGACGCAAAGCACATCCCGAATCTGGCGGCCGTCTCCGTAAACCACAATGGGGCTGGCCTGCAGCGCGGAATAGAGGAAGTGCGCTACCCAGCCCTGGTCCTCATTCCCGAACTGCTGCGGTCCGGCGATGCAGGACATGCGAAACACCACGCTGGGAATGCCGTAGATGCGGGCGTAGTCGTGAACATACTGGTCGGCCGCGCCTTTGGAGCAGCCATAAGGAGAGTGGAAGTCGAGCGGCTGGTTTTCGGCAATACCGCGAATGTCGGCGTAGCCGTAGCGAGTGCTGCCGGCGAGCAGGCGGTGGGAGTTCAGTTCACCATAAACCTTGTTCGTGGAAGTGAACAGCAGAAAGGGGCGGCGGCCGCTCCTGCGTACCGCCTCCAGAATATTGAAGGTGCCGCCAACGTTTACTTCGAAGTCGAGGCGCGGTT